>NZ_JBIDCI010000001.1:0-596353 GCF_043204535.1 Streptomyces sp. NPDC047853 | reverse complement strand
GAAGGCGGAGACCGCCGTCGACACCGCCGAGGGCACGGTCGAGGCGGCCGAGGCGAAGCCGCGCCGCCGCACCCGCAAGACGGCCGAACCCGCCGAGACCGTCGAGACGGCGACGCAGGCACCGGAAACCACCGAGGCCAAGCCCCGCCGCACCCGCAAGACGGCCGCCACCAAGGCGGAGACCGCCGTCGACACCGCCGAGGGCACGGTCGAGGCGGCCGAGGCGAAGCCGCGCCGCCGCACCCGCAAGACGGCCGAACCCGCCGAAGCCGCGGCCGGGATCCCGGCCCAGGCCTCGCAGGAGCCGGAGGCCGCACCGCGGCGTCGGACCCGCAAGGCCGCCGCGACCGTCGAGGCGCCCGCCGCGGCTCCCGACGCCGAGGCGAAGCCGAAGGCCCGCCGTACCCGCAAGGCGGCGGCCGGCAGCCGGCCCGCGGAGTCCGGCGAGAGCTGACCGGCACCGTTCCACCCGACCGTCGGCCCGGTCCCGCCACCCAGGCGGGGCCGGGCCGACGGCGTCGCTCCCCCGGCCGTGGCCTGGTCGCGTCCCGACACCCACCCGCCACCCCGCCCCGCGTCGACCTCCCCCGGATAACCTCGGCCCGTGAGCAGGAACGCCGCCTTCGCCCCGCCCCCGGACGCCCGCACGTACCGACTGCGTACCGCGCGCGGTGAGTTCGCCGTCGTCGACTCACCCGTGGCCGACGGGGCCGAACCGAGGGGGGTGGTGCTGATGCTGCCCGGGTTCACGGGGAGCAAGGAGGACTTCACGCTGCTGCACGAGCCGCTCGGCGCGCGCGGTTACCGCACGGTCGCCGTGGACGGCCGGGGGCAGTACGAGTCCGACGGGCCGGAGCACGACGAGGCCGCCTACGCGCAGACCGAGCTGGCACGGGACGTGCTGGCGCAGGTGGCCGCCCTCGGGGTGCGGGTGCATCTGGTCGGGCACTCCCTCGGCGGCCAGATCGCACGCGCCGCCGTCCTGCTCGACCGCGCCCCCTTCGTGTCCCTCACCCTGATGTCCTCGGGCCCGGCCCGGATCTCCGTCTCCCAGCAGCAGCGGGTGAAGCTGCTGCGGGACGCGCTCGACACGATGACGATGGCCGAGGTCTGGAAGGTGATCCAGGCGATGGGCCCACCCGAGGAGGTCGGCGGTCCCGCCGTCGGCCCCGGGGACCCGGAACGGCTGCGCAGCCGCTGGCTGGGCACCAGGCCCGCCCAACTCCTCGCCACCGGACGCCAGTTGTGCGACGAACCGGACCGCGTCGCCGAACTGGCCGCGGTGGCGCCCGCCTGCCACGTGGTGTCGGGCGCCTACGACGACACCTGGCCGGTGCCCCTCCTGGACGAGATGGCTGCACGACTGGACGCGCGCCGGACCGTGATCACCGGCGCCGAGCACTCCCCCAACACCGACCAGCCGCTGCCCACCGCCCGCGCGCTGGCCGACTTCTTCGACGATGTCCGGCGCGGCCTCGGAACGACGGCCTAGTACTGCGCCTGCAGGTGCTCCCAGAAGCCGTCCCGCAGCGTCCGTCGCAGGTCGGACTGGCCACGGAGCGAGTACTGCAACAGCCCCTCGGCCTCCACCAGGAGGTCCTGGTCCACCGACCCGGGGAGGTAGGGGTGACCGGGGAGGAGTTCCATCAGTGACTCGCGGCCCCGCGCGGCCAGCCACTTCGCGGCGACCTGCGCGCCGACGAACCGGACGTCCTCGCGGGTCGGGCGGGAGCCGCCCGTCACCTCGTAGACCTGGGCCGTGCGGCGGGAGACGTACGGCTTGAAGAAGTCGAGGTCGAAGGTGCGCTGGCTGTCGACCTCCCACAGCAGCGGATCGGCCTGGTTGCGCCCCTCGGGGGCCTCGATGCCCCACAGGTGGACGCGGGCGCCGTAGCCCTGGGCGGCCTCGACGGCGGAGACCAGGTCCTCGTCGCCGCCGAGCAGGGCCGCGTCGCTGATGGCGCGGTGCCGGGCGAGGGACTCCAGGTCGGAGCGGATGAGGGAGTCGACGCCCTTCTGCTGGTTGTTGGCGTTGAGGTTGCCGAGGCGGACCTTCACGTCCGGGAGCTCGGCGATGGACTGCTGCTCGGCGGTGTGGATGCGGCGCCGGGCGCCGTCGTACCAGTAGACCCGCAGCAGGCGGCTGTCGGCGAAGATCGTGCGGGCCGTGTCGATGAGGGCCTCGATCAGCCCCTCTGCGTCCAGATCGAAGGCCCGGCGGTCCTCGGTGCCGGCCGCCAGGCGCCCCGCCGCCGCGTAGAGATAGCCGGCGTCGACGAAGATCGCGTGGGTCGAGGGCGTCTTGGCCACCTCGGCGAGCATGCGGTGCAGCAGCTCGTTGGTGCGATCGATGCGGGCGTTCATGGACGCGAGGTCGTCGTTCATCGCCTCCATTGTCCCGGCGGTCACGCTGCGAACACAACCGGTCCCCGTCAGTCTTGTACCGGGTATCGTGCGGGTCGCCCGCCCGGGGTCCACATCGCATACCGCTCAGTAGTTAGACGTTCGAAAAATTTCCTTAGCGTAAGGAATGTTCGTAACACGCAGCCCGTTGACTAGGTACGGAAGCCCCGGGCACCGACGACCCGGGAGCCACACCAGTAGTTCTCCTCAGGAGGATGACCAGATCAAGGGAGAGGCCATGCGCTTTGAAATCATGCGACTCGACGACGTCGACGGAACCCCCGTGGACACGACCGTCGTGGACGCCGCCTCCGTGAACCGCATCGTTCAGCAGGCCGCCGCCATAGGGCAGCGCCTGTGGATCCGCCCCGCCGACACCACGGCCTCGTAGCGCGGACCCGCACCCGACACACCGGGGCCCCGCACGGATCGCCGTGCGGGGCCCCGCGCATGTCCGCTCACGCGGTCTGGATCACCTGCGTCACGCCGTTGATGATCTGCTGCACGGCGATCGCGGAGAGCATCATGCCGGCGAGGCGGGTCACCAGGACCACGCCGCCGTCCTTGATGACGCGGATGATCAGCAGCGAGTAGCGCATCACCAGCCACAGCACCACGTGGATGGCGAGGATCGCCGCCCACACCGACACCTGCGTGGCCGCACTGTCGGCCTTCTCCACCGCCAGGATGACCGACACGATCGCCCCGGGCCCGGCGAGCAGCGGCATGCCCAGCGGGACGAGCGCGACGTTGACGTCCTTGGTCTGCTTGGGCTCGTCCGTCTTGCCGGTGAGCAGGTCGAGCGCGATCAGCAGGAGCAGCAGACCGCCGGCGATCATCAGCGCGGGCACGGAGACGTGCAGGTAGTCCAGGATCTGGTGCCCGAGCAGACCGAACACGGTGATCACGCCACCGGCGACGCAGACGGCCTGGAAGGCCATCCGCTTCTGCACCTTGGCGGGACGGCCGGAGGTCAGCGCGAGGAAGATCGGCGTGATCCCGGGGGGGTCCATGATCACGAAAAGGGTCAGGAAGAGGGAGCCGAAGACGGCGACATCGAACATGGGTGAGCTACTGGCCTTGCGGAGGAGTGAAGGGCGGACGTGCGGGATGCGGGTCTCAGACCCCGCCGGCCCCCGGCACGGGGAAGGCCCCGAACGCCCGTCGCGTGATCTCCCCGTACACCTCGGGGTCCGTCGTGTACTCGCCGAGCACGCAGGCCTTCCGGCTGCCGTGGTAGTCGCTGGAGCCGGTCGTCAGGAGCCCCAGCTCCTTCGCCATGCCCCGCAGCCGGGCCCGGGTGTCCGCGTCGTGGTCCATGTGATCGACCTCGATGCCGTCGAGTCCGGCGGCTGCCAGCTCGGCGATCGTGGCCTCCGGCACCGTACGGCCCCGCTTGGCGGCGGCCGGGTGGGCGAACACGGCGACGCCGCCCGCGCCCTTGACCAGCCGGAGCGCCTCGAAGGGGTCGGTCTCGTGCTTCGGCACGAAGACCCGGCCCCCGTCGGCCAGCCAGTCCGGGGTGAAGGCGTCGCTCACGGTGGGTACGACGCCGAGTTCGACGAGGGCGGAGGCCACGTGCGGCCGACCGACCGAGCCGTCACCGGCGATGCGCGCGACCTGCTCCCAGGTGACGGGCACGCCCAGCTCGTTCAGCTTGGCGACCATGCCCTGGGCCCGCGGCACCCGGTCGTCCCGGACGAGCTCGCGCTCGGCGAGCAGGGCGGGCTCCTCGGGGTCGAAGAGGTAGGCCAGCATGTGCATGCTGACGCCGTCGACGCGGCAGGAGAGTTCCGCGCCGGTGACGAGGGTGAGCCCCTCGGGGAGCGCGGCGACGGCTTCGGCGTGACCGCGGGTGGTGTCGTGGTCGGTCAGCGCGATGACGTCCAGCCCGGCCGTGGCGGCCTTGCGCACCAGCTGGGCGGGGGTGTCCGTACCGTCGGACGCGGTGGAGTGGGTGTGCAGATCGATGCGCACGACGCTGACTCCAAGCGGTGACGGACGGAAGGGGACGCTCAAGGATAACCGGAACTCCGGCCCCCACCGTCACACCCGAAGCGGCCCTGCGCCCCCTACACACCCGCCCGACGCCCCTCCGCACCTCCGACCGGCGTCTGCCCACGCGCCCGCACACGTCCCGCCGCACCCAGCGCCCGCCGCAACTGCCGTCCGGCACCTCCCGGCACCAGAGATCCGGCGACCGGCAACCGGTCCCCTACGGCCGCAGCAGACGCGGTGACAGCGCTCCGCACGGCACCAGGTCGACCTCGGCGCCCGCGTCCCGCAGATCGGTCAGCACCAGCTCCTCGTACATCAGCAGCCCCGACCGCTCCGGCCACACGACGGCCCACAGCCACAGCCCGAGGGCCTCGCCGGCGAAGACGGCCCGGTCGGCGGGGGCGCCGGAGACGTGCCAGAGGGGGGTCGGGCGGCCCGCGGCCAGCACCTTGGCCTGGGGCGGCTTCTCGACGTTCATGTACGGCCCCGGATCGGGGGCGTCGATGCCCGCGTAGCGCGCCCCGAGACCGACACCGAGTTCCTCGGCGATCAGGATCAGCTCGCCCATGCCCCCGAGGGGACCGGGGCCGGAACAGGCCACGGCTGTCGCCCGGCCGCCGCTGCGGTCGTCGCCCGCGCAGGCCACGCCAGTGAACAGCCAGCCGACCGGCAGCGGCCACGGCATCCACACCGGCACCTGCGTGCGGTGCACCACGACGCCGAGCGCCTCGACGCTGGGCGGAAGCACGGGCTGCAGCGGGTGCACGGTCCCGTGCAGATCGCACTGCCAGGAATCGGCGAAGAGGCCGGGAGCCCTGACCCGGCCACCACACTTCGGGCAACTGGGTTCGCCCCTCATAGAGCCCCACGGTCCTACCCGCACCCGCCCGCGTCAAGGACGATCACCCATCCGGGCGGAAGGGCCCGTCGGACCGGGCCGACCCAGGAGCCGCTATATGTATGTTGCATTTATTAGCCGAGCTAACATACTGTGTGTAAACACCAACCATTTACGTCGTCACGGAGCAAGCATGGACCCCTTCGACGCGGGTGCCGGCGGCATCCTGCGGCAGCCCAAGGCGGTGTGGGCGACCGCCGGGGCGTCCGTCGTGGCCTTCATGGGCATCGGACTCGTCGACCCGATCCTGCCGTCCATCGCCAAGGGCCTGGACGCCGACGCCGGCCAGGTCTCCCTCCTGTTCACCTCGTACTTCCTCATCACCGCCCTGGCGATGCTGGTCACCGGCTTCGTCTCCAGCCGCATCGGCGGACGCAGGACCCTGCTGCTCGGCCTGGCCTTCGTCGTCGTCTTCGCGGGTCTGGCGGGCACCTCCGACACGGTCGGCCAGCTCGTCGGCTACCGGGCGGGCTGGGGCCTCGGCAACGCGCTGTTCGTCTCCACGGCCCTCGCCGTCATCGTCGGCGCGGCGGCGGGCGGCAGCGCCGCGGCGATCCTGCTCTACGAGTCCGCCCTCGGCCTCGGCATGGCCTGCGGGCCGCTGCTCGGCGCCCTGCTCGGCGACGCCAGCTGGCGCTACCCGTTCTTCGGCACGGCGTTCCTGATGGCGATCGGCTTCCTGTGCATCACGGTGTTCCTCAGGGAACAGCCGAAGCCGGCCCGCAAGACCTCCCTGCTGGACCCGCTCAGGGCGCTGGGCCACGGCGGCCTCGCCTCGGCCGCGATCTCGGCGTTCTTCTACAACTACACGTTCTTCACCGTGCTGGCCTTCACGCCGTTCGTGCTGAACATGTCCCCGTACAAGTCCGGCGCCGTGTTCTTCGCGTGGGGCGTCCTGCTCGCCGTCTTCTCGGTCCTCGTGGCACCGCGCATGCAGAAGCGCTTCGGCTCGCTGAAGGTGCTCGGCGGCTCACTGGTGCTGCTCGCCGCCGACGTCCTGGTGCTCGGCTACGGCGACCACACCACGGCCATCGTCTGCACGATCCTGTCGGGCGCCTTCATCGGCGTGAACAACACGGTCTACACCGAGCTGGCCCTCGGCGTGTCGGACGCGCCGCGTCCGGTGGCGAGCGCGGGCTACAACTTCGTGCGCTGGTTCGCCGCGGCCGCGGCCCCCTACTTCGCGCCGAAGATCGAGGAGTGGACCGACATCCACATCCCCTTCGTGGTCGCGGCGGTCACCGCCGTCCTGGGCGCGGTCGTGGTCGTCGTACGGCGCCGCGCGCTCACCCGCGAGGCTCAGGAGCTGGAGCCCGGGCACGCGACCGAGGACGGCGTCGCGGTCTTCGCCGAGTGACGAGACCGGTCGAAGAGGGGTGAGTTCCCTCACTCCAACGGGACGGACCTGCGGGACGGATCGCGCAGGTCCGTCCCGTGCGTCAGCCAGCGCTCCTGGAGCGCCTGCGCGCCGTGCACCCGCTTCCAGGCGGCCTCGTTCGGCGTCATCGGCAGCAGCGGCAGGAACCGTACGGCGTCCAGCGGTGCGTCCAGCTCCAGGTCCTCGACCAGGCCGCCCGGCTCGGCCACCAGGACCGAGGTGAACGGGGCCCCCGGCCACAGCGGCTCACCGACGTCCAGCGAGGCGCCGGGCGCCACGACCACCCCCTCGACCTGCGGCGACGCGGCGAGCACGGCGAGCGGGCGGAGCACCTTGCCGGTGTCGGCGAGGCCGTCCCGGACGGAGAGGACCAGCTCGGCGCGCGGGCCCTTGACCGGGTCGGCGAGCACCGCCGTGGGGTCCGCCATGGGCTGGGCCGACATGCCGAGCGTGGCGTAGCGGACGATGTCGCCCTCCTGGCCGCCGCCCGGGAAGCGGAGCACCTCGATGCGGTCGGTGCCGAGGAAGGTGACCGCCGCGCGCGCGTCCGGCTCGCCCAGGGCGCTCAGCAACCGGGCTTCGACCAGAGGAAGAACATCAGCCATGCGGCGAGCATAGAACTCGTAGGGAAGCGGCAAAGCGGCGCCTTGACACGTCACGTGACTGGTACTCTGGCCAGCGTTCGGGGCAGCACGCAGAAGCGTCGCGGTCACGCCCCCGACGCCTGAAGACTCCCCTACGGGGAACCCTCCCAAACAGAGGGAATCGATCGTCCCTCACGAGGGACCGGCCGGAGGAGGTGGGGCTGGCATGGACCGAAGTCGACCGTGCAGTACCACCCGCTCTTCCGGCCGCTGATGCAGCTGCTCCGGCTCCTCGCCACCGCCGCTTTCCCTCATCCGCGCGCCGTCCTTCGGAAGAGCACTTCGTCTCGTTGTGCCTGACCCGGTCGATCGATCCGGTCAGCAGCTGAATCAGCAGCGAAGTCGGCCACCGCGACGGTGCGGTGCACCCCGCTTTGTGGACGTGCCGAGCACGTACGGTCAGGACGTCCTCATTCCGGGTGGTTCCACCCGTCCCGGCGCCGTTCGCTGCCCGTAGCGAAGGAGCCCGCCATGTCGATGATCCGTGACCTGCGCGCCGCGGTCCGCCCGTCCCGAGTCTCCCTGCGCAAGGACAGCGGCGGCGTCTACGACACCACCCGCGACCCGGCGACCGCCACCGCCGTCGTCGACTGCGCCGTCTACCGCGACGGCGCGCGCGTCGAGACGGACACGCCGCTCGGCCCGCACCAGGCGATGCGTCAGGTGCGCCGCGACGGCGGGTTCGTGTGGATCGGTCTGCACGAGCCCACCGAGGACGAATTCGCGGGCATCGCCCGGGAGTTCGGCCTCCACCCGCTGGCCGTGGAGGACGCCGTCCAGGCCCACCAGCGGCCCAAGCTGGAGCGCTACGACGACTCCCTGTTCACGGTCTTCAAGACCATCCACTACGTCGACCACGACGAACTCACCGCCAACAGCGAGGTCGTCGAGTCCGGCGAGGTCATGTGCTTCACCGGACGGGACTTCTTCATCACCGTCCGGCACGGCGGCCAGGGCTCGCTGCGGGCCCTGCGCCACCGCCTCCAGGACGACCCCGAGTTGCTGCTCAAGGGCCCCTCGGCGGTGCTGCACGCCATCGCCGACCACGTCGTCGACGGGTACATCGCGGTCGCCGACGCGGTGCAGGACGACATCGACGAGGTCGAGACGGAGGTCTTCTCGCCGGGCCGCAAGGGCACGCCGCGCGGCACCGACGCCGGGCGGATCTACCAACTCAAGCGCGAGGTACTGGAGTTCAAGCGGGCGGTGGCGCCGCTGCTGCGTCCCATGCAGCTGCTCAGCGAGCGGCCGATGCGGCTGATCGACCCGGAGATCCAGAAGTACTTCCGGGACGTCGCCGACCACGTGGCGCGGGTGCAGGAACAGGTCGTCGGCTTCGACGAGCTGCTCAACTCCATCCTCCAGGCCAACCTCGCCCAGGCGTCCGTCGCGCAGAACGAGGACATGCGCAAGATCACCTCGTGGGCGGCGATCATCGCCGTGCCGACGATGGTGTGCGGGGTGTACGGCATGAACTTCGACTACATGCCGGAGACCCACTGGAAGTTCGGCTATCCGCTGGTCCTGTCCATCACGGTCGGCCTCTGTCTGGGCATCCACCGCACGCTCAAGCGCAACGGCTGGCTCTGAGCCCGCCGGAGTGCTCCTGGATAGGCTGACCGCATGACAAGCGAGCTGCTCGACCAGGCCCTCGTCGAGGAGGCCACGAAGAAGTCCGGCCTCATCTGGGTCAAGGGGGCCGGGGCGCCCGCCCGCGCGCTGTGGCACGTCTGGCACGAGGGCGCCGCCCTCGTCGTCGGCGACGGTCCCGGTGAGCAGCCGCTGCCGGGACTGGCCGCCGGCGCCGCGGCCGAGGTGACGGTGCGCAGCAAGGACAAGGGCGGCCGGCTGGTCTCCTGGGCGGCCCGGGTCGTGGAGCTGGAGTCCGGGACGGAGGCGTGGCAGGCGGCCGTCGCCGACCTCAAGGGCAAGCGCCTGAACGCCCCGGACGGCGAGGCGATGACCGGTCGCTGGGCCCGCGAGTGCCGGGTGCTGCGCCTGGAGCCGACGGGGACGACGGCTCCGCTGCCGGACGGTTCCCTGGCCGAGGCGCCGCTGCCCAGTCCGGCCACGACGCGGGAGCCGGCGCCGGCGGGGCTGCCGCGGCTGCTGCTCAAGCGCCGCAAGAGGCGCTAGCGCCCCCGGGACGCGGGTCGGCGCTTGCTACGACGTCGGCAGCTGGCCGCCGTAGTCCAGGGTGTCGTCCTTGCCCGGCTCCTGGAGCGCGAAGTCCTGGTTCCACTCCGAGAAGCTGATCGTGCCCGCGCTCCCCGCCCGCACCAGGCGCAGGGGGTACGGCGTGCCCTCCAGCGAGACGTCCAGGGTGCCGCCGGCGCCCTCGTCGCCGGTGATCCGGACGGTACGCACGCCCGCCTGCTCGTGGCGCCCGTCCGTCTCCACCGTGCCGTGCAGGGTGAGCAGACCACCGAGGAGGACGTCCTTGTCCGTGAAGCCGCTGAACTTCTTGAACACCGGGTCGCTCTCCGGCACCTTCACGTACTTGCCGGCCAGCTTCTCGGCGGCCTTGGCATCGCCGCCGTCATGGCTCCAGAAGCCGGCGTCGGCCTTCAGGAAGAGCTGCTCGCCGACGCGCAGCAGCCCGAACGTCGTCCCCTCGGCGGCGACCGACCCGGTCCCGCCCTCGGGCTTCAGCCGCATGTCGAGGCGGTACGTGCTCCCGCCGGCCTCCACGGAGCCGTGCAGGTGCACCGCCCGGGCGGTCCCGGCGACCGTGCGGGTCTTGGCGTGGATCTTGTCGGCGGAGAGCTTGCCCACGCCGTTGGTGCCCGCGTCGGGGTCCTCGCCACTGCATCCCGTCAGCCCTCCGCCCGTCACCACCAGGGCGCACACCGCGCCCATCAGAGCGACCCTGCGGAATCGGCGCCGGGGAGTCACAGACACAGGTGGGGCTGCCTTTCTGACAGGGGCCGGCACGGAGCCGACCGGGGGCCGGGCGGCGTACCGCAGCGTACCGGGGCCGCGGACGGCGGACGGAGCCAGTCCGTCCGGACCGCCCACCAGGGCGGAGCCGTTCGGGACGGGCTAGCCTGAAGCCCGTCCGAGCGGGCAATTCGGGAAGAGACACCCTACGAATCAGCTCTCACGCAATCTGACGCACGCTTACGAAAAGGAGCCGCGGCCATGGCAGCGGGCGCCCCCCGGATCTTCGTCTCCCACCTCTCCGGCATCGCCGTCTTCGACCCGGCCGGTGACCAGGTGGGACGCGTGCGCGATCTGGTCGTCATGCTCCGCGTCGGCCGCAAACCCCCGCGGCTGCTCGGGCTGGTCGTCGAACTCACCACCCGCCGCCGCATCTTCCTGCCCATGACCCGGGTCACCGGCATCGAGTCCGGCCAGGTCATCACCACCGGGGTCCTCAACGTGCGGCGCTTCGAGCAGCGGCCCACCGAGCGCCTCGTCTTCGGCGAGCTGCTCGACCGGCGGGTCACCCTCACGGACACCGCCGAGGAGGTCACCGTCCTCGACCTGTCGGTGCAGCAACTGCCCGCCCGCCGGGACTGGGAGATCGACAAGGTCTTCGTCCGCAAGGGGAGGAAGGGCGGCGCCTTCCGGCGCAACAAGGGCGAGACGCTGACCGTCGAGTGGTCCGGCGTCACCGGCTTCTCCGTGGAGGAGCAGGGCCAGGGCGCCGAGAACCTCCTCGCCACCTTCGAGCAGCTCCGCCCCGCCGACCTCGCCAACGTGCTGCACCACCTGTCGGCCAAGCGCCGCGCCGAGGTCGCCGCCGCCCTCGACGACGACCGCCTGGCCGACGTGCTGGAGGAGCTGCCGGAGGACGACCAGATCGAGATCCTCGGCAAGCTCAAGGAGGAGCGCGCCGCGGACGTCCTGGAGGCGATGGACCCCGACGACGCGGCCGACCTGCTCGGTGAGCTGCCCGAGGCCGACAAGGAGCGGCTGCTGAGCCTGATGGAGCCCGACGACGCGGCCGACATGCGGCGCCTGATGGCGTACGAGGAGCACACGGCCGGCGGTCTGATGACGACCGAGCCGATCGTGCTGCGGCCCGACGCGACCGTCGCGGACGCCCTGGCCCGCATCCGCAACCCCGACCTGTCCCCGGCGCACGCCGCCCAGGTCTACGTCTGCCGGCCGCCCGAGGAGACCCCGACCGGCAAGTACCTGGGCACGGTCCACTTCCAGCGTCTGCTGCGCGATCCCCCGTACACCCTGGTCGGTTCGATCCTCGACGCCGATCTGCAACCCCTGGAGCCGGACGCCGCGCTGCCCGTGGTCGCCGGGTTCTTCGCCGCGTACGACATGGTCGCGGCGCCGGTCGTGGACGACTCCGGGTCGCTGCTGGGCGCGGTGACCGTGGACGACGTACTGGACCACATGCTGCCCGACGACTGGCGGGAGACCGAGTACCACCTGGAGGACGCGACGGGGGAGGTGGGCGCCGATGGTGCCTGAGCGTGAGAGCGGGCCCCGTGAGCGGGCGACGTCGGGGGCCACGGCGGCCTCCCGCGGCCGGACCCGGCTGGACCAGCCGCGTCCGCCGCGCCGCAGGCTGCTGCCCGAGTGGGACCCGGAATCCTTCGGCCGGCTGTCGGAACGCGTGGCGCGCTTCCTGGGCACCGGGCGGTTCATCGTCTGGATGACGGTCGTCATCATCTGCTGGGTGGTGTGGAACGTGTCCGCGCCGAGCGGGCTGCGCTTCGACGAGTACCCGTTCATCTTCCTGACGCTGATGCTCTCGCTACAGGCTTCCTATGCGGCCCCTCTGATCCTGCTCGCGCAGAACCGGCAGGACGATCGGGACCGGGTCAATCTCGAGCAGGACCGCAAGCAGAACGAGCGCTCGATCGCCGACACGGAGTACCTGACACGGGAGATCGCCGCCCTCCGCATCGGTCTGGGCGAGGTCGCGACGAGGGACTGGATCCGCTCCGAGCTGCAGGACGTCCTCAAGGACCTGGAGGAACGGCAGAACGGCCACCACCCCGACCGCGGGGTATTCCCGGCGGACCGGTCCGCGGGGCGTGACGTACACGACCGTTGACGGGGCTTTCCGTGCCCCGTGGGCGGCGCCGTACCATCGTCCTATGGCTACGGAAGACGCGGTGCGCGAAGCACTGGCGACGGTGAACGACCCCGAGATCAACCGGCCCATCACCGAGCTCGGGATGGTCAAGTCGGTGGAGATCGGCGCGGACGGAGCGGTCGCGGTCGCCGTGTACCTGACGGTCTCCGGCTGCCCCATGAGGGACACCATCACGCAGCGCGTGACGGAGGCGGTCTCGCGGGTGGAGGGCGTCACGCGCGTCGACGTCGAGCTGGACGTGATGAGCGACGAGCAGCGCAAGGAGCTGGCCACCGCCCTGCGCGGCGGCCAGACGGAGCGCGAGGTGCCCTTCGCCAAGCCCGGCAGCCTCACCCGGGTCTACGCGGTCGCCTCCGGCAAGGGCGGCGTCGGCAAGTCCTCGGTGACGGTGAACCTCGCCGCGTCGATGGCGGCGGACGGCCTGAAGGTCGGTGTCGTCGACGCCGACATCTACGGCCACTCCGTGCCGCGGATGCTGGGCGCCGACGGGCGGCCCACCCAGGTCGAGAACATGATCATGCCGCCTTCGGCCAACGGGGTGAAGGTCATCTCGATCGGCATGTTCACCCCGGGCAACGCGCCGGTGGTCTGGCGCGGCCCGATGCTGCACCGCGCGCTCCAGCAGTTCCTGGCGGACGTGTACTGGGGCGACCTGGACGTCCTGCTGCTCGACCTGCCGCCCGGCACCGGCGACATCGCGATCTCGGTGGCGCAGCTCGTGCCCAACGCGGAGATCCTGGTCGTGACGACCCCTCAGCAGGCTGCTGCCGAGGTCGCCGAGCGGGCGGGCGCCATCGCCGTCCAGACCCACCAGAAGATCGTCGGCGTGGTCGAGAACATGTCCGGCCTGCCCTGTCCGCACTGCGGCGAGATGGTCGACGTCTTCGGTACCGGTGGCGGTCAGGCGGTCGCCGACGGCCTGACCCGCACGACCGGCGCCTCGGTCCCGGTCCTCGGCTCCATCCCGATCGACGTCCGGCTGCGCGAGGGCGGCGACGAGGGCAGGCCCGTCGTCCTGTCCGACCCGGACTCCCCGGCGGGCGCGGCCCTGCGCGCGATCGCGGGGAAGCTCGGCGGCCGGCAGCGTGGGCTGTCGGGGCTGTCGCTGGGGATCACCCCGAAGAACAAGTTCTGACGTTCCGCGCCGTTCTCCCACGGCATCGGGGGCGCCGTCCGCCCGGACGGCGCCCCCGATGCCGTAGTGCCGTCAGGCGTACGCGGCGACGTCCTTGACCACGGAGAAGGCGAGCCCGTACGCGCTCATCCCCCGCCCGTACGCCCCCAGGTGGACGCCCTGCTCGGTGGAACCGGCCAGCACCCAGCCGAACTCGGACTCCCGGTAGTGGAAGGGCGTCGGTACGCCGTCCACGGGGAGGGACAGCGACGTCCAGTCGGCCCCTTCGAGGTCGTCGGCGAGGACCCACGCGGTCTCCGTCTGCTGCTCCAGCCAGTCGTCCCGCAGCGAGTGGTCCATCTGGCCGGGCCAGGTGAAGGAGAGCAGCCCCACGCCGGCGAGCCAGGCCGCGGAGGAGACCGAGGTGGCCTCCAGCAGGCCCGTCCCGTCGGCGCTGCGCCGGTCGGGGTTGGCCGCGACGGTCACGACGACCGCGAACTTCTCCTTGGCGTCCTGGTCGTCACCGGACACGTGCTCGTTGCGCACCGACGGTTCGTCGCCGTGCCCGATCGAGCCGTGCTCCACCGTTCCGTCGGCCGCCGCGCCGACCTGCATCAGCCAGCGCCGACCCGTGAAGGCCTCGTCGAGGCCGTACCACGGGAAGGGCGCACGCAGATAGCCGTCGATCGTCCGCCGGGCGGAGGGGACCTCTTGTCCATCCTCCGTGCCCGGCGTCTGCGCGACCGCCTGACTCGTCGTCTCCATGTGCCCGGACGCCTCCTCGCTCTCGTCGGAACGGAACGGCCCGCCCCCCTTCGGGCGCACTCGTCCGGTCCGCACAACAACTCGGGCAGCATAGCCACACCACGGGCGACAGCCGGGAAAGCGCCCGGCGCGTGGGTCGCGCGGGCGTCGCCTTCGGCCCCTGCGCGCCACGTACGGTGCGTGATACGTGTCACACGGGGCGCCGGGGCCGGGCCCCGGGCGGGCGGCGGCGCGCCGCGTGACGTCAGGTGGCGTCCGCGTCGAAGGGCGGGCGGTCGACGGGAGGCTCGGGCTTCTTCGACATGTCGACGCGGCCGCCGGTGGTGCCGGACGAGGACGAGGCACCGGAAGAGGACGACGACTCGGACTCGCGGCCGTGGACCGCGTCGGTGACCTCGGCCATCTCCTTCTTCAGGTCGAAGCCGTTGCGGATCTCCTTGAGCCCCAGGTCGTCGTTGTCCAGCTGCTTGCGGAGGAACGTCTTGGGGTTCAGGTCCTCGAACTCGAAGTCCTTGAACTCGGGGCCCAGCTCCTGGCGGATGTCCTGCTTGGCGCTGTCCGAGAACTCCCGGATCTTGCGGATGGTCCGCGTGACGTCCTGGATGACCTTGGGGAGCTTGTCCGGGCCGAACACGAGCACGGCGAGGACGACGAGTGTCACCAGCTCGAGTGCGCCTATGTCATTGAACACCTGAAGCTCCTTGGGATGTCCGGGCCGCCCCCACGGTACCCGTCGATCCCGTCCGACCGGTACCGTCCCGCGAGCCCCGAGCGCCTGTACGCGGGCGCTTTCCGAATTGTTTGCCTTCCTGGTCCCTTGTCGGACGTGTGCGCCGGTTCAGTCGCCGCCGGAGGAGCCCAGGACCAGTGAGACCTTCGTCTCCTCGCCGTCGCGCTCCAGCGTCAGTTCGAGGCGGTCGCCGGGGCGGTGGGCGCGGGTCTTGACGATGAGTTCCTCGCCGGAGTGCACGCGCTGGCCGTCGACCGCGGTGATCACGTCCCCCGCCTCGATGCCGGCCTCGGCACCGGGGCCGCCGGCGGTGACCGCGGGCCCGCCGCCGCTGCCGCGGGTGCCGACGCGGGCGCCGTCGCCCGTGTAGGCCATGTCGAGGGTGATGCCGATGACCGGGTGGGTGGCCCTGCCGGTGTTGATCAGCTCTTCGGCGACGCGCTTGCCCTGGTTGATGGGGATGGCGAAGCCCAGCCCTATGGAACCGGCCTGGCCGCCGTCCGACTCCGCGCCGCCGCTGCCCGCGGAGCGGATGGCGGAGTTGATGCCGACCACCCGGCCCCGGGCGTCCAGGAGCGGGCCGCCGGAGTTGCCGGGGTTGATCGGCGCGTCGGTCTGCAGGGCGTCGACGTACGACACGTCGCTGCCGTCGCCCTCCTCGCCGCCCGCCGTGATGGGCCGCTCCTTGGCGCTGATGATCCCGGAGGTGACCGTGCCGGCCAGGTCGAAGGGGGCGCCGATGGCGACGACGGGGTCGCCGACCGTCACGTTGTCGGAGTTGCCGAGGGGCATGGGGGTGAGGCCGCGGACGCCCTTCACCTTCACCACGGCGAGGTCGTATCCGCTGTCGCGGCCGACGACCGTGGCCTCGGCGGTGTCGCCGCTGTTGAAGGTGACGGTTATCCCGCCGCCCGACCCGGCCGGCTGCACGACGTGGTTGTTGGTCAGGATGTGACCGCGGTCGTCGAGCACGAAACCGGTGCCGGTGCCCGCCGCGTCGCCGCCGCTCACGTGCAGGGTCACCACACTGGGCAGGGCCCGGGCGGCGATCCCCGCGACGCTGTCCGGCGCCCGCTCGGCAGTCTCCTTGCCGGCCTGGGGCAGCTCCACGGTCCCGACACCGCCGTTCCGCTCCAGGTAGGCGCCCACGCCGCCGCCGATACCGCCGGAGACGAGGGCGATCAGGAGGGCCGCGCCGATGAGCGCCTTCCTGGTCCGCCGGCGTCGCCGGTCCCGCGTCGGCACGGCCGCACCGCTCTGCTGCCAGGGCGCGGTGGCGGCCGAGGCGGCCCAGGGGTCGTAGCGCCGCCAGGGGTCGGCGCCCGGGGTGTCGGCCGCCGGGGCGTCGTACGTCGCCTGCCCCGGCACCGTCGCCGAAGCGGACGGCGCGGCGACAGCCACCGGCGGGGCCGGCGGCGGGGCGTCCGCCAACGCCGGGTCGGGCACGGCACCCGCGGGCGGCGCGGCACCACCGGCACCACCGGCGGGCCCGACAGCCGCGCCGGGTGCGCCGGGTGCGCCGGGTGCGCCGGGTGCCGTTGCTGCCGTGCCGTGCGCCGCTGGAGCCGGCTGCGGGGCGTCCGCCGCCGTCTGGTCGGGGACCGCCGCCGCGGGCGGTCCCTCGGCCAGGGCAGCCCGCCCCGGCGCCGCCGCCGGATGCTGCACGGGCGGAGCCGGGGCCCAGGGGCCCGGTTCGCCGTACGGCGGGGTGCTGTACGGATCGGGGTCGTGCAGTGGCTTGGTCCGCTCGGTGACGGTCGGGGCGGTGAGGGGCGCTTCGGCGACGAGCCCGGGGGTGGTGGGCGCGTCGGCGACGGGCCCGGGCGTGACGGGTCCGTCGGCAGTGGGCACGTCGGAGACGAGACCCGGGGCGACAGGCGTCTCGGCGACGGACCCGGGCGTGACGGGCCCGTCGGCGATCAGGGCGTCCGTGGCGGCGTCGCCGTCCGGGCCGGGCCGGGCCGGCGGGACCGGGTGCGGACCGGCGTCCGCGGTCGCCTCCGCGCGCGGGGCGTCGGCCGCGTGCACGTGCCCCTCGACGGTGGTCGAGCCCGCGCGTGGGTCAGGACCCGTCGCCGGGTCCGTCACCGCGTCCGTCACCGTGTCCTCGATCGATCCGGGCGCCGGGCGCTCCAGCTCGTAGTCCCCCGCGCCGGACGCGGGACGCGGGACCGGGCGCTCCAGCTCGAAGTCGCCTCCGCCGGGCTCGTCGTCACCGGTGACGGTGGTGTCGGCCGCGCGAGGGCGTTCCAGTTCGAAGTCACCGTCGGGCACGTCCGCCGAGCGGGGACGCGACCACCACTTCGCCTTCGTGGGCTTCCCCTCGTTCATGTTCTCCCCCGCAGCCGGCCGCAGATCGTCGGCCCCAAGGGCTCTGGCGCCACCCCGGATTCAATCAGGTTCCCGGGCCGGCGCGCAGAGCCCGGTCAGTGAGCCGGACGGTGGGAAGCGCCGGGTGCTGCCGCCGGGTAGGGCGGCGGCACCGGGTCGGGGACGGGTGCCGCGAGCAGGGCGGGGGGCCGAACCTCGGACACCATCGACCACGCGGTCAGCGCGAGGGGCGGGACGGCTTCGAGCGGACGTATCAGCGGCGACCTGGCGGCGGCCCCGGCCGTCTCCGCCCCACCCGTCTCCGCGGCGGTCGGGGTGCGCGGCGCGTGCTGCCGCGGATCGGCTCCCGCGGGCGCCGGCAGCCCGGGCAGCAGCGGCGCCGACACCGCGGTGGGGGCGACAGGGGTGTCGCCGAGCGTCCGCTGTCCCTGGACCTGCCCGAGCAGCGGACCGCCCGCACGGCGGCGCTGGCTCTCGTGGCTCGTGAGGACTCCGGCGCCGGCGGTGCGCGCGGGCGTCACATTGCTGCCGTTGCCGGAGCCGCGTGCCTCCGTGGTGGTGTCCGGCGTGCCCACGGTGACACCGCCCAGCGCGATCGCGGCCAGCGACACCGCTCCGGCGGCCGCGCAGGCGAACCGCAGCCCGCGCGAGGACGACCGCTCCGACTCCTGCCGGCCCACGTCGTGGATACGGAAGCCGCGGCCCGGCGCGGAGGGCGTCAACACGGAGGAGTGCGTCCGTGCGGGGGCGTAGCCGAACTCGAAGCGCTCGTCCCGACGGGTCCCGAAGACCCCGTCGAAGCCCCCGAAACCCGTGCCGAATCCGTCCCCGCCCGGCGACGCACCGCCACCGTCCGTGTCGCCTCCGCCGGGCAGCCCCTGGAGGCGGGCCAGGAAGCTCTCGGACGGGGCCGGCGGGGCCGCCTCCGCGAAGACGTTCTTCAGCCGGCGCTGCGCGTCGACCTCCGCCTTGCACTTCGGGCAGGTCGCCACGTGCGCCAGCACACGCTCACGCGTGTCATGACCGAGCTCTCCGTCCACCAGGGCGGAGAGTCGGTCTCCCAGATGCTGCTCTGCGAGGTGCCCCTCGGATTCAGGCCGTGAAACACTCACGCGCTCGTGCCCCCTCCTCCCAGTGCCGGGACACGGGCCGCGAACGAACGGCGCTCGGCGCGGGTCCGGGGAGCGCGGTGCGCGAGCGCCTTGCGCAGCTGGGACCGGCCCCGGTGGATCCGGGAGCGGACCGTGCCGAGCTTGACGCCGAGGGTCGCGGCGATCTCCTCGTACGACAGCCCCTCGATGTCGCACAGGACGACGGCCGCGCGGAACTCGGGCGCGAGGGTGTCGAGAGCCTGCTGGACGTCCGCGTCGAAGTGGGCGTCGTGGAAGACCTGCTGGGGGTTGGGCTCCCTGCTGGGCAGGCGCTCGGCCGCGTCGTCGCCGAGCGCGTCGAAGCGGATGCGCTGCTTGCGGCGCACCATGTCCAGGAAGAGATTGGTGGTGATGCGGTGCAGCCAGCCCTCGAAGGTGCCCGGCGTGTAGGTCGACAGCGACCGGAAGACGCGGACGAAGACCTCCTGGGTGAGGTCCTCGGCGTCGTGCTGGTTGCCCGTGAGGCGGTAGGCGAGGCGGTAGACCCGGCCGCTGTGGGTGCTGACGATCTCCTCCCAGGTGGGCGGAGTCCACGCCTGCCCGTCCGCGTCGCTGGAGAAGGTCGCGGTCTGGGTGTGTCCCGTGGAGGGACGGCCTGCGTGGCTGTGGTCAGCAGCGGTGTCGTTCACGGATTTCGGCCTGCCTGCCGATCCGAGGAAGCGCCGCAGCACTCCGCCCCGATCCGCGGGAACGGCCGCACCTCCCCTGTCGGCTCTGGTGGTGTCCAGTGGAGCCCCTACCATAGCCACCTCGCCCGTTAGCTCCGGATAAGCGGTTTTACGAGAATTTGATCTGGGCTGACACGGCTCGTACGGCTGCGTCAGCACTTGCTCGGCACCATGGCCCACTTCGCTGCCCCCGTCGCCGTCCGGCCGCTCGCCCGTCTTCGGACGTCGTCTCGTCCTCCCCTTCAAACGACCGGTCCCATCTGCGGGTTCCCGACGCCAACGGATACAGTCACGCCGAGGCAACGACGGGGACAGGAGAGGGTCATTACCGGCAACCGGCAGACGAGCTGGGCGTTCGCCGACGCCTATGTCGCCGAGGACGACGCGCTGCTCTGGGCACGCGACCGGGCCCGCGAGGCGGGCCTGCGCTCGGTGACCCCGGGAACGGGCTCCGCGCTGGGACTGCTCGCCGCCGCCGTGGACGCCAAGGCGGTCGCGGAGATCGGCACCGGCTGCGGGGTCTCCGGAATCCATCTGTTGCACGGAATGCGGCCGGACGGCGTACTGACCACCGTCGACCCGGAGCCGGAGCACCAGCAGTTCGCCCGCCAGGCCTTCCGGGCCGCGGGGTTCGCGAGCAACCGGGCCCGGTTCATCCCGGGCCGCGCCCTGGACGTCCTCCCCCGGCTCGCGGACTCCGGTTACGACCTCGTCTTCTGCGACGGCGACCGCCTGGAGTACCTGGACTACCTCGCCGAATCGTTGCGCCTGCTGCGCCCCGGCGGCCTGGTCGCCTTCGAGGGCGTCTTCGGCGCGGGCCGGACCATCGACTCCGGTCCGCAGCCCACCGAGGTGCTGCGGCTGCGGGAGCTGCTGCGCGCGGTCCGGGAGAGTCAGGAACTGGTGCCGTCACTGCTCCCGGTGGGCGACGGGCTGCTGTGCGCCGCCAAACGGTGAACCACCGCCCCGCGAGCACCCCGGGAAGCCGGTCCGGCACCCCTGGGGAGAAGCCGGGGGGACCGGCAGGACAATCGCCCCGGCACCATGTGCGGTACCGGGGCGATCGAACGGGTATGGTCGCTCGCGCGTCAGCCGACGACCTTCTTGAGGGCGTCGCCGAGTGCGTCGGCCTCGTCGGGGGTCAGCTCGACGACGAGTCGACCGCCGCCTTCGAGCGGAACGCGCATGACGATGCCCCGCCCCTCCTTGGTCACCTCGAGCGGGCCATCGCCCGTCCGCGGCTTCATGGCCGCCATGCTCGTTCCCCTTCCTGATACCAGCTCACCGTCACCGCCGACGGCCCGTGAGGGCACGCGCAGTCCGGCCCGGACACGCGACACCGGCATCGAACACATTGCTTCCCAGCCATTATCCCGCATCCCAGGACCCGATGACCAACATCGGTCGGCATCGCTTGGGCAACGCGCGCGAGCAAAACCACTCAATTCGGCGATGTGACTGCGATACTGCGCGCCCCCGCGCACATCCACCGAGGGAAAACGGACCGGATTCCTTTGACGCAGCTCACATCTCAGGAGCCGTCCGGCGCCGGTGATCTCCGTCATGCTGTCTCCCGGACCCACACGGTCGACGACGACCGACCACGACGCGGAGGGGAAACCCATGGCCGACACCGTGCTCTACGAGGTGAGCGACGGGCTCGCGACGATCACGCTGAACCGCCCCGGGGCGATGAACGCGCTGAACATCGAGACCAAGGTCGCGCTCCGGGACGCGGTGCGCTCCGCGGCGGCGGACGACGCCGTGCGGGCGGTGCTGCTGACCGCCGCCGGCGACCGGGCCTTCTGCGTCGGCCAGGACCTCAAGGAGCACATCGGGCTGCTGGCCGCCGACCGGGAGACGGGGTCCGGCGCGACCATGAGCACGGTACGTGAGCACTACAACCCGATCGTGCGGGCGCTCACGGAGGCCCAGAAGCCGGTGGTCGCCGCCGTGAACGGCGTGGCGGCCGGGGCGGGCTTCGGTTTCGCGCTGGCGGCCGACTACCGGATCGTGGCGGACACGGCGGCCTTCAACACGTCCTTCGCGGGCGTCGCGCTCACCGCCGACTCGGGCATCTCCTGGACGCTGCCGCGGGTCGTCGGTCCCGGGCGCGCCGCCGACCTGCTGCTCTTCCCGCGCAGCATCGGCGCCCGGGAGGCGTACGAGCTGGGCATCGCCAACCGGGTCGTCCCCGCCGCCGACCTGCGCGCCGAGGCCGAGCGGACGGCGCGTGCGCTGGCCGAGGGCCCGACGGTGGCGTACGCGGCGCTCAAGGAGGCCATGGCGTACGGGCTGACGCACTCGCTCTCCGAGACGCTGGAGAAGGAGGACGAGCTGCAGTCGCGGGCGGGCTCCTCCGAGGACCACGCGATCGCGGTGCGCGCCTTCGTGAACAAGGAGAAGCCGAAGTACCTGGGGCGCTGAGCCCGGTGCGGCGGGCGGGCCGGACGGCTCAGGCCCGCCGCGCCACGCACGCCGCCAGGTGGTCGTCGACCAGTCCGCACGCCTGCATCAGCGCGTACGCCGTCGTCGGGCCGACGAAACGCAGGCCTCTCTTCTTCAACGCCTTGGAAAGGGCCGTCGACTCCGGTGTGACGGCGGGGACGTCGGTGAGGGTCTTCGGGACCGGGCGCGTGGCCGGGTCGGGGGCGTGCGACCAGATCAGCTCGTCCAGCTCGCCGGGGGCCCACCGGGCCAGCTCGCGCGCGTTGGCGAGGGTCGCGTCGATCTTGGCGCGGTTGCGGATGATGCCCGCGTCGGCGAGCAGGCGTGCGCGGTCCTCGTCGGTGAAGGCGGCCACCTCGGCGATCGCGAAGCCGGCGAAGGCGCTGCGGAAGCCGGGCCGGCGGCGCAGGATGGTGATCCAGGAGAGGCCGGACTGGAAGGCCTCCAGGCTGAGGCGTTCGAACAGGGCGTCGTCGCCGTGGACCGGGCGGCCCCACTCCTCGTCGTGGTAGGTCACGTAGTCCGCGGTGGACAGGGCCCAGGGGCAGCGCGGCGCGCCGTCCGGGCCCGCCACGGCCTCCCCGGCGCTCACTGCCGCTCCTCCTGGGCCGGCTTCTCCATGGAGACGTGCCGGTGGGTGACGGCGGCCCGGGCGCCGGCCAGCGCGGACTCCAGGTCGGCGATGCGGGCGTCGCGCTCGGCCAGCTCGGCGCCGAGGCGGCCGAGGGCGTCGTCGACGTCCGCCATGCGGTAGCCGCGGGCGACGAGCGGGAAGCGCAGCCGCTCCACGTCGGCCCGGTCGACCGGGCGGTCGGGGGGCAGGGAGTCCCGCAGCCGCTCGGGGGCGGCGTCGGGCAGCGGCCCGCTGTCGCCGCCGCTCACCACGGCGAGCGTCACCGCGGCGACCACGACGGCCAGCGCGACGACGAGGAACAGGAACATGACCATCGCTGGGGCCCCCATGGTCGGTCAGGACGCGGTCACCGCGCTGGTCGGCGGGGCGCGTCGCTGGTCGGATCGGAGTCGGAACTGGAGTGGGAGTCGGTTGTGTCGGGTCCGATCGTGCCATGCGAGTCTGACAGTCGGGGCCGCAGGCGGCCGAAGACCGGTCCCCGGGGTCGGATCCGGGACGAGAGAACGGTGTGGACGAGAAGATGTCGCAGGGGACGCTGAGGCTGGGCAGGCGTGAATTCACGGCGCACGAGCCGGTGATCATGGCGATCGTGAACCGGACCCCGGACTCCTTCTACGACCAGGGGGCGACCTTCCACGACGAGCCCGCCCTCGCGCGCGTGGAGCGGGCGGTGGCCGACGGTGCCGCGATCATCGACATCGGCGGGGTGAAGGCCGGGCCCGGGGACGAGGTGTCGGCCGAGGAGGAGGCCCGCCGGACGGTGGGGTTCGTGGCGGAGGTGCGGCGGCGGTTCCCGGACGTCGTGATCAGCGTGGACACCTGGCGGCACGAGGTCGGCGAGGCCGTGTGCGAGGTGGGGGCCGACCTGCTGAACGACGCGTGGGGCGGCGTCGACCCGAAGCTCGCGGAGGTCGCGGCGCGGTACGGGGTCGGGCTGGTGTGCACGCACGCGGGTGGCGCGGAGCCGCGGACCCGGCCGCACCGGGTCACCTACGACGACGTCATGGCGGACATCCTGAAGGTGACGCTGGGGCTGGCCGAGCGGGCGGTGGCGCTGGGGGTGCCCCGGGAGTCGGTGCTCATCGATCCCGGGCACGACTTCGGGAAGAACACGCGGCACAGCCTGGAGGCGACGCGGCGGCTCGGGGAGATGGTGGACACGGGGTGGCCGGTGCTGGTGTCCCTGTCCAACAAGGACTTCGTCGGGGAGACGCTGGACCGGCCCGTGAAGGAGCGCGTGCTCGGGACGCTGGCGACGACGGCGGTGTCGGCGTGGCTGGGGGCGCGGGTGTACCGGGTGCACGAGGTGGCGGAGACACGGCAGGTGCTGGACATGGTGGCGACGATCGCCGGGCACCGGGCGCCCGCGGTGGCCCGGCGGGGGCTGGCCTAGGCGGGGGCCGGCCCGGGCACCCCGGCGCCCGCCGCCTCCCCCGCCCGCCGACGGCGTGCGCTACACGCCCGCCTCCTTGGAGACCAGGGCCACCGCCTCGTCCACGTCGTCCGTGACGTGGAAGAGGAGGAGGTCCTTCTCCGCGGCCTTGCCCTGGGCGACCAGGGTGCCCCGGAGCCAGTCGACGAGGCCGCCCCAGTACTCGGAGCCGAAGAGGACGATGGGGAAGCGGGTGACCTTCTGGGTCTGCACCAGGGTGAGGGCCTCGAAGAGTTCGTCGAGGGTGCCGAGACCGCCGGGCAGGACCACGAACCCCTGCGCGTACTTCACGAACATCATCTTGCGGACGAAGAAGTAGCGGAAGTTCAAGCCGATGTCGACGTACGGGTTCAGGCCCTGCTCGAAGGGCAGCTCGATGCCGAGCCCGACCGACGTGCCCTCCGCCTCCAGGGCGCCCTTGTTGGCCGCCTCCATGGCGCCGGGCCCGCCGCCGGTGATGACGGCGAAGCCCGCCTCGACCAGGCCGCGGCCCAGCCGCACCCCGGCGTCGTACTCCGGCGAGTCGACCGGCGTGCGGGCGGAGCCGAAGACGCTGATGGCGGGCGGGAGCTCGGCGAGGGTGCCGAACCCCTCGATGAACTCGGACTGGATGCGCAGGACGCGCCACGGGTCGGTGTGGACCCAGTCCGTCGGGGCACGCTCGTCCAGCAGGCGCTGGTCCGTGGTGCTCTTCTGGACCTGGCCCCGCCGTCGCAGGACAGGGCCCAGGCGCTGCTCCTCCGGCGGCTGCTTCTTGCCCTCGGGGTTGCCGGTCGGCATGGGCGCTCCCTCCAGTTGCAGGTTCTTCCGCCTCAGCGTAGATCTACGCGGGTTACGTACGAGGGACCTCAGCATGTCCGCCATGCGCCGCGCCAAACCACGGGGGTGATCACGACGTCAGCCAGGACCGCAGGCGCTCCTCCCCCGCGAGGATCTTGGCCGTCTCCACCCGCTCGTCCCGCTTGTGCGCCAAGTGCGGGTTGCCCGGGCCGTAGTTGACCGCCGGGACGCCGAGCGCCGAGAAGCGCGACACGTCCGTCCAGCCGTACTTGGGCTGCGGGGTGCCGCCCACCGCCTCGATGAAGGCCGCCGCGGCCGGGTGGGAGAGCCCCGGCAGAGCCGCGCCGCTGTGGTCGTCGACCACGAACTCCGCCACCCCGCAGTCCGCGAAGACCTCGCGCACGTGGGCGAGGGCCTCCTCCGGGCTGCGGTCCGGGGCGTAGCGGAAGTTGACCGTGACGACGCACTCGTCGGGGATGACGTTGCCCGCGACCCCGCCCGTGATGCCGACCGCGTTCAGGCCCTCGCGGTACTCCAGGCCGTCGATCACCGGGTGGCGCGGTTCGTACGCCGCAAGGCGCGCGAGGATCGGGGCGGCGGCGTGGATCGCGTTGGAGCCCATCCAGGAGCGGGCCGAGTGCGCCCGCTCCCCCGTCGTCCTCAGCAGCACCCGCAGCGTGCCCTGGCAGCCGCCCTCCACCTGGCCGTCCGACGGTTCGAGGAGCACCGCGAAGTCGCCCTCCAGCCACTCGGGGTGGGCCTCGGCGACGTGCTTGAGGCCGTTCAGCTCGGCGGCGACCTCCTCGTTGTCGTAGAAGACGAAGGTCAGGTCGCGGTTGGGGGCCGGGACGGTCGCCGCGATGCGCAGCTGGACCGCGACGCCGGCCTTCATGTCGCAGGTGCCGCAGCCCCACAGGACACCGTCCTCGTCCAGCCGGGACGGTACGTTGTCCGCGATCGGGACGGTGTCGATGTGGCCGGCCAGGATCACGCGCTCCGCCCGGCCCAGGTCCGTGCGCGCCACGACGTTGTTGCCGTACCGCTCGACCGACAGGTGCGGCAGGGCGCGCAGGGCGCTCTCGACCGCGTCCGCGAGCGGCTTCTCGGTGCCGCTCTCGGAGGGGAAGTCGACGAGCCGCGCGGTGAGCTCCGCGGCGTCCAGCGTGAGGTCAAGCGGGGTATCGGCCATGGCCCCGACCCTAACGCCCCTGTCCCGCCGGGCACTGCCCGTACCCGGGGTACACCACTCCCTACCCTCCAGTACCTTGTACGCGTGCTTCAGCCGCCGCCTCGCAAACGCCATGGCCGTCTCCTCCGTTCCGGGGCGGCCCTCGTGGTCCTGCTCGCGGTCGCCGGATACCTCGTGGTGCAGTACGTCACCGGGGGCGGCGGCGCTCCGGGCTGCCGGGTCGTCTCGGGCGAGGACGGCGGCCGGACGTACGAGTTCTCGCCGGAGCAGGCGGTCAACGCGGCGACGATCAGCGCGGTGGGCACCGCGCGCGACCTGCCGGAGCGTGCCGTGACGATCGCGCTGGCGACCGCGCTCCAGGAGTCGTCGCTGCGCAACATCGACCACGGCGACCGCGACTCGCTCGGCCTCTTCCAGCAGCGCCCCTCGCAGGGCTGGGGCACGCCCGGGGAGATCATGGACCCGGCGTACTCGGCGGGCCAGTTCTACGACCACCTGGTGGAGGTCCCCGGCTACACGAGCCTGCCGCTGACCGTCGCCGCGCAGCGGGTGCAGCGCAGCGGCTTCCCCGAGGCGTACGCCAAGCACGAACCGGACGCCACCCTGCTCGCCGCCGCGCTGACCGGGCGGTCCGCCGCGACGCTGACCTGCGAGGGCCGTCCCGGTACCAGCCGGGACAAGGGGCCGGACGCGGTCCGCGAGGCGCTCGTACGGGACTTCGGGCGGGACGTCCTCCAGCCGGCCGGCGCGGAGGCGGACGCCCCGGCCGCCACGCCCGCGCCCACGGCGTCCGCGGGCGGCACCGACGGGCGGACCGTGACACTCCCCGTGGCCACCGGCACCGGCACGGACGCGGATCCGGGGCGGCGCGGGTGGCAGCTGGCGCACTGGGCGGTCGCCAACGCCTCGTCGCTGCACATCCAACGGGTCTCCTACGCGGGCCGGGAGTGGACCGCGGGGAACACCGACAGCAAGTGGCGTCCGACGACCGCGGGCGGCGCCCAGGGCGCGGAGCGGGCCGCGGGCGCGGTCCGGATCACCTCCACGCGGTAGCGCTCGCCCGTACGAGCCGTCACTCCGAGGGGTTACCGGCGCCGAGGCCCGGCCGGGCGGT
This sequence comes from Streptomyces sp. NPDC047853, assembly GCF_043204535.1. NCBI lineage: Bacteria > Bacillati > Actinomycetota > Actinomycetes > Kitasatosporales > Streptomycetaceae > Streptomyces > Streptomyces sp. NPDC047853. The sequence goes on along the minus strand of NZ_JBIDCI010000001.1, from coordinate 569,611 downwards.
GCGCGGATGTCCGCGCCGTCGTCCCCGAACCCGCCGGAGGCCAGGGAAACCAAGGGCTGTGAGGATGCGGCGGGCTTTTCGACCGGCCACCTTTTGCCCGTTTTTCTGTGCACCCGATAATGCGACGCATTACCAACTCTTTACGTTGTGCCGCCGCAACCTTCGCGGCCTTCGAGCGGTAGTCACTGCGTCCGAGCCCGGTGGATCACTCGCCGGGCACGGTCGGATCACCCATCGTTGACTTTCCGTCGAAGGAGCATCATGTCCCTCCCCCTGACCCGCCGGATCGCCCGTGCCGCGCTGCTCGTCGCTGCGGGAGCGGCTGCCGGGGTCGGTGCGGCCGGCTCCGCCAGCGCGGCTCCCGAACTGCCGGCCACCCCGAACCTCGGGGGACTGACCGCCCTGGACGGGGCGAACGTCGGCAACACCGTCGACGCCGCGGCCCAGAACGTCACGCAGACCGCGGGCGACACCGGCGGCAAGGCCGTCAAGAAGACCGTGCCGGCCGCCGGCAAGACCGGTGGCTCGGTCGTCAAGAAGACCACGCCCGTGGCGCAGAAGGCCGCCGGGGACGCGGCCGGCTCCGCCGGCGAGATCGTCGGTGACACCGCGGGGACCGCCACCAAGGGCGGCCTGCCGACGGACGCGCTGGGCAAGGGCGGCCTGCCCGCCGCCGGTTCGCTGCCGGTGCAGGGTCTGCCGCTCGGCTGACGGTCGCCGACCTGTGCGACGAGGGGGCCCGGGAGTTTCCCGGGCCCCCTCGCCTTGCGTGTGCCCTCGGTCGTGAGCCCGTGGGCTCACGGGCCGTCCGCTCAGGCCGTCAGGCGTCGCACCGCCGCCTCGACGCGTTCGTCGGTCGCCGTGAAGGCGACCCGGACGAAGTTCTCACCCGCCGGGCCGTAGAAGTCGCCGGGGGCCACCAGGATGCCGCACTCGGCGAGGTGGGCCACCGTCTCCCAGCAGGACTCCTCGCGGGTGGCCCAGAGGTAGAGGCTGGCCTCGCTGTGCTCGATGCGGAAGCCGTGACCGGCCAGCGCCTCGCGCAGCGCCGTGCGGCGGGCCGCGTAGCGCTCGCGCTGGACGCGGACGTGCTCGTCGTCGCCGAGGGCCGCCACCACGGCCGCCTGCGTCGGCGCGGACGTCATCATGCCGCCGTGCTTGCGGATCTCCAGGAGCGGGCCGAGGACCGCCGGGTCGCCCGCCAGGAAGGCCGCGCGGTAGCCCGCGAGGTTCGAGCGCTTGGACAGCGAGTGGACGGCCACCAGGCCGTCGTAGGAGCCGCCGTTGACGTCCGGGTGCAGGACGGAGACCGGGTCGGCCTCCCACCCCAGCTCCAGGTAGCACTCGTCGGAGACGACGAGGACGCCGTGCTCGCGCGCCCAGGCCACGACGCGGGTCAGCTCGGCCTGGGACAGGACCCTGCCGGTCGGGTTCGACGGGGAGTTGAGCCACAGGAGCCGCAGCCCCGACGGGTCCAGCTCGGTCGGGTCGTCGTACGCCTCGTACGCCGCGCGGGCCAGCCGCGCGCCGACCTCGTAGGTCGGGTAGGCCAGGCGTGGGAAGGCCACCTTGTCGCCGGGGCCGAGGCCCAGCTGGGTGGGGAGCCAGGCGACGAGTTCCTTGGAACCGACGATGGGCAGCACGTGGCGATGGGTGACGTCGCGGGCGCCGAGACGGCGCCCGAGCCAGCCGGTGATCGCGTCGCGCAGTGCCGGGGTGCCCCAGACCGTCGGGTAGCCCGGGGAGTCCGCCGCGTCGGTCAGGGCCTTCTGGATCAGCTCGGGGACCGGGTCGACCGGGGTGCCGACGGAGAGGTCGACGATGCCGTCGGGGTGCGCGGCGGCCGTCTTCTTGTACGGCTCCAGCCTGTCCCAGGGGAAGGTGGGAAGGCGATCGGAGACTGCGGACACGGTTTCTGGCTCACTTTCTCGGTGCGGCTCGAGCGGCGAGAACGCCTCGGTCCCGCACGGCACCGATCAGGGGCGATCAGCCGTACGGGACCGAGGCGGCGCGGTGCGGGGCCGCTCCTACTGGTTCTGCGGCGGCAGCGCGGCGATGAAGCTGTGGTCGCGCTCGATCAGCCCCAGCTTGCTGGCGCCGCCGGGCGAGCCGAGCTCGTCGAAGAACTCGACGTTCGCCTTGTAGTAGTCCTTCCACTCCTCGGGAGTGTCGTCCTCGTAGAAGATCGCCTCGACCGGGCAGACCGGCTCACAGGCACCACAGTCGACGCATTCGTCCGGGTGGATGTACAAGGACCGCTGGCCCTCGTAGATGCAGTCGACCGGGCACTCCTCGATGCACGCCTTGTCCTTCACGTCGACACAAGGCTGCGCGATGACGTAGGTCACGCTGTCGTTCCTCCTCGATAGGGCGCTGGCGGGCCTCCTCAGGCTCCGCCGCCTGGCGCGCGGGAGCGCGGCGTCGTCGATGCCCGCCCCTAGTATCTCCGTTCTTGGGCATGATCCGAACAGGAGGGGTGGACCGACCCGTGGAAATCTCTGCCGCTGGGCGTCTCGATGTCCGTATCACCGCTGCTGACGTGGGCAAACGAGTCTCCGTGCGGCGCTTGAGCGAAGCTGGTGCGGCGGGTGAGAAGTTCACCGATACGGTCGGTGTTCTCACATCATGGGACAAGGGTGTGCTGCTGATCACACGCAAGAGCGGCGAGAGTGTGCGTGTCCCGGAATCCACGCTGGTCGCGGGCAAGGTCGTGCCGTCCGCGCCCGCCCGTCGACGCGGTCCCGCCGCCACCTACGCGGAGCTGGCGCGGGCCGCCTCACGGGCGTGGCGGCCGGTGGAGAGCGAGTGGCTCGGCGACTGGGAGCTGCGGGCCGCCGCCGGGTTCACGCGGCGGGCCAACTCGGTGCTGCCGCTGGGTGATCCGGGTCTGCCGCTCGACGCGGCGCTGACCGCCGTACGCGGTTGGTACGCCGCACGCTCACTGCCCGCGTACGTGCAGACCGCCACCGGCGCCGCGGGCACCCAGGAGATGCTCTGCGGCGAGCTGGAGCGGCGGGGCTGGGCGCGGGAGGTGTCGGCGGAGGTGTGGACCGGCGCGCTGGCACCGGTCGCCGACCGGGCGGAGGGCGCCGGTGTGGTCCTGGCCCGGGAGGCGGACGAGGCGTGGCTCGCGCGGTACCAGCGCAAGGGCGTGAGCGAGGTGGCCCTGCGGGTGCTGGGCGGGGGGCCGTCGGTGTGGTTCGCGACGGTTCCGGGTGCGGACGGGGGTGCCCCGGCCGCGATCGGGCGGTGCGTCGTGGACGGGCGGTGGGCCTCCTTCGCGGCCGTCGAGGTCGACCCCGCGCTGCGCCGCCGGGGGCTCGCGACCGCCGTGATGGCCGCGCTGGCCGGGCGGGCGCTCGACGAGGGCGCGTCGGCGGCCTGGCTCCAGGTCGAGACGGACAACGCCCGGGCGCGGGCGCTCTACGCGGGGATGGGCTTCGCCGCGCATCACGCGTACCACCACTACCGGGAACCGGCGGATGCCGGGACGGACCGGTAACCGATCGCCGTGGAAGGGCACGAACCGGCTATGCGTCACCCCCGTCCCCCGTCACCGGAACGCTCCGCCGACCTGCGGCGGCGGTTCGCCGAGGAGGCGCGGTCCGAGCGGCCCGACCTGGCGGCGCTCTGCCTGCTGGTGGGCGCGCAGGCGGACGGGACGCTGGACGAGGCGGGGCTGGACGCCGCGCAGGTGGAGCTGGACCGGCTGGCCGGACAGCTGCCGTTCCGGCCGGGTTCGCCGGAGGCCTGGGCGGTGGCGGTGCGGGACCTGCTCGGCGGGCGCTACGGGTTCCACGGGGTCCCGGCGGACTACCAGCGCCTCGATTCGTCGTTGCTGCACGAGGTGCTGCGGCGCCGGCGCGGGCTGCCGATCCTGCTGTCCGTGGTGTGGCTGGAGGTGGCCCGACGGGCGGGGGCCCCGGTGTACGGGGTCGCGCTGCCGGGGCACTTCGTGGTCGGGTTCGGGCCCGAGTCCGGTCCGGCGTCCGGGTCGCGACAGGAGCGGGTGCTCGTCGATCCCTTCGACGGCGGGCGGGTACTGAGCGGGAACGACGCGGAGGCGCTGGTGGCGGGTGCCACGGGGGCCGGCCTGCGGGCCTCGATGCTGGAGCCCGCGGCGCCGCTGGACGTGGTGGCGCGCATCCTGAACAACATCCGGGCCTGGGCGGCGGCCCGGCCGGAGCGGTCGGACGTCGGCCTGTGGGCGATCGAGCTGGCGCTGCTGCTCCCGGCCCATGCGGCGCGGCTGCGGTACGAGCGGGCCCGGTTGCTGGTGCAGCGCGGGGAGTTCACGGCGGGGGCCGGTGAGCTGGAGGCGTACGCCGAGGTGGTCGCGGCGGTGGACGAGGCGGTCGCGGAGGAGATCCGCGGGGAGGCCCGGGCGGCCCGCGCGCTGCTCAACTGAGGCCACCCCGGCGCTCCGGCGGTGGCCTCCGCCCTTCTCGACGTCGGCAGGGGGCGCCCGGCGGTCACCGGGCGCCCCCTGCCGTCGGGTCGTGTCAGGTCGGGTTGGTCTCGATGACCGCGACGCGATCCGTCTTGCTCTTCAGGGCCGGGCGCATGGCGCTGATGACGTCCTCCGGGGTCACGGGGGTCTTCTCGCCGTTGCCCCGGGTGATCAGCACGCCGTCGTACGCGCCGCCGTACAGCTCCTTCAGCGCGGCCTTGTCGTACTTCTCGACCAGCTTGCCGTCGACCGGCTCGACGGCGAGGAACTTCCACAGGGAGTTCTGGGGGCTGAACTTGACCTCCACCCCGCCCGCCTCGACGGTGACGATGCCCGACATCGCCGGCTCGGCGAACTCCTTCAGCATCCGGTCGACCTCGGCCTTGGAGACCGTGGGCTGCTGGGCGGTGGTCGGCACGTTCACCGAGGTGGCGGTGCCCGTCTCCACCTGGGCGCGGTACGCCGCCGCGACGGCCTCGGTCGACTTGTCGACGTCGATGCCCTGTCCCGCCTTGCCGTACACCGGCACGGCCTTGCCGGACTGGAACTTGATCGTGCCCTCGGTCGCCGACCCCGCTCCACCGGCGGCGTCCTCCAGGGCGGCGTGCAGCTTCTCCTCGTCGACGGGCATGACCGGCTCCACGACCCGCTGCTGTCCGAAGAGCGAGCCGATCACGGAGACCGGGTTGTAGTCGCTCTTGGCCGCGGAGCTGGCCGTGGCCTGGGTGTCGATCTGCAGGCCCGCCTGGTCAGGCTTCAGGGAGACGGTCTCGCCGCCCACCGTGAGCTTCAGCGGCTTGCTCGCGCGGGCGGAGAGGACGTCGTCCAGCTTCTCGACGGCGTCGTCGCGGGTCCCGCCGCCGATGTCGACGCCGAGCACGCTGGTGCCCTTGGGGACGTCGGAGCGGTTCATGAGCAGGCCGGCGCCGTAGGTGACACCGGCGATCACGACCAGGCCGCCGACGAGGAGCGGAAGCTTGCCGCGCCCCTTCTTCTTGGCCGGCTTGTTGGACCCGGCGGGGGGCGCGGAGACCGGCTCGGGGAGCTTCGGCGGGGTGTGCGGCAGCGGTCCGTCGGCGGGCGCGGCGGTCTGGAACGGCGTGCTCCGGTCGGCCGGCACGACGGGGATGCCGCTGGTGACGGTGTTGCCGGAGACGTTGTCCGGGTTGCCGTAGCCGGGGGGAACCGGCTTCTGCGGGGTGAGGATCGCGGTGTCGTCGCTCAGCTCGCCGCCCGGGCCGCGCCGGGCGGCGTCGGGACCGGCGGCGGCAGCGGCGGCACCGGGGCCCTGGGGCATGCCCGGGCCGCCCGGGCCTGCGGGACCACCCGGGCCTCCGGGACCACCCGGGCCCGCGGGGCCGCCCGGTCCACGCAGGCTGTCGGGGCCGCGCATGCCGTCGGGCGCGGGCCCGGTCTGTCCTTGGGGGGCGCCGAGGCCCGTGGGCCTGCCCGGGAGGCCGAGGTCGGCGACCGGTGGCGGCGTCGTCAGGGCGCTGTCGCCGGTGACCGGGCCGCCGGTCGGGCCCGCGGGGCCACCGCCGTACGGCGACTGCCCGTTCGGGCCGTGCTGCTCGCCGCGGGGCGCGGCGGCCTGGTGGCCCTGGCCGTTCCCCGAGAAGTACGGCAGGTCGTCGCGACGCGGTCCGCCGCCGTCTGCCCCTGGGCCGGTGCCCGTGCCGTTGCCGTTGCCGTTGCCGTTGCCGTTGCCGTTGCCGTTGCCGTTGCCCAGCGGGCCCGCCGCCAGGGCCTCGGTCACGTCGAAGGAGCCGGTGCCGCCGCCGTGACCGGGCGCCACCGGACCGCCGGTGGCGCCGGACATCCCGGCCCCGTTGGTGGATCCGGACCGGGAGCCGCCCGGCACGTTCATGGAGCCGACGACGCCACCGGGACGGCCACTCCCGCCGCCCGGGCGTGCGGCGGCACCGGTGCCGGGAGCACCGGCCCCGGGAGCGGTCGGCGCCGGGGTCGAACCGCCGGGCTGAGCGGCGCCGTTGGCCGCGCCGCCGCCCTGCGCGCCCTTGCCCGGGCCGGACTTGCGCGGCGCGAACCAGTCGCTGGCCGGCTTGTCGTCGGCCGGGCCGGAGTGCTGCGCGGGTTCGGCGGGAGTCTCGCCGGCGCTCGCGGGGACGGCGGGGCCCGGCTCGGGCCGCTCGGCCGTCTCCGCGTCGGCGGTGTCGCCCTCGGCGTCCGCGACGGGCTTGCGCATGACGACCGGCGGGATGGGCCGTGATCCGGGGATGTTGATCCGGATGCGGGTCGTCAGCGTCGTCTCGGTCTTGCGCTCCTCCGGCCGCGAGGCCGAACGGCCCGCGTCCGCACCGGCGTCGGGAGCCGTGGGTGTCCCGTAGGGCGGGGTGCCCGACGGGTATGCGGCTCCGCCGCGCCCGTGGGGCCCGGAGGACGAACTGTCAGTTTCACGACTCAAGGCAGGTTCTCCCGGTTGGCTCCGCCGCCCGTCACCCCTTCAGAGCGGGCGGCCCGGCGGCGCGCACCACCATACTGGCCACTTCCCGCGTGTATCCCGGGACCGCCGGGGAAACCCACACGGGACTCCCACGCCGACGTCATGGCGAAGCAGTACGTCACTTGCGAAGTCGGTCGGCGCCGCCGTCCGGTTGCCGCACCGGCGCGAGGGTGGCGCACATCACAGCGACGGCGATGCCACCGAGCAGGAAGAGATAGGAGCCGCTTCCCGCGGCGAAGAGGAAGTCGCCCTCCGGACGGCTGGTGGTGAGCAGGACCACGGCGAGGGCCCATCCCGCGGCGGGCGCGACGGCCCCGCCCCGGCGCCCCACGGCCCGGCCCGCGCCGAGACACAGGCCCGCCTCCGCGGCCAGCGCGAGCAGCAGCCCGCCCGGGAACCACGCGGGCTGCAGCAGTGCCCCGGCCACCCCGACCACGGCACCGAGCAGGAAGAGGCCCAGGTACAGGGCGGCCCGGCCGAGGGACGGTGCCCGCAGCGGCTGGGCCAGGGCGGAGGCCGCCGGCTCGTTCCGCCCGCTCACGAGGCCTCTCCGATCCCGGCCCCGATGCCCGAACCGGCCCCGGCCCCGGCCCCGGTCCCGGTCCCGAGCCCGAGCCCGGCGAACAGGTCCTCCTCGCGGGCGCCCGCGTCACCGGACCGCTCGCCCCGCACCAGTTCGTAGTACTCGGTGGTGAAGAGCGGCTGGGCCAGTGCGTTGGAGAGGACGAAGTACGGCTCGGCCACGGTGATCTGCGTGGCGTGCGCGCGCATGGCGGCGGCCTTGGCGGCGCGGGCGGGGGCGTCGCCGCGGATCTCGGTGGTGATCACCTCGTCCGGCACGACACCCGGGACGTCCTCGACCCCGGCCGCCTTGTCGAACGGCAGCCCGGGCAGCTCGTCGCGGAGGCGGGCGAAGGCGTCCTCGGCGACGGTGCGCGGCACGCGGTTCCAGTAGACCTTGGCGACCGGGCAGCCGGCCTCGTCCGCCAGCTCGACGGCGCGCATGGCGATGCGATGGGCCTGGATGTGGTCGGGGTGGCCGTAGCCGCCGTCGGGGTCGTAGGTGACGAGGACCTGGGGGCGCACCTCGCGGATCACGTCGACGAGGAGCGCGGCGGCCCGGTCGACGTCCGCCTGCCACAGGCAGCCGGGGTCCTCGTTGTCGGGCAGGCCCAGCATCCCCGAGTCGGCGAAGCGCCCCGGCCCGCCCAGCAGCCGGAAGTCGTCCACGCCGAGCGCGCGCATCGCGGCCGCCAGCTCGTCGCGGCGGTGCCCGCCGAGCGCGGGCCCCGTCAGGTGCGCCAGCTCGGGCGGGATGACCTCGCCCCGCTCGCCGAGGGTGCAGGTCACCAGGGTCACGTGGGCGCCCTCGGCCGCGTACCTGGCCATGGTGACGCCGTTGTTGATCGACTCGTCGTCCGGGTGCGCGTGCACCAGCAGCAGACGCCGGGCGGGCTGTTCCGTCATGGGACCACCCTATGAGGCCGCGCGCCCGTCCTCCTCACGCGGGAGACCGTCCGGGCGCGGGCCGGCGTACGGCCGGGTGGGCGGCCGGGTCAGAAGTTGATGCTCCCGATCATCCCCGCGATGTTCGTCGTCAGCTCACTGATCGTGGGCGCGACGGTCGACGAGGCCAGGTAGAAGCCGAGGAGCATGCACACGACCGCGTGCCCCGCCTTCAGTCCTGACTTCTTGACCAGCAGGAAGACGATGATCGCCAGCAGCACAACCGCCGAAATCGAGAGTGCCACGGCGGCTCACCTCCAATGGGCCCAGGGACACGGGGGGTCGGACGCAGTCAGAGCTCGGAGCAGATAAATCCACGCAGCGGGCATCTGGTTGGTACCCACTATGCGCTAGTGATCATAACTATCCGTGCGCGCGCATCTCTCGGCGCACGGCCGCACAAGGGGGCGCATGGCCAATATGGTCAGGGCATGACGACGGAGTCCGATTCCTTCCCCAAACGGCACGCCCGCACCCAGCGGTTCACGCTCGGCGCGCCGCGTTCGTTCACCGTGGCACCCGACGGTTCACGGGTCGCCTTCCTGCGCTCCGGTTCCGGTACGGACCGGGCCAACGCACTGTGGGTCCTCGACGTCGAGGAGGGCGGGGAGCGCGTCGCGGCCGACCCGCGCGCCCTGCTCGGCGGCGCCGAGGAGCACCTGTCGCCCGAGGAGCGGGCCCGGCGTGAGCGCAGCCGCGAGGGCGGCGCCGGCATCGTCGGCTACGCCACCGACTCGGCCGTCGAGCTGGCCGCCTTCGCCCTGTCGGGGCGGCTCTTCGCGGCCGAGCTGCGGGCCGGGACGGCACGCGAACTGCCCGCCCCGGGCCCGGTGATCGACCCGCGCCCCTCCCCCGACGGACGGCACATCGCCTACGTCACCCAGGGCGCCCTGCGCGTGGTGGGGGCCGAGGGGGACGGGGACAGGGCGCTGGCCGAGGCCGACGCGGAGGGCGTCACCTACGGGCTGGCCGAGTTCATCGCCGCCGAGGAGATGGCGCGCAGCCGGGGCTTCTGGTGGGGTCCGGAGTCGGATCGGCTGCTGGTGGCGCGCGTGGACGACACGCCGGTCAGCCGCTGGTGGATCTCCGACCCGGCCCACCCCGAGCGTGATCCACACCACGTGCCGTACCCGGCGGCGGGCACCGCCAACGCGGACGTGCGGCTGTTCGTGATCGGGCTGGACGGGGGGCGCACGGAGGTCCTCTGGGACCGGGCGCGGTATCCGTATCTGGCGCGAGTGCACTGGTCAGCGGCGGGTGCGCCGCTCCTCCTCGTCCAGGCGCGCGACCAGCGCAGCCAGTTGTTCCTGGCCGTGGACACCGAGTCCGGCACGACCCGGATGGTGCACGCCGACGAAGATCCAGTTTGGCTGGAACTCTTCCCCGGGGTGCCCTGCTGGAGCCCTTCCGGGCAGCTCGTACGGATCACCGACGAGGGTGGTGCGCGGGTGCTGGCGGTGGGGGAACGACCGCTCACCGGAGCGCAGTTGCACCTGCGGGCCGTACTGGACGTCTCCGGCGACGACGTGCTGGTCTCGGCGTCCGCCGGTGCGGAGGCGGCCGAGCCGGAGACCGGTGAAGTGCATGTGTACCGGGTCAACGAACTCGGCGTGGAGCGCGTTTCGCAGGAGGCCGGCGTGCACTCGGCGGTGCGCGCCGGGGGCGTGACCGTTCTCGTCTCCGCGACGCTCGACCGGCCCGGCGCCCGGGCTCAGGTGCTGCGGGACGGAAAGCCGGTCGCGACGGTGGCCTCCTACGCCGAAGACCCCGGTTTGTCCCCGCGCGTGACGCTCACGCAGGGGGGCGCACGCCGTGTCCCGTGCGCCGTGCTTATGCCAAGGGACTACCACGGTGACACCCCCCTCCCCGTCCTCCTCGACCCGTACGGTGGCCCCCACGGCCAGCGCGTGGTCGCCGCGCACAACGCCCACCTCACCTCGCAGTGGTTCGCCGACCAGGGGTTCGCGGTGATCGTCGCCGACGGGCGGGGCACGCCCGGACGGTCCCCCGCCTGGGAGAAGGCCATCAAGGACGACGTGGCCGCCGTCGTGCTCCAGGACCAGGTGGACGCGCTGCACGCCCTCGCCGCCGACTTCCCGCTCGACCTGAACCGCGTCGCCGTCCGCGGCTGGTCCTTCGGCGGGTACCTGGCGGCGCTGGCGGCCCTGCGACGGCCGGACGTCTTCCACGCCGCGGTCGTCGGCGCCCCGGTCACCGACCTGCGCCTCTACGACACGCACTACCAGGAGCGGTACATCGGCCACCCCGACGAGCAGCCGGAGGTCTACCGACGCAACTCGGTGATCGACGACGCGGGCCTGGTGGACGCGGCCGAGCCGCACCGCCCGATGATGATCATCCACGGGCTGGTGGACGACAACGTGGTCGTCGCCCACTCCCTGCGCCTGTCCTCGGCCCTGCTGGCGGCCGGCCGCCCGCACGAGGTGCTGCCGCTGTCCGGCGTCACGCACATGACCCCGCAGGAGTCGGTCGCCGAGAACCTGCTGCTGCTCCAGGTGGACTTCCTCAAGCGGTCGCTCGGTCCCGCCACCTGAGCCCGCGGAAGGAGGCGGACCGGGACGGCCCGGCGCACCCCGGTCCGCTTCGCCGGCCCCTCGCGGCCGGGCCCTCCCGAAGGTCCCCGCGGACATCGTGCTTCCGCGGCAGTCGGCGTACGGCCGCACAGGGGCGCATCGCCGCTGCGTCCGGGGCCGGGGGCGGCGGGGGCGCGGCCACCGCGTGTTCCACGCCGGCCGACCGCTTTAACACGCGGGCAACTCGACCGAAGCGGTACCGATATACGGACGCGCGACGCTGATCAGCGTGCGGCCGTGCGGGTGCCGTGAGCGGGCCGGGGAGTGCCATGTCACCCCGGCCCGCTGCCGCGCCCGCCCTTCCGTCCGCCGTCGCCGTCGCCGTCCGTCTCCGGCGGCACCACCTGCTTCTCCTCCGCGAAGTGGCACGCCGAGTCGTGGGCCGCGGGGCCGGTGGCGTGCCGGAACTCGGCGGGTACCGCGAGCGCCGGGACCTCCAGGGCGCAGCGCTCCCGTGCCTTCCAGCAGCGGGTGCGGAAGCGGCATCCGGAGGGGATGGCGGTGGGCGAGGGGACGTCACCGGTCAGGATGATCCGCTCGCGGTGCTCCCGGGCCTGAGGGTCGGGCACCGGCACGGCGGACAGCAGGGCCTGGGTGTACGGGTGGGTGGGGTGGTCGTAGATCTCGGCGTCCCGGCCGGTCTCCACGATGCGGCCGAGGTACATCACGCCGACCCGGTCCGAGATGTGCCGGACGATCGACAGGTCGTGGGCGATGAAGATGTAGGACAGGTCGAACTCGTCCTGGAGCCGGCCCATCAGGTTGATCACCTGCGCCTGCACGGACACGTCGAGGGCCGAGACCGGTTCGTCCGCGACGATGATCTCCGGGCGCAGGGCGAGTCCGCGGGCGATGCCGATGCGCTGGCGCTGGCCGCCGGAGAACTGGTGGGGATAGCGGTTGATGTACTCGGGGTTCAGGCCGACCACGTCGAGCAGGTGCTGGACCCGCTGTCGCCGGTCGCCCTTCGGGGCGACCTCCGGATGGATGTCGTACGCCTCCCCGATGATGTCGCCCACCGTCATCCGGGGGTTGAGGGACGTGTAGGGGTCCTGGAAGACCATCTGGATGTTGCGGCGCACGGCTTTCAGCGCCTTGCCCGACAGCCGGGTGATGTCCTCGCCCTTGTAGCGGATCTCCCCGGCCGTCGGCCGCTCCAGGTTGACCAGCATCTTGGCGACCGTCGACTTGCCGCAGCCGGACTCGCCGACGATGCCGAGGGTCTCGCCGCGGTCGAGGTGGAAGTCGACGCCGTCGACCGCCTTGACGGCCCCGACCTGCTTCTTGAAGAGGATGCCGGTGGTGAGCGGGTAGTGCTTGACGAGGCCCCGGACCTCCAGGATCGGCTCAGCCATGCAGGCACTCCCTCCAGAAGTGGCAGGCGCTGCCCCGCTCCGACTCCGACTCCGTCACCTCGTACAGCGGCGGTACGTCGGCGCGGCAGACGTCCTGGGCCATCGGGCAGCGGGGGTGGAAGGCGCAACCGGGCGGGATGCGGGTGAGGTTGGGCGGCAGGCCCTTGATGGCGTACAGCTCCTGGCCCTTCTGGTCCAGGCGCGGGATGGAGTCCAGCAGGCCGCGGGTGTACGGGTGGGCCGGTGCCTTGTAGATGTCGTGGACCGGCGCCGTCTCCACGATCCGGCCCGCGTACATCACGGCGATCCGGTCGGCGACGTCCGCGACCACGCCCAGGTCGTGGGTGATGAGGATCAGGCCCATGTGCAGCTCGCGCTGGAGTTCCGCGAGGAGTTCCATGACCTGGGCCTGGACGGTGACGTCGAGGGCGGTGGTGGGCTCGTCGGCGATGATCAGCTTCGGCTCCAGGGCCATCGCCATGGCGATCATGATCCGCTGGCGCATGCCGCCGGAGAACTGGTGCGGGTACTGCCGCACCCGCTCCTTCGCGGCCGGGATGCGCACGCGGTCCATCAGTTCGACGGCCTTGGCGCGGGCGTCCTTGCGGGACATGCCCCGGTGCACGGTGAACATCTCGCCGAGCTGGTCGCCGACGGTCAGGACCGGGTTCAGCGACGACAGCGCGTCCTGGAAGATCATCGCCATCTCGGCGCCGCGGACCTTGCGGCGTTCGTCCTCCTTGAGCTTCAGCAGGTCCCGGCCCTCGAAGAGGATCTCGCCCCCGGTGATGCGGCCCGGCGGCACGTCGAGGATGCCCATGACCGTCTGGGCGGTGACCGACTTGCCGGAGCCGGACTCGCCGAGGACGGCCAGGGTCTCGCCCGCGTCCACGCCGTAGCTGACGCCGTTGACGGCCTTGGCGACGCCGTCCCTGGTGCGGAACTCCACGTGCAGGTCGCGCACTTCGAGCAGCATGCGGCGGCTCACCTCAGCTTCGGGTCGAGGGCGTCGCGCACCGCGTCGCCGAGCATGATGAACGCCAGGACGGTGATCGCCAGCGCACCCGAGGGCCACAGCAGGGCGTGCGGGGCGTTGCGGACGTAGGGGGCGGCGGCGGAGATGTCGATGCCCCAGGAGACGCTGGGCGGTTTGAGGCCGACGCCGAGGAAGGACAGCGTCGCCTCCAGGGAGATGTAGGTGCCGAGCGCGATGGTCGCGACGACGATGACGGGGGCGACGGCGTTGGGCGCGATGTGCCGCAGCAGGAGCCGGGAGTTCGAGGCGCCCAACGCGCGGGCGGCCTGGACGTAGTCGTTCTGCTTCGCGGTGATGACCGAGCCGCGGGCGATGCGGGAGATCTGCGGCCAGCCGAGCAGCACGATGAAGCCGATGACCGGCCAGACGGTGTTGCTGGTGATGACGGAGAGCAGGACCAGCCCGCCGAGGACGACCGGGATGGCGAAGAACACGTCGGTGATCCGGGACAGGATCGAGTCCCCCACGCCGCCGAAGAACCCGGCGAGCCCGCCGAACACGCTGCCGAGGACGGCGACCCCGAGCGTGGCGAGGACGCCGACCGCCACCGAGGTGCGGGCGCCGTAGACGGTGCGGGTGTAGACGTCGCAGCCCTGGCCGTTGAAGCCGAAGGGGTGGCCGGCCTGCGATCCCTCCTGAGCCTTGGCGAGGTCGCACTTGAGGGGGCTGCCGGACGCGATCAGCGAGGGCCAGATCGAGATGACGACCAGGAAGAGGATCACCAGCGCCGAGATGATGAAGACGGGGTTGCGGCGCAGGTCGTGCCAGGCGTCGGACCAGAGGCTGCGGGGCTTGTCCTCGGGGCGCGACCCGTCGGGGCCGGGCGGCTGCTCCAGCGTGATCGCCTCGCTCGCGCCCAGGTCCATCGTGCCGCCCATGCCGGTGCCGGCGACGGCGCGCTCGGGCTCGTAGGGCTGCTGCGGGTCAGGCATAGCGGATCCTCGGGTCGAGTACGGCGTACAGGAGGTCGACGAGGAGGTTGGCGACGAGGAAGACGAGGACCAGGACGGTGACGAAGCCGACGACGGTCTGGGTGTTCTGCCGGAGGATGCCCTGGTAGAGCTGGTAGCCGACGCCGTGGATGTTGAAGATCCGCTCGGTGACGATGGCGCCGCCCATCAGGGCGCCGATGTCGGTGCCGATGAAGGTGACGACCGGGATGAGGGAGTTGCGCAGCAGGTGCCGGGTGATGACCCGGTGGCGGGGCAGGCCCTTGGCGACGGCGGTACGGACGTAGTCGGAGCGCCGGTTCTCCGCGATGGAGGTCCGGGTCAGGCGGGTGACGTACGCCAGGGAGACCGAGGCGAGGACCAGGCCGGGGACGATCAGCTCGCCGAAGGCCGCCTCGGAGGAGACGGCCGGGTCGATCCACCCCCATTTGACGCCGAGCAGCAGCTGGAGCAGCAGACCGGTGACGAAGGTCGGGACGGAGATGACGACCAGCGTGAGCAGCAGGACCCCGGTGTCGATCGGCCGGCCGCGACGCAGGCCGGTGACGACACCGAGGACGATGCCGACGACGATCTCGAAGAGGATCGCCACGATCGTCAGGCGGATGGTGACCGGGAAGGCGGTGCCCATCAGCTCGGTGACCGGCTGGCCGTTGAAGGCGGTGCCGAAGTCCCCGGTGAAGACGTTGCCCATGTAGGTCAGGTACTGCTGCCACACGGGCTTGTCGAGGCCGAACTCCTTGCGCAGCTGGGCGGCGGTCGCCGGGTCGCACTCCCGGTCGCCGCAGAGTCCCGCGACGGGGTCGCCCATCACGTTGACCATCAGGAAGATCAGCAGCGTGGCCCCGATGAAGACCGGGATCATCTGGAGCAGCCGCCGGACGACGTAGCGTCCCATGGGGAACCTCAGCCGACCTTGATCTCGTCGTAGACCGGGACGCTGAACGGGTTGAGCTCCACGTCGGACAGCCGGTCGGAGTAGCCGGCGCTGCCGTTCTGGTACCAGAGCGGGATGGCGCCCATCTCGTCCCGCAGGACCTCCTCGGCCTGCTGGAAGATGCCGACGGCCTTGGCGGTGTCTGGCTCGGCGTTGGCCTGGTCGACGAGGTCGTCGAACTTCTGGCTGGACCACTTGCCGTCGTTGGAGGAGGCGTTGGTGTAGTACAGCGGCTGGAGGAAGTTCTGGATGAGGGGGTAGTCCATCTGCCAGCCGGCGCGGAAGGGGCCGCTCATCTTCTGGTCGGTGATCTGGTTGCGGAAGTCGGCGAAGGTGCCGACGGGGTTGCCGACGCAGGCGCGGTCGTTCTCCAGGGCGTTGTTGATGGAGTTGCAGACCGCGTCGACCCACTGGCCGTGGGAGCCGGTGTCCGCGTTGTAGGTGATCTTCACCTGTCCGCCGGGCAGTCCGCCGCCGTCCTTGACCAGCTTCCTGGCCTCCTCGGGGTTGTAC
This sequence comes from Streptomyces sp. NPDC047853, assembly GCF_043204535.1. Lineage (NCBI taxonomy): Bacteria > Bacillati > Actinomycetota > Actinomycetes > Kitasatosporales > Streptomycetaceae > Streptomyces > Streptomyces sp. NPDC047853. The sequence goes on along the minus strand of NZ_JBIDCI010000001.1, from coordinate 553,806 downwards.
TCGCAGGCCTCACCGCACAGACCCTCCTTGAAGCCGCCGTCCTCACCGAGCACGGGTGAGGTCCAGTCGGTGGCCGGGGTGCGGGTCTGCTGGAAGATCGTGTCGGTGATCTGCTTGCGGTCGATCGCCATGGAGAGGCCCTTGCGGACCTTCTCGGAGCCCGGCTTGTTCCAGGCCTCGTCGTAGAACGGGAAGGCGAGGGTCTGGATGATGCCGGCCGGGGTGTTGATGTACCGGTCGCCGAGGTCGTTCTTCACGTTCTTGAGCTGGGCGGCCGGGACGTCGTCGACCAGGTCGAGGTTGCCCGCCATCAGGTCGGTGTAGGCGGTGTTGTTGTCGGTGTAGACCTTCAGGTCGACGCCGCCGTTCTGCGCCTTGTCGTCACCGGGGTACTGGTCCCACTTCCTGAGGGACATCTGGGAGCCGCGGGTGTAGTTGTCGACCTGGTAGGGGCCGTTGCCGACCGGCTTCTTCAGCCAGGCGTCGTGGTCGTCGAAGAACGCCCTGGGCAGGGGTGCGAAGGCCGGGTAGCCGAGGGTGTCGGGGAACGTCGAGAACTTCTGGCTGAGCCTGACGGTGAAGGTGCGGGGCCCGGTCACCTTCAGCCCGGACAGGGTGTCGGCGCTCTGCTCGCCGCCGTCCTCGGGGTGGGCCTTGTCGTAGCCGTCGATGTAGCTGAAGAAGTAGGCGTTGCGCTGGTTGTTCTTCAGGCTCGCGCCGTAGTTCCAGGCGTCCACGAAGGACTGGGCGGTCACCTTCTCGCCGTTGCTGAAGGTCCAGCCGTCCTTGACGGTGACGGTGAAGTTCTGCGAGTCGGAGGTCTCGATCTTCTCGGCGAGCATGTCCTGCGCCTCGCCGGTCTTCGGGTCGTACCTCTTCAGCCCCCGGAAGATCATGTCGAGGACCTTGCCGCCCTGCACCTCGTTGGTGTTGGCGGGCTCCAGCGGGTTCTGCGGGTCGCCCCATGAGGAGCTGAGCACCGCGCCGGTGTCCCCGCCGCTGTCGCCGCCGCCTCCGCAGGCCGTCGCCGCGAGGGCTGCCGCCGCAGCGCATGCGGCCCATCTGGCGTGCCTGGCTCCGCGCATGGAGTGCCTCCTCGTGCCCTGACTCGTCCGACTCGTTCGACTCGTTCGGCTGGATCGCTGACTCGTCCTCTGGTCCATTACCGGCCAGCATCAGGGCAAAGGGTGCACATCGCACACGCATACCTCCCTTTGGAGGAACCCCACAGCACGCCGTCGCCGACCGGCGGCCCGTCGGGGGGCAGCGCTCTTACCCGGCACAAAGGATCTTGAACGTGGAGCGCAACAGATCTCCACCATCCGATGCCGAACCGTTGGATTCAGAACCCTCGGTGTACATATTTCGACGAGCTCGCGTCCGCATAACGAACACCTTGCCTGATTAGTCCAGTTGGTCCGATGTAGGGCACGGATCGATCACGGCGCGCTACACGCGTAGCTATGGTTCGCCCAAGCAACAGTAAACAAGGTAAATACAGAGCCAAGCCGCTCCGGATTTTATTGACCTTGAACGAATTGCGTTGAAAAAGTCCGGCGTAGCCCGTAGGGGGACGCCCTGCGGAGTCATCAGACCCTCCCTTGGGCCAGGAGCACCATGACCCCCCCAACTCCCTCAGCGGCTGCCCCGCTCGCGGTGACCGACGACAGCGTCGTCACGTCGCCCACGCCCTCCCCTCGGGGCAGCGAGAGCCGCTCCCCCGGACGCCTGGCCTGGACCCGCTTCAAGCGCGACAAGACGGGCGTCATATCCGCGTGCATCGTGATCTTCTTCTTCGTGATCGCGCTCGCCGCACCGCTCATAGCCATGCTGTACGGCAAGGACCCGTACACCACCTACGCCAGTGAGCGCCCGGAGCTGCTGAACGCCTTCTCCTACCCGGCCGGCCCCAACGGCGGCATGAGCGGCGAGTTCTGGTTCGGCATCGAGCCCCAGCTCGGACGGGACGTGTTCACCTTCCTGCTGTACGGCATTCGCACGTCGCTGGGTATCGCGGTGGCCGCCACGCTGCTCACCTCGGTCGTCGGTGTCGTCGTCGGGATCACGGCGGGCTACCTCGGCGGCAGGACCGACTACTTCGTAAGCCGGATCATCGACATCCTGCTCTCGTTCCCGTCGACGCTCTTCTTCATCGCCTTCATGCCGGTCGTCTACGGTCTGTTCGTCGCCTCCGACGAGAACATCCCGACCTCACTGCGTGCCGTCTCCCTCATCCTGGTGCTCTCGGCCTTCGGCTGGGCCTCTCTCGCCCGGCTGCTGCGCGGTCAGGTGCTCGGTCTGCGCGAGCGGGAGTTCGTGGAGGCGGCGAAGGTCACGGGCGCCTCCCCGTTCCGGATCGTCTTCAAGGAACTGCTCCCCAACCTGTGGACGCCGATCATCATCCAGTCCACGCTCATGCTCCCGGCCTTCGTCACGGCCGAGGCGGGTCTGGCCTTCCTCGGCGTCGGCATCATCGACCCGACCCCGGACTGGGGCGTCATGATCCAGCGCGGCGCCCAGTTCTACACCGAGGACCTCACCTTCATGCTCTTCCCGGGCGTCTCGATGGTGATCTTCGTCCTCGCCTTCAACCTTCTCGGTGACTCGGTGCGCGACGCCCTCGACCCGAAGTCAAAGCGCTGACCCCTCCGTTCCACCCGGCTCGTTCGACGCCGTCCGGCCGGCCGTCCCGTCCCGTTGGTCCTTCTCTGGCAGGTGCCTCATGTCTTTCTCCCGTAGAAACTTCCTCATCGCCACCGGTGTGGTCGCGGCTTCGTCCTCGGTGCTGACCGCATGCGGCAGCGGGGGCGGCGGCTCCTCCGCCGGGCACGACGGCCCCAAGGTCAGCGGCAGCGAGACCATCGAGATCAAGGTCGGTACCAAGGCGGACTCGACCGGCCCGGCCCCCGAGGTCAAGGACGCGGTCACGGGCGGGACGATCTACTCGCTGGACCAGTTCGACATGGACCACATGGACCCGGCGCAGATCTACGTCTCGACCGAGGGCGCCATCACCGTCCCGATCATGCGCGGCCTGACCGGCTACAAGATCGACGACAACGGCGTCACCACCCTGGTCGGCGACGCCGCCACCGACGCCGGCACCATGAAGGACGGCGGCAGGACCTGGTCCTTCACCCTGAAGGACGGCCTGAAGTGGGAGGACGGCTCGGCCGTCACCGTCGACGACGTCCGCCACACCTTCGAGCGCATCTTCGCCCCGTTCATCACCGAGGGCCCGGTCTACGTCCAGGGCTGGCTCGAGGGCGGCGACAAGTACAAGGGCCCCTACGAGGGCAAGCACCTGGACTCCATCGAGATCGACGGCAAGACCGTCACGTTCCGCCTGAAGGAAGCGCGCAGCGACTTCAACTTCACGCTGGCCATGCGCGGCTACTCCCTGGTGCCGAAGAAGCTGGACACCAAGGAGAAGTACGACAAGAAGCCGGTCTCCTGCGGTCCGTACAAGATCGAGAGCCGTAGCGTCGGCAAGTCGATGACGTACGTGCGCAACGAGCACTGGGACCCGAAGACGGACCCGATCCGCAACGCCTACCCGGACAGCTTCCACTTCCAGTTCGGCTACGAGCTGATCGCCTCCACCGACCGCTACATCGCGGACAAGGGCAACGACCAGTACGCCATCTCGGTCTTCAACGAGATCGCTCCCGAGCGCATCGCGCAGGTGCTCACCAACGCCGAGTACAAGAAGCGCATCCTCACCAAGGTCGACACGGTCACCTACTACTGGCCGATCAACACCACCCGCATCACGGACGTCAAGGTCCGCCAGGCGATCAACTGGGCGTGGCCGCACCAGCAGCTCCAGACGATCGCCGGTGGCGCCTACAGCACCGAGATCGCCACCACCATCCTCAGCCCGGTCACCCCCGGCTACGAGAAGTTCGACCTCTACGGCACGACCAAGAAGCCCGGTGGCGACCCGGTCAAGGCCAAGGCGCTGCTGAAGGAGGCCGGGAAGATCGGCCAGAAGCTGGTCATCGCCTACCAGCAGTCGGACACCCAGGTGAAGGTCGCCGTCGCGGTCAAGGAAGCCCTGGAGAAGGCGGGCTTCGAGGTCGTCAACAAGCAGGTCGACAAGTCGACCTTCTACACCCAGATCGGCAAGATCGACAACGAGTACGACCTGTTCGGTGCCGGCTGGAGCCCGGACTGGCCCAACGGCTACTCGGTCTTCTACCCCTGCTGGCACGGCGACAACATCGGCAACGGCCGCAGCAACTACGCCCAGCTCGACGACACGGGCGTGAACAAGGCGATCTACGCCGCCGCGAAGATCGCCGACCCGGACGAGGCCAACAAGGCCTGGGGCGCCGTCGACCGCCAGATCATGGAGCTGGCGCCGGTCGTCCCGGACTACCACAAGATCCGCAACTGGATCCACGGGTCCAAGGTCGGCAACGTCGTCTACGACAGCGGCAACACCTGCATCGCGCTCTGCAAGCTCTACGCCGCGAAGTAAGCGCGCACGATCCCTCGGGGCGGTCACCGTCACGGCGACCGCCCCCGGGACCCACCCCCCTCCACGCCCCGGCGACGGTGCCCCGTCCGGAAAGTCACGCCCCATGCTCCGCTTCCTAGCCCGCCGAGTCATCGGCGCGATGGTCATCCTGCTGATCATCAGCGCCGTCACCTTCTGGCTCTTCTACGCGATCCCGCGTGACCCAGCGATGATGTCCTGCGGCAAGAACTGCACCGAGGAGAACCTGGCGCAGATCCGGCAGAACCTGGGCATCGACGAGTCGATCGTCATGCAGTTCTGGCACTGGCTCGTGGGCATCTTCGCCGGACGCGACTACGGCGGCTACGGCTACTGCGACGCGCCCTGCCTCGGCTACTCGTTCGCCAACAACGAGCCCGTCTTCGGCACGATCATGGAACGCCTGCCGATGACCCTCTCGCTCGCCTTCGGCGCGGCGTTCTTCTTCCTGATCATCGGCGTGGGCGCGGGCATGCTCGCCGCGCTCAAGCAGGGCAAGTTCCTGGACAAGTTCGCCAGCTCGGTATCGCTGCTCGGCTCCTCGCTCCAGATCTACTTCGTCGGCTACGTCGCCATGTTCTTCCTGGTCTCGCAGCTCGGCATCTTCAGCCAACCCTCGTGGACGCCGCTCACCGAGAACCCGGCCGCCTGGCTCTCCGGTCTGCTGCTGCCCTGGCTCGTGCTGTCGATCATCTTCACCGCCAACTACACCCGCATGACGCGCTCCCAGATGGTGGAGCAGCTCAGCGAGGACTACGTCCGCACGGCCCGCGCCAAGGGCCTGTCCCAGCGCAACGTGTTCTTCCGCTTCGCCTGGCGCGGCGCGATGGGCCCGATCGTCACCCTGTTCGGCATCGACCTCGGCACGCTGATCGGCGGCGCCATCATCACCGAGTCGGTGTTCTCCCTCCCGGGCATCGGCCGGCTCGCGGTGCAGGCCGTGAACCAGAGCGACCTGCCGATGCAGCTCGGCGTCACCGTCCTGGCAGCCGGCGCGATCGTGTTCTTCAACATCATCGTCGACGCGGTCTACGCCCTCATCGACCCGCGGATCCGGCTCGCCTGACCTCCGCCCTCCCTACCCCCTCTGCATCACCTCCTGGAGCGTCCCCGTGACGAGCACCGAACAGCAGCCCTTCCTCTCCGTCAGGGACCTGAAGGTCCACTTCTCCACCGAGGACGGCATCGTCAAGGCCGTCGACGGGCTCTCCTTCGACCTCGCCAAGGGCAGGACGCTCGGCATCGTCGGCGAGTCGGGCTCGGGCAAGTCGGTCACCAACCTGACGATCCTGGGCCTGCACGACCGGGACCGCACCGCGATCGACGGCGAGATCGTCCTCGACGGCAAGGACCTGCTCACCGCCACGGAGCGCGAGCTGGAGCGGCTGCGCGGCAACAAGATGGCGATGATCTTCCAGGACGCGCTGGCCTCGCTGTCGCCGTACCACACCATCGGCAAGCAGATCGGCGAGACCTACCGCAAGCACACCGGCGCCTCCAAGGCGCAGGCCCGGCAGCGGGCGATCGAGATGCTGCGCCGGGTGGGCATCCCGCAGCCGGAGGTACGGGTGGACGACTACCCGCACCAGTTCTCCGGCGGTATGCGCCAGCGCGCGATGATCGCCATGGCGCTGGTCTGCGACCCCGAGCTGCTGATCGCGGACGAGCCGACCACGGCCCTGGACGTGACGGTCCAGGCGCAGATCATGGACCTGCTCAAGGACCTCCAGCAGGAGTTCGGCACGGCCATCGTCTTCATCACCCACGACCTCGGCGTCATCGCCGACATCGCGGACGACGTGCTGGTGATGTACGGCGGCCGGTGCGTGGAGCGCGGGACGAAGGAGGAGGTGCTGCGCGACCCGCAGCACCCGTACACGCTGGGCCTGATGAGTTCCATGCCGAGCCTGGACGGGCCGGTGGACGTGCCGCTGGAGCCGATCCCCGGCTCGCCGCCCTCGCTGCTCAACCCGCCGACCGGCTGCCGGTTCCACCCGCGCTGCGCCTTCGTCGAGAAGGTCCCCGGCGGGCTGTGCTCCTCGCAGCAGCCCCTGCTCCAGGTGGAGAAGGGCCGGGGTTCCGCCTGCCACCTGCCCCCGGGACAGCGCCAGGAGCTGTTCGCCGACTTCGCCGGTTCCCGGCACAACTGACGTACAAGAGACAGGACTTCACCATCATGAGCAACGCGGAAACGCTCCTGGACGTCAGCGGTCTGACCAAGCACTTCCCGATCAAGGGCGGCTTCCCGATCTCGCGCACGGTCGGTGCGGTCCGGGCGGTGGACGGCCTGGACTTCACGGTCCGCGAGGGTGAGAGCCTGGGTCTGGTCGGCGAGTCCGGCTGCGGCAAGTCGACCACGGGCCGGCTGATCACCCGCCTGCTGGAGCCCACCGGCGGCAAGGTCACCTACCGGGGCCAGGACATCACCCACGCGGGGCGACGGGCGCTCGCACCGATCCGGTCCGAGATCCAGATGATCTTCCAGGACCCGTACGCGTCCCTCAACCCCCGCCAGACGGTCGGCAAGATCATCTCCAGCCCGATGGAGATCAACGACATCGACCCGGCCGGCGGCCGCGAGAAGCGCGTGCGCGAGCTGCTGGAGATCGTGGGCCTCAACCCCGAGCACTTCAACCGCTTCCCGCACGAGTTCTCCGGCGGCCAGCGCCAGCGCATCGGGGTCGCCCGCGCGCTGGCCCTGGAGCCCAAGCTGATCGTGGCCGACGAGCCGGTCTCCGCGCTCGACGTGTCCATCCAGGCCCAGGTGGTCAACCTGCTCCAGAAGGTGCAGCGGGAACTGGGCATCGCGTTCGTCTTCATCGCCCACGACCTGGCCGTCGTCCGGCACTTCTCGCAGCGCGTCGCGGTCATGTACCTCGGCAGGATCATGGAGATCGCCGACCGGGACGACCTGTACGACAACCCGCGCCACCCCTACACGCGCGCCCTGCTGTCCGCCGTGCCCGAGGCGACCGTCGAGGACACCCCCCGCGAGCGCATCCGGCTCGTGGGCGACGTGCCCTCCCCGATCAACCCGCCCTCGGGCTGCCGCTTCCGCACCCGGTGCTGGAAGGCGACGGAGAAGTGCGCGTCGGAGGTGCCGCCGTTGGTGCAGGTGGAGGGGAACAAGCCCGGACACCTGACCGCGTGCCACTACCCCGAGACGGATGACGTACCCTCGCCCCGTCTCACCAAGAAGCCCCGGGCGGCCGCCTGACGACACCCCTTTCTGTCGGCACCGCCCGCGGAACGGACTTCCTCGGCCCATTGACCCGAGCCCGGAACGTCCGCTCCAGGGAAACCGAGGGCCCGCGCCTCCCCAGGCGCGGGCCCTCGGTCCGTTCACGGTGCCGGGCGGATCAGGCGGACCGGTCCTTGTCCGTCTCCTCCAGCGCGGCCAGCGCCGGGTCCAGGACGATGTCCTCCTCGCGGGCCGCGATCGTCGGCTCCTCCGGGAAGTGGCAGGCCGTCAGGTGACCGTCGCGGTTGCCGGCGATGCGGACCAGCGGCGGCACCTCGCTCGCGCACTTGTCCTGCGCCTTCCAGCACCGGGTGCGGAAGCGGCAGCCGGAGGGGGGCATGATCGGCGAGGGCACGTCCCCGGCGAGGCGGATGCGCTCACGGCTCTCGGGCTCGTCGACCATCGACACCTCGGGCACCGCCGAGAGCAGGGCGTGGGTGTAGGGGTGCCGCGGCCTGGTGTAGATGGAGTCCCGGTCGCCGACCTCGACCACCTTGCCGAGGTACATGACGGCGACGCGCTTGGAGAAGTGCCGGACGACGGCCAGGTCGTGGGCGATGAACAGGAAGGCGATGCCCATCTCCTGCTGCACCTTCTGAAGCAGGTTCACCACCTGGGCCTGGATGGAGACGTCGAGCGCGGAGACCGGCTCGTCCGCGACGATGAGCTTCGGGTTGAGCGCCAGGGCGCGGGCCACGCCGATGCGCTGGCGCTGGCCACCGGAGAACTCGTGCGGGAAGCGGTTGAAGTGCTCCGGGTTGAGGCCGACCAGTTCGAGCAGCTCGCGTACCTTCGTGTCCCGGCCGCCCGCCGGGTTGATCCCGTTGACCTCCATCGGCGACTTGATGATCGTGCCGACGGTCTGGCGGGGATTGAGCGAGGAGTACGGGTCCTGGAAGATCATCTGGATCTCGGAGCGGACGGGCGCCAGCTGCCTTCGGGAGGCGTGGCTGATGTCCTGGCCCGCGTACTCGATCTTGCCGCCGGTCGGCTCCAGGAGGCGGGTGATGAGCCGGCCCGTGGTGGACTTGCCGCAGCCGGACTCCCCCACCAGGCCGACGCTCTCACCGACGCCGACGGTGAGGTCGACGTCGTCCACGGCCTGGACGGCACCGACCTTCCGTTTGATCGGGAACCCGCCGTAGATCGGGAAGTGCTTGGTCAGACCCTTGACCTTCAGCAGCGTCTCGGGGGACGCGGTGGCGGAGCCCTGCTGTGCGGGGAGGGTGAGTTCGTCGCTCATGTCTCGGTCTCCCTAGCGCAGCCGGGGCTGGATCTTGTCGATGAAGAAGGTCTGTTTCTGTTCCGCCGTCAGGTGGCAGGCCGCCGCGCGTCCCTCGCCGAGCGGCGGACGCTCGGTGCTGCACCGGTCGCCCGGCACCTCGCCCGTGAAGGCGCACCGCGGGTGGAAGGGGCACCCGGACGGGGGGTTCAGCAGGCTGGGCGGACTGCCGGGGATCGGCGTGAGCGCCTGGTCGATGCTGCCGCCGAGCCTCGGCATCGAGCTGAGCAGGCCCCAGGTGTACGGATGGCGCGGTCGGCGCAGCACCTCGGCGGTGCTTCCGCGCTCCACGGCCCGGCCCGCGTACATCACCAGCAGGTCGTCGGCCATGTCGGAGATGACCCCGAGGTCGTGGGTGATGAAGACGATCGCCGACCCGAACTCCTGCTGGAGGTCCTTGAGCAGGTCCAGGATCTGCGCCTGGACGGTCACGTCCAGCGCCGTCGTCGGCTCGTCGGCGATCAGCAGGTCGGGGTCGCAGACCAGCGCCATGGCGATCATCGCGCGCTGCCGCATACCGCCGGAGAACTGGTGCGGGTAGTCGTCCACCCGGGACTGGGGCTGGGGGATGCCGACCTTGGTCAGCATCTCGATCGCCCGTGCCCGCGCCTCCCTCTTGGACGCGCCGGTGTGCTTCATGAAGGGCTCGGCGATCTGCCGGCCCACCGTGTAGTACGGCGACAGCGCGGTCAGCGGGTCCTGGAAGATCATGGCGACCTTGTTGCCGCGGAGCTTCTCCATCTCCTTCTCGGTCGCCGTGACGAGTTCCTTCCCGTCGAGGACGATCTCGCCCTCCACGGTGGTGTTCTTGCGGTTGTGCAGGCCCAGGACGGTCAGGTTGGTGACGGACTTGCCGGAACCCGACTCCCCCACGATGCCGAGGGTCCGGCCGCGCTCGACGTCGAAGGACAGGCCGTCGACCGCCTTGACGATGCCGTCCTCGGTGGAGAACCGCACCCGGAGGTCGCGGACCGAGAGGAAGGACTCCGGCCCGGTCGGGGCCGGCTCGCCTTCGGTCTTGGTCAGAGTGCTCACGGTGATTCTCCTAGCTGAGCCGCACACGCGGGTCGATGTAGGCGTAGGCGAGGTCCACGAGGATGTTCAGGAGCAGGATGAAGAAGGCTCCGAACAGCATCACGCCCATCGTCACCGGCAGGTCCTTGGTCAGCGAGGAGTCCACCGCGAGGCGGCCGATGCCGGCGAGGTCGAACGTGAACTCCGTGACCACCGCGCCGGACAGCAGTGAGCTGAGGTCCATGCCGAGGATCGTGACGATCGGGATGAGGGAACCACGCCACGCGTAGCGGAAGAAGACGTACCGCTGCCTCATGCCCTTGGCGCGGGCGGTGCGGACGTGCTCCTCCTGGAGCTGCTCGATCATGGTCGAGCGGGACATACGGGTGTACTGGGCGGTGAAGATGGTGGCCATCACCATCCAGGGGATGAGCAGGCCGACCGCCCAGGCGGCGGGGTTGTCGGTGAACGGCTTGTAGCTCGGGTTGTCCATGATGCCGGACTGGTACACGAGGATGCCGAGCACGATCGGGCCGAGGAAGTAGATCTGGAACGAGCTCAGGACGATCGAGGCACCGCTGACCAGCTTGTCCGCGACCGTGCCGCGCTTCCAGGCGGCCAGCAGACCCGATCCCAGGCCCAGGACCAGGAAGATGACCAGGCCACCCACCGTCAGGGAGAGCGTCAGCGGGAACCGGTCCATGATCGAGTCCCAGACGAACTCCTTGGTGTCGAAGGACATGCCCAGACAGGGCGCGGAGCAATGCCCCTGGGCGAAGTCACGACCGGTCACGATGCCCGTCATGAACTCCCAGAACTGGGCGGTGATCGGCTTGTCGAGGCCGAGGTTCTCGCGGATCACCGCGATGTTCTCGGGTGAGCAGTTCTTGCCGCAGGACAGCTCGGCGAAGTCCTGGGGGATCGTATAGAACAGGAAGAAGGTGAAGGCGCCGATCAAGAACATGATCACAACAGCGCCGATCAACCTGCGAACGAGGAACTGAAGCATGGCAGGTGGATGCTCTCTTCGGAACGCGGCGGCAGGGCGGGCTTGCCGTCCGCGGGGGTGCGCTCCGCCTGGCGCGCACCCCCGCGGTCAGCCGGGCTGGAGGGCTACGGCTGCTTCAGGAACAGGTCGTTGATGTCGATGTAGCTCGACTCGTTGCTGTACTTGGCGCCGCCGATGTTCGATCCGAAGAGCTGGATCTGCTTCGAGTAGTAGACCGGTGCGGCCGGGTTGATCTCCTCCACGATGCGGCGGTGGGCCTGCTCCCAGGTCTTGGCGGCCGCCTCCGGCTCCTGCGTCAGGGCCTTCTTGATCAGCTCGTTGACCTGCGGGTCGTTGATGTGCGAGTAGTTCGAGGCGCCGTCGGAGACCAGTTCACCGTCGTAGACCGGGGTGATGACCGTGGAGGCGGACGGCCAGTCCTGGCCCCAGCCGGTCATGTAGAGGTCGTACGGGTTCTTCAGCTTGCCGACCTGCTCGTAGAAGCTGGCCCGGTCGATCTCCTTGGCCTGGACGCTGAAGCCGATCTTGGCGAGGGCGTCCTTGATGATGAGCATCTGGGCCTGGCCGCGCGGGGTGTTGGAGTAGGCGTAGGTGAGCTTCGTGCCCTCCTTGACCCCCGCCTCCTTGAGCAGCTTCTTGGCCATCTCCGGGTCGCCGTTCGGCTTCTTGAGCTTGCCGAACGGGTCGTACTTCGGGTCGAAGTTCGGCAGGGTCGGGGCGAGCAGGCCGCCGGCCACCTCGCCGCCGTAGCGACCGCCGTCCGCCTGGACCATGGACTGGTTCGGGATCGCGTAGGTGATCGCGTCGCGGACCTTCTTGTCCTTCATGCGGTCGAGGTTGAAGGTCAGCTGCCACACGTAGGGCTGGTAGCCCTGGATGGTCCGCTTCTTCGCCGACGCGTCGCCGATGACGGCCGACATCTGGGCCGGGTCGACCGAGTCCGTGAACTGGATGGCGTTCTTGGCCTCGCCCTGGTCGGCCATCAGCCGCTTGGTCTGGCTGGCCTGGTCGATGGTGCTGGTGAAGTTGTACCCGTCGACGTACTGGTGGCGCACCGAGTCCGTCTTCGGGTCCCACTGGTCGTTCTTGACCAGCTTCATGGACTTGCCGGGCTTGTACTCGGAGATCTTGTAGGGGCCGAGGGCCGCCGGGGCGTCGTCGTACTTCTCCTTCGTGTCCCGCTTCTCGGGAACGATGGCGTATCCGGCCATGGCGAGGGCCTGCGGGAGGTCCTGGCGCGGCTGGGAGAAGTGGAAGACGACCGTCTTGTCGTCCGGCGTCTCCAGCACCGTGTCCGGCAGGTGCTTGCCCTTGTACGGCCCGTCCGGCAGTGCCTTGCGGTAGTCGTTGCCGGAGAGCCAGGACTGGACGAAGGTCGGACCGTCGAAGATGACCTTGGAGTACAGGCGCTCGATGGTGTGGCGGACGTCCTTCGAGGTGATGGGGTTGCCCTGGTCGTCCTTGATGCCGTCCTTGAGCTTGAACGTCCAGGTCTTGCCGCCGTCGGAGGACTGGCCGGAGTCGGTGGCGATGTCACCGACGACGGTGAGGTTGCCCTCCGCGTCCTCCTGGAAGTTCGTCAGGCCCCGGTGGATCAGGTTGGCGAACTGGCCGGCGTCGCTGACGTAGATCTGCCCCGGGTCCATGTGGGTCAGGTCCGACTGCATGTAGACGTTGATGACCCCGCCGGGCTTCGCGCCGGTGACCTCCTCCGCCGGACCGTTCGACGCCGCGGCGTCACCGTAGGCCACCGGGTCCTGCTGCTGGGCGGCGTCCTTCTGGTCCTTGGCGTCACTCTTGCCTTTGCTGCCGCCGTCACTGTCACCGGAGCAGCCGGTCAGCACCAGGGCGCCGGCCACCATGGCCACGGCTATGGCTCGCGTGGTACGCGTGGTGCGGTTTCTGATGGGCTTCATGATGCCGATCCACCTGCCTGTCGAGAGTTGTCCACGAGTGCTGCCTGACGGTCCGGAAGCCCGGCACGGGGGCGGCAGCTCCCCCACCCACCAATGGACGGTTAGCGTCCGGTCTTGGGGTCGAATGCGTCCCGGACGGAGTCGCCGAGAAGATTGAAGGAGAGGACGAAGGCGACCAGCGCCACGCCCGGGAAGAACATGAACATCGGGTCCTGCTCGTACACGTCGGCGCCGATGGCGAACATGCGGCCCCAGTCCGGGGTCGGCTCGACGAAGCCCACTCCGATGTACGACAGGAAGGCGATAGAGAGGATCGTGCTCGGGAGGATGTAGGTGGCCTGCACCAGGATCGGCGTGACGATGTTCGGCAGGATCTCCTTGCGCACGATGCGCCAGGGAGACGCCCCGGACACCTTCGCCGCCTCCACGAACTCCCGCTCGCGCAGTGTCAGTACGGAACTGCGTACCAGCCGGGCCAGTCCCATCCAGCCGAGGAACCACATCACCAGGGTGATGGCCACGGCTCTCAGGTACGTGGGGGTCTCGTCCTGCGGGGAGACGAACATCGCGGTCACGACGGGCATGAAGGCGATGAAGAAGAGCTGCTGCGGGAAGGCCAGGAAGAAGTCGGTGACCCGCCCCAGCCAGTAGTCCACCCGGCCCCCGAAGAAGCCGCTGACCATGCCGATGACGACACCGGTGAGGACGCAGAGCAGGGTGACGACCACGGCCATGTACAGGGAGGTCCGCATGCCGTAGAGCAGCATGGTGAACACGTCACGGCCGAGCTTGGGCTCCACGCCGAACCAGAAGTCGCCCGACATGCCGCCGAAGGAACCGGTGGGCATGGCGAAGTCGTCCAGCAGGAAGGGGTAGTCGGGCTCCTGTGCGTACAGCGTGTAGGGGTTCTTCCCGTAGACCTTGGCGATGAGCGGTGCCAGCGCCGCGGCCAGGAAGAAGAAGATCACGACACAGGCGGAGACGACCCCGGTCCTGTCCCGTTTGAAGCGCAGCCACATCAGCTGCCCCGGGGACCGACCCTCGTGGCTCTTCTCCTCGACGGCCTTGGCGGGCTCCGGCCCGTCGCCGACGGCGGCCGGCGTTCCGCCGCCCTCGATGTCGATTGGACTTGTCACAGTTCGCCCATTTCACAGGTGTGGGTGTGCCGTACCGGCGACCGGCGCAGGGTGGTGCGCGATCGCGGAACGGATCATGGAGAAGCGTCGGGAGATCCCGGGGAACGGGAGAAACCCGCAGCCGGACGCGCGTAGCCGGAAGCCCGGACGCCGACGGCCGGCCCGCTCCTCAGAGCCGATCGCCGTCCGACGGGGCGCAGCGGGGGGCGACGGACCAAGTGACCCACCTGGTGTTCGTGACACCGCGCATGGGGCTCCTCCTCATGACTCCACGTGTTCACCGACAGGAGGGGGCACACGTCTGTCTTCCGACACCCCTGACGGAAGTTCAGACACCCCCTGGTGCTCGTGAGTCGAGTGCTGTCCCCACAGCACGTGACCCATTGACCCGAGCGCTACGCGGCTAACTATCTGCCATGAGCAGAAGGACCGACCACCGTCTTTAAATCTCAATTCAGTCACAGCTGACAGGTAGATCTTCCAAAATCTGGACAAACTGTTCGGGACGAGAAGGCCGCGAAACGGACGTGTTACATGGCTATCGGGCGCCGATCTCCGTGTTTCGGACACCGGGGAGCGCTCAGAGGGGCCCCCGCGGGCCTCCCGGCCCCGGAAAACCGGTTGAAAAAAGCCCGGGCACCCCCAGTGATGGGGGTGCCCGGGCTTCCCGTGCGCGCCGGCCGTACGCCGGCGGCGGGTGGATCAGCCGTGCTTGGCGCGGCTCGCGGCGCGGGCGCGCTCGCGGGCGTCCAGGTTCACCTTGCGGATGCGAACGGCCTCCGGGGTCACCTCGACGCACTCGTCGTCGCGGCAGAACTCCAGGGACTGCTCCAGGGAGAGCTTGCGCGGCGGGACGATCGCCTCGAACGAGTCGGCCGAGGACGACCGCATGTTCGTGAGCTTCTTCTCCTTGGTGATGTTGACGTCCATGTCGTCGGAGCGGGAGTTCTCGCCGACGATCATGCCCTCGTACACCTCGGTGCCGGGCTCCGTGAAGAGCACGCCGCGCTCCTGGAGGTTCGTCATCGCGAACGCGGTGACGGCACCGGAGCGGTCGGCGACCAGCGAGCCGTTGTTACGGGTCGTGAGGGTGCCGAACCAGGGCTCGTGGCCCTCGTGGATGGAGTGGGCGATGCCGGTGCCGCGGGTCTGGGTGAGGAACTCGGTACGGAAGCCGATCAGACCGCGGGACGGCACGACGAACTCCATGCGGACCCAGCCGGAGCCGTGGTTGGACATGTTGTCCATCCGGCCCTTGCGCACGCCCATGAGCTGCGTGACCGCGCCCATGTGCTCCTCGGGCACGTCGATCGTCATGCGCTCGACCGGCTCGTGGACCTTGCCGTCGATCTCGCGGGTGACGACCTGCGGCTTGCCGATGGTCAGCTCGAAGCCCTCGCGGCGCATCTGCTCGACCAGGATGGCCAGCGCCAGCTCACCACGGCCCTGCACCTCCCAGGCGTCGGGGCGCTCGGTGTCCAGGACGCGGAGCGAGACGTTGCCGATCAGCTCGCGGTCGAGGCGGTCCTTGACCTGGCGGGCGGTGACCTTGCGGTCCTTGACGACCGCCTTGTTGTCCGCGCCCTTGCCGGTGGCGCCGCGGCCGACCAGCGGCGAGGTGTTGGTGCCGATGGTCATGGAGATCGCGGGCTCGTCCACCGTGATCAGGGGCAGCGGGACCGGGTTCTCCAGGTCGGCCAGCGTCTCGCCGATCATGATGTCCGTGATGCCCGCGACCGCGCAGATGTCACCGGGGCCGGCCTTCTCGGCGGGCTTGCGGGTGAGCGCCTCGGTCATCATCAGCTCGGAGATGCGCACGTTGCTGACGGTTCCGTCGCGCTTCATCCAGGCGACGGTCTGGCCCTTCTTCAGCTCGCCCTGGTGGACGCGGAGCAGGGCGATGCGGCCGAGGAAGTTGTCGGCGTCCAGGTTGGTCACGTGCGCCTGGAGCGGGGCGTCCTCGTCGTAGGTGGGGGCCGGGATGTGCTCCAGGATGGTGGAGAAGAACGGCTCCAGGCTGGTGGAGTCCGCCGGCACCGTGCCGTCCTCGGGCTTGGTGAGGGAGGCGATGCCGTCGCGGCCGCAGGCGTAGACGATCGGGAACTCGATCTGCTCCTCGTCGGCGTCCAGGTCGAGGAAGAGGTCGTAGGTCTCGTTGACGACCTCGTCGATCCGGGAGTCCGGACGGTCCGTCTTGTTGATGCACAGGATGATCGGCAGCCGCTGCTGGAGCGCCTTGCGCAGCACGAAGCGGGTCTGCGGCAGCGGGCCCTCGGAGGCGTCCACGAGCAGGACGACACCGTCGACCATCGACAGGCCGCGCTCGACCTCGCCACCGAAGTCGGCGTGGCCGGGGGTGTCGATGATGTTGATGGTGATGACGTCGCCGCCATCCTTCGGGTGGTACTTCACCGCCGTGTTCTTCGCCAGGATCGTGATGCCCTTCTCACGCTCCAGGTCGTTCGAGTCCATCATGCGGTCGTCAACGGAGTCGAGCTGGTGCGCGGCGAAGGCACCGGCCTGCTTGAGCATTCCGTCGACGATGGTGGTCTTGCCGTGGTCGACGTGGGCGACGATGGCGACGTTGCGGATGTCGTGGCGCGTGGCCATATTGAGGCGTACTCCCGGAGATGTGAGGACGGCCCTTGCGTACGTCCGTGTCACGCGGGCCTGCCGGGCGGTACATGCCACGGCCTCACCCCATGGTACGGGGCCCCGAGGGCTGCGGCTTGCCGGGGCGGGGGCGCACCGGCCCGGGGCGCCAGGTCACGACGTGGGGCTCGCCGGGGCCTCGGCGCCGGCGGACCCCTTCTTCAGGAAGCCCATGTCCTCGTGGACGGGGGTCTCGAAGCCGAAGGCCCCCGCGTTGGCGAGGTTCTTGCGGGCCGCCACCAGCTGGGGACGCTGGTAGAGGGGGATGGAGCCGGCCGCCGCCCAGATCCGGGAGTCGGCCTTGCGGAGCAGCGCGCGGGCCTCCTTCTCGTCCAGCGTGGCCATGGCCTGGTCGAAGAGCTGGTCGACCTGGTCGGTGCCGACCCGGGTGTAGTTCTGCGCGACGTTCAGGGAGCCGTCGGCGGCCGGGACGGGCTTGGCGTAGACGGGGCGGGCGTCGGTGGCGGGGTAGGCGGAGGCCGGCCAGGAGTAGAGGGCCAGGTCGTACTCGCCGGAGGCGACGTGGTCCTTGAAGTAGTTCTCGTCCGGGACCTTGGTGATGTCGACGCCGATGCCGATCTTCTTCAGCATGTCCGAGATGCGGTCGGCCACGGTGCGCAGGGCTTCGGAGCCGGGGCCCGAGGGGAGCACGAAGCGCAGGGTGAGCGCCTCGCCGTCCTTGGCGAGCGGTGCCACCGCGGACCCGGCCGGGGCGGCGGTTCCCTTGGGCGCGTAGGCGCCGGGAGCGCCTCCCTGGGCGGTGTTCCTGCCGCTGCTGTGCTTCTCGCCGCTCTCCTGGTCGGTGGCGCCCCCGTCGCTCTCGCCGCCGTCGCTCTTGCCGCCGTCGTTCTTGCCGCCGTCGTTCTTGCCGTCCTCGCCGACGATGTACGTCCCGTCGTCGCCGCCCTCGGACTTCTCACCGTCCTCGCCGTCACCGCCGTCACCGCCGGTCCCGGGCTTCTCGGCGCCGGCCGCCTTCTCGCCGGCCTCGCTCTCCTTCACCGGCCCGCCGGGCTCCCAGCCGGCGTCCGCGAGGAGCGCCCGGGCCTCCTTGGCGTTCTGCTCGCCGAGGGCGCCGCTGCCGTCGGCGTAGACGGCCTGGCCGGACAGGGCGAGGTGGCTGCCCACGGGCTCGGTGGGCAGGCCCAGCGGCTTCAGCACCGCCTCGGCGAGCGCGCCCCGGTCCAGGGCGCGGGCCACGGCCCGGCGAACGCGCTCGTCGGCGAGGGGTCCGTCGGCGCCGTTGAGGGCGAGCTGCGTGTAGGCGGGCTCCAGCGACTTGCGGACCTCGAAGCCGCTCAGGGCCTTCTGCCGCCGCTCACGCTTCGCCTCCGCCTTGCGCCGCTTCTCACGGGCGAGGACCTCCTCCTCCGCGGCCTCCTCGTCGGAGCCGTTGGCGATCGCCCACGAGCGCAGGGCGGCCGCGGCGGACCTGCCCTGCGGTCCCGCGTGCGGCGACGCGTCCGAGCCCGCGGCCGGTGTGCCGTCCGGGCCCATGAGGGGGGTGCCGGTCGCTGCGTCCCCGGCGGGGGCGGCCAGGCCGACCTGGTCGGCGGTGTCCGGGTCGATCTCGGCCAGGTCGAGCTTCCCGGCGACCAGCTCGGAGACCCGCTTCTCGCGCGGTACGGCGCGCAGCACGATCTCGTCGAGCTTGGCCTGCTCCCCCCACCAGCGCGGGTTGCCGGTGAGGACGACCTCGTCGGCCCCGGTGTCGACCTTCTTCAGGGCGAAGGGGCCGGCGGTGGTCTTCAGCTTGCGCCGCGCCCCGTCGTTGAAGGCGTCGGGGGTGCCCATGACGTCCTTCGGGTACAGGGGCGTGAACAGGGACTTCCAGTCGGCGTAGGGCCTGCTGAAGGTGACCTTGACCTCCAGGTCGCCGGCGCCCCGCTCGATCTTCTCGATGCGGTCGTAGCCGGCGTTGCGGGCGGTCCAGTAGGCGCTGTCCTTGCCCGACAGCGCGCGCCACTGGGCGGCGAAGTCGGCGGCGCCGATCTCCCGGCCGTCGCTCCACACGGCCTGCTGGTTGAGCTTGTAGACGACGACCTGCTTGGGCTCGGTCCCGACGACCTTCGCCGACTCCAGGTACTGGGGGTTGCGCACCGGGCGGCCGGTCTCGTCCATCCGGTACATCGAGGGCAGCACGGCCTGCGCGACGCGGGCCGTGGTGGCGTCGGCGTCCGACTGGAAGGTGTTGAGGGTGGCCGGCACGGAGTCCACGGCCCAGCGCAGAGTGCCGCCGTCGGCGATCCGGGTGCGGGCCGCGGAGGCGACGTCCTGTTCGGCGAGCGGCTTGCCCGACGGGTCCTCGGAGCTGCAGCCGGCCAGCGCGGGGACCGCGAGCACGCTCGCGGTGAGGAAGGCGACCGAGCGCGTGACCGCGCGCGGACCGACGCCGACGTGAGACATCTCTGCTACCTCCGGAAGGCCGCGGGCGCGGTGATCGCCCAGACGGCATATGCGTTACTGGCGCGATATGCGGTATTTGGAGTTGATCATTTGTATCCGGACAGGGATGCGGCCACTGAAGAGGAAACGGTTCGGCGACGCTGGGAGACACGGCGGCGACGGCGCGTAAGCCCACCCGTGCGGCGCAACGCCACCCCCGACGCACCGACACGCCCCGGCCAATCGCTGCACGTCCCTTCCCAGCGACAGGTGTGACGCGCGACACTCTCAGGCGCACGAACGTCACCACCCAGGGCCGGCCCGTGCCGAATGTCGGGCGGAAACGAGGTCACGTCATGTCCGTGCACGACGACCTGTCATCCATCCAGCGCAGCCTCGACGACCTGTCCCGGACGGTGGCCCGGCTGGAACAGCGGCTGGGCGCCGGCGACCTCGACGTCCGCCGGGTCCGCACCGACGCCGACCACCTGCGGGAGAGCCTCGCGCTGCTGCGCGCGGCGGCGGCCGCACCGGACGCGCCCAGGCGTCCGGACCTCGTCCCGATCCCCGACACTCCGTACGACGGTTCCCTGTGGACGGACTCGGACGACGAGGGACTCGGCGCCCGCTACCGCCGCGCCCCCTGAAACCGCCCCGACCGACCGGAGTCGCCCCGTGGCCACTGGTACGGAACCGCCCGACACCGACCCTCATCCCCGGGGCGGCGGCGTCCACACCCCGACGCGCGCCGCCATCCGCGCCCCGCACCTGCGCACCGACCGCTGGTGGCTGGCCCCGGCCGCCACCGCCGCCGGCCTGCTGGCCTTCGTCGTCTACTCGACCTGGCGGGCCTTCGCGGGCACGGACTACTACGCGGCCCCCTACGTCTCGCCCTTCTACTCCCCCTGCCTGGCGGAGAACTGCGAGCCGATGCGCTCCGGGCCCAACTGGGAGATCTTCGGCAGCTGGTGGGGCATCTCGCCCGCGATCGTCATCCTGGTCTTCCCGCTCGGCTTCCGCCTGACCTGCTACTACTACCGCAAGGCCTACTACCGGGGCTTCTGGGCCTCCCCGCCGGCCTGCGCGGTGGCCGAGCCGCACAAGAAGTACACCGGTGAGACCCGCTTCCCGCTGATCCTGCAGAACGTCCACCGGTACTTCTTCTACGCGGCGCTCGCGGTCGCGGGCATCCTCACCTACGACACGGTGCTGGCCTTCCGCGACGAGCACTACGCGTGGGGCCACATGGGCGTGGGCACTCTGGTGTTCCTCGTCAACATCGTGCTGATCTGGGCGTACACCCTCTCCTGCCACTCCTGCCGGCACATCGTCGGCGGCAAGCTCAAGCACTTCTCCCGGCACCCCGTGCGCTACCGCGCCTGGCGACTGGTCGGGTGGCTCAACGCCCGCCACATGCTGCTGGCGTGGGCGTCGCTGGTGAGCGTGGCGCTCGCCGACTTCTACGTGTATCTCGTCGCGTCCGGTGCCTTCGACGATCCGAGGTTGTTCTGATGTCCGTGGTCGACCGGCAGGAGTGGGACGTCGTCGTGGTGGGCGCGGGCGGCGCGGGACTGCGCGCCGCCATCGAGGCCCGCGAGCGGGGCGCCCGTACGGCCGTGATCTGCAAGTCCCTGTTCGGCAAGGCGCACACGGTGATGGCCGAGGGCGGTATCGCCGCGGCGATGGGCAACGCCAACGCCGGGGACAACTGGCAGGTGCACTTCCGCGACACCCTGCGCGGCGGCAAGTTCCTCAACCAGTGGCGGATGGCCGAACTGCACGCCCAGGAGGCCCCGCAGCGGGTGTGGGAGCTGGAGACCTGGGGCGCCCTCTTCGACCGCACGGAGGACGGCCGCATCTCGCAGCGCAACTTCGGCGGTCACGAGTACCCGCGCCTCGCCCACGTCGGCGACCGTACGGGTCTGGAGCTGATCCGCACCCTCCAGCAGAAGATCGTCGCCCTCCAGCAGGAGGACCACCGGGAGACCGGCGACCACGAGTCCCGCCTCAAGGTCTTCCAGGAGTGCACGGTCACCCGCGTCCTCAAGGACGGCGGCCAGGTCTCCGGCGTCTTCGGCTACGCCCGCGAGACCGGCCGCTTCTTCGTGCTGGAGGCGCCCTCGGTGGTGATCGCCACCGGCGGCATCGGCAAGTCCTTCAAGGTGACGTCGAACTCCTGGGAGTACACCGGGGACGGGCACGCGCTGGCGCTGCTGGCCGGGGCTCCGCTGCTGAACATGGAGTTCGTGCAGTTCCACCCGACGGGCATGGTCTGGCCGCCGTCCGTCAAGGGCATCCTCGTCACGGAGTCGGTGCGCGGCGACGGCGGGGTGCTGCGGAACTCGGACGGCAAGCGGTTCATGTTCGACTACGTCCCCGACGTCTTCAAGGACAAGTACGCCGTGACGGAGGAGGAGGCCGACCGCTGGTACGACGACCCGGACCACCATCGGCGCCCACCCGAGCTGCTCCCCCGCGACGAGGTCGCCCGGGCCATCAACGCCGAGGTGAAGGAGGGCCGGGGTTCTCCGCACGGGGGTGTCTTCCTCGACGTCTCGACCCGGATGCCGGCCGAGGTGATCAAGCGCCGGCTGCCCTCCATGTACCACCAGTTCAAGGAGCTGGCCGATGTCGACATCACCGCCGAGGCGATGGAGGTCGGCCCCACCTGCCACTACGTGATGGGCGGCATCGCCGTCGACTCGGACACGGCCGCCGCGCGCGGGGTGCCGGGGCTGTTCGCGGCCGGTGAGGTGGCCGGGGGCATGCACGGCTCCAACCGGCTCGGCGGCAACTCGCTCTCCGACCTGCTGGTGTTCGGGCGCCGGGCGGGGTGGCACGCGGCCGAGTACGCGGGGGGACGGGAGGGCGGGTCGCGGCCCCGGGTGGACGACGTACAGGTCGACGCGGCGGCCGCGGAGGCGTTGCGGCCGTTCTCCGCCGAGACGGGCGGACCGGGCGGCGGCCCGCCGGAGAACCCGTACACCCTCCACCAGGAGCTCCAGCAGACGATGAACGACCTGGTCGGCATCATCCGCCGCGAGCCGGAGATGAAACAGGCGCTGGAGAAACTCGCCGAGCTGCGGGTACGGGCCCGCCGGGCCGGCGTGGAGGGGCACCGGCAGTTCAACCCGGGCTGGCACCTCGCCCTGGACCTGCGGAACATGCTGCTGGTCAGCGAGTGCGTGGCGCGGGCCGCGCTGGAACGCACTGAGTCGCGCGGCGGGCACACCCGCGAGGACCATCCGTCGATGGACCGCCGCTGGCGCCCGGTCAACCTGCTGTGCACGCCGGCCGACCCGGCGGGCGGCCCGGCGGCGACGGACCCGGAGCGCGGCCAGATCACCCTGGAACGGCAGACCACCGAGCCGATCCGGCCCGACCTGCTCGCCCTCTTCGAGAAGGAGGAACTGGTGAAGTACCTCGCCGAGGAGGAGCTGTCCGGATGAGCGGCTACGAGGCCCGCTTCAAGGTGTGGCGCGGTGACGTCGAGGGCGGCGGCCTGGAGGACTTCAGCGTCGAGGTGAACGACGGCGAGGTGGTCCTCGACATCATCCACCGCCTCCAGGCCACCCAGGCCCCCGACCTCGCGGTCCGCTGGAACTGCAAGGCGGGCAAGTGCGGTTCCTGCTCGGCGGAGATCAACGGGCGGCCGCGGCTGCTCTGCATGACCCGCATGTCCGTCTTCACCCGTGAGGAGACGATCACCGTCACGCCCCTGCGCGCCTTCCCCGTCGTCCGCGACCTGGTGACGGACGTCGGCTTCAACTACACCAAGGCCCGCGAGATCCCGTCCTTCGTCCCGCCCGCCGACCTCGGTCCGGGCGAGTACCGGATGATGCAGGAGGACGTGGACCGCTCGCAGGAGTTCCGCAAGTGCATCGAGTGCTTCCTGTGCCAGGACACCTGCCATGTCGTCCGCGACCACGAGGAGAACAAGCCGGCCTTCGCGGGGCCCCGCTTCCTCATGCGCGTGGCCGAACTGGACATGCACCCGCTGGACGCCGCCGACGAGACCGGCCTGGACCGCGGGCGCACGGCCCAGGACGAGCACGGCCTCGGTTACTGCAACATCACCAAGTGCTGCACGGAGGTCTGCCCCGAGGGGATCAGGATCACGGACAACGCGTTGATCCCGTTGAAGGAGCGGGCCGTGGACCGTAAGTACGACCCGCTCGTCTGGCTGGGGTCGAAGATCAGGCGCCGGAGCTAGCGGACCGGCGCCGGCGGCCGGAGCTAGCGGACCCAGCCCTCGCGGTACTCCTTCCAGTTCGTCTCGGTCGCGGCGAAGTCGATGTACGGGGCGACGCCGAAGAGTTCGCGGTCGGCGTCGGTCCGGGAGAGGCCGAGGCGGGCGCCCCGCACGGCGGCGGCGACCGTCTCCGCATGACCCCAGTGGTCGAAGTTGCTCTCGTGGTAGAAGGGCAGGCCGATCAGCAGGTGGGTCGTGGGCGGGGTGACCTCCAGGGCCAGCGAGGTCTGCTGGGCGACGTAGCCGCCGTAGGTGCCCTCCAGCGGCTGGGCGGTGTCGTAGGTCATCACGGCGATCTGGTCGACGCGGCGGGCAACCTGGCCGAAGAACTCCTGCGACCACCACTTGGGATGCTCGGTGAAGACGCCGAAGACGGTGTGCAGGGCCGGGAGCGGGTCGATCTGGTGGGCGGCGACGGAGAGCCGCGCGCCCCGGTCCCGGGTGACGGCGCGCACGTCGTCCAGCAGGGAGAGGTAGTCCCAGTCCCCCGAGTGCAGCGGCTCGAGGTCCAGGTGGACCCCGTCGTACCCGGCGTCCAGGACCTGGCGGGCGGAGCCGACGACGGCGGCGCGGGTGGCGGCCTCGGCCAGGCGCATGCCGTCGGGTCCCTCGGTGGCGAGCACGTCGCCCAGGAAGGCCTGGACGCGGACGCCGGGCAGCTCCCGGTGCACGGCGTCGATCAGCCACGCGGCCTTCGGGTAGCGCGCCTCGGGCAGGGTGCCGTCGTGCTCCATCGGTCCGGTGTGGACGTACAGGTCCCGGATGCCGGTGGTCCTCAGGCGGCGGGCGAGCGCGGCGAGGTCCGCGTCGTCCTTGCGGCCGTCGACCCAGGCGTGGCCGAGCCACATCGCGTCACGGTTCCTGGTGTACGTGCCGTCGGCGGGGTCGCCCAGGTAGTTGACGCGCAGGGCCGCCTCGGCGGTGAGGAGGGGCAGGAGCAGGATCACGAGTACGGCGAGGACGGTGCGGCGGGCGCGGCGGAGCCGTCTCTTCCTTCTCCCCCGGGTCTCCTCGGCGCCTGCGGCCTCCGGCGCGGTGGACTCCCCTCCGCCCGCGGCCTCCGGCGCGGTGGTCCGCTGTTGCGTGCTCGACTCCGTGTGGTCCACGGGCTTCCCCTCCCTGTCGCCCGCCCCCGGGTCGCGACGGCCGCTGCGTCCCCCTACGCTCCGCAGGTGACGTCATTCGTCGGGTGCGACCGGTCGTGGCCGGTGTTGCCAGCGTGGACGACTCGAACCGGTGTTCCGGTTGCGGTGGGGGGCGGGCCGTGGTGATCTCGGCCGACCTGGTGCCGCCTCTGGTCACGGCCGGGGCGGCCCTGCTCCTGGCCGCCCGCGGGCACGCGCGCCGCATCCGGCGGGCCCGGACCCGTACGACACCCGGCCGGGTCAGAACAGGCTCAGCAAGGCCTCCGCCGGGTCGGTCAGCCGGGTGTCCCCGCCCGGCAGGGGCAGCTCGAACCACACCGTCTTGCCGCGCGGCGTACGGCGGGAGCCCCAGGCCGCGCTGAGCAGGCCGACCAGTTGGAGGCCCCGGCCGCCCTCGTCGGTGTCGCGGGCCCGGCGCCTGCGGGGCTGGACCAGGCCCGCGTCCCAGACCTCGCAGACCAGGGTGCGGTCGAGGAGCAGACGGAGTCTGATCTCCCCCTCCCCGTACCGCAGGGCGTTGGTGACCAGCTCGCTGACGAGCAGTTCCGTGGTGTCGACCAGTGGCTCCAGGTCCCAGGCGAGCAGCTGGGCACGGGCGTACTCACGGGCCCGGCCGACGCTGCGCGGCTCGCGCGGCAGCGTCCAGTCGCCGACGGACTCGCTGGGCAGGCCCTGGACGCGGGCCATGAGCAGGGCGATGTCGTCCTCGCCGTGGTGGCTGCCGAGGGTGTTGAGGACCTGGTCGCAGACGTCCTCCAGTGGGAGCGTGGGGTCGGTGAGGGCCCCCACGAAGGCCTGGAGGCCCTCGTCGAGGGGGTGGTCGCGGCTCTCGACCAGGCCGTCGGTGTAGAGCGCGAGCAGGGCTCCCTCCGGCAGTTCCACCTCCACCTCCTCGAAGGGCTCCCCGCCGACGCCGAGCGGCAGGCCCGGCGGCACGTCCAGCATCAGCGCGGGCTCGCCGGGCTCGACGAGGACGGGCGGCAGATGGCCCGCGTTGGCGAAGGTGCAGCGCCGGGTCACCGAGTCGTAGACGGCGTAGACGCAGGTCGCCAGGTACACCTCGGAGAGGTCGGCCTCGCGGGGGCGGCGGGCGGCCCGGGTCGCCTGCTGGACACCGCCCGGGGCGCCGAGGCCGCGGGCGATCTCGTCGAGCTGGGAGAGCACCTCGGCCGGTTCGAGGTCGAGCTGGGCCAGGGTGCGCACGGCGGTGCGCAGTTCGCCCATCGCGACGGCGGCGCGCAGCCCGCGGCCCATGACGTCGCCGACGACCAGTGCGGTGCGGTGCCCGGGGAGTTCGATGACGTCGAACCAGTCGCCGCCCACCTCGCTGGGCCGGCCGGTGGCGGCGTTGCCGGGCAGGTAGCGGCAGGCGATGTCGAGGCCGGACGCCTCCGGGTCGCCCGGCGGGAGCAGGGAGCGTTGCAGTATCAGGGCGCGCTCGTGCTCGCGGCGGTAGAGGCGGGCGTTGTCGATGCAGACGGCGGCGCGCGCGGCCAGCTCCACGGCCAGGTCGCGGTCGCGGTCCCCGAACGGCTCGCTGCCCTTGGTCCGGGCGAACTGCGTCAGCCCCACCACGGTGTCGTGGGCGACCATCGGTACGGCCAGCGTGGACTGCACGAGGCTGCCGTCCTCGGCGGGGACGACGCGCGGGCGGGCCGTGCGCAGCGCGTCCGCGCAGGGCGAGGTGAACGGGTAGTGGTGGACGGCGCCGAGCTTGACCCGCTCGCCGGCGCCCTGGAACGGGGCGTCGGAGACGGCGCTGGAGAAGGCCACGCGGCGCAGTTCCCCGCCGCCGTCGGCGAGGCCGGGCGGGGTCTCGTCACCGGCCAGCAGACCCTGGTAGAGGTCGACGGTGGCCAGGTCGCAGAAGCCGGGGACGACGACGTCGAGCAGCTCGCGGGCGGTGGTCTCCAGGTCGAGGGAGTTGCCGATGCGGGCGCCCGCCTCGTTGAGGAGGGCGAGGTTGCGCCGGGCCGCGGCGGCCTCGCGGGCGGCCTCGCGCCGGGCGGTGATGTCGGTTCCCAGCCAGGCGACGCCGATGGGCCGGCCGGAACCGCTGTGCACCCGGTACAGGTTGACGGACCAGTGGCGGCGTTCGTCGGACCCCGGCGAGAAGCCGGTGACGTGCATGTCGGTGATGGAGTCGCCGGTCTCCAGCACCCGGCGCAGGGTCGCCGAGACCCGCTCGGCCTCGGCGCGCGGCAGGTAGTCGTGGACGCCCTTGCCCCGGTGGTCGTCGGGCGTGCCGCCGAAGACGGAGGCGAACCGCTGGTTGGCGCGGCGCACCCGGAGGTCGGGGTCGATCAGCAGGAAGCCGAACGGAGACTGGCCGAAAATGGCCTGCGAGGCGGCGAGGTCGGTCTCGATGCTGCGCAGGACGCGGACGTCGACGACGATGCAGACGGCCGCCTTCTCGCCGTCCTCGGTGCGCGTCGGCATGACGTACACCTCGGCGAGGCCGCGCTGTCCCCGTCGTGGTTCCCGCCGCTCACCCTCGGGGCCGGTCCGCGGCGCCCGGAAGGGGACCACGCCGGTCCACTCCCGTCCGTCGAGGATCTCGGCCATCTTGCGCTGGCCCCGCTCCCGCAGGTCGGGGTCGACGAAGGCCTCGATGGGGTCGGTGCCCACGGCGTGCTCGGCCGGGATGCCGAGCAATTGCTCCGCACGCAGGCTCCACTGGTCGACGAGTCCGTCGGGGCCGATGGAGAAGGAGGCGACCTTGATGTAGTCGTAGATGGAGCCGGGCGGGCTGCTCTGCCACACCGCGTCACCGAACGGCGCACCGTCCGACGGGCCCTCGGACTCCGTGGCCCTCGCTGGTATCTCGCTCACGCGAACCGTCCCCTCCAGCTCACCGCGTCCGGCACCGGTCACCGGGGGCGGCTGCCCGCAGTATCCAGCACTACGGCGCCGCACGACACGGTGTTCACGATCACAGCACGGTCCCGATGCTTTTCGGTCCGGACCGTGACAACACTTCCAGTCTTCTAACCAGCGGACACGCCATCGAATCACGCATTTCGACAACGGCCGTCGACCGTACGGGAAACGCCCTGTCACCCGCTCATCGGGGTACCGCGAGTTCGAACCACACCGTCTTGCCCACCTCACCGGGCCGGGTACCCCAGCGCCGGGCGGAGGAGGCCACCAGCTGAAGGCCCCGGCCGTCCTCGTCCCCGGGTCCGGCGACGCGCTCGCGGGGCGGGTCCGGGAGCGGGTCGGAGACCTCCACCAGCAGGACGCCGACCGGTCCGGCGGGCCGGTGCTCCAGACGGACGCCGATGGGTCCGGTGGCGTGCCGGAGCGCGTTGGTGACCAGCTCGCTGACCAGCAGTGCCGCGATGTCGCCGGCGCTGTCGAGATCCCAGCCGTGCAGCGTGCGGCGGACGAGCGAACGGGCGGTCCGCACGGCGTCCGGCGCCGCGGGGAAGACCCACTCGGCACATCCGCCTTCGCTGTCGATCACGCCGATCACTTCCCCGGCCGGCACCCCCGCCGCACCCTTGTCCGTTTTCGCGGGGTTAATGGGCACATACCCGGTATTCGGGCCCCGGTACCGCCCAGGAGGGCGCACTGTGGCACCGACGGCGCACGGGAAGCTCGCGTCGACCCGTTCACGCACCCCGCGTGTCGGCGGCCGCCAGTCCGAGATGCCCGAGCGCCCGCTCGACCGCCGGTACGTCCTGGTCGAGCCAGGACACGTCCCAGATCTCGGCGGGGGTGAGCCAGCGGAGCTCGTCGTGGTCCTCCAGGGGCTGCGGGGCGGCGGAGCCGGGAAGGAGGCGCGCGGTCCAGACCTGGAGGACGAGAGGGGGACGGAGGGGCCACTGGCCGGGGACCCGCTCACCGGGTTCGACCGTCACGCCCAGTTCCTCCCGCAGCTCGCGCACGAGGGCCGCCTCCGGCGTCTCGCCCGCTTCCACCTTTCCGCCCGGCAGCTCCCACCGCCCGGCCAGCTCGGCCGGGGCGCTGCGGCGTGCGGCCAGCAGGCGTCCGCCGTCGACCAGGGCGGCGCCCACCACGATGCGCTCCGTGCGTTCCACCTGTTCCGTGCGTTCCGTGCGTTCCGTCATACGCCGGAGCCTACGGCCGACGCGAGGGGCGCCCCGGTGGCGCCGGCGCGTTCCGTGAGACGCCGGTGCCCGCGGTCGTTCCCGCGGGCGTCCGGTGGCGCCGACGCGGTCAGTCGGCCGCGCCCGTGCCGTTCACGCCGAGTTTCTCGACCCAGTAGAGCTGCTTGTGCCCGCGGTCGTCGAGGGTGTCCGCGATCTTCTGGGCCTCGGCCCGGGTCGCGTACCGGCCCACGCGGTAGCGGTTGCCGTTGTCGTCCTGCCGGAAGACCAGCCAGGGAAGAGTGACCGTGCTGTCGTTCATCGCGTCCCTCCACTTCCCGTCCGCGGCACGCCCCGCGCCCCGCCCGTCAAGGAATCCCCGTTCCGCATATGCCCGACCCTACGCCTAACCTTCACGCAGCGAATACGGCTTTGCACAAAGAGGTACGCAACCAGCCAGAACGCAGGGGGCGCACGATACGGAACGCGCCCTCCCGCACCGGTCGGCTCCGGTCGGGAGCATGCCGAAGGGGGCGGGGGCGACCTGCGGGAACGACCGAATCATGACGCCCCGCACCGGCGGCGCGGGGGCCCGGGGACCGGCGTGGGCCCGGAGAAGGGGCGCGGGAGGCGCACGGGAGGCGTGCGCCATCTCACACTCCCCTGGCGCGCGTGAACTCCCCCAGCGGCGCCGCTATTTGACGGGCAGGTGGTACGCCACCCGGTACCGGTCGGCCGGGACGACCACGTCGGCGGTCTCCACGGCACGGCCCGAGGCGTAGAACGTGCGCTGCACGACGAGGACCACGTGCCCCGGGACGCCCCCCAGGGCGAGCAGTTCCTCCGCGAGGCCGGGGCGGGCGCCGACCTCCTCGGTCACGTTGTCCACGACGACGTCGATGGCGGCCATCCGCTCGACGACGCCCATGCCGCCCAGCGGCCCCTCCTCGGGCAGCATCACCGGCGTCCGGCCGGTGAGGTCCAGCGGCTCCCAGGAGGTGGAGAGCATCATGGCCTCGCCCGCCTCGCGGAAGACGTACCGCGTGCACATCACCCGGTCGCCGAGCTTGATCCCGAGCCGCTCGGCGACGACGCCGCTCGCCTCGGCCTGCTCACTGCGCGACTCCCACGTACCGCGCGTCTCGCCGTCGGCCTGCTCCTGCCGGAAGGGGGTGGCGCCGCCGGCCGGGCGGAATCCCGAACGGGCGATGCGGCGCGGTACGGGCACCTCGCGCACGTACGTCCCGGAACCGGAACGCCCCTCGACCAGGCCTTCGGCCATCAGCACCTTGCGCGCCTCCAGGGCGACGGTGTCCGAGACGCCGTACTCCTCCCGGATACGGGCCTGGGAGGGGAGGCGGGTATGGGGCGGCAGCAGGCCGTCGGCGATCTTCTTGCGGAGATCACCCGCGACACGCAGATACGCCGGCTGCTCACCGAATGTCACTGGCCGCTCCCATCAGGTTGTACAGACAGCAACAGCGTGGCAACCGTGGGTTGTCCCAGGCAAGCAAAGGCCAAAGAATCACTCGATGTGATGACTTGTGGGTGCGGAGGGCTTTACGCAGGCACTTTCTCCCCGCTATGGCGGCTGTCACACCTCCTTGCCGGGGGTCTCTCCCCCACCGCCGCCGTCCTCCTCGTAGACGGGCGGGGTGGTGTCGAGGGCCAGGGCCTTGCGGGCGGTGACCGTCGCGTCGGACTCGATGAGCCCGTAGGCCTTGTCGAGGTGCTCGTAGTACGTGTCGGCGTCGGCGGCCTCGGACGCCAGGCGCCATTCCTCCCGCGCCGCCTCCAGATCGCGGACCAGGTCGGAAACCGGCTCCTCGGCGTCGGCGGACCAGCCGTGTCCGCGCAGGGTCGAGGTCTCCTGGGCGAGCGCCTCGGACACCCGGCCGGCCCAGAACCGGTACCCCGCCAGATCGTCCTCGACGGCCTCCGCCGCGGGGATGCCGTCCATGGCACGGTTCAGGAACCCCTCGCCCACTAGGTAGGTGTGCTGGTCCGGGTCCAGGCCGGTGCCGTCGTTGCGCAGCGAGCCGGTCAGCGTGCCCTGCTCGTCGGCGTTGCCGAACAGGCAGGTGATCTCCCGGTCGCCCGTGCGCCAGCTCTCGGAGGTGGGGGTCAGGTAGTACACGTCCACGTCGGCCGGCAGGGCCCACCGGTCCATGGCGTAGGTGTCCTGGAGGGCGTAGCACCGCTCGTCGGCGGAGCGGGTGATCTCCTCGTCGCCGGGGAAGGCGCCTCCCGGCAGGTCGAAGGAGGCGAACACCTCGCCGTCGTGTTCCTCCTGGCAGCGCACCCGCTCCACGTCGTACGTCACGCCCCGCAGGGAGCCGCTGGGCGTGGTGAAGCACTGGCCCTTCTCGAGCGCGTAGGCGGTCCCCTCGCCCCGCGCGGCCTCCCTCAGGCCGTCCCAGAAGTCGCCGACGGCACCCGTGGAGAGCGTCACCGCCCACAGGGCCAGGCCCACGGAGGACAGTACGGAACCGGCCACCGCGAGCCCCTTGCCCCGCTCACCCCGCTTCCGGATCCGGGCCAGCGCGATCAGGCCCAGGACGAGTCCGAGCGCGGGCACGCAGCACAGGACGCCGAGCACGAACGCGGCGACGGCGGGACCGCTGACGGGCGGCTGCCGGGGGTACGCCAGGTAGGGCTGTCCCCAGGCACCGCCCGGGGGTGGGGGCTGCTGCGGGTACGGGCCCTGGGAGTACTGGCCCTGGGAGTACTGGCCCTGGGGGTACTGCCCCTGGGACCACGGCCCTTGGGGGCCGGGCGGCGGCGGTATGGACACGGGTGCCGTGCTCCTGTTTCGGGCGGTGACGCGAAGGCGCCGCTGGGGCGGGGCCGGGCCTTCGGACGATCCGGCCGATCACGGAACGCATCGTAAGCGCGCGGGGAACGGGGGCGTCACGCGGCTCACGGCCCGGGAGCCGTGCGCGCGCAGCCGTGCGGCGGCACTCGCGCCTCGTCCCCGCGGCGGGCCGGGTCACCGACCCGGAGCCGTGCCGCGGGGACGAGGGTCACCGCTGAGCGAGGGTCAGAACTGCAGGGCCCAGGCGTCGATCCGCCCGGTGTCGAACGAGGCGTTGTCGCTGACGCGCAGCTTCCACGTGCCGTTCGCGGTCTCGGAGGAGGCGTTCACGGTGTACGTGGTGTCGATGTTGTCGGCGCTGCCGCCGGTGCCGTACGCCTTCAGGGTGTACGCGGTGCCGTCCGGGGCGACCAGCTGGACCTGGAGGTCGCCGATGTACGTGTGGACGATCTTCACCTCGACGGCCAGGGCCGACGGCGCGTTGCCCGCGACGCCGGAGACGGTCACCGGGGACTCGACGGTGGCGTTGTCCCGGACGGTGTAGTCACCGGTGTTCTCGAAGCGGTCGCCGGGCGGGGGCGTGGTGCCGCCGTCGCCGACGTACAGCAGCCGGTTGGGCGAACCGCTGCCGGGGTTGGTGACGACGCCGGTGGTGGCGGCGGACGTCAGTGCGGAGGCGACCTGGGCGGGGGTGGAGGCCGGGTTGTCCGCCAGGTGGAGGGCGGCGGCCCCGGCGACGTGCGGGCTCGCCATGGACGTACCGGAGATGGTGTTGGTGGCGGAGTCGCCGCTGTTCCAGGCCGAGGTGATGGACGAGCCGGGGGCGAAGACGTCCAGCACCGAGCCGTAGTTGGAGTAGCTCGCGCGGGCGTCGCTCGACGTGGTGGCGCCGACCGTGATCGCCTCCGTCACCCGGGCCGGGGACTTGGTGGAGGCGTTGGTGGACTCGTTGCCGGCCGCGACGACGAAGGTGACGCCGGAGGCGATGGCGTTGCGCACGGCCGTGTCGAGGGCGCTGTCCGCGCCGCCGCCGAGGGACATGTTGGCGACGGCCGGCTTGACGGCGTTGCGGGCCACCCAGTCGATGCCGGCGACGACCTGGGCGGTGGTGCCGGAGCCGGAGTTGTCGAGCACCCGGACGCCGACGACCTTGGCCTTCTTGGCGACGCCGTACGCGGTGCCCGCCACGGTGCCGGCGACGTGGGTGCCGTGGCCGTGGCCGTCCTGGGCGGTGTTGTCGTTGTCGATGGCGTCGTAGCCGTTGGAGGCACGGCCACCGAAGTCGGAGTGGGTGATGCGCACACCGGTGTCGATGACGTAGGCCGTCACGCCCTGTCCGGCGCTGTCCGGGTAGGTGTACGAGCCGTTCAGCGGGAGGTTGCGCTGGTCGATGCGGTCCAGACCCCAGGAGGGCGGGTTGGGCTGGGTGCCCGAGATGCGGAAGGTGCGGTCCTGGACGACGGAGGCGACGGCCGGGTCGGCGGCGAGCCGCTCCGCCTCCGACTCGGAGGCCTGGACCGCGTAGCCGTTGAGGGCCTTGGTGTAGGTGCGCTCGATGTCGGCGCCGTACTTCTTCGCCAGGGCGCGGCCCTCGGCGGAACCGGACCTGGCCTCGTCCGCCTTCAGGGTCACGATGTAGCTGCCGGCGACCGCGTTCGCCGCGTCCTGGTACTGGACGCGGCCCTCGGCCGGAGCGGCCCCCGCGGGGAGCGCGGTGACGAGGCTCGCGGCGAGGGCCGCGGAGACCACGGCGCCGGCGGCGGCCAGTCTTCGCCGGGTGGTGCGGTGGGGGGTGGGACGCAGCACTGCCATGTGAGGGGTCCTCCTCAGTCGGTGGTGCGTGGTGGGGTTCGTGCACGCCGAGCAGGCCGCCCCCGGCGACCGTTTGGTCATGGTCATGCCAATTGCGGGGCGACATTGGTGCGTCAGCCGAAAGATTGAGGCTTCCAGAGGAATTGCACAAGAGCCCCGCACGGATGTGCGGGGCCCCATGCCGTATGAGCGGACCGCTTACGGACTCCCCCTCCTGACCGGTCGGTCAGCTGTCGAAGGCGGTGGCCCGGGCGCGCTTCTCCCACGCCTCGACGTCCTCGCGGACCTGGTCCAGGTGGCCGAGGACCGCGCTCACGCCGTCGTCGCCGAGCGGCAGGTGCAGCGGGGTGCGCTCGGCCGCCAGGGCGTCGAGGACCAGCGCCGCCGCCTTGGCGGGGTCGCCGGGCTGGCCCCCGTCGCCGCCGGAGACGAACCCGCGGGTCTCGCCGACCTTGGCGTACAGGCCGCTGTCGGCGCTGATCCCGGCGCTGCCGGCCGCGAAGAGACCGGTGCGGAAGGCGCCCGGCTCGACGATCAGGACCTTGATGCCGAACTCCCGCACCTCGTCCGCGAGCCCCTCCGACATCCCCTCCAGCGCGAACTTCGTGCCGCTGTACGCGGAGAAGCCCGCCACGGACATCTGCCCGCCCATGCTGCTCATCTGCACGATCGCACCCGAACGCCGCTCCCGCATGGACGGCAGCACCGCCCGGGTCAGCGCGGCCGGCCCGAACACGTGCACCTCGAAGAGGGCGCGCAGCTCGTCCTCGCTCGTCTCCTCGAAGGCACCGACGTGCGTGCGGCCCGCGTTGTTGACCAGGACGTCGATCCGCCCGTGCCGCGCGACCACGTCCCGTACGGCGTCCCCGGCGGCGGCCGTGTCGGCGACGTCCAGGCGCAGGGCCTCCAGCTGGTCCGGGTGGGCGGCCACGAGGTCGTCGAGGCGCTCGGGCCGCCGCGCCGCACCGACCACCACGTCCCCGTCCGCCAGCGCCGCCTCGGCGATCGCCCGCCCGAACCCGCTGCTCGCACCGGTGATCAGCCACACCTTGTTCATGCCGACTCCCTCGTCACTCGTGCCCTGCTTCCGACAACAACCCTGCGCTTGAGGCCGGTTGCCCGTCCAAGACCCGCGGTGATAGCCAACGGGCATGACGACGGACGTACATGTGCGGGAGTTGCGCTACTTCGTGGCCGTGGCCGAGGAACTGCACTTCACCCGGGCGGCCGAGCGCCTCTACGTGTCCCAGCCCGCGCTCAGCAAGCAGGTCCGGGCGCTGGAGCGGCAGTTGGGGGCGGAGCTGTTCCGCCGCGAGCCGCGGGGGGTGACGCTCACCGAGGCGGGCACCGCACTGCTGCCGCACGCCCGGCGGGTGCTGGCCGGCTGGGCGGAGGGCTCGGCCGCGGTGGAGGCGGCCCGGGCCGCGCGCCGCGGCACCCTGGTGGTCGGCATGAGCACCAGCCCCGGCCGCGGCGGACTGCTGCCGGCGATCCGCTCCCGCTTCACGGCGGCCCACCCGGACGCGCACGTACGGCTGCGGCAGATGAGCTGGGAGGACCCGACCGCGGGCCTGGCCGACGGCACGGCCGACGTCGCCTACGTGTGGCTGCCGCTGCCCGACGCCGACCGCTACGCGTGGACCGTGATCGCCGAGGAGCCCCGGCTGGTGGCCCTCCCGGACACCCATCCGCTCACCGCCCGCCCCGAGGTCGACTTCGCCGACCTGACCGGCGAACCGTTCCTCGCCCTGCCGCCCGAGGCGGGCGTCCTGCGCGACTTCTGGCTGGCGCTGGACGAGCGGCGCGCCCTGGGCGGGGACGCCGCCCGCCCGCCGCGCGTCGGCGCGGAGATCGCCGGCACCGAGGAGACCTACGAGGCGCTCGTCGCCGGCCTCGGCGTCTGCCTGGTGGCGACGGGCAACGCCCCGCTGATCACCCTGGGCGGCGTGACCACCCGGCCCGTCCGCGGGCTGTCCCCCAGCCGCTACGCCCTCGCCCGGCGCCGCCAGGACGAGGAACGGCCCTTGGTGCGGGGGTACGTGGACGCGTGCCGGAGGGTCGCCGAGCGGGGGTGACGACCGCTCAGGACGCCGGTGCCGGCTGCCCGTCGCCCACGCCCAGCCGGGCCTGCTCCTCCTCGACGATCCGCCGCGCCAGGTCCGTGTCCGACACGTCCACGGCGTCCGGCGTCGCCTCGGCCACCTCGCTGCGCCGGGCGTAGGCGTCGAAGAGGCGGGCCTTCCGCTCCAGCATCCGCACCATCCGCTCGTCGACCCCGCCGGTGGCCAGGAGGCGGTGCACACGGACCGGCCTGACCTGGCCCATGCGGTGGGCGCGGGCGACCGCCTGGTGCTCGATGGTGGGCTTGATCTGGGGCTCGCAGATGATCACCACGGACGCGGCCTGGAGGTTGAGCCCGACGCCCGCCGCCTGGATCTGGGCCAGCAGCACCGCCGGGCCGGGCGCGGCGGTGAACTCGTCGGCGAGCCGTTGCCGTCGCACGGGCGGCACGGAGCCGGTGAGCGGACCGAACACGGGACCGTGCGGGCCGGGTGGGGCGGCAGAGGCGGCGGAGGCGGTGGAGGGGAACGAGGAGGCGGGGCGGGCAGTGGCATCGGCGGGTCCGGGGGCGTCGGCGTCGTCGAGGGGGGCGGTGGGCTCGGCGGGCTCCGTGGGCTCGGTGGGCTCCGTGGCGAGGGCCTCCCGGACCGCGTCCAGGACGTCGCGGAAGTTCGAGAAGACGATGACCTTGAGCCCGTTCTCCCCGGCCTCCCGCACGATCTCCCGGAGCCGGCCGAGCTTGGCGGACTTCTCCGGGTGCGCGTACGCCGCCCTGCGCATCGCCATGAAGTTGCCGTCCCGTACGGCCTCGCGGTAGGCGTCCTGGTCGGCCGCGCTCAGCTCCTCCCACTCGTCCGTGTGCTGGAGACTGGGCAGTTCGGTCAGCACGTCCGCCTGGTTGCGGCGCAGGTAGACGGGCGCGACCGCTTTGCGGAAGGCCACCGAACCGGCCAGCCCCGTACCGTCCTCCAGACGGTCCGCCACCTCGGCGTCGAGCATCCTGACGAGGTTGCGGAACTCGGCCACCCGGTTCTCCATCGGCGTGCCCGTCATGAACAGGACGTGGTCGCACCGCCCGGCCCACCGGTCGACCGCCTGCGACCGCAGGGCCTGCGGGTTCTTCACGGAGTGCGCCTCGTCGACGACCAGCATCCCGAGTGCGTCCGCGCCCGGGGCCGGGAACCCGCGCAGGGCGTCGAAGGTGGTCACGGCGACCCCGCCCCGCTCCCGCCAGTCGGCGAACGCGTCCTGCCGGTCCGGTCCGTGCAGGGGCAGGGCCCGCAGCGTGCTGCGCGCCTCGATCTCCCGCGTCCAGTTGACCAGGACGCTCGCCGGGCACACGACCAGGAAGTGGGTCCGGCCCCCCGCGGCCAGGTGGGCCAGCGCCGCGATGGCCTGGATGGTCTTGCCCAGGCCCATCTCGTCGCCGAGGATCACCCGGCGCCGCGCCAGGGCGAACCGCGCGCCGAACGCCTGGTACCCGCGCAGGGACACCCGGCGGTGGGAGTCGTCGAGCCGCAGGCCCCGTACCCGCTCGGCGATGTCGTCGGGCAGGAAGCCCTCGGCCGCGGCCGTGTCGGGGGCGCGTCCGGCGATCTCGCCGAGCAGGCCGTAGTACTCGGCGGAGCGCAGCTCGAAGTCGGTCCAGGCCGCGAGGTCGCCCGGCGGTCCGCGCAGCAGGTCCACCGAGGCCTGGGCGAGCAGTTCGGGGGTGCCTTCCCGCTCCGCCTCGTCGGTGAGCGACCGGATCGCCGCGACCGCCTCCAGCGCGCGGTTCTTCCGCTCCCGTCCGGCCAGCAGCAACCCGATCCGCCCGGCGGCCGGCCGGGCGTCGGCCAGCAGCGGGTCGAGCCGCCGGACCAGCGCCGCCGCCGCGTCGACCGCGCGCCGCGCCTCGGGGCCCGCCTCGACCAGCACGTGCAGCGCCACGACCAGGGCGGTCGTGCCCGGCTCCGGCCGGTCCACGTCCAGGTGCACGGCGGCGCTCTCCTCGGCGGCCTCGGCCAGCTGCCGCGCGGCGGCGACGATCTGGTCCACGGTCCGCTGCCCCACGCCGGGGATCTGCCGCAGCCGGTAGGGGCCGGCGTCCCGTACGGCCCGGACCGTGCCGAGGCCGCTTCTCTCGACCGCCCCCAGCCGCAGCCGCCCGCCGGTGACGTCCTGCAACCGGGCCACCGGGATGGTCTCCAGGGCCTGGGCCACCGCCGTGTCGTGCAGGGGTTTCAGTGCCGCCCGGACCGCCCCGACGGCCCGCTCGTGGTCCTCCGCCAGCGACCGCGCCGCCTCCCGCAGCCGCGCCCCGCGCGCGACCGTCTCCCGCTCACCGCGCCCCATCCCGTACCGCACTCCCTCCCGGCCCCCGGGAACCGGCCCCCCGGCCCCGCCGCTCAGCCGCCGCGCACCCGCGCACGCACCCCTTGCAGGCCGAACAGTACGAGAAGATCGACCGCGCCTCCGTCGGCGCTGCCCGGCCGGTGCGGCCGGGACCGACGGTACGACGGGCCGGTGACACCGGGGCCGGCGGCCGGCGGGCCCGTGCGGTCCTCCTGCCTCCCCCTCGGGGCAGGAGGACCGCCCGTGGGCGGCGAGAGGGTCGTCAGCGGTCCGCGGCGCCGCCCCGGACGACGCAGGAGCGGTCGCTCTCCCAGCCCCAGCCGTCCCCGTCCGGGTCGGACGAGCCGCCGCTCAGGCAGTACGGGTAGCCGTTGGGTGCGGTGCCGCCGCCCGAGCCGCCCCCGCCGCCGTAGACGGTGGCGGTCCTGGACGTGGCGGCGATGCCGTCGCTGCCGCGCAGGATGCGGTTGCCCCAGCCGGTCGGGCGGGTCGCGTCGAAGCCGGTGACCATGTCGAGGTACTCGACGCCGCCGCCGTTGCCGCTCCACGACCAGCCGATGTATCCGACGCCCAGGGCGCGGGCGGTGGCCATGATCGCGTTCTCGTCGGGGTTGCCGTCGCTGTGCTGGTCGCCGAACTCGCCGACCACGATGGGCAGTTTGTTGTCGACGAAGGCGTGCAGGTAGTCCCGTACCTCGGCGGCGGTGTCGTAGACCCCGTACATGTGGATCGAGAAGATGGTGTTGCGGTCGGGGTCGGAGGCGAGGACGGAGGCGGCGTTGTTCCTCATCGTGCCGGACCAGTCCTGGCCCCAGTTGGGGGCGTCGACCATCAGGGCGTGGTCGATGCCCGCGCCGCGGAGTCTGCCGATCGCCGCCTTGGTCGCGTCGGTCCAGGCGCCGTAGCCGGTGTTGCCGAACGGCTCGTTGCCGATGTTGACGACGACGTAGTCCTCCTGGCCCTCCAGCGCGCTGCGCACGCCGATCCAGTAGTCCGCCGCCCTGTCCAGGGAGGTCGCGGCGCCGTCCTCTCCGTAGCCGGTGGTGTCGTGCACCTCCAGCACGCAGATGACCTTGACGGCCTTGCACCGGCCGATGAGGGAGGAGACCTCGGTGGCACTCGTCCGGGTCCAGCGGTCACCGCTGCTGAGCACGACGCGGACGGTGTTGGCTCCCGTGGCCGCGATGTCGGCGAGGGAAGCAGCCGTGCGGTCGGGGTACCACGCGTGGGCGTGGTTGACCCCGCGCATCACGAAGTCGCTCCCGTCGGCCTCGACCACCCGGCCGTTGCCGACGCGGATACCGGTGGGCGCGGCCTCCGCCGTGCCGGCGGTGGGCCCGGCCAGCGAGACCACCAGGCCGAGGACGGCGGCGAACGCCTCCCCCGCCGTCGTGATGAGGGTGCTTCTCGGCTTTCGCATGTGTCTCCTCGAAGTCGCCGCGCGCCCGATGACAACGATGTCCGACGGCGGCCTCGGTCCTGCGGGCGCGCCTGACGAGCGCTTCACGGGCGCTGGGGGTGTGGAGTGGAGCGGGCACCGGAGAACCGGTCCCGGTGCACGACGGCGGCCTGGGCCGGAGGGAGCCGCGGACGGCTCGTCGCCCCACCATGAGGCACCGCCTGTTCCGCTCATGTCAATAGTCGGTTCGGGATCGGCCCATCGGACATGAGGACGCTTCCCGGAGGGCTCCCGGAAGCCTCTCGGACTAAACCGCTAAACAGGCTGACCAGCACGCCATCACGACAGGGAGTCGACCTTCACCAGCCAAGAAGGTGATTCAGGACCGG
This sequence comes from Streptomyces sp. NPDC047853, assembly GCF_043204535.1. Taxonomy (NCBI): domain Bacteria; kingdom Bacillati; phylum Actinomycetota; class Actinomycetes; order Kitasatosporales; family Streptomycetaceae; genus Streptomyces; species Streptomyces sp. NPDC047853. Next base: position 514,411 of record NZ_JBIDCI010000001.1, on the reverse strand, counting down.
TTGACGGCGGCGGGGCGCGACCCTGTGGTCCAGCTTCATTAACCGGTAAATGCTCCGTGTGAAGCGTGGCGCAGGCCCCGCTCCACACACGCGCGTGCCCGCTCTAGGAACGGGGTGAGGCGGTCGAGGCACGCGGCACCAGGGACGGCGTCGCCACCGGCCGGGACGCAACCTGCCGGCCGTCGAGGACCTCGAACAGCACGCGCGTGACCTGGGCCCCGAAGCCGTGCACGTCGTGACTCATCGCGGACAGCGTCGGATGGGTCAGCCGGCACAGCTGGGAGTCGTCCCAGGCCAGCAGGGACAGGTCCTCCGGCACCGAGATGCCCATCTCGGCCGCCACCCCCAGCCCGGCGACGGCCATGATGTCGTTGTCGTAGAGGATCGCCGTGGGCCGTTCCGGGGTCAGCAGCAGGGAACGCGTGGCGCGTGCCCCCTCGTCGCCCGAGAACCCGGTCTCCGCGTGCAGGCCGCCCCGCAGGCCCAGTTCACCCATGGTCTGTTCGAACGCGGTCGTCCGGATGGCGCTGTGCCCGAGGCCTCGGGGGCCGCCCACGTGCGCGATGCGCCGGTGCCCCAGCGCCGCCAGGTAGCGCACCGCCTCGGCGACGGCGGCGGCGTCGTCGGTCCACACGGAGGGGAAGCCCCCGGTCAGGGAGGGGTGGCCGACGGCGACGGCGGGCAGACCGAGCCGCCGCAGCGGCTCGACCCGCGGATCCTCCTGGTGGAAGTCGACCAGGATCGAACCCCCGATCTGCCGCTCCCGCCACCAGCGCTCCTGCAGACCGATCTCCTCCTCCAGCGAGTCGACCAGCCGCAGCAGCAGCGAGCAGTCCCGCTCGGTCAGCACGCTCTCGATGCCGGAGACGAACTCCATGTAGAACGGCTCCAGGCCGAGCAGCCGGGCCGGCCGGCAGATCGCCAGCCCGACGGTGTCGACCGACTGGCGCGACAGGCTCCGGGCCGAGGAGTTGGGCGCCCAGCCCAGTTGCCGGGCCGCCGCGAAGATCCGCTCCCGGGTGGCCTCGGAGACGCCCGGCTTGTGGTTGAACGCCAGGGACACGGCACCCTTCGACACGCCCGCGGCGGCGGCCACGTCCTTGATGGTGACGCGTGCGGAGGGTGCGCTCACGCCGGTGCCACGCAGTACAGTGCGGCGCGTACGGCGTTGGCGCCGGCCTCGGCCGCGCCCACGACCCGCAGCCGGGCCCGTTCTCCGGGGAGCAGGGTGCGCAGTCCGGTGTCGCAGACCGCGTCCGGGCCGAGCCGGTCGGCCTGCAGGAGAAGGTCACGTACGAGAGTGTGTGCTGTCACCACGACCTCGACACTACCCGTCCCCCCACCGACCGGAGACTCCACGGCGACGTCGTAGCGAGGGGCCGGATACGCGAAGTCCTTGTCCGGTACCGGCACATGCAGGGCGCGCAGCTCGCGGCAGTCGGCGACGAGGAGTTCCTTGCCCGAGCGCTCGTCCGGCGCCAGTTCCCGCGGCACGTCCTGCCGGTGCACCGAGCGGGGACCGACGGTCAGGTCGAGGACCAGGTCCGCCATCTCGGTGCCGTCCGCCCGCATCCGGCGCAGGGTCACCTGGGCCTGCCACGGCTCCGCTGCCTGGTTGACGACGGCGAGGACCGGGCCGTCGGTGCCCGGCTGGAGCGTGAGGAGGCGGTCCGCGTAGACCCGGCGCAGCTCGTGGTACAGGGGCTTGGGGCGGCCGTCGCCGTCGATGGCGGCCCAGGAGCTGACCGGCCAGCAGTCGTTGATCTGCCACACGACGGTGCCGGCGCAGACCGGCCAGTGCGCACGCCAGTGTTCGATGCCGGCGGCGACGGCGCGGGCCTGCACGACCTGGGTGAGGTAGTGCCAGCGGTCGAAGTCGTCCGCGGGCAGGTCGAAGTGGCGTTCGACGCCCCGGTTCAGTTTGCCGTTGCCGTCCTCGGCCTTCTGATGGTGCAGCATGCCGGGCGAGTCGGGTGCGAGCCGTTCGCCGGGCAGCGCGCGCCGCAGGGTCGCCATGGTGGGGGGCGCCTGCCAGCCGAACTCCGAGACGAAACGGGGGACGGAGTCGCGGTACTCGGCGTAGTCCCGGCGGTTCCAGACCTCCCAGGAGTGGTGGGTCCCGTGGGCGGGGTCGTTGGGATGGTGCTCCCACGATCCGGACCAGGGGCTGCCCGCGGTGTAGGGCCGGGTCGGATCGAGTTCGGCGACGACGCGGGGCAGCAGGTCCAGGTAGTAGCCGCCGCCCCAGGAGTCCCCGGCGAGCGCGGGCTCCCAGTCCCAGTCCCGGAAGCCCCACAGGTTCTCGTTGTTGCCGTTCCACAGCACGAGGCTCGGGTGCGGCATCAGCCGGACAACGTTGTCCCGGGCCTCCGCCTCCACCTCGCCGCGCAGGGGCTGCTCCTCGGGATAGGCGGAGCAGGCGAAGAGGAAGTCCTGCCAGACCATGAGGCCCAGTTCGTCGCAGACGTCGTAGAAGGCGTCGTCCTCGTAGATGCCGCCGCCCCAGATCCGCACCAGGTCCACCCCGGCCTCGGCCGTCTGGCGCAGCCGGGTGCGGTAGCGCTCGGGCGTGATCCGGGAGGGGAAGACGTCGTCGGGGATCCAGTTCACGCCGCGGGCGAAGACGCGGACGCCGTTGACGACCAGGGTGAACCCGGTGCCGTGCTCGTCCGGGGAGCGGTCGAGTTCCACGGTGCGGAAGCCGATCCGCCGGCGCCAGGAGTCCAGGCGCCGGCCTTCGGCCCCCTCCGCGGTCCCGTGCCCGGCCCCCCTCGCGCCCTCGTCCCCCGACCCCTCCTCGGTCAGTACGACCTCCAGCTCGTGCAGCGGTTGTGCGCCGTAGCCGCGCGGCCACCACAGGGAGACGTCGGGCACGTCGAGCGTCAGCACGGCCCGCGTCCCCTCGACGGCGGCGTGGGCCTCGACGCCTCCTACGGTGGCGCGCACGGCGAGACGACGGTCCGCGCCCTGTGCGGTGCGCTCGACCTCGACCCGCACCTCGACCCGGCCGGTGCCGTCCTCGACGGTCACCAGCGGACGCACCGCGGCCAGCCGCGCCGTCGACCAGCGCTCCAGCCGGACCGGACGCCAGATGCCGGCGGTGACCAGCGTCGGTCCCCAGTCCCAGCCGAAGGAGCACGCCATCTTGCGGATGTACTGGAACGGCTCGGGGTAGACGTTGGGCCGCTCCCCCGTCAGCGCGCGCACCGACGCGGCCTCGTCGTAGGCGGAGGCGAAGTCCACCGACAGCGGCCCGTGGTGGTCGGTGACGTCGAAGCGGTAGCGGCGGTGCATGTTGCGGGTGCGTCCCAGCTCCCGCCCGTCCAGCGTGATGGTCGCGGCCGTGTCCAGCCCGTCGAAGACGAGGTCGGTCCGCTCGTGCGCGTCGGCGGCGGTGTCGGTGGCGGGGAGGTCGCGGACGTAGGTCCAGGAACGCCGTCCGACCCAGGCGACCTCCGGCTCGTCGACGCCGAGGAAGGGGTCGGGGATGAGACCGGCGGCGAGCAGATCGGTGTGGACACAGCCGGGGACCCGGGCGGGCAGCGGACCGTCGCTGTGGCGCAGGCTCCAGCCCTCGGCGAGCTGGACGACTTCCTTCATGTGCGGCTCCTTAGGCGGGACGGGCCCGGTTTCGTGGGCGACGCGGCTCAACTTAACCCCCGTCAAGTGAACCGGTCTAGCCCTCTCTTCGCGTCCCCTTCCCCGACAAGGGCACTGATGAGGCCGCGCACTTCGCACCGCCCGCATCCGTGCAGGTAACGATTGGGTATCGCGGTGAAGGCATGAGCTTTACCGGTTCACGGGCGGCTGCCATAGTCGCCGACAACCACCGGAGCCCGAGCCGTAGTCCCTGGAAGGAGCTGGGCACATGGGGAAGAAGACGCTGGGCGTCGCTCTGCTCACCACCGCGATGCTGACCGTCGCGGGGTGCAGCGGGGGCGGGAGCCCGAACGCCGACGAGACAGCCGCCGCGCCGGTCAACCCGGACGGCGTCTCGGGGGACATCACCGTCCTGACCAATCGCACCGACCTGATCCAGGACGGGACGATGAAGAGGTACGCGGCCGAGTTCAACAGGACCTACCCCGAGGTGAAGGTCGAGTTCGAGGGCCTCACCGACTACGAGGGCGAGGTGAAGATCCGCATGAACACCGAGGACTACGGCGACGTCCTGCTGATCCCCGGGGTGATCCCCAAGGGCGACTACCCGAAGTTCTTCGCGCCGCTGGGCGACACCGCGACGATGAGGAGCACGTACCGCTTCACCGACAAGACCGACGTCGACGGCAGGACGTACGGGATCGCCACCTTCGGCACCGCCAACGGCTTCGTCTACAACAAGGCGCTGTGGAAGCGGGCCGGCATCTCCGAGTGGCCGACGACGCCGCGGCAGTTCCTGGACGACCTCAGGGCCGTCGAGCGGAAGACCGATGCCACGCCGTACTACACCAACTTCAAGGACGGCTGGCCGCTCAGCGGCACCTGGACCAACAGCGTCGGCTCGGTCAGCTGCGACAGCCAGGCCTCGGACAAGCTGGCCGAGATGGACAAGCCCTGGGAGGAGGGCACCGACCTGCACGCGCTGGACACCCTCCTGCACGACATCGTCCACGAGAAGCTGTCGGAGAAGGACCCGGCCACCACCAACTGGGAGAGCTCGAAGACCCTGTTGGCCAAGGGCGAGGTGGGCAGCATGATGCTCGGTTCCTGGGCGATCAACCAGATGCGGGACGCGGCCGAGAAGGCCGGTGAGAACCCCGACGACATCGGCTTCATGCCCGTCCCGGCCCAGGAGGGCGGCCGGTTCTGCGCCACCCTGGTCTCCGACTACCAGCAGGCGGTGAACGTCCACTCCGACCACAAGAGCGCGGCACGGGCCTGGATCGACTGGTTCACCGAGAAGTCGGGGTACGCGGCGAAGGAGGGCGCGGTCTCCGCCCTGAAGTCCGAGGGGATGCCGGACACCCTCCAGGAGTACGTAGACAACGATGTCAAGATCGTGGAGCGGTCGGAGGCGCGGACGGCCGAGGTCAACGCCATCGACAACGCCTCCGAGATCGGCCTGGCCAAGCCCGACTACCGCCAGAAGCTGATCGACATCGCGCGCGGCGCCGTGGACGGGACGCTCGACGGCTACTTCGACGAACTGGACGAGCGCTGGTCCGAGGCGAGGCGGACGGCCGGCTCCTGAACCGTCGCCCAGCCGGGTCCCTCCCGCCCACGGGAGGGACTCCGCGCCCCGTTCCCCTCAGCGGACGACGAAAGGCCCTGGCTCCGCAATGACCCGTACCGCCTCCACCGCATCCCCGCCCGCGCCGGCCGCCGAGAAGGAGGGGGCCGCCGGGCGACGATCCCGCCACCGCACACCGCGCGGATCCTCGTGGCGTGACCGGCCATGGCGCCGCGTCACCCCGTGGCTGTTCCTCCTGGCCCCGCTGGCCCTGCTGGTCACGTTCACCTACGTGCCGGTGGGCAACATGATCTTCTACAGCTTCACCGACTGGGACGGCGTCAGCCCCGACCGGAACTTCGTCGGCGGCGACAACTACACCGAGCTGTTCACCCGGCCCGAACTCTTCAAGGTCTTCGCGGTCAGCCTCTACTACCTCGCGGCCTCCGTCGTGCAGATCGTCGTGGCCCTGTACTTCGCCACCGTCCTCAGCTTCGACCTGCGCTTCAGGAACCTGTTCAAGGGCATCCTGTTCTTCCCGTACCTGATCAACGGGGTCGCGATCGGCTTCGTCTTCCTCTACTTCTTCCAGGACGGCGGCACCCTCGACTCCGTCCTGTCCTGGTTCGGCGCCGACGGCGACCACGCCTGGCTCGGCACCCCGGAGTCCGCCAACACCTCGCTGGCCGGCGTGTCCGTGTGGCGCTTCACCGGCCTCAACTTCGTCCTGTTCCTCGGCGCGATCCAGTCCATCCCGGGGGAGCTCTACGAGGCGGCCCAACTCGACGGCGCGAGTCGGTGGCAGCAGTTCCGGCACATCATCGCGCCGGGCATCAGGCCGGTGCTGAGCCTGAGCGTCATCCTGGCGGTCTCCGGCTCGCTGTCCGTCTTCGAGATCCCGTACATCATGACCGGCGGCGCGACCGAGACCTCGACGTTCGTCATCCAGACGGTGAAGTTCGCCTTCCAGTTCAACAAGACCGGCCTGGCCTCCGCCTGCGCGGTGGTGCTGCTGGCCCTCATCCTGCTGATCACCTGGATCCAGCGCCGTATCGTGCCCGACGAGAGGGTGGACCTCGTATGACCATCGCCGCCCCCGAGCGGAACCAGGCCCGCAGGCGCCCCCGCGTCGGCGCCGCGCTCACCTATCTTTCGCTGATCATCGCCTCCCTCGTCGTCCTCGTGCCCCTCCTCGTGGTGTTCCTCACCTCGCTGAAGTCCTACGACGAGATCTCCGACGGACAGGGCGCCCTGTCCCTGCCGGACGACTGGCTGAACTTCTCCAACTACGCCACGGCGTTCACCGACGGCCACCTGCTGACGGCCTTCGGCAACACCGCCTTCATCCTGCTGTTCTCCATCACCGGCACCGTGGTCATCGGCTCCATGACGGCGTACGCCATCGACCGCTTCGACTTCCGCCTCAAGCGTCTCGTCATGGCGCTGTTCCTGATCGCCACCCTGGTCCCCGGCGTGACCACCCAGGTCGCCACCTTCCAGGTCGTCAACAGCTTCGGCCTCTTCGACACCCGCTGGGCGCCGATCCTGCTGTACATGGGCACCGACATCGTGTCGATCTACATCTTCCTGCAGTTCATCCGCGGGATCCCGAAATCCCTCGACGAGGCGGCCCGACTCGACGGCGCCAACTCCTTCACCATCTACCGCAAGATCATTTTCCCGCTGCTCAAGCCGGCGGTCGCGACCGTGGTCATCATCAAGGGCATCACCACGTACAACGACTTCTACATCCCGTTCCTCTACATGCCCTCCGAGGAACTCGGCACGATGTCCACGGCCCTGTTCCGCTTCAAGGGCCCCTTCGGGGCGCACTGGGAGAACATCTCCGCCGGCGCCGTCCTCGTGATCCTCCCGACCCTGCTGATCTTCCTGTTCCTCCAGCGCTACATCTACAACGGGTTCGCGCGGGGGGCCACCAAGTAGGACACGTCCCCGCTGACGAAGAAGTCGCCGAAGCCGGCCGCGACGTACTCAGGGACGCGCAACACACGCCCGCTTCGACCGCTCCCCCTCCAGCCGGCTGCGTCCCGGGCGAAAGAGCAGCGGCAAGGCGGCGGATCGCCGGTTACCGAAACCGGTGGTCCGCCTCCTCCCCTCAGCGCCATGTCGACTTCACATCACCCAGCCGCCCCGGATACGGGTCGCGCAGCACTCCCGACCCTGTAATAGTTTCTGTACTGGACTTGCGCCCATGAAGTCACCCCGCCCCGGCGGCACGGAGAACATCTCCGTCTCGATGCCCTCGGAACTCCTCGGTGCTCTGCGCACCCGTACCGGCAAGCGCGGCGTGTCCGCGTACGTGACGGCGGCGGTCCGGTATCAGCTCGCCGTGGACGGCTTCGCCGAGATCGTGGCCACCTACGAAGCCGAGCACGAGCCGCTGAGCGAGGCCGAAGTGCAGGCGGCACAGAGCGAACTGTTCGGCGACGCCCCGGCCCCCTACGCATCGGACGACAGCGCCGCATGAAGGAGCCTGCGGCCAGGTCCCTGGTGCTCGACTCCCAGGCGCTGTCTCTGCTGCTGCGCAACGATCGCCAGATGATCACCCGGATCGAGGCTGCTCGGCGCGTGGGCGTACCCGTCCTCGTATCGGCCCTGACGGTGGTGGAAGCCGTCCACGGGAAGACGGACACCGCCCGACTGCGGTGGCTGCTCTCCCGCCTTCAGGTCCAGGACGTCACCCAGGCGGACGGTCTCACCGCGGTGCAGCTGCTGAGCGATGCCGGCGGCCTGCACGGCCACACGTACGCCATCGACGCCCTCGTCGCCGCGATGGCGCTCCGCTCCCCGGCACCCGTCCTCGTGCTGACCGCGAACCGCGACGACTGGTCGAGACTGTGCGGCGACCGCGTGCAGATCAAGGACGTCTGACCTCGGCGTCCCCACCGGGCGTGCTCGCGATTCGTCACGAGAACCGTCTGGCCGTGCCGACCCCCTTGCCAGAGCCGGCAGCCGGCGTCCCAAGGTTCAGCCACTCACCGGAGCGGATCCCCTCGCCGACAGGCCTCCACGTCCCGGCACCATCCCAGCACGGGAAAAGACAAAGGGCCCGACCTCGAAGAGTCGGGCCCCTTCTGACCTGCATGTCTGTCAGATCAGTGACGTGGTGAGCGTCAGACGTCAGCCGTCAGACGTTGAAGCGGAACTCCACCACGTCCCCGTCCTGCATCACGTACTCCTTGCCCTCCATGCGGGCCTTGCCCTTGGCGCGGGCCTCGGCGACCGAGCCGGTGGCGACCAGGTCGTCGAAGGAGATGACCTCGGCCTTGATGAAGCCCTTCTGGAAGTCGGTGTGGATGACACCGGCGGCCTCGGGGGCGGTGGCGCCCTTCTTGATGGTCCAGGCGCGGGATTCCTTGGGGCCTGCCGTGAGGTAGGTCTGCAGGCCGAGGGTGTTGAAGCCGACGTGGGCGAGGGTGGCGAGGCCGGGCTCGTCCTGGCCGACGGACTGGAGGAGCTCCAGGGCCTCGTCCTCGTCCAGCTCGGCGAGGTCCTGCTCCAGCTTGGCGTTGAGGAAGATCGCCTCGGCGGGGGCGACCAGGGCGCGCTGCTCGTTCTTGAAGTCCTCGTCGGTCAGCTCGTCCTCGTCGACGTTGAAGACGTAGAGGAAGGGCTTGGTGGTGAGGAGGTGCAGGTCGTGGAGGAGCTCCGCGCGGTCGCTGCCCTGGAGGATGCCGTGGGCGAAGAGCGTGTCGCCCTTCTCCAGGATCTCCTTGGCCTCCTCGACGGCCTTCACCTTCGGCGCGACGTCCTTCTTGATGCGCGACTCCTTCTGGAGGCGCGGCAGGACCTTCTCGATGGTCTGGAGGTCCGCGAGGATCAGCTCGGTGTTGATCGTCTCGATGTCGTCCTTCGGCGAGACCTTGCCGTCGACGTGGACGACGTTCTCGTCCTTGAAGGCGCGGATGACCTGGCAGATCGCGTCGGACTCGCGGATGTTGGCCAGGAACTTGTTGCCCAGGCCCTCGCCCTCGCTCGCCCCGCGCACGATGCCCGCGATGTCGACGAAGTCGACGGTGGCCGGGAGGACCTTCTCCGAGGAGAAGATCTCGGCCAGCTTCGTCAGGCGGGGGTCGGGGACGCCCACCACGCCGACGTTGGGCTCGATCGTGGCGAACGGGTAGTTGGCCGCGAGCACGTCGTTCTTGGTCAGGGCGTTGAACAGGGTCGACTTGCCGACATTCGGCAGACCGACGATTCCGATCGTGAGCGACACGTTGCGACTTCCCGTACGTGAGGATGCGGAGGAGTGGGGCGGGCCAGGCAGGGCCGATCCACCAGTCTACGGGGTGGCCGGTACCGCCCCGGCGTGGCGTCGAACGCTCGGCCAAGCTCTGGCCGACGGCGTGTCTGTCGGCCTATTCGGCACATAAACAGACCTAAGTTGGTCCAGTGGAGCAACACGGGACGCGACCTGCGCAGTACGGACCGCGACGGGGTCGGGCGCCGCTGCCCCCGCAGGGGCGGGGAGCGGGCGGCGCCGCGGCCGGGCGGGCCGTCGCCCGGCCGGGCGGCGGGCCCGGTGCGGGTGGCGGGCGCAGGCCGGCCACGGCTCGACCGGCGCAGGCGCGGCCGGCTCCGGCGGCGCGGCCCGGCCCCCCGGTGGCGCGGGCGGTGCGTGCCCTGCGCCAGATGCCCGATCCCCGGCTGACCGGGCTGGGCAGCGGTCTGTTCTGCGCGGCGGTGATGCTCGTGCTCGGCTTCCTCGACCAGGTGCTGTTCGGCGCGTCCCTCACGGTGTACGGCGTGCTGTTCCTGCCGGTGTGCCTGCTCACCGCGCTCTGGGTGCGCCGGGGCGACCTGCTGACGGCCCCCGTCGTCGTGCCGATCGCCTTCGCCGTGGGCCTGGTGACCGTCGCCGAGAGCGGCGAGGGGCTGGGCGGGCGGCTAATGGGGCTCGTGACCGCCCTGGCCACGGAGGCGGGCTGGCTCTACGGCGGGACCCTGGTCGCGGGGGTGACCGTGCTCGTCCGCCGGATCCGGCTGATGCGTCGCCGGGCCGCCGCGCGGAGGCACCCGCCGGTGTGACGAAGGCCGGCCGGCCGGTGTGACGGGGGGCGGCTGAGAGGACGTAGGGCGGAGGGGCAGAGGGGCGGCAGGTGAGCCGGGCGGGCGGGCGGGTCAGGTGGCCTCGTGCACAGGCCGGGCGGCCTGGTGCACAGGTCAGGCGGCGGCCGGTTCCGCCGCCCCGGACGGCCTGTGGACCCGACGCCTGCCAGAACGCCCCGGAACACGCGCAAGCCCGCCCCGGCCGGCCCGCGGCACCCGCCCTCCGCCCCGTCAACCGGCGCTGCCGCGGCCCGCTGCCTCCGCCGCGTGCATCGCCGCTCCCACGATGCCCGCGTTGTTCTGGAGCTCGGCGGGCACGATCTCCGCCTTGATGCCCTCGATGTGGGGCAGGAACTTGTGCGCCTTGCGGCTGACGCCGCCGCCGATGACGAACAGCTCGGGCGAGAAGAGCATCTCGACGTGGGCGAGGTACTTCTGCACGCGGTGGGCCCAGTGCTCCCACGACATGTCGTGGTCCTCCTTGACCTTGCTGGAGGCGCGCTTCTCCGCGTCGTGGCCCTCCAGCTCCAGGTGGCCCAGCTCGCTGTTGGGCACGAGGACGCCGTCGGTGAAGACGGCGCTGCCGATGCCGGTGCCGAAGGTGAGGAGGATGACCGTGCCCTTGCGGTCCCGGCCGGCGCCGAAGCGCATCTCGGCGACGCCCGCCGCGTCGGCGTCGTTGACGACCGTCACGTCCAGCCCGCCCAGCCGCTCGGCGAACAGGGCCCGCGCGTCCGTGTCGATCCAGCCCTTGTCCACGTTGGCCGCGGTGCGGACGGTCGCGCCGCCCGTGACCACGCCCGGGAAGGTCAGCCCGACCGGGCCGGTCCAGCCGAAGTGCTCGACAACCTGCTTCACCCCGTCGGCCACGCCGTCGGGGGTCGCGGGATGCGGGGTCAGCACCTTGTGGCGCTCCTGGGCCAGGTCGCCCCTGTCGAGGTCCACAGGGGCGCCCTTGATCCCGGATCCGCCGATGTCCACGCCGAAGATCTGCATGGCCCCACGTTACGACGGACGACTGACGGTCACGCCCCTGCCGTACCGGAGCCGCCCCGCTCCGCCACCAGGGACGCCGCCTCCTCGCGCAGGTCGCGGCGGAGCTCCTTGGGCAGCGAGAAGACGATCGACTCCTCGGCGGCCTTGACGATCTCCACGTCCTCGAAGCCGCGCTGCGACAGCCACTCCAGGACCTGCTCGACCAGGACGTCCGGTACGGAGGCGCCGGAGGTGACACCCACCGTGGTCACGCCCTCCAGCCACGCCGCGTCGATCTCGTCGGCGAAGTCCACGAGGTACGCGTCGCGGGCGCCCGCCTGCTTGGCGACCTCGACGAGACGTACGGAGTTGGACGAGTTGCGGGAGCCGACGACGATCACCAGGTCGGCCTCGGCGCCCATCTGCTTCACGGCGAGCTGGCGGTTCTGCGTGGCGTAGCAGATGTCGTCGCTCGGCGGGGAGATGAGTTGCGGGAACTTCTCCTTGAGGGCGTCGACGGTCTCCATGGTCTCGTCCACCGACAGGGTGGTCTGGGAGAGCCAGACGACCTTGGACGGGTCCCGGACCTCGACCTTGGCGACGTCCTCGGGGCCGTCGACCAGCTGGATGTGGTCGGGGGCCTCGCCGGAGGTGCCGATGACCTCCTCGTGGCCCTCGTGGCCGATCAGGAGGATGTCGTAGTCGTCGTCGGCGAAGCGGACGGCTTCCTTGTGCACCTTGGTGACGAGCGGGCAGGTGGCGTCGATGGTGGCGAGCCTGCCGCGCTCGGCCTCCTCGTGGACGACGGGGGCCACGCCGTGGGCGGAGAACATCACGATGTTGCCCGGGGGGACCTCGTCCGTCCGCTCGACGAAGACGGCGCCCTTCTTCTCCAGGGTCTGGACCACGTACTTGTTATGGACGATCTCGTGCCGGACGTAGACGGGAGCGCCGTACTGCTCCAGGGCTTTCTCGACGGCGATCACGGCGCGGTCCACACCCGCGCAGTAGCCACGGGGGGCGGCGAGCAGGACACGGCGGCCAGGCGAAGCAGTCATGGCACCCATCGTAAGGCCGCGTTCGGCGGGTCAGAGATCGCGTGGGTGCGGCGTTGCCGGGGAGACTGACGGGGACGCGGACGGGGACGTTCCGGAGCAGGGTCCGAGCAGGGTCCGAGGTGCTGGCGGAGGCACGATGGCGGAGACCGGTACGGCGGCCGACGGGGCCGGTGGCGAACACCACGAACACGACGAGCACCCAGCGCACCCGGAGCACGAGCACCGGCTGAAGCGCAGCCTCGGCTTCAGGGATCTGGTCGTCTACGGGCTGCTGTTCATCGCGCCCATGGCGCCGGTCGGGGTCTTCGGCACGCTGGACGCCAAGTCGCACGGCGCGGTGGCGCTCGTCTACGTGATCGCCACGGTCGCGATGGCGTTCACCGCGTTCAGCTACGCCCAGATGGTGCGGGTGGTCCCCCAGGCGGGCTCGGTGTTCGCCTACGCGCGCGCGGGGCTCGGGAACGGTGCCGGTTTCGTCGCGGGCTGGATGGCGATGCTGGACTACGTCCTCATCCCGGCGGTGGCGTACCTGTTCTCCGGCATCGCCATGGAGGCGCTGGTCCCGGAGGTGTCGCGCTGGGTGTGGACGGCGATCGCGGTGGTCGTCACGACGGCGCTGAACCTGTGGGGGGTGCGCGCCGCGGCCCGGGTGGGCTTCCTGGTGCTCGCCATGGAGATCGTGGTCCTGCTGGTGTTCCTGGTGGCGGCGGTCGTGGTCCTGGCGCGTGACGGTGCCGAGCGGGGCTGGCTGTCGCCACTGTCCGGGGACGGGACGCAGGGGGCGTTCGCGCTGTCGGCGGTGGTGGGCGCGGTGTCGGTGGCGGTGCTGTCGTACCTGGGTTTCGACGCGATCGCGACCTTCGCGGAGGAGGTCACCGGCGGGTCGGCGAAGGTCGCGCGGGCGCTGCTGTTCTGCCTGGCGCTGGCGGGCGTGCTGTTCGTGGCGCAGACGTACCTGGTGGCGCTGCTGGAGCCGGTGTCGTCGGCCCAGCTGGCGGCGGAGCCGGAGCGGCAGGGGTCGGCGTTCTACGACGCCGTGGACTCGTCGGTCGGCACGTGGCTGCACGACCTGGTGGCGGTGAGCAAGGCCATCGGTGCGGCGTTCGCGGCGCTGGCCGGGCAGGCCGCGGCCGGGCGGCTGATCTTCGCGATGGGCCGCGACCGGCGGCTGCCGAAGGTGCTGTCGCGGACGTACTCCGGGGTGCCGCGCGGGGCGCTGCTGGTCTCGGCCGTGATCACGATGGGGGCCGCGGTGTGGGCGGCGCGCCGGGACGACGGTCTCGACCACCTGGTCTCGGTCGTCGACGTCGGCGCGCTGACGGCGTTCACACTGCTGCACGCGAGCGTGGTGGGCTGGTTCGCGGTGCGGCGCCGCGGGGGGCCGGTGAGCTGGTGGCGCCATGTGCTGCTGCCGGTGCTCGGCGCGGCGATCACCGTGGCCGTCATCGTGGAGGCCTCGCACACCGCGCAGGTGGTGGGGGCGATCTGGCTGGCGGTGGGTCTGGTGGTGCTGGCGGTCCAGGCCCGGCGCAGGCCTCCGGCGGGGACGTGAGCGGACCGGGGGTGACTGCCCGGAAGGCGGGCGACCTGGGCGGGCCTCCCCGCGCACCGGCGGCTTCGGCGGCGGCCCCGCCGTCGACCGGGCCGCGTTGTCGGACCCGGCCGCTACGCTCGGGCGCATGGCTGTCCACTCGACTCCCGAAAGCCCGCTGCCCGTCGGCGAGGTGTCACGCCTGATCGGAGGCTGGATCGACCGTCTCGGCGCGGTGTGGGTCGAGGGGCAGATCACCCAGTTGTCGCGGCGGCCCGGCGCGGGCGTCGTGTTCCTGACGCTGCGCGACCCGTCGTACGACATCTCCGTGAGCGTGACCTGCTACCGGCAGGTGTTCGACGCGGTGGCGGACGTGGTGGGTGAGGGCGCGCGGGTCGTGGTCCAGGCGAAGCCGGAGTGGTACGCGCCGCGGGGACAGCTGTCGCTGCGGGCCGCCGAGATCAAGCCGGTGGGTGTGGGGGAGCTGCTGGCGCGCCTGGAGCAGCTGAAGAAGACCCTCGCGCGGGAGGGGCTCTTCGCGCCCGAGCGGAAGAAGTCGCTGCCGTTCCTGCCGCAGCTCATCGGCCTGGTCTGCGGCCGGGCCTCGGCGGCCGAGCGGGACGTCCTGGAGAACGCCCGGCACCGCTGGCCGGCCGTCCGCTTCGAGGTGCGCAATGTCCCCGTGCAGGGCGTGCACGCCGTGCCGCAGGTGACGCAGGCGGTGAAGGAGCTGGACGCGATGGACGACGTCGATGTGATCGTCGTCGCGCGGGGCGGGGGCAGCGTGGAGGATCTGCTGCCGTTCTCCGACGAGCAGCTGGTGCGGGCGGTCGCCGCCTGCCGTACGCCGGTCGTCTCGGCGATCGGCCACGAGCCGGACAATCCGCTCCTCGACCACGTCGCCGACCTGCGGGCCTCCACGCCGACCGACGCCGCGAAGAAGGTCGTGCCGGACGTCGGCGAGGAGTACGAGCGGGTGCGCCAGCTCCGGGACCGCGCCCGGCGCTGCGTGGCGGCGTACGTCGACCGGGAGGAGCGGGGGCTGGCCCACGCCCTGGCCCGGCCGTCGATACAGGATCCGCACCGGATGATCGACGAGCGGGCCGACCAGGTGACGGCCCTGCTGGAGCGGGGCCGCCGCTCCCTCGGGCACCAGCTCGACCGGGCCCGTTCGGAGTTGGCGCACACGCACGCGCGCGTGGTGGCCCTCTCCCCCGCCGCGACCCTCAAGCGCGGGTACGCGGTGCTCCAGCGAGCCGACGGCCACGCCGTGCGGGACCCCGGCGAGGTGGAGCCGGGCGAGACGCTGCGCGCACGCGTGTCCGAGGGTGATTTCTCCGTACGAGTCGACGCATAGGGTGGGTGGATGACCAGCGAGGTGGAGCAGCCGACGGCCGTGACCGAGGCGCTCGGGTACGAGCAGGCGCGGGACGAGCTGATCGAGGTCGTACGGCGGCTGGAGGCCGGCGGTACGACGCTGGAGGAGTCCCTCGCGCTGTGGGAGCGGGGCGAGGAGCTGGCGAAGGTCTGCCGCCGCTGGTTGGACGGCGCCCGGGCCCGCCTCGACGCGGCGCTCGCCGAGGAGGCCGAGGCGGACGACGAGGACGCCGACCGCTAGGCGGCGGCCGGCGCCCCGCGGGAGGGCGGCCGCCGGTCCCGTCGGCGCGCGGCCTACTTCCGCGTGTCCTCGGCCAGGGTGTGCGCCACCAGCGCGTTGGCGTGCCCGTGGCCCAGGCCGTGCTCGGTCTTGAGCCAGGCGACGAGTTCCATGTGCTTGCCGAGCGGAGAGGAGCGGATCATTTCCTTCCACTCGGCGACCGGGCGGCCGTACTTCTTCTCGATCGACGGGAAATAGGAGGCGGGGCCCTTCACGGCGGCGGTCATGTCGATGCGCTCCAAGCGGTCCGGGTGTGCGAGGCGTTCTGCCACCGTGTGAGACCCGCGCCCGGAGGAGAAGTCATCCGGCCGCCGGAGTGACCTGCATCACTTCACCTCCAGCGCCGTGAAGCGCGGCCAGGGCACCGTCGGGCCGGCCCCCTCGGGGAGGCCGGCACCCCCCCCCGCCGCTCGGTGGTGAGGCTCTGGCGGGCCGGTCCGTCCCGGTGAGCACGCCGAGCCCGGCGCGCGCCGGGCCATCCGACACGCGCCGGCGCCCGGGGTGGACGGTGTGCAGGACGACGAGGTCCCACGCGCGGGTGCGCGGGTCCGGCAGGCGGCGCAGGGGCCACGGCGACGCGGACCGACGGCGATTCCGCCGCCCGTCCTCCGGCGACCCGCCCGCCGCCGCGCCCCTCGGACCGCCCCCTTCGCCTCGACGGCGATGTGAAGCGGATCACCGCATCCCAGTTTTGGTTGAACTTTGAACTTCTTTCCCGTAGCGTCGTCCCCGTCAACGGCTCCCACCGCTCCGCGCGGAGCGCCGACGCACACCCCGAGGAAGATCAACCATGTCTCTCGTTCTTGACCCCGCCGCCCAGGACCTGCTGTTCCGCGAGGCCCGCACCGCGAACACCTTCACCGACGAGCCGGTGACCGACGAGCAGGTCCAGGCGATCTACGACCTGGTCAAGTACGGCCCGACCGCCTTCAACCAGTCGCCGCTGCGCATCACGCTGGTCCGCTCCCCCGAGGCCCGCGAGCGCCTCGTCCAGCACATGGCCGAGGGCAACCAGCCCAAGACGGCCGCCGCTCCGCTGGTGGCGATCCTCTCGGCGGACAACGAGTTCCACGAGGAGCTGCCGCAGCTCTTCCCGCACTTCCCGCAGGCCAAGGACGCCTTCTTCAGCGAGCGCCCGGCGCGCGAGGGCGCCGCCCTGCTGAACGCCGCCCTGCAGGCCGCGTACTTCATCGTCGGCGTGCGCGCCGCGGGTCTGGCCGCCGGGCCGATGACCGGCTTCGACTTCGAGGGCGTCCGCAAGGAGTTCCTGGACGACGACCACACCCCGCTGATGGTCGTGAACATCGGCCGCCCGGGCCCGGACGCCTGGTTCCCGCGCTCCCCGCGCCTGGCGTACGACGAGGTCGTCACCACGGTCTGAGGCATCACGACGGCCTGAGGACGCCCTCCGTCTCCCGACGCGTGACGAAGCCCCCCGGTGGTGCACCGGGGGGCTTCGTCGTACGCCGGGGAGCCGGAGGCTCAGCGCTGTACGCCCGTGAGCCGGGGGCTCAGGCCAGCTTCAGCGCCGCCGCCATCTTGGAGAGCTGGTCGAACGAGCCCGTGCCGGCCACGACCGTCGTCGCGCCCTTCATGTCGTCCGCGCCCTGGAGCACCAGCGCGTCGTACCGGCCGCCCGTGTACCGGGTCCAGGTCCGGCCGCCGATCTCCTCGGTCCGCTCGGTCGCCCGCGCACCCTGACTGGCGTCCTCGATGAAGGTGGCCGCCTTCTTCGTGGACTGCTCGACCGCCACGTACTCGCCGTCCGGAGCCCGGAAACCCAGGTGCCAGGCGTCGAAGTCGTCGCCCTTGAAGCGCACGGAGGTCGCCTTCCAGTCCTCCGAGAGGCCCTGGGGCGCCGCCACCGGGTACGACGCGGCGCGCTGCGCGGTGAGCAGCTCGACCCGGTAGTCGACCCGCTTGACCGGGGGCTCTCCGTCTTCGTGCGGGATGAAGATCCAGATGACGCCCGCCGCGAGCACGATGAGCCCGAGGGAGAGGATCATGTCCCGGGCCGACTTCTGCTTGCCACTCATTCCTGCCACGCCCCCTATCGTCGCAGGTGCCTGGCGTGCTCATACGTGGGGCCCCCTGCTCATTTTGTCGGACTGACGATAGAGTCATGGCCATACCCTCATCCGGCCGTCGTCGTATCAGAAAGGTGCGCTCCGATGACCGAGCATCATCTGCCGTCCGAACTGGACGTCCCCTCAGAGGCTCCCGACCGCAACCTCGCCCTGGAACTCGTCCGGGTCACCGAGGCCGCGGCGATGGCCGCCGGCCGCTGGGTCGGGCGCGGTGACAAGAACGGCGCCGACGGTGCCGCGGTGCGCGCCATGCGCACCCTCGTCTCCACCGTCTCGATGAACGGCGTCGTCGTCATCGGCGAGGGCGAGAAGGACGAGGCCCCGATGCTTTTCAACGGAGAGCGGGTCGGGGACGGCACCGGGGCCGAGGTCGACATCGCCGTCGACCCGATCGACGGCACCACGCTGACCGCCAAGGGCATGACCAACGCCATCGCGGTGCTGGCCGCCGCCGAGCGGGGCTCCATGTTCGACCCGTCGGCCGTCTTCTACATGGACAAGCTGGTCACCGGGCCCGAGGCCGCCGACTTCGTCGACATCAACGCGCCGGTGTCCGTGAACATCCGCCGCATCGCCAAGGCCAAGCGGCGCACCCCCGAGGACGTCACCGTCGTCATCCTCGACCGGCCCCGGCACCAGGGGCTCATCAAGGAGGTCCGGGAGACGGGCGCCCGCATCAAGCTGATCTCCGACGGCGACGTGGCCGGCTCCATCCTGGCGCTGCGCGAGGGCACCGGCATCGACCTGCTGCTCGGGGTGGGCGGCACGCCGGAGGGCATCATCTCGGCCTGTGCGGTGAAGTGCCTGGGCGGCACCATCCAGGGCAAGCTGTGGCCCAAGGACGACGAGGAACGGCAGCGCGCGGTCGACGCCGGCCACGACCTGGACCGGGTGCTGACCACCGACGACCTGGTCTCCGGGGACAACGTCTTCTTCGTCGCGACCGGCATCACCGACGGCGAGCTGCTGCGCGGGGTGCGCTACCGGTCCGAGACGGCCACGACCGACTCGATCGTGATGCGGTCGAAGTCGGGCACGGTGCGGCGGATCGACTCCGAGCACCGGCTGAGCAAGCTGCGGGCCTACAGCGCGGTGGACTTCGACCGGGCGAAGTGACTCCGTCGGTTCTGCGGGGCGCCCGCTGAAGCGGGGGTGCGTGTCGTGGGGCGGGTGCGGGTGCGTCGTGGCTTGTCGCGCAGTTCCCCGCGCCCCTGGGGGGCGGGAGCGGTGCCCGGCGGCGTGATGTGCGGGGCGGCCGGGGCGCCCGCCGAAGCGGGGGTGCGTGTCGTGGGGCGGGGTGCGGGCGTGTCGTGGCTTGTCGCGCAGTTCCCCGCGCCCCTGGGGGGCGGGAGCGGTGCCCGGCGGCGTGATGTGCGGGGCGGCCGGGGCGCCCGCTGAGGTGGGGGTGCGTGTCGTGGGGCGGGTGCGGGTGTGTCGTGGCTGGGCGCGCAGTTCCCCGCGTCCCTGGGGCGGGCCCGCCGGTTTCGGTGTATGCGAGAAGGCACCCTCTGTGCGGAGAGGGTGCCTTCCTGTGTGCCTGGGTCGCTAGCCCGCCGCGGCTATGCGGTCCGCCGCGGGGCGGGCCGTCTTCTTCAGTTCGAGGTCGCGGCGACGGCGCCTGGCCAGCACCACGCGGCGCTCCGCGGCGGTGAGGCCGCCCCAGACGCCGTAGGGCTCGGGCTGGAGCAGGGCGTGCTCGCGGCACTCGACCATGACCGGGCAGCGCGCGCAGACGCGCTTGGCGGCCTCCTCGCGGGAGAGCCGGGCGGCGGTGGGTTCCTTGGACGGTGCGAAGAACAGTCCGGCCTCGTCGCGCCGGCACACCGCCTCGGTGTGCCAGGGAGCGTCTTGGTCCCTGTCCCGCTCGGGCACCCGCTGGGCCGGAACGGCAGCGACCTGCAGGGACGAATGCGGCGGTTGCAGCACGGTCTACTCCTGACGACGGCTTCGCGAGCGAGAGACGATGCGTCAAGGCTTACCCGCTGTGCGCGCGCCTATGCACTGGGTTTCCCACCGCGGCGCGCGCCGCGCTACAGGTGCTTGCGCAAACCCTCGTCGACCTTGCGCTGCACCCGCCCCAGGAGATCCGCGACGAGCTTGCCACGCTTCGGTCGAGCCTCGATCGAGCCCAGCACGGCCCAGCCGTCGACATAGACGACGGGAGCCCCGGCGTCGGCCGCGTCGAGCGTGTCCACCTCGAAGCTGCCGAGCACGCCACCGCCCGCGCCGCGCAGCGACACGTTCTCCGGGACGCGCACCTCGACGCTGCCGAAGACGGAGAACGCCTTGATCACGACCTGCTGGTGTTCGAAGACGGCCTCGCTGAGGTCTATCTCGACACTGCCGAAGACCGCGTACGCGTGGATGCGGCGGCTCGCCCGCAAGCGGCCCTTGCGGACGGCGCTGCTGAAGACCGCCACCACGTTCTCGTCCGGGTCGGAGGGGACGGTGCCGGCGGCCGGACGGTGGGGCGCGGCCGGCGCGGCGGTGTGCCCTCCGGCGTGCCCGGCGGGCAGGTCCCGGACGAAGACGTCCAGCTCGCCGACCGTCTTGGCGGCCAGCACGCCCTCGACGCGCTCGGCATGCTCCTCGGCGTCGAGACGCCCCTCGGCGAGGGCCTCGCGCAGCATGTCGGCGATGCGGTCACGGTCGGCGTCCGAGGCGCGCAGCTCGGAGACGCGCGGTGCGGGCTCGCGCGGTGCCGCGGTCTGGGGTCGGTCGTGCTTCTGAAGGTCCACGGCAGCAGCGTACCGAAACGCGATAGATCGCGACCAGACCTGTGGACAACCTTGTCGCGACGCGCTTGTCGCGACGCGCCCCCGGTGCCACACGGTCCCACCCGGTCCCACCCGGTCCCACCCGGGCGCGTGCCGGCCTACTGAGCCTGACCTCACAAGCTCGCCGCCGACGGCAGGTTCTACGCTGGTGGACGCTGCCGATGGAGGCCAGCCGTCGTGCTGTGGAATCCAGCCGCGCGTCTGTCGAGTGAGGAATGGGCGAGATGCCTGAGTTCGCGTACACCGATCTGCTCCCCCAGGGAGAGGACACCACTCCGTACCGGCTGGTGACCTCCGAGGGCGTCTCCACCTTCGAGGCCGACGGGCGGACCTTCCTCAAGGTGGAGCCCGAGGCGCTGCGCAAGCTGGCCGAAGAGGCGATCCACGACATCCAGCACCACCTCCGCCCCGCCCACCTGGCACAGCTGCGCCGCATCATCGACGACCCGGAGGCCTCGGGCAACGACAAGTTCGTCGCCCTGGACCTGCTGAAGAACGCGAACATCGCGGCGGCCGGCGTGCTGCCGATGTGCCAGGACACCGGCACGGCGATCGTCATGGGCAAGCGCGGGCAGAACGTGCTCACGGCGGGCGGCGACGAGGAGGCCCTGAGCCGGGGCATCTACGACGCCTACCAGAACCTGAACCTGCGCTACTCGCAGATGGCCCCGCTCACCATGTGGGACGAGAAGAACACGGGCTCGAACCTCCCGGCCCAGATCGAGCTGTACGCCACCGACGGCGGCGCCTACAAGTTCCTGTTCATGGCCAAGGGTGGCGGCTCGGCCAACAAGAGCTTCCTCTACCAGGAGACGAAGGCCGTCCTGAACGAGTCCTCCATGATGAAGTTCCTGGAGGAGAAGATCCGCTCGCTGGGCACGGCCGCCTGCCCGCCGTACCACCTGGCGATCGTCGTCGGCGGCACGTCGGCCGAGTACGCGCTGAAGACCGCGAAGTACGCCTCCGCGCACTACCTGGACGAGATCCCGGCCGAGGGCTCGGCGCTCGGGCACGGCTTCCGGGACAAGGAGCTGGAGGAGAAGGTCTTCGAGCTGACGCAGAAGATCGGCATCGGGGCGCAGTTCGGCGGCAAGTACTTCTGCCACGACGTGCGCGTGGTGCGCCTGCCGCGGCACGGGGCCTCCTGCCCGGTCGCGATCGCCGTCTCCTGCTCCGCCGACCGCCAGGCCGTCGCGAAGATCACCGCCGAGGGCGTCTTCCTGGAGCAGCTGGAGACCGACCCGGCGCGGTTCCTGCCGGAGACCACCGACGAGCAGCTCGAC
The DNA here is from genome assembly GCF_043204535.1 of Streptomyces sp. NPDC047853. Classification (NCBI taxonomy): domain Bacteria; kingdom Bacillati; phylum Actinomycetota; class Actinomycetes; order Kitasatosporales; family Streptomycetaceae; genus Streptomyces; species Streptomyces sp. NPDC047853. The sequence goes on along the minus strand of NZ_JBIDCI010000001.1, from coordinate 492,803 downwards.
GCCGACGGCGACGTCGTGAAGATCGACCTCAACCAGCCGATGGACGCCGTCCTCGCCGAGCTGACCAAGTACCCGGTGAAGACCCGGCTGTCCCTCACCGGCCCCCTGGTCGTGGCCCGCGACATCGCGCACGCCAAGATCAAGGAGCGGCTGGACGCGGGCGAGGAGATGCCGCAGTACCTGAAGGACCACCCGGTGTACTACGCCGGTCCGGCGAAGACGCCCGAGGGGTACGCCTCCGGGTCGTTCGGTCCGACCACCGCCGGGCGGATGGACTCCTACGTGGAGCAGTTCCAGGCGGCGGGCGGCTCCCGGGTGATGCTGGCGAAGGGCAACCGGAGCAAGCAGGTCACCGACGCCTGCGACGCGCACGGCGGCTTCTACCTCGGCTCCATCGGCGGCCCGGCGGCCCGGCTCGCCCAGGACTGCATCAAGAAGGTCGAGGTCGTCGAGTACGAGGAGCTCGGCATGGAGGCGGTCTGGAAGATCGAGGTCGAGGACTTCCCGGCGTTCATCGTGGTGGACGACAAGGGCAACGACTTCTTCCAGGACCCCGCGCCGGCGCCCACGTTCACGTCCATTCCGGTACGCGGCCCCGGACTCGCCTGACCCGGTCCGTGACGATTCGCCTCCACGGGGAACAGTGGTCCCGGCGCGGACGCTGTGACACGTGGAGGTGATCGTCGATGGCCGACGAGCAGGACAGGACCGAGTACCGCACCGAGCACGACTCGATGGGCGAGGTGCGGGTGCCCGCCCACGCCAAGTGGCGCGCGCAGACCCAGCGGGCGGTGGAGAACTTCCCGGTCTCCGGGCAGCGCATCGAACGCGCCCACATCGAGGCGCTCGCGCGGATCAAGGGGGCGGCGGCCAAGGTCAACGCCGAGCTGGGGGTCCTGGACCAGGACGTCGCCGCCGCGATCCAGGAGGCGGCGGGCGAGGTCGCCGAGGGGAAGTGGGACGAGCACTTCCCGGTCGACGTGTTCCAGACGGGGTCCGGCACCTCGTCCAACATGAACACCAACGAGGTCCTCGCCACCCTGGCCACCGAGCGCCTCGGCCGCGACGTGCACCCCAACGACCACGTCAACGCCTCCCAGTCGTCCAACGACGTCTTCCCCTCGTCGATCCACATCGCGGCCACCGCCGCCGTCACCCGTGACCTGATCCCGGCCCTCGACCACCTCGCCGACGCCCTGGAGCGCAAGGCGGCGGAGTTCGGCGACGTCGTGAAGTCCGGGCGCACGCACCTCATGGACGCCACGCCCGTCACCCTGGGCCAGGAGTTCGGCGGCTACGCGGCCCAGGTGCGGTACGGCGTCGAGCGGCTCAACGCCTCGCTCCCCCGGCTCGCCGAGCTGCCGCTGGGCGGCACCGCCGTCGGCACCGGCATCAACACCCCGCCCGGCTTCTCCGCCGCCGTCATCGCGGAGGTGGCCCGCGCGACCGGGCTGCCGCTGACCGAGGCGCGCGACCACTTCGAGGCGCAGGGCGCCCGGGACGGCATCGTGGAGACCAGCGGGCAGCTGCGGACCATCGCCGTGGGCCTGACGAAGATCGCCAACGACCTGCGGTGGATGGCGTCCGGGCCGCGGACCGGGCTGGCGGAGATCTCCCTGCCCGACCTCCAGCCGGGTTCGTCCATCATGCCCGGCAAGGTCAACCCGGTGATCCCCGAGGCGGTCCTCATGGTGGCCGCCCAGGTCACCGGCAACGACGCCACCGTGGCCGCGGCCGGCGCGGCCGGGAACTTCGAACTCAACGTGATGCTGCCGGTCATCGCGAAGAACGTGCTGGAGTCGGTGCGGCTGCTCGCGAACGTCTCGCGGCTGCTCGCCGACCGGACCGTGGACGGCATCGTCGCCCACCGCGAACGGGCCCGGGAGTACGCCGAGTCCTCCCCCTCCGTGGTCACCCCGCTCAACAAGTACATCGGGTACGAGGAGGCCGCCAAGGTCGCCAAGAAGGCGCTGGCGGAGCGGAAGACGATCCGTCAGGTCGTGCTGGAGGGCGGCTACGTCGAGCGCGGCGACCTGACGAGCGAGCAGCTGGACGAGGCCCTGGACGTGCTGCGGATGACCCGCCCATGACCGGCCGCTCCCCGCGCGCGCGGGCCCCCTTCGCGGACGCCCTTCGCGATCACCCCGCGTCGTGTGGTCAGGACACCTAATATCTGTCCATGGCAGACGGTGAAGCGGTGAGCGCGGCGGCGGAGGCGAAGGGTCCGGCGGCCCGGGCGGAGTACTGGGCGCCGGGGAGCCACATCCTGTGGCGGTACCGGGAGAACGGCGGCCGGCACCTGCACATCGCCCGCCCCGTCACCGTCGTCCGGGACGACGCCGAGCTGCTCGCCGTGTGGCTGGCGCCCGGCACCGAGTGCGTGAAGCCGGTGCTCGCCGACGGTACGCCCGTGCACCTGGAACCGCTGGCCTCGCGCTACACCAAGCCGCGCACGGTGCAGCGCGACCGGTGGTTCGGCACGGGCGTGCTGAAGCTGGCCCGACCCGGCGAGCCCTGGTCGGTGTGGCTGTTCTGGGACCCGGGCTGGCGGTTCAAGAACTGGTACGTGAACCTGGAGGAGCCGCTGACCCGTTGGGCGGGCGGCGTCGACTCCGAGGACCACTTCCTGGACATCTCCGTCCACCCGGACCGCAGCTGGTACTGGCGGGACGAGGACGAGTTCGCGCAGGCCCAGCGGGACCGGCTGGTGGACGCCGGGCTCGCCGAACGGGTGCGCAGGGCGGGGCGCGCCGCGGTGGCGGGGATCCGCGCCTGGGGCACCCCCTACGCCGACGGCTGGGAACACTGGCGCCCCGACCCGTCCTGGGCGGTACCGTCACTGCCCGGGGACTGGGACCGCACACCCGCGCAGGTGTCCTCGTGAGACCCTTGCTGCGCCCCCGGGCAGGAAACGTAGGATCGTCCTCCGCAAGGGCGCGCGGCAGCGGCAACCGGCGGAGCGTGCGCTGTGCTTGACCGATCGTCACCGAGGGGCGGCTGGACGTGAGCGAGGGGTACGAGGGCAAGACGGGCACGGGCCGCCGACGGCCCCCCGGTGACACAGGAACAGCCCCTGACCACGCGGCAATCCCGTTCCCGGGGCACGTATTCCGGGTATCGGGATTTCTGCGGGACGAACTGCACGCGCCGCGCGCAGTCCCGGACGGATGGATTCGACACGCGTGACGGAGCACCCGACCTCCTTCGACCGCCCCCAGACGGGCGCCGACCCCGCGGATCCCCGCGGGGCGCTCCTGCGTACCCCCGTGCCGCCGCGCGCCCCCGGGGCCGCGTTACCGGCACAGGGACGCACCGGCGAACCGCCGCCCGCCTCCGGCACCGATGCCTTCGAGCACTCCCAGCCGGGCGCCGAGCCGTCCGTCGAGCCGGAGCCCCTCCGCCCGCGGCCCGCCACCGAGGGCGTCCCCGTCCAGCCGGGCGGCGGCACACCGTCCGGGGCGTCGGCCCCGGAGCGCCGTGGCGCGCCGGCGGAACCCGAGCGGCGCACCGGACAGCCCACCGTGCCCGGGCGGCCCACGCCCATGCGGCGGGACGGCGACCGGCTGCGCTTCGTGGGGGCCGCGACCCGGCGGATCGCCCGGGGCATGGACCTGGACGAGATCGTGATGGGGCTGTGCCGGGCCACCGTGCCGACCTTCGCGGACGCGATCCTCGTGTATCTGCGCGAGCCGCTCCCGGTCGGTGACGAGCGGCCCACCGGCCCCCTGGTGCTGCGGCTCCGGCGCACGGACCGGATACCGGCCGAGCGGGACACCGAGAGCGGGTTCACGCCCGCGGCCCAGCCCGAGCCCTCCGAGCTGGAGTCGGTCGGCTCCGAGCTGTGCGAGGTGCGGCCGGGCAGCGCGCTCGCCGAGGTGCTGCGCGGGGTGCGCCCGGTCTTCACCGACAGCCCCGCCGCCCTCGCCGCCCTGCCGGAACTGCTGGGCGACGGACGCGAGTTCGCCGTCCCGGACGGGCGGCGGGCCATCCTGGCGCCGCTGCGCGGCCGGCGCCGGGTGATCGGGGCCGCCCTGTTCCTGCGCGGCCCGGAGCGCGTCGCCTTCGAGGCCGACGACCTGCTGGTCGCCGCCCAGCTGGCCACGCACAGCGCGCTGGGCATCGACAAGGCGGTGCTGTACGGGCGTGAGGCGTACATCGCCGACGAGCTGCAGCGCACGATGCTCCCGGAGAACCTGCCGCGCTGCACCGGCGTCAGGCTGGCCTCCCGCTACCTTCCGGCCGCGGAGACGGCGCGGGTCGGCGGCGACTGGTACGACGCCATCCCGCTGCCCGGCAGCCGGGTCGCGCTGGTCGTCGGCGACGTCATGGGCCACTCCATGACCTCGGCGGCCATCATGGGCCAGCTGCGGACCACGGCGCAGACCCTGGCCGGGCTCGACCTGCCGCCGCAGGAGGTGCTGCACCACCTCGACGAGCAGGCCCAGCGCCTGGGCACGGACCGCATGGCGACCTGCCTGTACGCCGTGTACGACCCGGTGTCGCACCGCATCACCGTCGCCAACGCCGGTCACCCGCCGCCCGTGCTGCTGCACCTGGGCGGCCGGGCCGAGGTGCTGCGGGTGCCCGCGGGCGCCCCGATCGGGGTCGGCGGCGTGGACTTCGAGGCGGTGGAGCTGGACGCCCCCGCGGGCGCCACGCTGCTCCTCTACACCGACGGGCTGGTCGAGTCCCGCCTGCGGGACGTCTGGACCGGCATAGAGCAGCTGCGGGAGCGCCTCGCGGCGACCGCGCAGCTCACCGGGCCGGACCATCCGCCGCCCCTGGAAGCCCTGTGCGACGAGGTGCTGGACATGCTCGGGCCGGGCGACCGGGACGACGACATCGCGCTGCTCGCCGCCCGCTTCGACGGCATCGCGCCCAGCGACGTGGCGTACTGGTTCCTGGAGCCGGACGACACGGCCCCCGGCCGGGCCCGCCGCCTGGCCCGGCGCGCGCTGGCCCGCTGGGGCATGGAGGACCTCACGGACTCCGTGGAGCTGCTGGTGAGCGAGGTCGTCACCAACGCCGTGCGGTACGCCTCCCGGCCGGTCACCCTGCGGCTGCTGCGCACGGACGTGCTGCGCTGCGAGGTCGGCGACGACGTGCCGCAGCTGCCGCGGCTGCGGCAGGCGCGGGCCACCGACGAGGGCGGGCGCGGGCTGTACCTGGTGAACCGGCTGGCCCGGCGCTGGGGCGCGACGCGGCTGAGCACCGGCAAGGTGGTGTGGTTCGAGCTGAACCGGGGCTGAGGCCCGGGTACGCGGAGAGGGCGCCCGGTGGGTCCGGGCGCCCTTTCGCGTGCCTGTCGTCGGCTACCGCTCCTGCCGGTCCCCGTCGGGGAAGAGCGGGTCCTCCGGCTCCGTGGTCGTTCCGCCCGTCGGCGGCTCGGTGGACGGGCTGTTGGAGGGCGACTGCGACGGCGACTGGGTCGGCGACTCGGTCTCCGGGGCCTCGGTCGTCGGCTCCTGGGTCTCCGGCTCCTCGGTCTCCGGCGCCTTCGAGGTCTCCTCCTGGCTCGGCGACCGGGTCGGCGACTCGCTCCGCGTGGGCGTGTCGCTCGGCTCGACCGCGTTGCCCTGCTTGGTCTCCAGGTCGAACTCGGTGACCTCGTCCATGACGCCGAAGGTGTACGCGGCCCAGATCTCCGCCGGGAAGCCACCGCCGTTGACGCGGTGGTCGACGCCGCCCGCCTTGTACATCGGGACCTGGTTGTGGGTCTTCGGGTCCTCGCCGAAGAGGCCGACCGAGGTGACCAGCTCGGGCGTGAACCCGGTGAACCAGGCCGACCTGTTGTTGTCGGACGTACCCGTCTTGCCGGCCACCTGCTGGCCGTCGCGCAGCGGGTTGTCCCGCACGGACCGCTTGGCCGTACCGTCGTCGACCACGCCGGTGAGCACCGAGGTCACGGTGTCGGCGGCCTCGCGGCTGATGACCTGCTCGCCGATCGGGTCGGGGAAGTCGACCGTGCGGTCCTTGTGCTCGACGGACTTCACGACGGCCGGGGTGACCTTCCTGCCGTGGTGGTCGAGGGTGGCGTAGACCCCCGCCATCTCCAGCGGGCTCGCGCCCATGCTGCCCAGGGTCTGGGCCGGCACGGCGTCCATGCCCTCGGTCTCCATGCCGAGTTCGCCCGCCGTCCGCACGACCTGGGGCATGCCGACGTCGATGCCCATCTGCGCGAAGACGGAGTTGACGGACTTGTTCATCGCCTCCTGGACGGTGATGTCGCCGTAGTCGACGTCGTCCTCGTTCGGGGGCGCGAAGCCGACCTTCTGGTCGCCGTCCATCACGGGGCGCCTGCTCGTGCCGTCGTACATCGTGTTGGACGTGATCGGCACACCGTCCTGCGTCTCGGCGTCCTGGTCGACGGCCGCGGCGAGGATCAGCGGCTTGAAGGTGGAGGCGGGCTGGTAGTCGTCGCGGGTGGCGTTGTTGGTGAAGTGCTTCACGTAGTCCACGCCGCCGTACATCGCGACGACCGAGCCCGTCTTCGGGTCGACGGAGACGGCGCCGGCCTGGACGTCGGCGTCGACCTCGCGCTTGCCGGGGTCGAGCTTGCTGGTGAGCTTGGCCTTGACCGCCTTCTCCAGCTCCGCCTGCTTCTTCCTGTCGACGTTCAGGGTGATGGTGTAGCCGCCGAGGTCGACCAGGGCCTTCGCCTGCTCCAGGTCCTCGGCGACGCCCTGCTCGACGAGACGCTGCCTGAGCGCGTCGTTGGCCGCCTCGACCAGGTAGCCGGTCTGGCCCTCCATCCCGGGGGCCGGCTTGGGCGCCTCGGGCTCCGGGAACGTCATGCCCCGGCGCTCGGTGCCGTCCAGCCACTTCTGCTCGACCATGTTGTCCAGGACGTAGTTCCAGCGCTGCTGGACCAGCTTCTTGCCGGTGTCGCTGGCGATCGCCCAGTCGTACTGGTTGGGCGCCTGGAGCAGCGCGGCGAGGTACGCGCCCTGCTCGACGGTGAGGTCCTCGGCGTCGACGCGGTAGTAGGCCTGGGCGGCGGCCTGGATGCCGTAGGCGCCGCGGCCGTAGTAGCTGGTGTTGATGTAGCCGGCGAGGATGTAGTCCTTGGACTTCTCCCGGTCCAGCTTCAGGGAGATGACCAGTTCCTTCAGCTTGCGCGAGACCGTCTGTTCCTGGGACAGGTAGTAGTTCTTGACGTACTGCTGGGTGATGGTCGAACCACCCTGCGCGCCCTTGCCGGAGAGGGTGTTGAGGACGCCTCGCGCCGTGCCCTTCAGGTCGACGCCCGCGTCCTTGTAGAAGGTCTTGTTCTCGGCGGCGACGAAGGTGTACCGGACGTCCTTGGGGATCTTGGCCAGGTCGACGATCTCGCGGTTGCGCTCGCCGTCCCGGGCCATGATGGTGCCGTCGCTGTACTTGTAGACGTTGCTCTGCAACTCCGCGTCGGCGTTCCCCTCGGGGATGTCGATCACCATGTACAGCACGATGAAGGCGCCCATGCCGAGGAGGCAGAGGCCGAAGAAGGTGCCGAGGATCTTCTTCCAGGTGAACAGCCGGCGTATGCCGCTCTTCCCGCCCGCGCCCGACGAACGGCGGCGTTTCGGCGCCGCGCGGCGGCCACCGCGCTGTCGCGCTCTTCTCTCTTCCGCTCGCCCCATGGGTCCGATCCGCTCCGCTTCGGTCGTCCGTGTGCACGTCTCGCTCACGTGTCACACAGGTTCGTCGCTCAGGTCAGCTCAGAAAGCTAACACCGGGAGGTATGACAAACGGCCGCCGATCCCCCCTTGTACGGACGTGAGAATCAGCACCCGCTCCACAGGAACCGACGTTCGAGAGGGGCCCAGGGTTGCCGATCCGAGGTAAAGTGATATCACTTAGCTAGACAGACGATAGTGACAGACGACAGCGGCCGGGCGGCACGAGCGCGCCCGGCGGGAACGGGGGACCCTCCATGTCCGCACACCACACCCAGGACGCACCGCAGGTCACGGCGGACGTGCCGCAGATGCCGGCGCCACGGGTGCGCGAGACGCAGGCGCACAGCATCGGCGGCGGTTTCGCGCTGCTGCTGGGCCTGGTCGGGCTGCTCGTCGGCGCCGGTCTGATCGTCGGCGCGACCGCGGTCGCCTCGACCGGCGGGAAGGCCGCACTGATCATCGGCGGCATCGTCATCGCGCTGGCCGCCTTCCTCGCGATGTGCGGGCTGAACATGGTGGCGCCGGGCGAGGCCCGCGTGGTGCAGCTCTTCGGGCGGTACCGGGGCACGATCCGGCAGGACGGACTGCGCTGGGTGAACCCGTTCACCTCGCGCACCAAGATCTCGACGCGGGTGCGCAACCACGAGACGGCCGTGCTGAAGGTGAACGACGCGTACGGCAACCCGATCGAGCTGGCCGCGGTCGTGGTGTGGCGGGTGGAGGACACCGCGCAGGCCACCTTCGAGGTGGACGACTACATCGAGTTCGTCTCCACCCAGACCGAGGCGGCCGTGCGGCACATCGCGATCGAGTACCCCTACGACGCCCACGACGAGGACGGCCTCTCGCTGCGCGGCAACGCCGAGGAGATCACCGAGAAGCTCGCCGTGGAGCTGCACGCGCGCGTGGAGGCGGCCGGCGTGCAGATCATCGAGTCCCGCTTCACGCACCTCGCGTACGCGCCGGAGATCGCCTCGGCGATGCTCCAGCGCCAGCAGGCCGGCGCGGTGGTCGCGGCGCGGCGGCAGATCGTGGACGGCGCGGTCGGCATGGTGGAGGCCGCGCTCGCCCGGATCAGCGAGCAGGACATCGTGGTGCTGGACGACGAGCGGAAGGCGGCGATGGTGTCCAACCTGATGGTCGTGCTCTGCGGGGACCGCGCCGCCCAGCCGGTCCTGAACACGGGGACGCTCTACCAGTGACCACCCCGCCCGAGGGGCCCGCAGCGCCCGGGGGGACCGGGCCCCCCGAGGGGCCCGAGCCGTCCGGGGGCCCGGCCCCCAAGCGTCGGCCGCAGCAGCGCAAGCAGGTGCTGCTGCGGCTGGACCCGCAGGTGTACGAGGCGCTGGCCCGCTGGGCGGGCGACGAGCTGCGCTCGGCCAACGCCCAGATCGAGTTCCTGCTCCGCAGGGCCCTGGCCGAGGCGGGCCGCCTGCCCGGGGACGCGGGACCGCTGCCGCGCCGGGGACGCCCGCCGGGCGGGACGGGACCCGGTCCCGGCACCCCGCCGCCGTGACGAAGCCGCGCGCCGCACCCTCGTCCCACCGGGTGCGGAGGCGCGGCCTCCGTCGTCACGGAACCGTGACAACCGGCCCTGACCTGCGGTCCCGCACCCCCCGCACCGGGCTCTGCACTCCGCGTATACATGGTGCGTATACACCGTGTGTAGAGTGCTCGGCATGTCCATCGGTCACACCCTCCTGGGGCTCCTGGAGTCCGGGCCGCGCCACGGCTACGACCTGAAGCGCGCCTTCGACGAGAAGTTCGGTCACGACCGGCCGCTGCACTACGGCCAGGTCTACTCGACGATGTCCCGCCTGCTGAAGAACGGCCTCGTGGTCGTCGACGGCATCGAGGCGGGCGGCGGTCCCGAACGCAAGCGGTACGCGATCACCGAGGAGGGGATCACCGACGTACAGCGGTGGCTCGCCACCCCGGAGAAGCCCGAGCCGTACCTCCAGTCCACCCTGTACACCAAGGTCGTCCTCGCGCTGCTCACCCACCGCGACGCCACCGACGTCCTCGACACGCAGCGCTCGGAGCACCTGCGCAGCATGCGCATCCTGACCGACCGCAAGCGCAGGGGCGACCTCGCCGACCAGCTGATCTGCGACCACGCCCTGTTCCATCTGGAGGCCGACCTGCGGTGGCTGGAACTCACCGCGGCGCGCCTCGACAAGCTCCGTGAGGCGGTGGCCCGATGACTCCCCCCGCAGGTTCGCTGCTCTCGGCCGAGCAACTGCGCAAGGCCTACGGTCCGACCCTCGCCCTCGACGGCGCCGAGTTCTCCATCCACCCCGGCGAGGTCGTCGCCGTGATGGGCCCCTCCGGGTCCGGCAAGTCGACGCTGCTGCACTGCCTCGCCGGCATCGTGCCCCCCGACTCGGGGACGATCACGTACGACGGGCGCGAGCTGTCCGCCATGAACGACGCCGAGCGCAGCGCCCTGCGCCGCTCGGAGTTCGGGTTCGTGTTCCAGTTCGGGCAGCTCGTGCCGGAGCTGACCTGCGTGGAGAACGTGGCCCTCCCGCTGCGGCTGAACGGCGCTTCCCGCAAGGAGGCCGAGCGGGCCGCGCTGACCTGGATGGAGCGGCTGGAGGTCGACGACCTGAGGAAGAAGCGGCCCGGCGAGGTCTCCGGTGGCCAGGGGCAGCGGGTCGCGGTGGCGCGGTCACTGGTGACCGGCCCCCGGGTGCTCTTCGCCGACGAGCCGACCGGCGCGCTGGACTCCCTGAACGGCGAGCGGGTCATGGAGCTCCTCACGGACGCCGCCCGCTCCACCAACGCCGCCGTCGTGCTGGTCACGCACGAGGCGCGGGTGGCCGCCTACTCCGACCGCGAGGTCGTCGTACGGGACGGGAAGTCACGGGACATGGAGCGCGTCGTATGAGCGTGCGCCGGTGGGCCCGCGACCTGGCCATGGGCGTCCGCTTCACCGTCACCGGCGGGCGCGAGGGCTGGACCCGGGCCGTGCTGACGGCCGTGGGGGTCGGGCTCGGCGTGGCGCTGCTGCTGCTGACGACGGCCCTGCCGAACGCGCTGGCCGTCCGGCACGAGAGGGAGGCCGCGCGCACCGACATCACGTTCACCGACGACCGGCCGCCGAAGGGCGCCGACACCCTCATCGTCGCCGAGGTCGGCACCGAATTCCGCGACGACTCCGTGCGGGGCCGCGCCCTGGAGGCCGAGGGGCCCCGGGCGCCGCTGCCGCCGGGGGTGGACCGGTTCCCCGCGCCGGGCGAGATGGTGGTCTCCCCCGCGCTCGAGCGGCTGCTGGCCTCCGACGCCGGAAAGCTGCTGCGGGAGCGGCTGCCGGAGCGCATCACCGGCACCATCGGGGAGAGCGGGCTGGTCGGCTCGCACGAACTCGCCTTCTACCGGGGCGCCGACGGCCTCGCGCCGCACCTCGACGGCGGCCGGGTCGTCCGCATCGACCACTTCGGCGACCCCGACCCGGGGCCCGAGCAGTCCGACCCGGTCCTCCTGCTGCTGATCCTCGTCGTCTTCGTGGTGCTGCTGATGCCGGTCGCGGTCTTCATCGCCGCGGCCGTGCGGTTCGGCGGCGAGCGACGCGACCGGCGGCTCGCCGCGTTGCGGCTGGTGGGGTCCGACAGTGGCATGACCCGGCGGATCGCGGCCGGCGAGGCGCTGGCGGGCGCGGTGCTCGGGCTCGTCTTCGGCGCCGGTTTCTTCCTGGTCGGGCGGCAACTGGCGGGCACCGCGGAGGTGTTCCGCATCAGCGTCTTCCCGAGCTACCTCAACCCCTCGCCGCTGCTGGCCCTGCTGGTGGCGGTGGCGGTGCCGGCCGCGGCCGTGCTGGTGACGCTGTTCGCGATGCGCGGGGTGGTCATCGAGCCGCTCGGCGTGGTGCGTACGGCCAGGCCCGCGCGGCGGCGCCTGTGGTGGCGGCTGCTGCTTCCGGTGGCCGGCCTGGCGATGCTGTACCCGATGATCGGCCAGGGCCGCGACCGCGGGGACTTCAACCAGTACCTGGTGACCGGCGGTGTCGTCCTGCTGCTCGTCGGCGTCACCGCGCTGCTGCCCTGGATCGTGGAGACGGTCGTCGCCCGGCTCGGCAGCGGCGCGCTGTCCTGGCAGCTGGCCGTGCGCCGGCTCCAGCTGAGCAGCGGCACCGCGGCCCGCATGGTCAACGGCATCGCGGTGGCGGTGGCCGGTGCGATCGCGCTCCAGATGCTGTTCGCGGGCGTGGACGACGACTACACCAAGAGCACGGGCAAGGACGTCACGCAGGCGCAGATGGAGGTGGCCCTGCCGAGCGAGGTGCCGGTCCCCGCGGCCGCGACGAAGTTCCGGCAGACCGAGGGCGTCGACGCCGTCTTCTCGTACTCCGAGGGCTACGCCGGCGACCGCCGCCGGAACCCGGAGGACTCCACGATGCTGACGGTGGGCGACTGCGCCTCGCTGCGCGAGATCGCGACGCTGTCCTCCTGCCGCGACGGTGACGTGTTCGCCGTGCGCGGGGCCGAGTGGGACGCCGGCGTCGACGTGCCGGCGATGGCGAAGGACCGGCGGACGCTCTACCTCGACCCGTCCTTCGACGGCTCCCCGAAGAGCCTGGAGATCCCCTGGAAGGTGCCCTCCGACGTCAAGGAGGCGGCACCGCGCACCGGTCTGCTCGCCGGCACGGACCGGGGCGGCTTCCTGATCACGCCGAAGGCGCTGCCCCCGTCGCTCGCGCCGGGGCTGGAGGGGCACGCCTACCTCAGGCTCGACGAGTCGGTGCCGGACGTCCACGAGCGGGTGCGCAACACGGCGGCGGCGGTGGACCCGCTGGCCTACCCGATGGTCTGGGCCGCCACGGAGCGCAGCGACCGTTTCGACGCCATCCGCACCGGCCTGTTCGTCGGCGCCGCGTGCGTGCTGGGGCTGATCGGCGCCAGTCTGCTGGTGTCGCAGCTGGAGCAGCTGCGGGAGCGCCGGAAGCTGCTGTCGTCCCTGGTCGCCTTCGGCACCCGGCGCCGCACCCTGAGCCTGTCGGTGCTGTGGCAGACCGCGATCCCGATCACGCTGGGCCTGGTGCTGGCCTCGGTGGTCGGCCTGACGCTGGGCACGGTGCTGCTGAAGATGACGGGCACACCGGTCTCCGTCGACTGGATCGGCGTCCTGGCCATGGCCGGCATCGGCGGCGCGGTCGTCCTGCTGGTGACCCTGGCCAGCCTCCCGCCGCTGCTGCGCCTGATGCGCCCGGAGGGACTGCGGACGGAGTGATCCGGCGGGCCCCGCCCGGCCGGCCCCCGCGCCCGTCCCCGCGGCACCCAGCGTGCCGCGGGGACGGGCGCCGGCGCGTGCGTCAGCCGGTGACGATCCGCACCGGCAGCTCGCGCATCGCCTCCCGCAGGGCACCCGCCAGTTCCTCGTACTCCGCGGAGCGGGCCGCGCCCGTGCGCATGGCGAGGGCGATGCGGCGGGTGGGGGCCGGGTCGATGAAGGCGCCGGTGAGGAGTTGGCTGGAGCGGGACGTCTCCACGCGGACGGCCGTGCGCGGCAGCAGCGTCACCCCGAGGCCGCCCGCCACCAGCTGCACCAGCGTCGACAGGCCGGCGGCCGTGGTCGTCGCCGGGACGCCCGCGCGGCCCGCCTCGCGGCAGATGTCGAGCGCCTGGTCGCGCAGGCAGTGCCCCTCGTCGAGCAGCAGCAGGTTCAGTTCGCGCAGCACCCAGCGCTCGATGCCCTCCCGCCCGCCCAGCGGGTGGTCGAGGGGGGTGACGAGCACGAAGTCCTCGTCGAAGAGCGGGAGTTCCGTCACACCGGGGACGCCGAGCGGCACCGCGAGCAGCAGCAGGTCGAGACGGCCGGACGTGAGCCCCTCCAGCAGGCTCGCCGTCTGCTCCTCGTGCACCTGGAGGTCGAGGGCGGGGTAGCGGTCGTGGACCAGTCGCAGCACCGTGGGCAGCAGGTACGGCGCCACCGTCGGGATGACCCCGAGGCGCAGCGCCCCCGTGAAGGGCGCCCGTACCGCCTCCGCCTCCTCCAGCAGCGCGCCGACCTCCGCCAGCACCGCCTTCGTCCGCACGGCGAGCCGCTCGCCCGCGGGTGAGAGCAGCACCTTGCGCGTCGTACGCTCCAGGAGGGTGACACCGAGTGTCTCCTCCAGGGCCGAGACGGCTCCCGAGAGCGCGGGCTGGCTCATCCCGATCGCGGCGGCGGCATCGCGGAAGTGCAGATGCTCGGCGACCGCGGCGAAGGCCCGCAGCTGGGCGAGGCTGGGCTGCCTCTTCTTACCCGACACTAATAGCCACCTCCGATCAACTCGACCGAGTGTAGCTATTTCACTAATCAATGCACCCTGTGCCAACATCAAGAACGTCCAACCCATGGGAAACACCCGCAATCCGGGTGTTTCTTCGCTGCACTATTGGAGAGCGCGTGCTCACTGTCGGTGACAAGTTCCCCGAGTTCGATCTGACCGCCTGCGTCTCGCTGGAGAAGGGCAAGGAGTTCCAGCAGATCGACCACAAGACCTACGAGGGTCAGTGGAAGGTCGTCTTCGCGTGGCCCAAGGACTTCACCTTCGTGTGCCCGACCGAGATCGCCGCCTTCGGCAAGCTGAACGACGAGTTCGCCGACCGCGACGCCCAGGTCCTCGGCTTCTCCGGCGACTCCGAGTTCGTGCACCACGCCTGGCGCAAGGACCACCCGGACCTGACGGACCTGCCGTTCCCGATGATGGCGGACTCCAAGCACGAGCTGATGCGCGACCTCGGCATCGAGGGCGAGGACGGCTTCGCCAAGCGCGCCGTGTTCATCGTGGACCAGAACAACGAGATCCAGTTCACCATGGTGACCGCCGGCTCGGTCGGCCGTAACCCCAAGGAGGTCCTGCGGGTCCTCGACGCCCTGCAGACCGACGAGCTCTGCCCGTGCAACTGGAGCAAGGGCGACGAGACCCTCGACCCGGTCGCGCTGCTCTCGGGAGAGTGATCTGACATGTCCCTCGACTCCCTGAAGTCCGCCGTCCCGGACTACGCCAAGGACCTGAAGCTCAACCTGGGCTCGGTCATCGGCAACTCCGACCTCCCGGCGCAGCAGCTGTGGGGCACCGTGCTGGCGACCGCCATCGCCTCGCGCTCCCCCATCGTGCTGCGTGAGCTGGAGCCGGAGGCGAAGGCGAACCTGTCGCCGGAGGCGTACCAGGCCGCCAAGTCGGCCGCCGCCGTCATGGCGATGAACAACGTCTTCTACCGCACCCGGCACCTGCTGTCGGACCACGAGTACGGCACCCTGCGCGCCGGTCTGCGGATGAACGTCATCGGCAACCCGGGCGTCGACAAGGTCGACTTCGAGCTGTGGTCCTTCGCGGTGTCCGCCATCAACGGCTGCGGCATGTGCCTGGACTCGCACGAGCAGGTGCTCCGCAAGGCCGGTGTGGACCGCGACACGATCCAGGAGGCGTTCAAGATCGCCGCCGTGGTCGAGGCCGTCGGCGTCACGCTGGACGCCGAGGCCGTGCTGGCCGCGCAGTAGTCCCGCGCCGCGCACACGCGACGGGCCCCGCTCACCGATCCGGTGGGCGGGGCCCGTTCGCGTGTCGCTACGCCGGTGACGTGTCCGGCGGCGGCGCCTCGGCCTCGGCGGGCCGCGGCGGGTGGTCCGTCGCCGGGGACGCGTCGGTCGACGTCGCCCCGTGCGGCTTCGGGGCCTGCCGCAGGGCCGCTTCCTGCGAGTACGCCCGCAGATAGCCCACGACGGTGTTCGTCACCGCCACCAGCGGTACGGCGACCACCGCGCCGCCGATGCCGGCGATCAGGCCGCCGGCGGCCACGGACAGCACCACGGCCAGCGGATGGACCCGCACCGCGCGCCCGAGGATGAACGGCTGGAGGATGTGCCCCTCGATCTGCTGCACCGCCAGCACCACCACGAGGGTCATGACGGCCGCGAACACGCCCTGCGTCACCAGCGCCACGACGACCGCGAGCGCGCCCGAGATCACCGCGCCGACGAGCGGGATGAAGGCGAACAGGAAGATGAACACGGCCAGCGGCACGGCCATCGGCACGTCGAGGAAGTAGATGCCGAGGCCGATGAAGATGGCGTCGATCAACGCCACGATCACCGTGCCCCGCACGTACGCCGTCAGCGTCCGCCAGGCGCGCGGGCCGGCCCCGGCGACGCCCGGCCGGGCCGCCGCCGGCACCAGCTTCAGCGTCCACTGCCAGATGCGCTTGCCGTCGTAGAGCAGGAAGAGCGTCGAGAAGGCCGCCAGCAGGATGCCGGTGAGCGCCTCGACGACGACCGTGACGCCCTCCAGGCCGGCGGACGTTATCTGGTCGGTGTTGGCGCCGACCGCCTCGCGGAGGTTCTTGGCGATCTCGTTGATCTGCTTGTCGGTGACGTGGAAGGGGCTGTTCAGCAGCCAGTTGCGCAGCTCGTCGATGCCGTCCTGGACCTGGTCGGAGAGGTTGTCGATGTTCTCCATGACCTGCCAGGTCACGAACCAGCCGATCAATCCCATCACGACGAACCCGAGGATCGCGGTCAGGGCGGTGGCCGGCCCTCGGGGCACCCCGTGCCGGCGCAGCCGGGCCACGGTCGGCTGGAGCAGCGCCGTGATGAGCAGCGCGGCCACGAACGCCAGCACCACCAGTTGCACGGCGCTGATGACCTTCATCAGCACCCATACGGTGCCCGCGAGGACCAGCAGCCGCCATCCGGCCTCCGCGGCGACCCGTACGCCCCAGGGCACGGCCTGCGCCGGGTCGGGGCGGGTCTGGACCACGAGCTGCTGGTGCGGGCCGAGGTGCTCCACCGACACGTCCGGCGGCCCGTGGCCGGTGACCGGCACCGGTCCGTCGTCGGCCTCCGCGCGCCGTGCTTCCTCGCGGCGCTGGTCCAACCGCTTGCTCATCTGCGTCAGTCCGGCGCCGAGCCGGCCGAGCCACCCTGGCACTCGCGACATGATCCGTCCTCTTCCCCCGTCTCTCCTCACCACTCCCCCCTGGAGTCGTTCCGGCACGACCGTACAGGGCGGGGACGCGAAAGCCCCTCACCGTAGGACGGTGAGGGGCTGCGCGAGGTTGAGCGGGGCGGGCTCAGTACCAGTGGTTGTTCTGCCAGAACGCCCAGGCGTCGCACGGGCTGCCGTAGCGGCTGTCCATGTAGTTGAGGCCCCACTTGATCTGGGTCGCCGGGTTGGTCCGCCAGTCGGCGCCCGCGGAGGAGTACTTGCCCGCCGGCAGCGCCTGGAAGAGGCCGTAGGCGCCGGAGGAGGGGTTGACCGCCTGGTAGTTCCAGCTGGACTCGTGGTCCACGATGTTGCTGAAGCACTGCCACTGGCCGCTCGGCACCATCTGGCGGGCCATGGCCTGGATCTGGCTGGTGCTGTACGAGCTCTGGACGGCGAAGCTGGTCGACTCGCGCTTGGCGTCGCGGCTGGCGGCTTCCTGCTCCGCCTCGCGCTTCTTGGCCTCCTCGGCCGCCTTCTTGGCCTTCTCCTGCTTGGCCACGGCGGTCTCGGCGGCTGCCTTGCGGGCCGCTTCCTCGGCGTCCTTCTTGGCGCTCACGTCCGCGGCGATGGCCTGTACGTCGGCCTGCTGCGTCAGGGACGCGGTCTGCACCTGCGCCTGCTCGCCCATGGGGATGTCCGCGAGCAGCGTCGTGCCTGCTGCCGTCGCCTCCGCGTCGTTGTTCTGCGCGGTGCTGCCCGAGGCAACGCCGACGACGCTTCCGACTGCGGTGACCGCCGTGGCCGAGGCCACTGCGAATCCCCGGACCGAGATCCGGCTCACACGGTTTCCTTCCAGCATCGCCCGCTTCGGTGACCCTCGCGGACGCAATCGTGCCCCTGACACAGGCCTCCCCAACTACGGGTCACGGGAGGCACGGGCCCGGTGGACAACTCCCGCGAGGGGAGCGCCGTGTGGTGCTCGGGCGGCATACGACGCTGCTATGGAGTTGGCTCTGGTGCTTCTGGGGCGCCGTACCGCTGGGGGTACGGCTGAGTCGTATGCGGGGCCTGACAGGAAGGAGACTCTGCCGTAACCCGACGGGGTGAGGCAATTCTGTGTTGCGTGTGAAAGCTCACATCCCGTTTGGCCCAGGGGAATTCCGGAAACCCCCACACACGACGACGCCGCCCGGCTAGGCTCTTCGCCTTCCGGACGGCGCCAACCGTCACACAA
This sequence comes from Streptomyces sp. NPDC047853, assembly GCF_043204535.1. NCBI lineage: Bacteria > Bacillati > Actinomycetota > Actinomycetes > Kitasatosporales > Streptomycetaceae > Streptomyces > Streptomyces sp. NPDC047853. Next base: position 475,003 of record NZ_JBIDCI010000001.1, on the reverse strand, counting down.
TCGGCCCTCTCGGGACCTGCTTCCTCAGATGTGGCCGTCCTCCAGCATTTCGGTCACCAGTGCCGCGATCTGCGACCTCTCGGACCGCGTCAGGGTGACGTGCGCGAAGAGCGGATGCCCCTTCAGCTTCTCGATGACGGCGACGACTCCGTCGTACCGCCCGACCCGCAGGTTGTCCCGCTGCGCCACGTCGTGGGTCAGGACGACCCGCGAGTTGGCCCCGATCCGGGAGAGCACGGTCAGCAGGACGTTCCGCTCCAGCGACTGGGCCTCGTCCACGATGACGAAGGCGTCGTGCAGCGAGCGGCCGCGGATGTGGGTGAGCGGCAGGACCTCCAGCATCCCGCGCGCGGTCACCTCTTCGATGACCTCCCGGCTGGTGACCGCCGACAGGGTGTCGAAGACCGCCTGCGCCCAGGGGCTCATCTTCTCGGCCTCGGAGCCGGGCAGATAACCCAGCTCCTGTCCGCCCACCGCGTACAGCGGGCGGAAGACCATCACCTTCTGGTGCTGCCGGCGCTCCAGCACGGCCTCCAGTCCCGCGCACAGCGCCAGCGCCGACTTGCCGGTGCCGGCCCGGCCGCCCATCGACACGATGCCGACGTCCGGGTCGAGGAGCAGGTCGAGCGCGATCCGCTGCTCGGCGCTGCGGCCCTTGATGCCGAACGCCTCCCGGTCGCCGCGCACCAGGCGGACGTTGCCGTCGGGCGTGACCCGGCCGAGGGCCTTGCCGCGCTCCGACTGGAGGGTCAGACCGGTGTGCACGGGCAGGTCGGCGGCCTCGGGGACGTAGACCCGGCCCTCCTCGAAGAGCACGTCCACCTGCTCACCCGGCAGGGTGAGTTCGGACATCCCGGTCCAGCCGGAGGCGTCCGTGATGGCCAGCTCGGCGCGGTACTCCTCGGCGAGCAGGCCGACGGAGGACGCCTTGATCCTGAGCGGGAGGTCCTTGGAGACGACGGTGACGTCGAATCCCTCCGCCTGCAGGTTGCGGGCGACCGCGAGGATGCGGGAGTCGTTGTCCCCCAGGCGATAGCCCGTGGGCAGCACGCTGGGGTCCGAGTGGTTGAGCTCGACCCGTACGGTGCCGCCGAGGTCCCCGATCGGGATGGGGGCGTCGAGGCGGCCGTGCCGCACCCGGAACTCGTCGAGCAGGCGCAGGGCCTGCCGGGCGAAGTAGCCGAGTTCGGGGTGGTGCCTTTTCGCCTCCAGCTCCGTCACCACGACGATCGGCAGCACGACCTCGTGCTCGTCGAAGCGGTTCAGGGCGTTCGGGTCGGCCAGCAGGACGCTGGTGTCGAGAACGTAGGTGCGCCTATCTGGCTTGTGGCGCTTTGTGCTGGTCACCACGGAAGGACGTACCCCCTCGGAAGAGGTCGGGGAGCGACGGAGTGGACGCTGGGCCGGGAGCGCTGCAATGAGCCGACCGATCGACGACCGCCCTGCACCGGCGCGGGCCGCGGACCGGCCCTCCGCCGCGTCTTCCGTGCCGTGACCGCACGGTGGGGCTGGTGCAAAGGGCCTCCCGGGCGGACGGCTCCGTGCCGTCCGCTGAGATCCGACACCCGTGGTTCGGGCGTCGACCTGCTTGGCTTATGCCCGGGAACGAGCGCCGCCATGCCACGACCCCGGACGACGCACCGGTGAACTCCTCATGACGGGCGTCCCGCACGGAGCGGGACGGAGCGGCGCGAGGAGCCGGGGCGCGGGAGGCAGAAAAAACGGGCCGGTCCGTGGGGGGGGAGACGGACCGGCCCGAGGGGGGGTTTCCACCATAACCCTTCGTAAGGGATGTCGCGCGCATCGGCGTGCCACAACTACTCTCCGAAATCGCCCGACAACGCCGCAGTGGCCATGGAAGCCCTCATTCCGCCCCGAGCGGTGGCCGGAACGCGGCGGATGCGTCGGCGAACGGGGTGGCGGGCGGGACTCGGGAGGCGCCGAAGGCTCCGGAAGGGACGAACCGGGCGGCGCCGCGGAAGACCCGGCCGACCGCGCGCCCCGCGCCGTGGGCCGCCCGCGACTCGTCCGACCGGGTGACACCACCGGCGAACGCCCGCTTGACCGGGCACCGCGCAGCCCCCTCCGCCGCGCGGTGCCACACGCGCAGCTTTGCTCACGCGAATTGCCTGGCCTCGAACTTACGTGATCGGGCGGGCGCGATTCGACCCGCGGAGGCCACCGGTGAATAACGATGTGGAAACCCTGTGAGGATCGAGGGGCGATTCCGCACCTCCCGCCGACCCCGTGGACATGTGCGACGGTACGCCGTTTACGCCCGGAAAGTTCCCTCCCGCTCCGGCTCCACTGGGACAGTTCCTGTCCTACTGCTCCTCTAACGTCACCTCATGACGACGATGGTGGCGCCCCCTTGGGGCGCGGTGAGCGCCCGACGGCTCGAACGGCAGTTCCTGGCCAAGTCCGCCCGAGCGGACACGGCGCTCGCCGACGTGGCCGACGCGATGCTCGGAACCCACGCGCAGGTGCTGTCCGCGGCCGAGTTGTCGCTGGGGCTGCGGGCGGACGGGGTGACCCGTGCGGACGTACGGGACGCCCTGTGGCCGACCGGGACGGCCGCCCCACCGGCCTCGCTGGTGAAGACCCACGGTCCGCGCGGGACGGTGCACCTCCTGCCCACCCGCGACCTGGCGATGTGGTGCGCGGCGCTGCCCGCGATCCCTTCCGGCGCCGCGCCCTTCGCCCCCGACGTACGCCTCGACGAGGAGCGGGCCGATCAGGTCGTGGCCGCGATCGGTGCCGCCCTGGACGGCGCGTTCCTGACCGTCGACGAACTGGGCGAGGAGGTCGTCGCCCGTACGGGCCCGTGGGCCGGCGACCTGGTGATGCCCGCCTTCCAGACCCTGTGGCCGCGCTGGCGGCAGGTGCTGCACCGGGCGGGCCAGTCCGGCGCGCTCTCCTTCGGCCCGAACCGGGGCCGCAAGGTGACGTACACCCGCCCGCCCCGCTTCACCCCCCTGCCGCCCGAGGAGGCGTTGCGGCTCCTGGTACGCCGCTACCTGCACGCGTACGGCCCCGCCACCCCGCAGCACTTCGCCAGGTGGCTGGCGGCGCCCGCGGGCTGGGCGCGGGCGCTGTACGACGGCCTGGCCGCCGCGGGCGAGATCGAGGAGGTCCGCTTCGAGGGGGCGCCCGCCTGGGTGGTGGCGGGCGACACGGTCTTCCCCGACGGGCCCGCGCGGGACGACCTGCTGCGCGGGGTGCGGCTGCTGCCGTACTTCGACGCCTACGTCATCGCCGCGCAGCCGCGGGAGCTGCTCTTCCCCGGAGCCGCGTACCGACGGGCGCTGGCGGGCGGCCAGGCGGGCAACTTCCCGGTCCTCCTGGTGGACGGCGTCGTGGCCGGCGTGTGGCACCAGCGGCGCCGGGGACGGCTCACGACCGTCACGGTCGAACCGCTGGGACGGCTGACGGCCCGGCAGCGGCGCGAGCTGGCCGCACGGGTGGAGCGGGTGGGCGAGGTCCTGGAGGCACGGGCGGAGCTGGTGGTGGGCGAGGTGACGACGGGCGCGCACGCGTGACCCGCCGGGCGGGCCCTACGCGTGCGGCTTGCGGGCGTCGAAGAGGTGACGCGTGCTGTGGGCGACGAAGGGCCCTTCGCTCTCGATGCGTTCGTGCAGCTCACGCAGTCGGTCCCGGTACCCGTCGACGGTGAAGCCGGGCACCATCCACACGACCTTGCGCAGGAAGTGGACGACGGCGCCGACGTCGTGGAACTCCATCCGCAGCCGTTCCGCGCGCAGGTCGACGACCTCGAGACCGGCCTGCTCGGCGTCGGCGCGCTCACGGTCCGGGTGGCGGTGGCCACGGGTCTCCTCCGGCTGCGGCCCGAGGAAGTACTCGACGAGCTCGAAGACGCTGGCGGGGCCGACGTGCTGGGCGAAGTACGTGCCGCCCGGCGCGAGCACCCGGGCGATCTCCGCCCAGTGCGGCCGGACGGGGTGGCGGCTCACGACCAGGTCGAAGGCGCCGTCCGCGAAGGGGAAGGGCGCGTCGTCGGGCGAGGCGACCACGGGGACGCCGCGCGGGCGGAGCAGCCTCGTGGCCTCGGCGACGTTGGGCGGCCAGCCTTCGGTGGCGACGACGAGCGGCGGGCGGTGGGGTGCGGCGGCCGCGAGCGCGTGGTCCAGGACCTCCCCGCCCCCCGTCTGCACCTCCAGCACCGCGCCGGCCCCCACCAGCCGCGCGGACAGGGACCGGGCGTACCCCCAGGAGGGCCGCGCCTCGGTGGCCCGGCCCTCGAACCAGGAGAAGTCCCACCCCTCGGTGGGCACGGAGGCTCCTTCGGCCACCAGCTCGTCGAAGGTGCGGGGGTGCGGGGCGGGTACGTGTGCCATGGGGGCGGATCCGTTCGGCGTCATGGGGGGGGAGATGCCTGGAGCGCGGCGCGGTCTAGGCGACCAGGGGCCTGACCTGTTCGGCCGCGAACCGTACGAAGCCCTCCGGGTCGGGCTCGTCGCCGGTGGGCTGGAGGACCACGGTGTCGGCCCCCGCCTCGGCCAGCCGCCGCACCGCCTCGGCGACGGCTGCCGCGTCCCCGGCGACCCCGAGGTCCGGCACCGAGCCGACGCCCTCGGCGGCCAAATCGGCACGCAGCCGCTCGTCGGCGCCGGGGCCGGTCGCCGCGAGGAGGTACACGACCACCTCGTGCGGCTCGGTCCGCCCGGCCGCCGCGCGCCCTTCGTCGATGAGCCGACGGGCCTGCCGTACCCCGTCGGGCGGGGTGGACGCGGTGAGCACGGTCCCGTCGGCGGCCTCACCGGCCAGCCGCAGCGAACGCGGGCCGGTGGCGCCGGCGAAGACCCGGACGTCCCGGTCCGGCGGCCAGTCGAGGCCCACGTCGTCGAGCCGGACGTAGCGGCCCTCGGTCGTCACGCGCTGCCCGTGCAGCAACGCCCGCAGCGCGTGCAGGTGCTCCCGCAACAGGGTGACGGGCGACTCGGCCCGCGCTCCGACCTGCCCCATCCAGTCCTGCACACCGTGGCCGAGGGCGAGGATCGGGCGGCCGGGGAACATGCGGTGCAGGGTGGCGGCCTCCATCGCGGTGAGCGCCACGTTCCGCAACGGCACGGGGAGCAGTCCCACGCCGACCCGCATCCGCTCGGTCCAGGCGAGCGCCGCGGCGGCCGAGGAGACGCCGCCCTCACGGAAGCAGTCCTCCCAGAGCCACAGCTCCTCGAGCCCGGCGTCATCGGCGGCCTGCGCGACGGCACGCAGCCGCTCGGGGGCGAGTTGGGGGCGGAACACGGCACCGAGTCCAGTCATGCAGCCTTCCTACCTTCGGCGCGGGGCAGGGGACAACCGCATTCGGGCGGGTCGGCGGGGTGTCAGCGGTTGATGGCCTGGATCTCCTGGACAACGACGGCCTGGGTGGCGCCGAAGGTGCCTTCGGGAAGGTCTCCGCTCGCACCGCCGCTGCCGGTCCAGTGGATGTCCCAGGTGACCGTCGCCTGGAGCGGGAACGTCCCGTCGCCCGACGAACGCAGGTACCGCACTCCGCACGGAGGTGTGTCGTTCGCCCTGCCCTTCTCGTACGGCGCCCCGATACGGCCGCCCTCGATGTCGCAGACACCCGAGGCCGGGTAGGTCTCGGCGTCCGGCGTGCCCGGCTCGATCCGCAGGGAAACGGGTTCCGCCGTGGCCGTCGCCGTGAGACCGATCTCCTCGATCGACGCGGTGACCGAGACCGGCTTGAACTCGGCACCGTCCAGCCACGCCCACGTCGGAAGGTTGACCTTGGTCGCCTGCGCGGGCGCCAGCGTCACCTCGGTACCCGGAACGCGGATCTCCGCGTACGCCAGCTCGGCGAGGATCTTGGGAGTGACGGCGTTCTCGATGTCCGGGGGCGGGGCGTCGCCCGTGTCCACCCAGAAGTAGTCCTCGTCGCAGGCGTCCCAGCCGGGCGGGTAACTCTTGTTGACGTACGAGCCCCACCAGTAGCCCTTGCCGGACTTGTCCTTGTTGAAGGCCTTCTTCTCGTCGTCGGCGTTGTACTGCTCCCGCTGCTCGGCATCCCACTCGTGCCCCGTGGAGCCCGCCTCCCAGATGGGCTCCAGGTACTTCTGCAACTCCTCGGGCGTGTACTTCGGGGCGTACCAGCAAGCCGGCGGAGTCCACGACACGGGCGACGTCAGAGCCCCGGTGGAATCGCCGGTGCCATTCTTCGAACGGTCGAAGACGATGCCGCCCACGGTGACGGAGACGGTGCCGTCTGCGCCGGTGTCGGCGTGTTGCTCGGTGCCTGAGTTCTGGGTGTTTCCGTCCAGGATGTCGTCAGCGCGCGCCGTGTCCGGGAACAGACACACGCTCGCCAGAACGGCAATCGGTAGCACGCTCATCGTGCGGGTCAGGGCTGGCACTTGGCGCTCCCACTCTGTGACGCGATGTTCCGGACCTCCCACACCCCATCGCTGTTCTTCTTCAGCGAGGCGTGGTAGATCACGTAGCTCTTGGCGGTCACCTCGGTCTTCCGGACCTTGCCGGTCTTGAGGTATTTCACGAAGGCCTTGCCCTGGTCCTCGCAGTAGGTGAAGGAAGCGGTGCCGTCCTTGTCGACGGCGACCTCGGGGGCGTAGAAGCGGTACTTCCCGGTGACGCTCGCCTTTTGATCGACATAGTTCTGGATGAACGACTGGGTACCCGCGGCGGCTTCGCCCTCGTAGTAGTAGAGGTAGGCCTTGTCCAGCGCATCCTGCTTGACGATCGCCAGGTCGACGGCCTTGATGGACTCCTCGGTGTCCGCCATCACGGCGTCCTTCTGCTGGTCACCCGTCTTGGGCCACTCGAAGGTGTAGGAGAGGTCGGAGGGCAGCTCGATCTTGGGCCGGTCGGGCTGCGACGCGGCGGAGGCCGTCGGGGAGGCCGTCGGCGAGGAACTGCCCGTGTCCGCGCCCGCGATCTTGTCGTTGTCGCCGGACGGACTGTCGTCGCTGCCGCACGCGGACAGCGTCAGGACCGCTGCTGTGGTCAGCGTGAGCGCTGCGAGGAGGGTGGGGCGGCGGCGATTCACGGTGGCTCCTGGGTGGGGCGAGGCTTGTGTCGAGCGGGGCAACGCTATCCACCAGGGTGGAGGGGCACCAGACTGGAGAACGCGAACCCGGGGCTCCACAAGGCTCCGCATCCGCCGTACGTGTGCCTTCTCGGGCCATTACGGTTGCGTAACGCACACCGGACGGGCGGGAGGGGCTTCGGCATGGGGCGGCGCTGGCGGGACGGGACGGGTGTCCTGGTCGTGCACGGGGAGGGCGGCGCGAGTGTCCGCGTTCCCCTGGAGATCGCCGGTTCCTACCGCGCCCGCACGAAGGGGCTGCTGGGGCGCGACTCCATCGAGGGGGCGATGCTGCTGTCGCCCGCCAACAACGTGCACACCTTCCGGATGCGGATGCCCATCGACGTCGCCTACCTCGACCGGCGGCTGACGGTCATCGCCGTGCGCACCATGCGGCCGGGCCGGCTGGGCGCACCGCGCCCGCGCTCCCGGCACGTGCTGGAGGCGGAGGCCGGGGCGATGGCCGGGTGGGGCGTGCGGGTGGGGGCACGGGTGGAGGTCGTGGAGGAGTAGGCGCGGGGCGCCTCCGCACGGCTGCGGTGTCGGTCCGTCAGGCCTCCGTGCGGGGGAAGGAGACCTCGACCCTGCGGTTCTTCTTGCGGCCGGCCTCCGTGGAGTTGTCGGCGATGGGGTACTGCTCGCCGTAGCCGCGGACCTCGTAGGTGATGTCGGCGTCGTTCAGGGTCTGGGTCAGGACGTCGTGCACGGCGTTGGCGCGTTTCCTGGACAGGACGTCGCCGTGGGCGGAGGAGCCGAGGTCGTCGGTGAAGCCGAAGACGCGGACCCTGGTGGCGTTCTGGTTGCTGACCTCCTCCGCGATCCCCGCGATACGGGACTTCGCCTCGGCGCCGAGCTTCGCGCTGTCCTTGCCGAACAGCACCTCGGCCTGCAGCGCGAAGGTGACGTTCGTGTTGGTGTCCTCACGGCGCTCGTCGCCGCTCTGGTCCTCGACGACCGACTTGATGTCCAGCACCTTCGCCTGCGCGAGCGTGGCACCGTCCGGGATCTTGAGGTCCGGGTCGGCGGGGTCCACCTCGACCGGGGCGGAGGCGGAGGGTTCGGTGCCCGGGGGGTCGTTGGGGTCGTCGGCGTGGGCCGTGGCAGCGCCGTAAAGATTGGTGCTGAGCAGGACGGTGACTGCCGTAAGCACCAAGGTGAGTCGCGGGGTTGAGGTCATGGCGCGCCTCACCCGGAGATGGAGATGGTCGCGCTGGCGAAGGTCGGCAGTTGGAACGTCACTTCGGTGGTCTCCGTCGGCGGAGCAGGGAACTGCATGAACACCGCCAGGCGGTCACCGGATTTGATCGACGAGAAACCCGCGGTCGTCAGCGGGCGACCATCTGTGTCGCGCAGCACGTAGTATCGCTTTTTGCCCTTGGAATCCACGAGTGTGGCCCCGCCGAGCGACCTACCGTTTCTGATGATCTCCGTCTCGTTCCCGCTCAGCGCCGACGGGATCGCGACACTCTTGTCGCCATCGTTCTTCAGGTCCCCGTTCACGGTCAGGAAGCCACCCGAATCACGCTCAGCGGACGAAATACGCAGGATTAGACCGTTGGGCCCCTTCAATTCGGCCAGGGCTTCCTCCGTGCCGCCCTCCTGAGCACTCGGTCCCGACCCGCTCTCCTTGGAAGCGGACGCTGAGGCCTTCGGCTTCTCGTCGTCACCGCCACCACCACAGCCGACGGCACCAGAGGCCAGACCGACGAGAACGGCCAATGCGAGCATCCCCTGACGGGATGTCCTCGTGAACCGAATGCTCATGACTCCGCTTCCTTCGTCCTCATCGTTCACTTGTCAGTCGGCCAGGTGGACATCGAAAAGATCTTCGGGCTCCGGCAGGACCGAGAGGTCGTCCGGGTCGAATTCCCAGTCCTCACCCTTGCAGGAGAGCACCGGCAGCACGTCGTCACCGGCGTCCTCGGCGAGCGGCTTGAAGTCGCACCGGGCTTCGATCACGGCGCTCGCCGACTCCGTCGCCCTCTGGTCCTCCGTCCCCGGCACGATCGTGTCCCCGACGGTGCCGTTGGTCTCGGCAACGACTGTGTAGCCCAGCATCCCATCGGATCCGCAGTCCACGCTCGCATCGTTGAGAGCCGCCAACTCGTGAGCTCGCCAGCAGGAGTCGGGGACCGGCACCTCTCCCTCGAAGATGTCCCGCCAGGTTTCGGGATCCAGCACGTTGGCGAGCCACTCGTCCGCGAGGCGGTCGCGGGTCTCCAGGGCCGCCGCGAGAGCCGCGGCGTCGGCCGCCGACTGGGCGTCACTTCGAGTGGCTGCGGCCTGCCCCACCGCGAAGTACGCCAGCGCCAGCAGAAGCAGGCCCCCCACCACCGTGATGTAGATCGGGAAGGCCTGCCCTGCGTCGCTGCACTCCCGGGGTCGACTCAGCCACCGGTGACTTCGGCGATCTTCGAAGTGATCGCGTCGAAAATCGTCTGCCCGATGTCCGTCCCCGTGATAGCCAGCACGATCGCCACCACCACCGCGATGATCCCCAGGTACTCCACCGCCGTCTGGCCCCTGTCGTCGCGGGCCTGGGTGCGGGTGTGCAGGTAAGCGGTGGTGGTGCGGAGCCAGTTGGTCATGGTGTTCCCCTCCAGGGTGGGCGGTCCTCGGGTCCGAGGGCCGCGGGGCCCGTTCGCAGGCTGTGTCTCGGGCTGTGAGCCGGTCCATCGGGGTCCGTCCCGGAGGCAGGGCGCGGTGGTGGAGGTCCGCAGTGGTCGTGCCGGGCGCGACGGGGGTCACGATCTCCACCTCCCCTGACTCCGGTCGGGTCCCCGGCCGGTCGGGAACACCAGACGACGACTGTCTCACAGTTGATTGCAGCTGCGAAAGGATTTGGATGGATGTGGCACTAGTGGGCAATGAATTGCGGGATGTTGATGTCGTTGTTTCGTGTGCAGTCGCACTCTGTTGGTTGACTTCCTCCCTCGTCCCCGGTCGTGTGGCCGGCATGTGGTCCACCTCCCCTACTCCCCCGTGATGGTCCCGAAGTCCGTCCCCGAGCCCAGGATCAGGCCTGCGCCGAGGAGGATCATCGTGGCCGGGACCATGAAGGTCGTGATCATCATCGTGGCCTTGGGGACCGCGCGGGCGGCCTTGCGGCGGGCGTTCTGGGCGTCCGTGCGGCGCATGTCCTTGGCCAGGGAGACCAGGGTGTCGACGATGGGCGCGCCCAGTTCCTCGCCCTGCTGGAGGGCCGTCACGAACATCGCCACCTGTTCGGAGTCGTTGCGCCGGCGCAGTTCCGCGAAGGCCTCGCGCCGGCTCATGCCGAGGTCCATCTGGCGCAGGGTGATGCGCAGTTCGTCGGCCCAGGGACCCTCGTAGTGGGTGGCCACGCGGTCCAGGGCCTGGCGGAAGCCGAGGCCCGCGCTCACCACGACCGCCAGCACGTCCAGGAAGTCGGGGAGGGTCCGCTCGATGACGTCCTTGCGGATGCGGATCGCCGACCAGATGCCGACCTCCGTCCAGAACGCACCGAAGGCGAGGAGGAGCAGGGCGACCACGAACTGGCCGCGCAGGAGGAAGACCAGGAACCCGACGGCGCCCAGGAAGCCGTAGACCGCGCGGCGGGCGGCGTAGCGGTCGATGGTCAGGCCGCCGGGGTTGCCGGCCAGGTCGATGCGGCGGCGGTACCGCGCGACCAAGGCCGGGCCCATCAGGCGCAGCACGGCGGGCGCGTACCGCATGCCCATGCGGTCGATCAGGGAGTCGACGGCGCCGGTGCGGGTGGAGCCGACCTCCAGGGCGAGGGCCAGGTCGCCGGGGAGTTTGGCGTCGGCCCGGTACATGCGGATGCCGGCGAAGGCCCCCCAGACGCTCAGGGCCATGAGCAGGGCGAGCAGGAGACCGAGGGTCATGGCGTCACCTCCTCAGACGTCGATGCGGGACAGGCGGCGGATGAGGACGAAGCCGACGGCGTAGAGCGCGAAGGCGATGATCACCGCGGCCTGGCCGGCCGGGGACCCCGTCATGCGTTCCAGGGCGCCGTCCTTCACCCCGTTCATGAGGAACAACGAGCCGACACCGAGGACGGGGACGGCGTACGAGGTCATGCTGACCTGGGAGAGCTGGGTGCGGACCTCGCGCCGGGTCTCCTTGCGCTCCTCCAGCGTCTCCGTCAGGTTGCGCAGGGCGCTGACCACCTGGCCGCCCGCGCGGTTGGACAGGACGAGGGTGGTGACCAGGACGACGAGTTCGCGGGAGGGGAGGCGCTCGCCGAGTTCTCCGAGGGCGTCGTCCATCGAGGCGCCGAGGGCAAGTTGGTCGGCCACCTTGCCGAGTTCCTCGCCCGCCGGGGCCTCCAGCTCCTCCGCGGCCATGCCGATGGCGGTGCGCAGGGCGAGGCCCGCCTGGGTGGCGTTGGCGAGGATGCGGGCGAGTTCGGGGAGCTGGTTGATGAACTTCTCGATGCGTTTCTGGCGCTGCCAGTTGAGGAACTGCACCGCCACCGCGATGCCGAGCAGGCCGGCGAGCGGCCCGAAGAAGGGTGCGAGGGCGGCCTGGCCGATCAGCCACAGGCCGGCGACCGCCGCGAGCATGTAGGCGAAGAACTCGCCGGGCGTGACGTCCAGGCCGGTCGCCGCCAGGCGCAGTTCCAGCTGCCGGCCGAGCCTGGTGCGGCGCAGGCGGCGGTCCAGGGTGCGGAAGCGGCGCCGACGGCCGGAGGGGGTGAGCCGGCCCGTGGCGGAGAGACGGTCGACCAGGGCGTCGCGCTGGGCCTTGCCGGCGGCGTAGGAGTGCACGCCGACGACCGCCAGGGTGCAGGTCAGCAGCGTGATGCCGGTGGTGAGCGTGACGAGCGTGTCCAGTTCCATCGGGCGGTACCTACTCGGTTTCCATCGGTTCGGTTCCTACCTGGCCTCTCGGGTGGCGAGCTGGTCCGCGGTGTGGGCCACGCCGAAGGCCTGCGGGATGGGCTGGCTCGCCATGTAGAGGCGTTCGGCGGTGCGGCGCGGGAGGGGGTAGTACTCGAAGACGCCGTCGACGCGGCCGTCGGCGGACATCGGCCGGGCGTTGAAGCGGGCGACCGTGGCCAGGCGGTACGGCTCGCCGCCGTGGCTGGCCAGCAGGGCGATCTCGGTGATGCGGCGGGCGCCGTCGGCGAACCGGGTGAGCTGGACGAGGACGTCGACGGAGCTGTTGATCTGGTCGTGCAGGGCGACGAAGGGGATCTCGACGTCCGACATGGAGGCCAGGGTCTGGAGCCGCATCAGGGCGTCCTCGGCGCTGTTGGCGTGGACGGTGGCGAGGGAGCCGTCGTGGCCGGTCGACATGGCCTGGAGCATGTCCAGGGACTCGCCGCCGCGGACCTCGCCGACGACGATGCGGTCGGGGCGCATGCGCAGGGAGTTGCGGACGAGGTCGCGGATGGTGACGCGGCCCTGTCCCTCGACGTTCGGCGGGCGGGACTCCAGGCGGATGACGTGGGCCTGTTGGAGCTGGAGTTCCGCCGAGTCCTCGATGGTGATGATGCGTTCGGTCTCGGGGATCAGGCCGGAGAGGGCGTTGAGGAGGGTGGTCTTCCCGGTGCCGGTCGCGCCGGAGACGATGATGTTGAAGCGGGCCCGCACCAGGCCGGCGAGCAGGTACAGCATGTGCTCGTCGAGCGAGCCGAGGCCGATCAGTTCCTGGAGGGTGAAGGAGCGGGGGAAGCGGCGGATGGTGAGGGTGGCGCCGGTGAGGGACAGCGGCGGGATGATGACGTTGACGCGCTCGCCGGAGGGGAGCCGGGCGTCGACCATCGGGTTGGACTCGTCGACGCGGCGGTTGACCGTGGAGACGATGCGTTCGATGGTCTGCATCAGCTGGTCCTCGGAGGCGAAGCGCAGCGGCAGCTGCTCGACGCGCCCCCCGCGTTCGACGAAGATCGCGTCGGGGCCGTTGACCATGATCTCCGTGATCGAGGCGTCCTCCAGCAGCGGTTCCAGGATGCCGAGGCCGAGGGCCTCGTCCACGACCCGGCGGATCAGCTGGGAGCGTTCGACGGTGGAGAGGACCGGGCCCTCGCGGCTGATGATGTGCCCGAGGACCCGCTCCAGGCGGGCCCGGCGCTCGGCCGTCGCCAGCGAGCTCATCTCGGCGAGGTCGATCTCCTCCAGGAGCTTGGTCCGGTAGGAGGCGACCAGGTGCGTGTCCTCGCCCCGGCTGCCGTGCTCCTCGGGGGAGTGGATGCGTGCGCGCAGGCTCATGCGTCTCCGGCTCCTCGGTCAGTGGTCCAGCGGCATGGTGGCGGTTCTGGTGGCGTCCCCGAAGTCCCAGCCGGGCACGATCGAGGGGATCTCGACGGTGGCGGTGACCGTCACCTCGTCGCCGCCCTGCGCCTCCGTGCAGTTCGTGCCGTCGGCCAGCCAGCCGCTGACGGCCACCGCGCACGCCGCCTCCGCGCTGCGGTCGAGCGAGGCCCCGCGCGCGCCGGCCCGGGCGGCGGTCCCGGCCTGCTGGGCGGTGTAGGCGATCAGGCCGAGCTGGACGACGGCCATGCCGACGATGATCAGGATCGGGAGGAAGCCGAGGTACTCGATGGCCACCTGGCCCCGGTCCCTCGCCCGGCCGCGCACGGAGTACGGCATCTCAGTCGTCCTCCTCCTCTTCGACGGCCCCCGCGTGCCCGTGCACGGTGTAGGGGAAGCTGACCGTGCCGGGGAAGAGGATGGGCACCTCGATGCGTACGTCGGCGGTGACGTACCCGCCCCCGGTGCCGCAGTCCACGCCGGCGCCCCCCTCCCACGCGCCCGGCAGCTTGTCCCGGCCCGCCTCCTGGCAGGCGCTCTGCCGCGCCCCCGGGCCGGCGGCCGTCGCCGCCCGTACCGCCTCGTCCGCAGCATTACCCGCGAGCGTGTAGGTGTATCCCACGAGGGCGAGCTGCCACAGCACCACCAGCGTGACGATGATGGTCGGCAGCATGCCGAGGAACTCGACGGTGACCTGGCCCCGGTCCCGGCGCGCGCGTCGGAGTGCCTCGCCGCGGATGCGGGCCCGTGACGCGCTCATCCCCCGCCGTCCTTCCGCCGTCGGACGCCCGTGGCCCCCCGGTCGCCGCGGAACCGGCCGGCCTTGCGGTCGGGCTCGGCCGCCCGGACCAGGCCCAGTTCGCCCGCGAGGGCCCACAGGGCCTGCTTCACGGTGCTCCGGCTGTCCAGTTCGTGGACGCGGCCGGCGTCCACGGCGCCCTGGAGCTCCTTGAAGTTGGCGGGGACGGTGGTGGTGGCGACCAGCGTGCCGGTGATCTTCTGGATCAGCGCGGGCTGGATCTCCGTGGCACGGGTGTGCCGGTTGACGACCACGGTGGTCTCCTCGGCCTTGCGGATCTGCAGCCGGTCCCACATCCGCACCGCCCGCTTGGCACCCCGCACGGCGACCACGTCGGGGGTGGTCACCAGCAGCGCCGTGTCCGCCGTCTCCACGGCCGCCGCGCCCGCCCCGCCGAGCTGGGCGCCGCAGTCGATGACGACGACCTCGTAGCGGGAGCGCAGGGCGCCGACGATCTGGCGGGCGGCGCGGTCGGTGACGTCCTCGCCGCGCTCCCCCTCGCCGGGGGCGAGCAGCAGGGCGAGTCCGGTGTCGTGGCGGAAGACGGCGTCGGCCAGGACGCGCGGGGAGATGTCGGTGATGGTGGCGAGGTCGGCGACCGACCGGCGGAACTGGACGTCAAGGTAGGAGGCGATGTCGCCGGTCTGGAGGTCCATGTCGACCAGGGCGGTGGGGCGGCCGGACGCCTGGGCGGCGAGGGCCAGCTGGATCGCCGTCAGGGAGGTCCCCACCCCGCCCTTGGCGCCGCTGACCGTGACGACGGTGCCGCCGGCCCCGGTGAACACGTCGCCGCCGCTGCCCAGGTGCCGGCGGACGCCCACGGACCACTGGGCGACCGCGTGGACGCGGCTGGCGAGTTCCTCGTAGCTGAGCGGCAGGGCGACCAGGCCGCGGGCGCCGTGGTCCATGGCGGCCTGGAAGAGGGCGGGGCCGGGATCGGAGGTGACGAGGATGACGCCGACGGCCGGGAAGCGCAGGGCGACCTCGCGGATCAGCTCCAGGGCCGGCACCGGGCCGATGCGCTCGTGGACGACGACGACCTCGGGCAGTTCGTCGACCGACTCGGCGGCCAGTCGGGCGAGGGTGTCGACGAGCTGGGTGGAGTCGACGACCGGGGCCACCGGTTCGGCGTCGGGGAGCTGGCTGAGCAGGGTCGTGACGGACCGTACGGCGTCCGCGTCGCCGACTGCCGGGAGGATCCTCGTGGGCATACGGGTCTCACTTGTCCTTCGCGAGTTCGTACGTCCGGTCCTTGTCCGGGACCGTGGTGCCGCCGCCGGGCGCCACCAGCGCGAGCCGGACCCGCTGGGCGAACGACTCGGCGTAGGTGATGCGCTGGGCGTCGATGGTGGACAGGGCGAAGGTGATGGGGACGGCGTCGGTCGGTTCGCGGTCCCGGCTGTCCTCGTCGGGCTTCAGCGGGGTGAGGTCGCCGACGTCGATGACCCGGGCGTTCGTCACGATGATCTTGGACTGGGCGGGGTCGCCCTCGCGTGCCCCCTCGAAGGTGGCGTAGACGTTGACGGTGGAGCCCGGTGTGATCTTGCCGGCGACGCCGGTCGCCGCGTCGATCATGATGGCGACCTCCTGCTGCCCCGGCTGGAGGGCGGGCTGGTCGACGACCATGTCGCTCTGGAGCAGCGAGCCCGCCTTGAGCGTCGTCACCGCGATCTTGCCGCGGACCTGTCCGAGGTCGGTGACGGCGTTCTCCGACAGCCAGCGCTCGGGCATCTGGATCTTCTCGAACTGCCCCGCGTCGAGGGGCGTGTAGGGCTGCACCTCGTTCTTGAGCCGATAGGCGGTGACCTCGGGCCCGACCTTGGACTTCACGTCGTTGACGACGGACAGCACGCCGGCGAAGGCGCCGAGGGCGCACAGGACCGACAGGATCAGCAGGATGATGCCGCGGCGCTGACGGGAGTTCATGAACCGTGCAACCTCATTGGGGGAATCGGTCGAGCCGGATCGGATGGCGGGGCGGGCGGGGGCGCGGGCGGGTGCCTTGCGGGCCTACCCCGTGAGCGCGCGTCTCTCCCGGTGCTGGAGGGAGCGGCCGGAGTCGGGCCGCCGCTCGTACTCCGGCGGTGTCGCGGAGCAGAAGACGCAGCGGTCGCCGATGACGTCGATGCCGCACCAGTGGCACCGGCTCTGCCGCACCGAGGTGACCAGCTGGTACAGGACGGAGAGGTCGGGCAGGTAGGCGCAGAACTCGGTCAGCTTCCCGGTCCCCCACCAGCGCGCGGACTCGGCGGGCAGCGGCGCCTCGCGCAGCCCCTGCGCACGCCAGGAGGGGGCGAGGGTGCCCGTGACCCAGTCGGACGGGAGCTGCCCCTTGGCGACCAGCAGCCACGTGCCGAACTCGGGCCCGTCCAGGGCGGCCTCCGGGCCGATCCGCACCAGCTGCGGCACGGGGTGCGCCACGACCCCGAACTGGCTGCCGGGCATCCAGGACCTGGCGTGCGACTTGAGGCCGACGGGGACGTGGTCGAGCCGGGCGACGGAGCCGAGGAGCGCGCCGGCGTGGAGGTAGTGGGTGAGCAGGCGGCCGGCCGAGGCGAGCACGCCGGGGCTGAGGTCGCAGGAGGCGAGCTGACGCAACTGGCGGGCCAGCACGGCGAGTCCGAGCGGCGGGAGCGGTGGACGGAACAGGGCGATCCGGTCGGTCTCCAGGAGGGCGCGGACGGTGTGCAGCCGCCGCTCGACGCCCGTCGGGACGGCCCGGGAGCACACCACGATCAGGTGCCCGTGCAGGTCGACCAGCGACTGCAGCTCGGCCAGCACCTGGTCCAGCGGACGCCGGTCCACGTCCTGGAGCACGACCGCGGGCAGCGTCCGCTCGTCGTGCGGCGGCAGCGCCATGTCGGCACTGGTCACGGCAATGGCAGTTGGCACGCGCGGCTCCCCGTCTCCCCATGCCCGTCGGTCCACCGGCGTAACTCCGGCACACCCGGATGACTTCACTGCGTGACTACCTGAGCACTGTATCCACGCGCCTGTGACCGGAGAACAGCGTTTCCTACAGCCGTGGAACAACTTGTGATGTACAAGGTGCGCCAAATCAGGACACGTTGAGCATTTCCCGGTCGCTTCGCGCCCACCCCTGGCCTTCCCCTCCCGGCGCTCGCCAAGTCCGCAGCTCGAGCGTCAAGTTGGTCCGGACCTACCCCTTGACACCCTCAATTGGTCTGGACCACCTTGGGCGGACACACCGCAACGCCCCCACACCCCCAGCGGAGGCCCCCATGGAGCCCGTACGCAGACGGCCCGGCAGACGCACGCAGTTCTGGGCGGGAGCCGTCACCGCCGCGCTCGCCCTCTCGGTCACGGCCGTCGGCCAGGCGTCCGCCGCCGACGTCAACAACGCGAAGAACGCCGGCTTCGAGGCCGGCCTGAGCGACTGGACCTGTTCCGCGAACAGCGGCACGACGGTCTCCTCCCCGGTGCACGGCGGCTCGGCCGCGCTCAAGGCGACGCCGAACGGCCAGGACAACGCCCGCTGCTCCCAGACGGTGAAGGTCAAGCCCGGCTCGACGTACACCCTGGGCGCCTGGGTGCAGGGCGGGTACGCCTACCTGGGCGTCACGGGCACGGGCACGACGGACGTGTCCACCTGGACCCCCGACTCGGCCTCCTGGAAGCAGCTGTCGACCCGGTTCACCACGGGCTCCTCGACGACCTCGGTGACGGTGTACACCCACGGCTGGTACGGACAGGCGGCCTACCACGTCGACGACCTCTCGGTCTTCGGTCCGGACGGCGGCGGGGGCGGCGACGGCCCCGGACCCACCGTGCCGGGCGCCCCGGCGGGCCTGAACGTCACCGGTACCACCTCGTCGTCGGCGTCCCTGGCCTGGAACGCGGTCTCCGGCGCCACCGGCTACAGCATCTACCGCAACGGCACGAAGGTGACCGCGGTGACCGGCACCTCGGCGACGGTGACCGGCCTCGCGGCGGCCACCTCGTACTCCTTCCAGGTCACGGCGACGAACGCGGCGGGCGAGTCCGCGAAGTCGACGGCCGTGACGGCCCGCACCACCGAGCAGGGCGGCGGCGGGGGCGGCGACCTGCCCAAGCACGCGGTGACCGGCTACTGGCAGAACTTCAACAACGGGGCGGCGGTCCAGCGGATCTCGGACGTCTCCTCCCAGTACGACATCATCGCGGTCTCCTTCGCGGACGCGACGACCACCCCGGGCGCGGTCACCTTCAACCTCGACTCGGCCGGGCTCGGCGGCTACACCGTCGACCAGTTCAAGGCCGACGTGCGGGCCAAGCAGGCCGCCGGGAAGAAGGTCATCATCTCGGTCGGCGGCGAGAAGGGCACCGTCTCGGTGAACGACTCCGCCTCCGCGGCCAACTTCGCCGACTCGGTGTACGCCGTGATGCAGGAGTACGGCTTCGACGGCGTCGACATCGACCTGGAGAACGGCCTCAACCCGACCTACATGACGCAGGCCCTGCGCGCCCTGTCGGCGAAGGCCGGGCCGGACATGATCCTCACGATGGCGCCGCAGACCATCGACATGCAGTCCACGTCGGGCTCGTACTTCCGCACCGCGCTGAACGTGAAGGACATCCTCACGGTCGTCAACATGCAGTACTACAACAGCGGCTCGATGCTGGGCTGCGACGGCAAGGTCTACTCCCAGGGGACGGTCGACTTCCTCACCGCGCTGGCCTGCATCCAACTGGAGAACGGCCTCGACGCCTCCCAGGTGGGCCTCGGCGTGCCGGCCTCCACCCGGGCGGCCGGCGGCGGCTACGTCGCGCCGTCGGTGGTGAACGCCGCCCTGGACTGCCTCACCAAGGGCACGAACTGCGGCTCCTTCAAGCCGTCCAGGACCTACCCCGACCTGCGGGGCGCGATGACCTGGTCCACCAACTGGGACGCGACGGCGGGCAACGCCTGGTCCAACGCGGTGGGCGCCCACGTGCACGCGCTGCCGTAGGTCCCCCCGGTGCGGTCCGGCCCCTGGCGCTCGGAGCGCCGGGGGCCTTTCCGCACCGGCCGTCCGCACCGGCCGTCCGCCTCGGTCACTGCCGGCGGGGCGCGGTCACCCCTTGAAGGTCACCACCAGGCGGCCGTCCGCGGCGAAGGACCAGCGCGGGGCTCCGGCGTACGACGAGCAGCGGGAGCCGTTGGAGCCGGACCAGAACTGGTTGGACCCGTCGGCGTTGCCGATGATCCGGTCGTTCGAGCCGCTGTCGCACGAGGTGTTGTTCCGGAACACGGAGTCGCCGTCGTCGAAGTTGAAGTTGCGCTCCTCGTTGCCGACGCTGATGTTGTCCGACACCTGCATGGTGCCCGGGTTGCTGTTGTAGGTGAACCCGTGCTTGCCGTTCCCGTAGGCGATGCTGCGCCGGACGACGTGGTCGACCTCGATGTCCTCGCCGCCGAGCTTGTAGCCGTTGCGGTCGCCGTTGCCCGCCTGGGAGCCGTCACTGAGGGTGCCGTTCTCGAGGGCGAGGGAGTCCTCGATGGTCACCGCTCCGATCGCGCCGGTGTCGGACTTGGTGTAGAGGTCCCAGCCGTCGTCGATGTTGTTGTGGGCGACGGCGTAGCGGAAGACGTTGCCGGGGCCGGAGGTGAGCTTCGCGGCGAAGCCGTCGGCGTCCTCGCCGTCGGAGTCGGCGTTGTCGTGCGAGACCGCGCTCAGCACGAGGTTGTTCGACGGCCACTGGGCCTTGGGCGTGCTGGAGAGCATCCGGGACAGCTGGAGGCCGGTGTCCCGGTTGAAGCGGGTCACCGTGCGCTCGAAGATGTTGTTGCTGCCGCCGACGAAGATGCCGTTGTCGCCGGCGCGCTCGACGACGAGGCCCTTGACGTGCCAGTACGAGCCGTTCACCGCGAGGCCCCGGTTCGCCGGGTCCTCGCTCTGGGCGGAGAAGTTCAGCACCGGGGTCTCCCCCGGGTAGGCGGCGAGTGTCTTGCGGGCCGCGGAGGTGCCGTCGTTGCCCTGCGGGACGGTCACCGTCTGGGAGTAGCGGTAGGTGCCGCCCCGCAGGTAGATCGTGCCGCCGGGGGCGACCCGGGTGAGCGCCGAGGTGAGCGTGGTCGGGTCGGACGCCGTGCCGGTGGCGCCGTCGGTGCCGTTCGGGGCCACGTGGAGGGTGCCGGTGGTGGGGGGCGGGGTGGTGGTGCCGCCGTCCGTCTCCACCTCCACGTAGTCGACGTTGGGCAGGCCGGCCGAGGTGGTCGGGGTGAGGCGGACGGTGTTGCCGCCGGCTCTCAGGGGCACCTCGAACTCCCGGGTCGCCCAGGTGCTCCACGCGCCGGTGCCCTCGAAGGGCGCGGAGGCTACCGTCGTGCCGTTCACCACGATGTTCGCGGGGCGCTGCGTGCCGGTGCCGTTGGCGAAGCGCACCCGGAGGGTCGCCGTGCCCGCCGCGGGGGCGTCGACCGTGAACTGGGCGTGGGCGCCCGTCGCGTTGGTGCCGTTGCAGAAACCACCGCCCGAGTAGCCGGACCAGTCGGAGTCGACGGTGCCCGTGCAGCTCGCCGGGGCGGATTCGGCCTCGTAGCGGGTGGTGGCGGCCTGCGCCGGGTTGCCGGACAGGGCGACGAGCGTTCCGGCCAGGAGGCCGGCACTGGCGATGACGGGTCTGCGAAGCATCGTGGGTCTCCGGATCGTCGATGAGCCATGAGTGAGCCGCGGAAGGAGAAAGCGCTTTCACGCAAGCTACGACCGTGTTGCGAACACGTCAACGGTTAGGTACGTGATTGCCGTTCATGGTCTTGAACATCGACGGGGCCCGGCGGCCGCCATGTCGACGGCGGTGTCGTCGACATGGCGGCCGGACGGGAACGAGACCCCTAGAAGAACTCCGACCACGGCTGGTCCCAGACCTGCTTCACGCACAGCACCAGGAACAGCAGGCCGGCGACGGCCAGCATGCCGTTGCTCAGCCAGCCGTTGCGCCACTCGCGCGGCGTACGGCCGGAGTTGAGGAGCCACAGCAGGGTCAGGGCGAGGAAGGGCATGAAGGCGGCGCCCAGGACGCCGTAGATGATGATCAGGCGGAAGGGCTCGTCCTGGAAGAGCAGGATCATGGGCGGGAAGGTGAGCCACAGCAGGTAGGCGCGGAAGGCCCAGGAGCGTTCGCGGCGCCCCGAGGCCAGTTCCTCGCCCCTCGCCTGGCGCTCCCCCCGCTGCCGGGACAGGAAGTCGGCGAACATCAGGCTCACTCCGTGCCAGACGCCGATCAGCGAGGTGAAGGACGTGGCGAAGAAGCCGACCAGGAACAGCTTCCCGGTCGCCGTCCCGTACTCGTCCTCCAGGATGTCGCCCAGCTGGATCAGGCCCTTGTCCCCGCTCGCGATCGCGATGTTCGCCGAGTGGAGCAGCTCCGCGCCGACGAAGAGCATGGCGACCACGAAGATGCCGGTGGTGGCGTAGGCGACCCGGTTGTCCAGGCGCATGACCTTCATCCAGCCGGTGTCGGTCCAGCCCTTGGCGTTGACCCAGTACCCGTACGCGGCGAGCGTGATGGTGCCGCCCACGCCGCCGATCAGGCCCAGGGTGTTGAGGACGGAGTCCTTCTCGTCCGGCAGGACCGGGAGGAGGCCGGCGAAGGCGTCGCCGAGGTTGGGTGTCACCCGGATCGCCAGGTACACCGTCACCACGAACATGACGCCCACCAGGACCGTCATGACCTTCTCGAAGACCGCGTACTTGTTGAACCAGACGAAGACCAGGCCGACCAGGCCGCACGCGATGCCCCACCACTCCAGGTCCATCACGTCCGGGAACAGCGCCTGCAGCGGCAGGGCGCTGGAGGACATCGCCGCCGCTCCGTAGACGAAGCCCCAGATCACGGTGTAGACCCCGAAGAACCAGGTGGTCCAGCGGCCGAGGCCGGCCCAGCCGTCGAAGAGTGTGCGGCCGGTGGCCAGGTGCCACCGGCCGCAGGCCTCCGCGAGCGAGATCTTCACCAGGCAGCCGAGGACCGCGGCCCACAGCAGGGTGTAGCCGAAGTTGCTGCCCGCGATGAGCGTGGCGACGAGGTCGCCGGCGCCCACACCGGTCGCTGCCACGACGATGCCGGGGCCGATGTAGCGCCAACTGGACTTACGGGGAGCCGAGTCGGTGCCGCCCGGCCCGCCGGTGTCTGCGATGTTGCCCGTGGTGTCCGCCATGCGGGCCAACCAAGCCCATGACCGCCGGTGGGACAAGAGGGCGTGCGCGGATCTTCACCCGATGCGCTTACTCGTCGCCGTCGGCCTTGCCCTTGGCGCCGTTCTGCGCATCAGGCTCCGCGCCGGCCTGCGCATCGGGCTTCGCGTCAGGCTTCGCAGCGTCTCGCGCGTCGGGCTTCGCGTCGTCCCGCGCGTCGTCCCGCGCGTCAGGCTTCGCGTCGTCCCGCGCGTCGGACTTCGCGTCAGGCTCCGCGCCGTCCTGCGCCTCGGGCGTCGCGTCGTCCTCGAAGTACGCGTCCAGGACCTCGTCCAGGGCGGACTCCCACTCGGGGAAGACGCTCCTGGACTTCGCCTCGATCTCGATCGGGTACCAGCGGCGGTCGGGCGTGTGCACCGTCACCGTGAACCGCTTGCCGAAGCGTCCCGTCTCCGTCTCCACGGCGCCGACCTCGTCCCAGCGGAACTCGCAGCTCTGGTCGTCGAGGGACAGGCGTACGCCCCTGTGGTCGGCGACGATCCTGGCGCGGCGGTCGGACGCCTCGAAGACGGGGCCGTCGGGGACCTCTTCGTCCGGTTCTCCGGACTGCTCGGCGGACTCCCCGGCGGGCTCCGCGGCGGACGGGTCCCCGGCCGGGGCCTCCGCCGCGTCGCGGACCTCCCCGGGCCCCGTCCCGGACTCCGCCTCCGGCTCGTCCGCTTTCGCGTCCTGCGGCCCACGGGTCACGGGCGCGGTGAGCCCGGGGATGAAGGCCGGGTCGAATCCGGCGCCTTCCAGGGGCTGGCTCGTCGATCCTCTGCGCTGCTCCACAGCGGGCAGTATGGTCGACGATCCTGTGCCGGACACAGCCAGCCCCAACTTCGTTATCAGACGCCTACACGAGACGTCCTACGAGTGCCCGCGCGAGCGCCCGGATGAGCGCCCGGATGAGCGCCCGCACGGGACGCCTACACGAACAGGCTGAGCAGCGCCGCGACCACGAAGCCGGCGACCGACAGCACGCTCTCCAGCACGGTCCACGTCTTCAGGGTGTCCCGTTCGCTGATGCCGAAGTACTTCGCGACCATCCAGAACCCGCCGTCGTTGACGTGCGAGGCGAAGATGGAGCCCGCCGAGATGGCCATGATGACCAGGGCGACGAACGCCTGCGAGTGGTCCCCCTCGGCGAGCAGCGGCGCCACGATGCCCGCGGTCGTCACGATGGCGACCGTCGCCGAGCCCTGGGCGACCCGCAGGACCAGCGAGATCAGGTAGGCGAGGACGATCACCGGCAGGCCGACGTCGTTGAAGGTGTCCGAGAGCGCCTGGGCGACGCCGCTGGCCTTGAGGACGGCGCCGAAGATACCGCCCGCGCCGACCACCAGCAGGATGTTGCCGACCGGCTTCAGCGAGGCCGTCGAGACGGTCTCCAGGGACTTGCGGGACCAGCCGCGCCGGATGCCGAGCAGGTAGTAGGCGAGGAACAGGGCGATGGTCAGCGCGACGAACGGGTTGCCGAAGAACTCGATCACCGAGCGGAGGGTGGACGGGTCCAGGGCGATGGAGGAGAAGGTCGCGGCGAGGATCAGGACCAGCGGGGTGCCGATGATGCCGAGGACCGTGCCGAGGGCGACCGGGGTCTCGCGCGGGGCGACGCCGGCCTTGGTCTGCTCGTCGATGACGGCCTGCTTGGCCTCCTCGGCCGCCTCGACCATGTCCTGCGGCACGGGCACGAAGATGCGGCGGCCGATCCAGGCGGAGAACACCCAGGCGGCGAGGACGGCCGGGACGCCGCAGACGACGCCCATGAGGATCACCCAGCCGAGGTCCACGTGCAGCAGTCCGGCGGCGGCGACCGGGCCGGGGTGCGGCGGGAGGAAGGCGTGGGTCATCGACAGGCCGGCGAGCAGCGGCAGGCAGTAGAGCAGGATCGACTTGCCGGAGCGCTTGGCGGCGGCGTAGACGATCGGCGCGAGGACGAAGATGCCGACGTCGAAGAAGACCGGGATGCCGAAGATGAGGCCGGTCAGGCCCATGGCGAGCGGGGCGCGCTTCTCGCCGAAGAGGCCGAGCAGCCGGCCTGCCAGCACCTGGGCGCCGCCGCTGACCTCCAGGATGGCGCCGAGCATGGTGCCGAGGCCGATGATGATGGCGACGTGGCCGAGGATGCCGCCCATGCCGGACTCGATGGTGGAGACGGCGTCGGACTTCTGGACGGTGCCGAAGAGTTCGGTGACCGACAGGCCGGCGAGCAGGCCGACGGCTATGGAGACGGCGAGCAGCGCGACGAAGGGCTGGAGCCGCACCTTGATGATGAGGAAGAGCAGGAGCGCGATGCCGATCGCGGCGACGGTCAGCAGGCCCGCCGTGCCGTCGATCAGGTGGAGCAGGCCACCGGTGTGCGGCGGTGTCTGAGCCGGAGCGGAGGCGGCGAGCTGGAGGGACGGGTAGGACATACGGGGGTCCTCTGGGTAAACACATACTGCTTTCGGGCAGGGCGGGGCGCGGCACGGCGCCCCCGGAGGGGGTGGGGGCACCATGCCGTGCGACAGACAGGCAGACGGAACGGAAGGGCGACCGGGGAAGGGTCAGCCCAGGACGGCCAGCGCGTCGATCTCGATGAGGAGGCCGGCGGGCAGACCGACGTAGACGGTCGTGCGCGCGGCGGGGGCCTGGGTGAGGCCCTGCTCCTCGAAGTAGGCGTTGTAGATCTCGTTCATCTCGGCGAAGTGGTCCACGTCCGTGAGGTAGACGCGGATCATCATCACGTCGTCCCAGGAGGCGCCGCCCTCCTCCAGGATCGCCTTGACGTTGGCGAGGGTCTGGAGGGTCTGCTCGCGCAGGGTCGGGCCGGCCGGGGTGGGGGCCTTGCCCTCCTCGTGGGGGAGGAAGCCGACCTGGCCGGCGACCTGGAGGATGTTGCCCTTCTTCACGCCGTGGGAGAACTTCGCCGGCGGGACGGTGTGGGTCGCGGGCGTGAGGGCGGTCTTGTCGGTCATACCGTGTCCTTCTCGGGGTGGTGCTCGGGGTGCTGCACGGGGGTCCTGCCGGAGTACTCGCCGCTGATCGCGTCCGCCGTACGGCGCACCAGCGGGAGCAGGGTGAGGAGTTCGTCGGCGGTGACGACGACGTTCGGCGCGGAGACCGACATCGCGGCGACCACCCGGCCGTCGGCGCCCCGGATGGGCGCGGCGACGCAGTTGATGGACTCCTCGTGGCCACCGAGGTCGGTGGCCCAGCCCTGTTCGCGCACCTTGGCCAGCTCCTTGACGAAACTGTCGGCGTTCGGCGTCGAACGGGCCGTGTACAGGGGGTAGTCGAGCTTCTCCGCGAGGGCGCGACGCTCGTTCTCGGGGAGGTCGGCCAGCAGCAGCTTCGCCACGGCGGCGACGGTGATGGCGACGGGCTTGCCGATCCGCGAGTACATGCGGACCGGGTAGCGGCTCTCCACCTTGTCGATGTAGAGGACCTCGTTCTCCTCGTAGACGGCGAGGTGGACGGTGTGTCCGCAGCTCTCGTTGAGGCGTACGAGGTGGGGGTGGGCGATCTCGCGGACGTCGAGGTTCTCCATCGCCTCCTGGGCGAGGGCGATCAGCCGGGCGCCCAGGCGGTAGCGCTGGTCGGACTGGCGGTAGACGAAGCCGTGTTCGTGGAGGGTGCGCAGCAGGCGCAGCGCCGTGGACTTGTGGACGCCGAGGCGGTCGGCGACCCGGCCCAGGTCGGCGGGGCCCTCGGCGAGCAGCGGCAGGATGCTCAGCGCGCGGTCGACGGTCTGGCTCATGGTGTGCGTACCTCCTCCTCGGCCCGCTCGGCGGCCTGTGTCCAGCCGGGGCCGAGTCGCAGTCTCCCCCACGCGGCGTCGTCGAGGGCGGCGAGGCGGTCGGCGTGGTCGAACCAGGAGGGGCGCCGCGCCGGGGGTCCCCCCAGGCCTTCGGCACTGGGGGAGGCTCCGTCAGGGGTGGCGGCCGGGTGACGGGCGGGCGGGACGGCGAGGTCACCGGGGACGGTGAGGGCGGCGGCGGCCATCAGGTGGCCGTGGCGCAGGCGCTCGCGCACGGGCAGTCCACGCAGGGTGGCGGAGAGGAACCCGGCGGCGAAGGCGTCGCCCGCGCCGACGGCGGCGACGACGTCGACGGTGAGGGCGGGGACCGAGGTGACCTCGGTGCCGTGGAAGGCGGTGGCGCCGGTCGCGCCCTGCTTGACGACGAGCAGTTCCGGTTCGGGCAGTGCGGCGCGTACGGCCTCGGGGCTGCCCAGGCCCCAGGCCTCGTCGTCGCCGACGAACACGAGGTCGGCGCCGCGGGCCAGCTCCAGCAGCACCCGGGAGCCGTCGCTCTCCCCGCGCCACAGCCCGGGGCGGTGGTTGACGTCGAAGGAGACCAGGGGCCGGCCGGGGCGGCGGGCGGTCAGCTCGCGCATCAGGTCCAGGCAGTCGGCGGAGAGGGCGGGCGTGATGCCGGAGAGGTGCAGGACGCGTCCGGCGCGGATCGCGTCGAGGTCCATGTTCCGCAGCGACATCGCGGAGGCCGCCGAGCCTGCCCGGTAGTACGCCACCTCGTGGGCGTCGGTGGCCCGGTCCCCGGCGGTGCGGAAGTACACGCCGGTCGGGCGGTCGGGGTCGCGGCGCACGGCGGAGACGTCGACGCCGTACGCGCCGATCGCCTCGACGAGGTGGTCGCCGAAGCCGTCGGTGCCGGCCCGGCCGACCCAGCGCGCGGAGTGGCCGACGGCGGCCAGGACGCAGGCCACGTTGGACTCGGCGCCGCCGATGCCCCGGTCGAAGGAGGGGACGTCGGCGAGCCGCCCGGGACGGGAGGGGAGGAAGGTGACCATGGACTCGCCGAGCGCGACGACGTCCACGACGCCGGGGGCGGTGCTGGTGGGTCCGGTGGCGGTCACGATGGTGAGGGCTCCCTTGCGGCTCTTCGCGGGCCTCGGCGGATCCGTTGACCCCGCGTTGGCCGAGATGTTAGACAGCAGTAAGCGACATACGCAATGCCCGTTGCACACAATGCAACGAGTGGCCGTACCCCGACGCTTCACCTGTCGCGGCACCCGACGCGACACCGCACCTCATGGAGGCTCCATGGCCCTCGACACCGGCACCGAAGCCCTCGCCCGCCTGGCCGAGGAGCACGTCGACCACCGTTTCAAGGGCCTGCCGCCGGACGCCGACGGCCTGACCGTCGCCGAGCTGGCCGGTCAGCGCCGCAACCTCTTCACCGGCGGCTTCACCACGCCGGTGCTGGCCCTGTCCGCCGAGCGCCTGGAGCACAACCTCGCGCTGATGGAGACCTACGCGGCCCGGCACGGCCTCGCCTTCGCGCCGCACGGCAAGACCTCCATGGCCCCGCAGCTCTTCCACCGCCAGATCGAGCGCGGTGCCTGGGGCATCACCCTGGCGGTGCCGCACCAGGTGCGGGTCGCGCGGGCCTTCGGCATCCGGCGGATCTTCCTCGCCAACGAGCTGGTCGACGCCGCCGCACTGCGCCGGCTCGCGGCGGAGCTGGACGCCGACCCGGACTTCCGCTTCGTCTGCTACGTCGACTCCGTGCGCGGCGTCGCGCTGATGGACGCGGCGCTGACCGAGGCGGGCGCCGGCCGCCCGGTGGACGTCGTGGTCGAGCTGGCCGCCGGTGAGGGCGCCCGCACCGGGGTGCGCACGGAGGAAGAGTGCGCCGCCGTCGCCGACGCGGTGGCCGGGACGCGGACGCTGCGGCTGGCCGGGGTCGCCGGGTACGAGGGCGAGGTGCCGGACGCCGACCCGGAGAAGGTGCGCGCGTGGCTGCGGCGGCTGGTCGCGCTGACCGTGGAGTTCGACAAGGCCGGGCGCTTCGCGGGGCTGGACGAGATCGTACTGAGCGCGGGCGGCAGCGCCTGGTTCGACGCGGTCGCCGACGTCTTCGCCGGGGTCCCGGACCTCTCCCTGCCCGTGCTGAAACTGCTGCGCTCGGGCGCGTACGTCTCGCACGACGACGGGCACTACCGCGAGGTGACGCCCTTCAACCGCGTCCCCGCCGAGGGCGCCCTCGAGCCGGCCTTCCGGCTGTGGACCCAGGTGGTCTCCCGCCCCTCCGCCGAGCAGGCCTTCGCCAACGCCGGCAAGCGGGACGCGGCCTACGACCTCGACCTGCCCCTCCCCCAGGCGGTCCGCCCGGCCGACGGGGGGCCGGAGCGCCCGGCCACCGGCATCACGGTGACCGGCCTGTCCGACCAGCACGCCTGGCTGCGCACCGCCCCGGAGGCGGAGCTGGAGGTCGGCGACTGGGTGGGGCTCGGCCTGTCCCACCCGTGCACGTCCTTCGACAAGTGGCAGCTGATCCCGGTCGCGGAAGCGGACGGGACGGTCGTCGACTACATCCGTACGTTCTTCTAGGAGGTCCCCCATGGAAGAGCTGGTCATCCGGGACGCGGACGTCGTCGACGGCTCCGGCGCCGACTCCTACCGCGCCGACGTCGTGATCGACGGCGGCCGGATCGTGTCGATCGTCAAGGAGGCGGCGGCCGCGGGCTGCCAGCGCCCGAGCGCCCGCCAGGAACTGGACGCCGAGGGCCTGGTCCTCTCCCCCGGTTTCATCGACATGCACGCCCACAGCGACCTGGCGCTGCTGCGGGACCCCGACCACAGCGCCAAGGCCGCACAGGGCGTCACGCTGGAGGTCATCGGCCAGGACGGGCTGTCGTACGCCCCGGTCGACGACCGCACCCTCGCCGAGGTGCGCCGCGCGATCGCCGGGTGGAACGGGCCCGGCGACGACATCGACTTCGACTGGCGCTCGGTCGGCGAGTACCTGGACCGGCTCGACGGGGGCATCGCCGTCAACGCCGCCTACCTGATCCCGCAGGGCACGGTCCGCGCCCTCGCCGTCGGCTGGGACGACCGGGAGGCGACCGACGCCGAGCTGGAGCACATGCGGCGCCTCGTCGCCGAGGGCATGGAGCAGGGCGCGGTCGGCATGTCGTCCGGGCTGACGTACACGCCGGGCATGTACGCCAAGGACGCGGAGCTGACCGAGCTGTGCCGGGTGGTGGCGTCGTACGGCGGCTACTACTGCCCGCACCACCGCTCGTACGGGGCCGGGGCGCTCCGGGCGTACGAGGAGATGGTCGAGCTGACCCGGGACGCGGGCTGCCCGCTGCACCTGGCGCACGCCACCATGAACTTCGGCGTCAACAAGGGCAAGGCCCCCGCACTGCTGACGCTGCTCGACGACGCGCTGGCCGCGGGGGCCGACATCACCCTCGACACGTACCCGTACACCCCCGGCTGCACCACCCTCGTCGCGATGCTCCCGAGCTGGGCGAGCGAGGGCGGCCCGGAGCAGATCATGAAGCGGCTGGCGGACGACGACACCGCCGAGCGCATCCGGCACCACATCGAGGAGATCGGCTCCGACGGCTGCCACGGCGTGCGCATGGAGTGGGACACGATCGAGATCTCCGGCACGGGCGACCCCGCGCTCGGGGAGTACGTCGGCCGTACGGTCCTGGAGTCGGCCCGGCGGCGCGGCGAGACCCCGTGGACGGTCGCCCGGAACCTCCTGCTCGCCGACCGGCTGGCGCCGACCATCCTCCAGCACGTCGGCCACGAGGAGAACGTGCGCGCGATCATGCGGCACCGCGTGCACACCGGCGGCTCGGACGGCATCCTCCAGGGCACCAAGCCCCACCCGCGCGCCTACGGCACCTTCCCGCACTACCTCGGCCACTACGTGCGCGAGCTGGGCGTGCTGTCGCTGGCGGAGTGCGTCGCCCATCTCACCTCGCGCCCGGCGGCCCGGCTGCGGCTGCCCGACCGCGGGCTGGTCCGCGAGGGCTACCGGGCCGACCTGGTCCTCTTCGACCCGGCGACGGTCGCGGCCGGCAGCACGTACGAGAACCCGCGCGTGCTGCCGACGGGCATCCCGCACGTGCTGGTCGACGGGCGGTTCGTGATGCGGGACGGGCTGCGCACGGACGTGCTGGCGGGGCGCTCGGTGCGGCGGACCCCCCGGTAGCCCTCCCGGGTGGTTTCCCCGGCCGCCTCCGCTGCGGCTCGGGGAAATCCACCCGAACCACACGTCTCACGTGGCGGAAGACACGGCCCACCGCACGGCGTCGGGTCGTAAGCTCACGGACATGCAGGTGATCCAGTCGACCAAGCTCGCCAACGTCTGTTACGAGATCCGGGGCCCGGTGCTCGAGGAGGCGATGCGGCTGGAAGCGGCCGGGCACCGCATCCTCAAGCTGAACACCGGCAACCCGGCCGCCTTCGGCTTCGAGTGCCCGCCGGAGATCCTGGAGGACATCCTCCGCAACGTGTCGACGGCCCACGGCTACGGCGACGCGAAGGGCCTGCTGGCGGCGCGCCGGGCCGTCGTCATGCACAACCAGACCCTCGGCATCGAGACGGACGTCGAGCACGTCTTCATCGGCAACGGCGTCTCCGAGCTGATCGTGATGGCGATGCAGGGCCTGCTGGACGACGGGGACGAGGTCCTCGTCCCGGCGCCCGACTACCCCCTGTGGACGGCCGCCGTCTCCCTGTCCGGCGGCACGGCGGTGCACTACCGCTGCGACGAGCAGTCCGACTGGATGCCGGACCTGGCCGACGTCGAGCGGAAGATCACCGACCGCACCAAGGCGCTCGTGATCATCAACCCGAACAACCCGACGGGCGCGGTCTACGACGAGGCGATGCTGCGCGGACTGACCGACATCGCCCGTCGGCACAACCTGCTGATCTGCTCCGACGAGATCTACGACAAGATCCTGTACGACGAGGCCACGCACACCCCGACCGCCGCGATCGCCCCGGACCTGCTCACGCTCACCTTCAACGGCATGTCGAAGGCGTACCGGGTGGCCGGCTACCGGGTCGGGTGGGTGTCGATCTCGGGGCCGCGCGCGCACGCCGAGTCCTACATCGAGGGCCTGACGGTCCTGGCGAACATGCGGCTGTGCGCCAACATGCCGGGGCAGCACGGCGTGGTCGCGGCGCTCAGCGGGCGGCAGACCATCAACGAGCTGGTGCTCCCGGGCGGGCGGCTGCGGGAGCAGCGGGACGCCGCCCACGAGGCGCTGACCAGCATCCCGGGGGTGACCTGCGTGAAGCCCAAGGGCGCGCTGTACCTCTTCCCACGGCTGGACCCCAAGGTCTTCAAGATCAAGGACGACCGGCGGATGGTCCTCGACCTGCTGCGCCAGGAGAAGATCATGGTCGTCCAGGGCACCGGCTTCAACTGGCCCGAACCCGACCACTTCCGGGTGGTGACCCTGCCGACCGCCGGGGACCTGCGCGAGGCGGTCGGCCGGATCGGGAACTTCCTGGACGGTTACGGCCAACCCTGAGGTCGAACCGAGCCAGTCTCCGATCCTTCTCAACTTTAGATTGAATCCAATGTAGGATGGTTTCCTGAAGCACTCAGGAGGCCGTCCCATGTACGAACCGATCCGCACCAGGTCCGTCCACACCACCACGGGCGGCAGCACCTCGGACTTCCCGCACCGGTCCCGTGAGGAGGAGCTGGACATCCAGCTCGCGGGCCATCTCGCGGCGCTGCTCACCGCCACGGACGAGCTGCGCGCGCTGGCCCCCTCCCCCGACCTGGACACCGCCGCCGACCGGCTCGCCGAGCAGGTGGCCCGGTTGCGGGGAGGCCGGGCGGCGCTCCGCGCGCCGCTGACCGCCGCGCACCCCGAGCCGCACCTGGCGGCCCTGCACCGGCGGGCGCACACCCTGGCGAGCCGCGCCCTGGTGGTGGCGGCCTCCAACGCCGACACGGCGGTCGCGATTTTGACCGCCGAGCGCATGGACGCGCACGCCGCGGCGCTGGAGCCGCGCGAGCTGGCGTCCCGCTGAGCCCTTCGGGCTCCCCCGTACGGCCCCGGTCCGCGCGCACCCGCAGCGACGCGCGGACCGGGCGCCACTCACCCCACTCCGCGGGCGGTGGCACCGAGGGCAGCCCGCCCCCGGTGCCCCGCCCGCGGGTGCGTGATCAGCGGGTGACGCGGACCGTCGCCGACGCGGTCGACCCCTCGTGCAGGTCGTCGCCGGGCCAGCTGACCGTGTAGGTCGTGTTGCGGCGGGCGCGCGGCAGGTCGTCGACGGTGAAGGTGCCGTCGGCGGCGACCGTCACCGACGAGAGGGTCCCGGTGCCGAGCCGGTCGGTGCGCTCCACCTTCAGCACCGCCCGCTCGGGCAGCGCCTTCCCCTGGGCGGTGAAGGTGCCGGTGATGTGGACGCCGGTGCTCATCGCCGCCTCGGCCGGGGCGGTGAGGGCGATCGAGGTGGCCGCCCTGCCCACGGACACCGTGTGGGTGACGTCGGTGGCCGGGCGGTGGGTGAGGTCGCCGAGGAACGACACGGTGTACGTGGCCTCGCCGACCAGGTCCGGCTCGTCGAGCACGCTGAAGGTGCCGTCCGCCTTGACGGTCGCCGTGCCGAGCCGGTGCGTGCCGCCCGCGTCGGTGCGGGTCGCCGTCACCCTCAGCGGCTCGGCGGGAGCCGGTCCGTCCAGCTCCAGCCGGCCGCGCACGGCCAGCGCCTCACCCGCGACCGCCTGGGCGGGGCTGTGGGTCAGCCCGCCCGTGAAGCGGGTGTCGTACTGGACGGCCGGCGGCTGGACGACGTGCAGCCAGTACTGGCCTCCGGTGGCGTTGGTGGTCACCGCGAACAGCCGGGAGCCGTCGGCGGACCACTCCAGTCCGCGCGGCGCGACCCGGTCGCCGTCGAGGCTGCCCTCGAAGGCGAACTCCAGCGCGGGCGTCCCGTCGGCCGGGACGGCGGGCGAGAGCAGCAGGTCGGGCGTCGCACCGGTGGCCGAGGCGCCGCGCGCGAGGTACTTGCCGTCCCCGCTGAAGGCGACGGCGGAGGAGACGGCACCCTCCGGCAGCGCCGGGTAGCCGGTCGCCGCGTCGGAGAGGTCGGCGGTGTCCAGCAGCCGGGTACCGGCGGCCGCGTCGGCCACGGCGACCTGGGTGCCGTCCGCGGAGAAGGCCATGTCCTTGAGGTTCGCCGCGCCCTTGCCCTCGGCGTCGGCGAAGCGGCGCTCGGCCGTGCGCACCGGGGTCGTCCCGCTCGCGTCGAACACCGCGAGGAAGGGGTTGGGAGCCTTGGCGTTCGACGGCTGGCCCAGCATCAGCCGGTCGCCGGGTCCCGCCTCCAGCTGGAGCTTGCCGTTGTCCTGCCAGCCGCTGCGCTGCCAGGTGTTGTCGGCCTGGTTGTAGTCCAGGTACGTCAGCGTCGTCTCGCAGTCGGACATGCTGTTGGCGTACGGCGTGGTGTGGTACGCCCTGCCGCCCGCGAAGGCCATGCTGCGGCCGCAGGTGTCGGTGCCCGCCACCGCGGAGCTGACCGGCAGGTAGGTGCTGGTGTCGTACCGCAGGATGCCGTCCCGGCCGCCGACGTGCAGCACGCTGCCGTCGGCGTTCAGCGCGAGGCCGGAGACGTGGCGCGGGGTGGTGAGGGTGGTGACGCGCTCGCCGGAGAAGTCGTAGACGGCGACGAGTCCCCTGTTCTCGTAGTAGCCCAGGTTGCTGTCGGCGACGTACACCCGCTGGTGCGCGGAGTCGACGGTCAGCGCCGAGAACGAGGAGATCGGCAGCTTGGCCACGACGTCGGAGGCCGCCGCGTGCGCGGCGGGTGCGGCGGCGACGGTCAGCCCGCCGGCGGCGAGCGCGGCGGTGAGCAGCGTGGCCGCGAGACGTGCGGTGCGTCTGGTACCTCGTAACGTGTTCAACTGTGCCCCCCACAGGCTGTGTCGGCGACCCGACGGACCACGGCGCCCCCTCCCCCGCGGGGCGGGGAACAGCCGTTCGGGTCGTGCAAGATCGGGAGCGTACCCCGGCCCGCCCGGCGGCACGGCGTGGTTTCCGCGGCGTGGCGCAAGAGGAACGGCGCGTTCTGTCCGGTGGGGTCGCGGGCGGGACATGCCGAAGGGCCGGGTCCTCCGCACGCCGTTGTGCGGTGACCCGGCCCGAGCGGGAACCTCCCGCGCTCCGGGGTACTGCGAGCTACTGGAGCACGGGGAGCCCCCCTCGTGACCGGCCTTCGTGACGACTTCGCGGGTCAGGGCTAGTCGGACCGGCCACGGAGTCTGGCGGTGTGCGGACTCAGCCCAGGCGCCGCACCAGCGCCCGGTACTGGTCCCACAGCTCGGTGGGCGTGTGGTCGCCGAAGGTGTTCAGGTGCTCGGGGACGAGCGCCGCCTCCTCGCGCCACACCTCCTTGTCGACGCTGAGCAGGAAGTCCAGGTCGGCGTCGGCGAGGTCGAGGCCGTCGGTGTCGAGGGACTCCTTGGTCGGCAGCACACCGATCGGGGTCTCGACGCCGTCCGCCCTGCCCTCCAGGCGCTCCACGATCCACTTCAGGACGCGGCCGTTCTCACCGAAGCCCGGCCAGACGAAACGGCCCTCGTCGTCCTTGCGGAACCAGTTGACGTAGTAGATCTTGGGCAGCTTGGACTGGTCCTTGTCCTTGGCCACGTCGACCCAGTGCCCCATGTAGTCGCCCATGTTGTAGCCGCAGAACGGCAGCATGGCGAAGGGGTCGCGGCGCAGCTCGCCGACCTTGCCCTCGGCGGCGGCGGTCTTCTCGGAGGCCACGTTGGCGCCGAGGAAGACGCCGTGGTTCCAGTCGAAGGACTCGGTGACCAGCGGTACGGCGGTGGCGCGGCGCCCGCCGAAGAGGATCGCCGAGATCGGCACGCCCTTCGGGTCCTCCCACTCCGGCGCGATGATCGGGCACTGCGCGGCGGGGGTGGTGAAGCGGGCGTTGGGGTGCGCGGCCGGGGTGCCCGACTCCGGCGTCCAGTCGTTGCCCTTCCAGTCGGTGAGGTGGGCGGGCGTCTCCTCGGTCATCCCCTCCCACCACACGTCGTTGTCGTCGGTGAGGGCGACGTTGGTGAAGACCGAGTTGCCCCACAGGGTCTTCATCGCGTTGGCGTTGGTGTGCTCGCCGGTGCCGGGCGCGACGCCGAAGAAGCCGGCCTCGGGGTTGATGGCGTACAGGCGGCCGTCCTCGCCGAAGCGCATCCAGGCGATGTCGTCGCCGATGGTCTCGACCGTCCAGCCGGAGATCGTGGGCTCCAGCATGGCGAGGTTGGTCTTGCCGCAGGCCGACGGGAAGGCGGCGGCCACGTACTTGGGCGCGCCGGTGGGCGGGGTCAGCTTCAGCACGAGCATGTGCTCGGCGAGCCAGCCCTCGTCGCGGGCCATGACGGAGGCGATGCGCAGGGCGTAGCACTTCTTGCCGAGCAGGGCGTTGCCGCCGTAGCCGGAGCCGTAGGACCAGATCTCGCGGTCCTCGGGGAAGTGCGAGATGTACTTGGTGCTGTTGCACGGCCACGGCACGTCCGCCTCGCCCGCCGCGAGGGGGGCGCCGAGGGTGTGCACGGCCTTGACGAAGAAACCCTGGTCGCCGAGTTCGTCCAGGACCGGCTGTCCCATGCGGGTCATGGTGCGCATGGAGACGGCGACGTACGCGGAGTCGGTGATCTCGACGCCGAGCGCGGAGAGCGGGGAGCCGAGCGGGCCCATGCAGAAGGGCACGACGTACATGGTCCGCCCGCGCATGGAGCCGCGGAACAGACCGCCCTCGCCGCCCGTGCCCCGGAAGATCTCCCGCATCTCGGCGGGGTCCTTCCAGTGGTTGGTCGGGCCGGCGTCCTCCTCCTTGGCGGAGCAGATGAAGGTCCGGTCCTCGACACGCGCGACGTCGGAGGGGTCGGAGGCCGCGTAGTAGGAGTTGGGGCGCTTGACGGGGTCGAGTTTGCGGAAGGTGCCCTTCGCCACGAGCTCCTCGCACAGGCGCTCGTACTCGGCCTCGGATCCGTCACACCAGACCACTTCGTCCGGCTGGGTCAGTTCGGCGATCTCGTTCACCCACGAGATCAGCTCCTGATGGTCGGTGGGGACGGGGGGAGCAGCGATGTCGCGCGCCACGATTGCTCCTAAATGAGGGGTTTTTTGTTGGGAGGCCCCGTGGGGGCTGCGACCCGGATGCGTGACGTCGTCCTCTTGGGCGCTCATCCGGTGTCGACCGCACTCATTTGATCATCCGACGAGAGCGCCCATCTGTCCAGAGGGCGTCACACCTGAGCGGCGTGAGGATCGCCACGTCCGGAAGATCGGGATGCGGGACGGGACCCCCCGTGAGATGCTGGCCACTCCCTGTTGGCAAGACCCTGTACTGATGCGTAACTTACGGTCCCGTAGGTACGATGAGTGCATGACTGCGTCCGCCTCCGACGCGCCCAGGGACACGCAGGCCGCAGGCCACGGCCCGGTGGCGCTCTCCTTGCCGCACCCCGTCAAGCCGAAGCTGCGCGGCTGGCTGCATCTCGGCATGTTCCCGGCCGTGCTCATCGCCGGCGTGGTGCTCACCGCCCTCGCCGAGTCGTCCGAGGCCCGCATCGCCTGCGGGATCTACGTCCTGACGGCCTGTCTGCTGTTCGGCGTCAGCGCGCTCTACCACCGGGGCGACTGGAGCCCGCGCATGGACGGCATCCTGCGCCGCCTCGACCACGCCAACATCTTCCTGATCATCGCCGGCACCTACACCCCGCTCACGATGCTGCTGCTGCCCGAGGCCAAGGGCCAGTGGCTGCTGTGGGGCATCTGGGCCGCCGCCGTGGCCGGCATCCTCTTCCGCGTCTTCTGGGTCGGCGCCCCGCGCTGGCTCTACACGCCCTGCTACCTCGCCATGGGCTGGGCCGCCGTCTTCTATCTCCCCGAGTTCATGCGGGCCGGCGGCGTCGCGGTGCTGGTCCTGGTGATCGTGGGCGGCCTCCTCTACAGCGCGGGCGGCGTGATCTACGGCCTCAAGCGCCCCAACCCCTCACCCCGCTGGTTCGGCTTCCACGAGGTCTTCCACTCCTTCACCCTGGCCGCCTTCATCGCGCATTACATCGGCATCTCGCTCGTCGCCTACTAGACGGGCCGCTCCCCCGCGGGACGGTGTGGCCGACAATGACCCCATGACGGCCGCACCATCCCGCCGTTCCCGCGCCGACGGCCCCCGGCCGGGCCTGCGGGAGCGCAAGAAGACCAGGACCCGCCAGGCGATCCGCGCCGCGGCCTACGGGCTGATCCAGGAGCAGGGCTACGAGGCGACGACGATCGAGCAGATCGCCGACCGGGCCGAGGTGTCGCCGTCGACCGTCTTCCGCTACTTCCCGGTCAAGGAGGACATCGTCCTCACGGACGCGTACGACCCGGTCATGGCGGCGGAGCTGGCCGCCCGGCCCGGCGACGAGCCGTGGCCGACCGCCCTGCGGCACGCCCTGCGCACGGCCGTGGAACGCGGCGTCGGCGAGGAGGCCGAGCTGACCCGGCTGCGGACCCGGCTGCTGGCCGAAGTGCCCGCCGTGCGGTCGCGGATGCTGGAGAGCATGTCGGTCACGGGACGGCTGCTCGGCCGCGCCCTCGCCGACCGCACCGGTCTCGACCCGGAGGGGCTGGAGGTGCGGGTCCTGTCGATGTCCCTGGCCGGCGGCCTCATGGAGGTCACCCGGTACTGGGCCGAGCACGGCCACGAGGAGGACCTGGCCGGCCTGGTGGAGCGCGCCCTGGACGTCCTGGAGCACGGCCTGCCCGCCCCCGGAAAAAGCTGAGGCCACGGCCTCGCGCCGTGGCATCCTGACCGGGTGAACGGACCCGAGATCTACGTCGAATTCGCCCCCGAGCTGCGCCTGTTCGTCCCCAGGGCCCGCCCCACCGGCACCGTCCGCGCCGCCACCGACGGCGTCTCCACGCTCGGCCACGTCGTCGAGTCCCTCGGCGTTCCGCTGACCGAGGTGGGCACGCTCCTCGTGGACGGCCGCGAGGTGGCGCGCGGACACGTCCCCACCGGCGGCGAGTCGGTCGGCGTACGGCCCGTCGCACACCCCCAGAAGGTCCCGGGCGCTCCCCTGCGCTTCCTGCTCGACGTGCACCTCGGCACGCTCGCCCGCCGGCTGCGGCTGCTCGGCGTGGACACGGCGTACGAGTCGACGGACCTCGGCGACCCGGCGCTCGCCGCGCTGTCGGCGGCCGAGAAGCGGGTCCTGCTCAGCCGCGACCGCGGCCTGCTGCGCCGCCGTGAGCTGTGGGCCGGCGGCTACGTCTACAGCACCCGCCCCGAGGACCAGCTCCGGGAGGTCCTGGCCCGGTTCCGCCCCGAACTGCGCCCGTGGACCCGGTGCACCGCCTGCAACGGTCTGCTGAAGGAGGCCACCAAGGAGGAGGTGGCCGACCAGCTCAAGGGCGGCACCGAGCGGTCGTACGACGTGTTCGCGCAGTGCCGCGCCTGTGGACGCGCGTACTGGAAGGGCGCGCACCACGAGCAGCTGGAAGCCGTCGTGGAGCGCGCCCTCGCCGAGTTCGCCCAGGGGCGCTAGCGGCGCTTCTTGACCACGTCCCCCTTGCCGCAGGCGACGCCGTCCCCGTTCGGATCCAGGCGCAGCGGATCGTCCTTGCCGTTGACCGCGAGGCGGCCGTACTCGTTGCGCTTCAGCCAGTCGCAGCGGGCGGCCGTCGTCTTCTTCACCTCGGCCGGGAAGGCGGTCGGCACGCAGACGTTGGCGGAACCGTAGTGGCGGTCGCAGCCCGAGACGGTGGGGGCGACCGGCTGCGAGGTGCGCTTCTTGCCGGGCTTGGTCACCTTGCCCCGCGGGGCGTCGGCGAAGGAGTGCACGTGCGCCGAGGCGTCCTTGGTGCTCAGCGCCCGCGGACCGTCGAGGTGCACCCACTTCGCCACCGAAGGCACCCCGTTCGCGTCGACCGCGAAGAGCATGTACCAGCCGGGCGGGGCGAGGTCGGGGTTGCTGGTGACGTTGAGGTCGACGTTGGCGCCGTCCACCGACAGGGGCAGGTCCACGAACCGCTGGTTCGGGTCCGAGGAGTGGGTGACGGCCGCCGGGCGGATCAGCTCCGCCTTGGCGATCGGCCGGTCGACGGTGATCCGCTGGGTGTCGCCGTAGGTCCACTCGGTGTCGATGACCGAGGTGATCGCCGGACGCTCGCCCTTGAGCAGGTAGGGCGGGGTGTAGACCGACACGTCGTGGTTCCAGGAGCCGTTGCCCGGGTTGTCGCCCGTGGTCATGACGCGGCCGTCGGGCAGCAGGAAGGCCGAGGAGTGGTAGCCGCGGGCCTCCGGGTCGGGGGCGACCGGGTCGAAGGTCTCGGTCTGCGGGTCGAAGAGCGAGGTCTCGTAGACCGGGTCCGCCCGGTTGTGCAGGGCGCCGCCGGTCTCCAGGACCTTCCCGTCGGGCAGCAGGACGGTGGACAGGTACATCTTGCCCTGGCCGCCGGTCTGCGGGACCGGGCCGTTGCCGAGGTCGACGGTGCCCTGCGGCAGCGGCGGCCCGGCCACGTACGCCGGGTTGGGCTGCTTGAGGTCGATGATGTCGGTGAGGCGGTTGGCGTCCGGGTTGGAGTCGATGTTGCCGCCGCCGACCGTCAGCACCTTCTGGTCCTGCGCCGGGGGCAGCAGCACGCTGGCGGACTGGTCGCGCACGTCCTTGTCCTGGAGGCCCGGGACCTGGGTGATGGTGTTGGCCTCGTAGTCGTAGATCGCCGAGCCGGTGCCCGGGATGTTGTTGCCGAAGACGTGGCTGCCCGAGTAGAAGAGCCGCCCGTCCTGCATCAGGATCATCGACGGGTACAGGCCCCAGTACGACCAGGTCTGGTTGACCTGCCAGGTCGGCAGCCACTTCTGCTGCTCGTCCGACCACAGGTCGGCCGTCACCGAGCCGGTGGAGTCCTCGCGCAGGCCGCCGAAGGAGATGACGTCCCCGTTGCCGAGGATCGTCGCCGACGGGTACCAGTGGCCGTCGTTCATGTCGTTGGTCTTCGTGTAGGTCTCGGTCTCCG
Organism: Streptomyces sp. NPDC047853; assembly: GCF_043204535.1. Taxonomy (NCBI): domain Bacteria; kingdom Bacillati; phylum Actinomycetota; class Actinomycetes; order Kitasatosporales; family Streptomycetaceae; genus Streptomyces; species Streptomyces sp. NPDC047853. Next base: position 434,953 of record NZ_JBIDCI010000001.1, on the reverse strand, counting down.
GGTCGAAGAGGTACGAGTCCTTGTAGCCCTGGTAGCCGACCGTGCCGTCCGCCGACGGGTAGCCCTTGTTGCCGCTCATGACGAGGACGCGGCCGTCCTTGAGCTGCACGTGCCCGGCGCAGAACATGTCCTTGGGCGTCGGGATCGTCTCGTACGTGCCGGTCTGCGGGTCGTAGACGGCCGAGGTGAAGGTGCCCGCCTCGAACATCTCCGGGTCGTTGCCGGAGCCCGCGATCAGCAGCACCTTGCCGTTGTGCAGGACGACCGAGTGCATCGAGCGCACCGGGTTCTGCGTGGGCAGCACGTCCCAGCGGCCGTTCGCGCACTCCTCGGCGGTCCCCGTGCACTCCGGGTCCGGGACGGGGTCGGCGACCTGCTCCATCGTGTAGTCGTCGGTGGTCGCCGAACCGGTGCCGTAGACCGAGACGCCCCAGCTGATGCGGTCGGTGCCGGCCGGGACCTCGGGGGTGCGGACGCTCGCCTCGGTCCAGCCCGCCGCCAGGTCCAGGGTCTTCAGGTCGGTCCAGTACTGCCAGCCCGCGGTGGCGTCGTGCCGGAAGAGCGTGAGGGACGCGTCCGGGGTCGTCGTCTTGTACCAGAGCGAGAGGTCGTACTGCTTGCCCACCGTCACCACCGGCGCGCACGCGGTGGACTCGGTGATCAGCGCCTTGCGGTCGCCGTCGGCCCGGCGGGTCAGCTCGACCTTCATCGCCTTGTCGCCGGAGTGGGCGTCGGCGACCGTCTCGAAGGTGAAGTCGTTGTCCCCCCAGCCCGACTTCGACCAGCAGTACGGCATGTCGCCGGTGCCGGCGGTCTCGAAGCCCGGGTTCGTGATCAGGTTGGCGGCGGAGGCGGGCTGCGGTGCGGTGAGCAGGAGGCCGCCGGTGAGGGCGGACACCGCCAGGAGGGCGGAGGTTCTCCTTCGGGCTCTTCTCATGCGGCACTCCTTGACGTACGACGCCTGCGCGGGAGGTACACCAGCGCCTCCGTCCCGGCGAACCGCAGGACGAAGGTGATGACGAGGGCGAGGGCGGTGGCCGGCAGCACGGTCAGCCCGAACTGCCCGACCAGCAGGGCGATGAGCGGTATGCGCAGCACCAGGTCGGCGTTGGCGATCAGCGTGAAGCGCAGGGTCCGGTCGGCCCAGTGCCGGTGCCGGCGCCGGTCGCGGAAGAGCAGCCGCTCCAGGAGCAGGAAGTTCCAGGCCACGCCGAACTGGTTGGCGAGGACCTCGGCGGGCAGGTAGTGCAGCCCGGCCTCGGTCAGCGCCCACAGGGCGGCCAGGTTCGGCACGAAACCGCTCAGCCCGATCAGCCCGAAGACGACCATGCGGGCCAGCGGCGAGGCGGTGCGCAGTCCGGTCAGGTGGCGCAGGAAGCGCAGGCCCTCCTGTGCCGAGGACTTGGACTCGCCGGCGAACCGCTCCTCGAACACGAACGGCACCTCGGTGACCGCCTGGGGACGGCTGCGCACCGCCAGTTCCAGGAGGATCTTGTAACCGAGGGGCTTGAGCACCTCGGCGGTGACCTCGCTGCGGCGGATGGCGAAGAAGCCGCTCATCGGGTCGCTGACGCCGTGCAGCCGGCGCGGGAAGAGCGCCTTGGTCAGCCAGGTCGCCGCCCGGGACACCGCGATCCGGTAACTGCCCGCCAGCCCGGCGCGGCTGCCGCCCTTGATGTAGCGCGAGGCGACGACGAGTCCGGCGCCCGCCCGCTCGCCGGTCGCGACCAGCTCCGGCACCAGGGAGGGCGGGTGCTGGCAGTCGCCGTCCATGACGACGATCCAGTCCGACCCGGCCGCCTTCATGCCCTCGACGACCGCGCCGCCGAGCCCGCCGGACGGCTCCTCGCGGTGCAGGACGGTGACCGGGAAGGGGCAGTCGAGCGCCGCCGCGCGGATCACGTCCGGGGTGTCGTCGGTGGAGTCGTCCACGAAGACGACCTCGCAGGGCAGCCGGGCGGGCACGGACTCCGTGATCAGATGCAGCAACCGCCGCACGTTCCCGGACTCGTTGAAGGTCGGTACGACGATGGTGACGGCGCCCGGCTCGGGCACCTCCGAGGCTCCGACGGCCGGATGGCCCAGCTCGCCGGGGACGGTGTACTCGTGACTCATCGGGCGCCTCCGGAGGACTGGACGCGGCGGATCTCGATGCGGTCCGCGCCGGTGCCGAAGACGGCGACCGGGGTCGAGTGGTTCATGGCGGCCCGGACGTTGGGCAGGTCGACCGCGTCGCGCCGCACCGTCGGGGAGGCGACCACGTAGTCGATGTCGCGCCAGCCCCCCGGCATCGTCTTCGTCACGGCCGGGTCGAGGTCGGCCTTGTAGAACCAGATGACGCCGAGCCCCGGCTCGTACCCGGCGTGCACCAGGTCCAGCCAGAGCGCGTCGTCGACGAGCACGCGGGTGCCGGCCGGGTCCTCGACCTCGGTGTCCAGCCAGTTGGCGGCGGCCTCGTAGGGCGCGTTGGCGTCGGCGGTGACGGCGGTGCGGGCCCCGTCGTACCAGCGGGGGACGACGTAGGCGCAGGCCGCCAGCGCCAGGGCGCCCGCGACGGCGTACCGGCCGAAGGTCAGACCCCGTCTCTCGGCCCGGGTACGGCGTCTGCGCAGCACGGCGTGGGCGACGCTCGCGGTGCCGCCGGCCAGCACCAGGGCGAGGAAGGGCAGCGCCTGGATGACGTACATCGCGGGCAGGTAGCCGCTCGGCCGCAGGGCGAGGGCGGCGAGGATGCCCACCGTCAGGGCCGGGCCGGCCAGCGCCCGCGCGGTGACCGACCAGCGCCAGGTGGCCAGCAGGAGCAGCGCCCCGGCCAGGCCGCCGAGCGGCAGCACGCGGTCGTAGTACAGCCAGGACTGCAGGACGCCCCACGAGCCGGAGCCCTCGTCGAGGATGAAGCCGGAGCCGGGCCGGGTGAGCTGGTACTCGACGCCCTCCCACAGCGAGACGTGCCCGCTGCCCGGCAGCAGCTCGCCCTTGAGCAGCGCGAACAGCGGATAGGAGAACCCGATGAGCGCGCAGGCCGTGACGGCACCGGTCAGCGCGAACTTCCGGGTGTCGCGGTGGCTGTGCCGCCAGGCGGTGACGAACAGGGCGGGCAGGACGACGAGCATCGTCTCCTTGGTGAGCACGGCCGTCGCGGCCGCGATGCCCGCGCCGAAGTGGTGCCACAGGTGCCGGTTCGGCGAGGCGGCCAGCGCGAACGCCAGCAGCGTCCACATCACCGCGAGGTTGTCGAGGAAGATCTCCCGCTGGAGGACCACGGAGAGCGGGGAGAGCCCGAAGAGCACCATGGCGAGCCCGGCACCCCAGCGCGGCAGGGACAGCCGGCGGGCGATCACGTAGACGAGGACCGCGGAGACCGCGCTGATCAGCAGCATCACGCCGCGCATGGCGCCGACGGTCATCGACTCGGGGCTGATCAGCGCGGGGATCCAGGTCAGCACGGCTATCTGGATCCAGCCGAGCGGCGGGTGGTCGTACCAGTACGTGTAGTGGGCCAGGCCCTCACCCTGCTGCACCGCCCAGGCCTGGGCGAGGTAGGTGCCCTCGTCGTCGCTGAGGGTCGGGTAGTCGGAGATGTTCCAGCCCTGCACGAGCAGGATGGCGACGAGGAGCGTGCCGCACAGCAGCAGGTCCGGGCGGGCCGACCGCAGGCGGCCCGGTGGCGTGCTCGGTGCGGTGGCCGGGCCGGTGTCGTGGGCAGGTCTGCGCTGCGCGGGGACCTTGGTGCCGGTCGCCGCGGGGAGGGTGGAGGTCACGCGGGAACGTCCTCTCGGTCCACGGGCGTGAGGTGTGCGCCGACATGGCTGGTCAGCTCCCAGTCGTTGCGGCCGCGCTGCTCGCGCCACACGGCGCGGACGGCGGCCCCGGCGAGGAGGACCTGGTAGAAGGGGCCGCCGACGATCAGCTTGAGATAGTGCGTGAAGCGGATCCGCAGGCCGTACTGCTTGCCGAAGTCGTGCAGGCCGACCACCTCGAAGACGAAGGTGACCAGCGCGGTGACGGCCGGCAGGAAGGTGACGAAGGCGATGCCGACCGGCACGTCCAGGAAGAGCGCGACCGCCGCGTTGAGCGGGATGATCACTCCGGTGAAGGCCTGGAGGAACGGCGTCATCAGGGTGTAGCGGGCCAGCAGCCGCTGGGTGAAGGTGGGCAGTTGCCGCCAGTCCTTCTTCCGGTACACCTGGAGGAAGCCCTGGTTCCAGCGGGTGCGCTGCTTCAGCAGGGAGACCAGGGTGCCCGGGGTCTCCTCGCGGGTGACCATGTCGGAGTCGTAGGCGACGACGACCTTCTTGCCGATGCTGGAGAGCCGGACCCCGAGGTCGCAGTCCTCGGCCAGGCAGTCCGGGTCCCAGCCGTCGGCCGCCCGCAGCACGTCCGTGCGCACGAAGACGGTGTTGCCGCCGAGCGGGATGAACCCCTTCTGCGCGTGCAGGTGCAGCCGGGAACGGAACCAGAAGAAGTACTCCAGGCAGTTGCGCAGGCTGTACCAGCTGGAGTGGAAGTTGATCAGCTGGACCCCGCCCTGCACGACGTCGGCGCCGGTGGTGCGGAAGGCGTGGTCGACGTGGGCGAGCAGCTCCGGATGGACCTGGTCCTCGGCGTCGAAGACCCCGACGACGTCGCCGCGGCAGTGCGGCAGCGCCGTGTTCATGGCCTTCGGCTTGTTCTTCTTCTCGTGGGTGTCGACGACGACCCGCACCCGCGGGTCACGGTCCGCGGCCCGTTCGGCGACGGCGGTGGTCCCCGGGTCGTCGTGCCCGACGATCACGATGATCTCGAAGTCGGTGTGGGACGAGGTCAGCAGCCGCTGGATGGTGTGGTCGAGCACGGCCTGCTCGTGCCGCGCGGGCAGCAGCAGCGAGAACGACACGTGCTCGTCCCCGTCCGGACTGCTGAACCGGGTGGAGGCGAGAACCTCCGGCGTACGCCAGGCGTGCATCTGCCACCACAGCGTGAACGCCGCCATCCAGAAGAGCGCCAGGGAAACGGCAGCGATGAAGACGGACGTCAGCAAAGATCCCCCCAGATCTTGAAATCCCCCGGCCGCGGCGGCGCACCCAGAATCGGGCGGCCGATCCGCCGCGGCACGGTGACGAGGTTAGGGGGTTTTCGTGAAGCTCATCAGCTCTTTCGATGAAGAGGGTGTTTCCTCACCATGAGGACCGGGTCTGAACAAAATGCCGTCGAGATCCGTACCGATCGTTTCCCTTTGTGCCCTTTCAGCTGTTCAGCCGCGCACGCAGCCGTTCCGGATCGGTCGTCGGGGCGTCGCAGGTGAAGTTCCGGCAGACGTACGCGGCCGGCGCCCCGTCCACCAGCGGCCGGTCGGCCAGCAGGGGGAACTCGTCGCTCCCCACCGTGCCCACGGCCACGACCGCGCCGGGAGCCGTCCCCAGGAGCGCCGTGCGGTGCAGGCCCCTCGTCGCACCGTCGTCCGGGGCCGGCCCCACGACGGCCACCTCCCGCGGCCCGTCGAGCAACGCCTCGGCGGCGGCCAGCCCCCAGCCGACGAAACGCGGCACCCGCGGACCGAGCGCCTTCACGACGCCCAGGGCGCGCTCCGCCGCGGTGCGGTGGGGTACGGAGCCGGTGTGGGCGGCGTAGGACAGCAGGGCCCCGGCGGCGGCGCTCCAGCCGGACGGGGTCGCGTTGTCCGTGGGGTCCTGCGGGCGGCGGATCAGCCGCTCGGCGTCGGCCGCGGTGTCGTAGAGGGAGCCGGAGTCGTCGGTGAAGCGGGTGAGGACGTGGTCGAGCAGCAGCCCGGCGAAGTCCAGCCAGACACCCTCCCCGGTGACCGACGCCAGCGCGAGGAGGCCCTCCGCCACGTCGGCGTAGTCCTCCAGCACCCCGGCATGGGCGCCCGCCCGGCCGTCCCTGCTGGTACGGAAGAGCCGCGCCTGCTCGTCGAGGTGCAGCCGCACCAGCAGGTCGGCGGCGGCGACGGCGGCCTCCACCAGGTCGGGGCGCTCGAAGTAGGCACCCGTCTCGGCGAGCGCGGCGATCGCCAGGCCGTTCCAGGCGGCGACGACCTTGTCGTCCCGGCCCGGGGCGGGGCGCCCGTCCCGCGCGGCCAGCAGCCGCTCCCGTACCGAGGCGATCCGCTCCGCCTCGGACACGCCCTCCTGCTGCGGCAGCTGCAGCACGGAGGAACCGTGCTCGAAGGTGCCCTCCTCGGTCACGCCGAAGTACCGGGCGGCGAGCGCGGCGTCGTCGGCGCCGAGCACCTCGGTGAGCTGCGCGGGCGTCCACACGTAGTACGCGCCCTCGACGTGCCGGCCCGTCCCGTCGTCGCTGTCCGCGTCCAGCGCGGAGGCGAAGCCGCCCTCGGCGGTGCGCAGCTCCCGCACCATGAAGTCGGCGGTCTCCAGGGCGACCCGCCGGGCGAGGTCCGAGCCGGTCGCCCGCCACAGGTGCGCGTAGACCCGGCACAGCAGGGCGTTGTCGTACAGCATCTTCTCGAAGTGGGGCACGACCCACTCCCGGTCCACGGAGTAGCGCGCGAAACCGCCGCCGAGCTGGTCGTAGATCCCGCCGCGCGCCATCCGCTCGCAGGTGTCCCGCGCCATCTGGAGCGCGCCCTCCGCGCCGGTGCGGGCGTGGTGGCGCAGCAGGAACTCGACCACCATGGACGGCGGGAACTTCGGCGCCCCGCCGAACCCGCCGCGCTGCGGGTCGTACTCCCGGGTCAGCCCGAGCAGCGCCTGCCCGAGCTGCTCCTCGCCGGGCGCCTGCGCGTCCCCGTAGGAGATCTCCCGCCCCGCGAGGTCCCGCACGATCTTCCCGGCGACGTCGGTCACCTCGTCCCGCCGCTCCGCCCAGGCCTGGTGCACGCCCTGGAGCACCTGCCGGAACGACGGCATCCCGTGCCGGGGCTCGGGCGGGTAGTAGGTGCCGAAGTAGAAGGGCTCGGCGTCCGGCGTGAGGAACACGGTCATGGGCCAGCCCCCCTGCCCGGTCGCCGCCTGCACGGCCTCCATGTACACGGCGTCCACGTCGGGGCGCTCCTCGCGGTCTACCTTGACGGCCACGAAGTGCTCGTTCAGGTAGGCGGCACCGGCCTCGTCCTCGAAGGACTCCGCGGCCATGACGTGGCACCAGTGACAAGCGCTGTACCCGACGCTCAGCAGGACGGGGACGTCCCGCCGCCGGGCCTCCTCGAAGGCCTGGGGCTCCCACGGCCACCAGTCGACGGGGTTGTCCGCGTGCTGGAGGAGGTACGGGGACGTGGCCTGCGCGAGTCGATTGGGCATACCTCCATCTTGACGCACCCGCCCGGGCCCCGCCCGTACGCCACGGGGGCCGCCGTCGGCATCCGGTGATCGTCGCCCCCTCGCGCTGCCCCCCGGTCCGAAGGACACTGGTGGATCAGGGAGTTGCCGACAGGGCTGCCGCCGGAGGGGGACGCGACATGCGGGACGGGCATCGGGTGGAGGCCGAGCGGTTGTTGCGGCAGGCCGTGGAGGAGGAGGTGCGGCGGTCGGGCGGTCGCTCGGACGGGAACGTGCTGCTGTCCCGGGCGCGCGGGTCGCTCGACGCGATGGCGGGGGCGGCGGCCGAGGAGTACGCGGCCTACACGCACGCCCTGGACGAGGCCGAGGCCGGACAGCTCACCTTCCGGCAGCGGTACGCCCGGGAGGGCGCCGGCACCCCTCTGCTGGTGGCCGGCGTGGCGGCGGTCGCCGCGGTGGTGGCCGACATGGCGCTCGGCACCGGCACCGGCACGGCGGTGGGCGCGGGCGTGGCCGTCGGCGTCGTGGGAGCCGCGGCGACCGTCGTCAAGGTGGTCGGCTCGCACGTGCCGGCCGCGCATCACCGCGCCGGGGCCGTCAGTCAGCCCGGCGGGCCCGAGCAGTTGCGGCTGCAGTGGCTGACGGCGCTGGAGGTGCGCGGCATCCGGCCCTTCCTGGACCAGCAGCGGATGCTGGCCGCGTCCACCGGGCCGAAGAAGGCGGGGCCGAAGCTGCGGGGTGCCGACAAGAGCGCCGCGGCGCGGGGACGCAGCGCGCTGGAGCAGTCGTTCGCGCAACTGCCGGAGCCCCGGGGCACCTTCGCCGGCCGGCGGCAGGAGATGGCGCGGTTGCGGCAGTGGGTGCAGGCGGCCCGGGCGAGCACGGAGACGAAGCCGACGGTGGTGGTGCTGCACGGGGCGCCCGGCAGCGGCCGGACGACGCTCGCCGTGCGCGCCGCGCACGAGCTGCGGGACTACTTCCGCGGGGCCTGCGTGGTGGACCTGCGCGGGGACGGTCCCGGGCCGGACGGTGAGTCGCCGCTGAGCACCCGGGACGCCCTGCTGCACCTGCTGAACCGGTTGGGGGCGCCCCGCGAGCAACTCCTGTTCCGGGAGCGGTCCTCGGCGGACCAGCAGGTCAAGCGGCTCAGCGAGCTGTACCACCAGCATCTGACCGGGGTGCCGGTGGCCGTCGTGCTGGACGACGCCAAGGACGCCGAGCAGGTGCGCGCGCTGGTGCCGGAGCGGTCGGACAGCCTGGTGCTGGTCACCGCGCGGGAGGCGCTGGAGCTGCCGGCCGACCTGCCCGCCCGGGCGTACCACCTGCCGGTGGAGGCGCTGGACGCGGCGGGTGCGGAGGAGTTGCTGGGGGCCGCCGCGCAGGACACCTCAGGCCCCTACGACGCCGAGTCGGCCGATCTGGTGCGGCAGTTGTGCGGTGGGCTGCCGCTCGCGCTGCGCATCGCGGGGTCGTCGCTGGGGCCGCGCTCGCCGCGCGCCCTGGCGACCGATCTGGGCGCGTACGGGCCGGTGGAGCCGGTCGAGCGGGTGTTGTGGCTGCGCTACACCGACCAGCCGGAGCCGGCCAGGCGGCTGCTGCGCCGGCTGGCGCTGGCGGGGCGCACCTCGCTCGGCAATCCGGCGGCGGCCGCGCTGCTGGCCACGGACGAGACGGAGGCGGCCCGGCAGTTGGACGCGCTGGCCCGGGCGGGTCTGATCGACCGTGTCCGCGGCAGCCGCTACCGGCTGCACGACTCGGTGCGCGCCTTCGCGCGGGCCCGGCTCGCCGACGAGGAGGAGCCGGGCGAGCGGGCGGCGGCGCAGGAGCGGCTGATCGCGAACTACGCCGAGCTGGCCGACTCGGTGCTGCGCCTGATCGACGGCAACGTGTCGACCCGCTCCGACCGGTTCGGGAGTCACGGCTTCACGTCCCTGGACGAGGCGTTGCGCTGGCTGGACGACGAGTCGAGCTTCATCACGGCGGCGCTGAGACACGCGGAGGGCGTGGACCAGCGCGCGGTGCTGAACCTGCTGGGCGCGCTGTGCGACTACTGCCTGCTGCGCGGCGACCTGTACCGGCTGGGTGAGATCAGCGAGCTGGCGCAGTCCGTGGACCAGGGGCTGCTGGTGCGCTCGGTGCAGTGGCGCACCGGTATCGCGGCCCGGCAGCTCGGCGAGCTGGACAAGGCGCGGACGACGCTGACCTCCGTGGTGGACCTGTACCGGGAGGCGCACCATGACGCGGGGGCGGCGCGTGCCCTGTGCTCGCTGGGCATCACGCTGCACCACCAGGGCAATCTGACCGAGGCGGCGGCGAAGCTGCGGGAGGCGCTGGACCTGCAGGCCCCGCCCGAGCTGGACACGGACCGGGCGTGGACGCTGCACGCATTGGCGGCGGTGCAGCGGGACCGGGCCCGGTTGGCGGAGGCGCTGGAGCTGCTGACCGAGTCGTTGGTGCTGCACCGGGCGGGTGAGTCGGTGCACGGGCAGGCCTGGGCCCACTTCCAGCTCGGTCAGCTCCGTCTGCGCATGGGGGACGTACCGCGCGCGGAGACGGATCTGCGGACGGCGCTGGAGCTGTACGGCCGCACCCAGGACGCCCGCGGTGAGGCCTGGGCGCTGACCCAGCTGGCGCGGACGCGGCTGGTGGACGGCGACGCGGCGGAGGCGCTGGACGAGCTGCGGCGGGCGGCGGCCCGGCACCGGGAGAACGAGGACGCGCGGGGCGAGGCGTGGACGGTGTACTACGTGGGCCAGGCGCTGGAGGAGACGGGCGCGCTGGACCAGTCGGTCCGTGAGCTGGAGCGTTCCCGCACGATGTTCTCCCGGATGCGGGACGTCTACGGTCTGGCCTGCGCCCGGCACCATTCGGCGCGGGTGACGCGGGACCAGCGCGCCGCCCGGACGGGGTCGCTGCGCAACTCCGGCTTCGCCCGTCAGCTCCTGGTCGACGCGCGCGCCGACTTCCAGCGCATCGGCGTCGGTCACGGGGAGGCGTGGACCTGTCTGGAGCTGGCGGTGGTGGACGCGGGCAACGCGCGTACGCCGCAGGCGCTGGCGCTGTGCGACGAGGCCGCGGCGCTCTTCGCGGCGTACGGCGACCGGCGGGGCGACGACTGGGCCCGCTTCCTGCGCTGCACCCTGCTGCCGTACGCCGCGCCGGGGGGCGTGGAGGTGGGTACGGCGGTGGCGCAGGAGGAGCTGGCCCAGTTGGCGCGGGCCGGCCACCCGGCTCGGGACGGGAAGCTGGACGACTACGTGGAGGCGTACCGGCTCCTCCTGGAGCGGGGCGTGCAGCTGGAGGACGGCTGGCAGGCCTGGCGGCTGGGCATGGTGCCCAGCCGCCAGGCCCGCGAGGTGATGGGGGTGGCAGTGCCGGTGTGACCGCGGGCGGTGCCGGCACCGGCTCGGCGGTGGCGGGTCGGTCCCCCGCCCGGGCCCGGGGGGACCCGGGCCGGGGTGGGAGCGCGCCTCACGCCGACGTCGGGCACTCCGCCCGCGTCGGGCACCCCGGCCGCGTCGGGCAGCGCCGCCGCGTCAGCCCTTCTGCGGCTCCGCCCGGCCGGAGGCCTCCGCCTCCGGGTCCGGTGCCTCCTTGAAGTCCACCTTGCCCATGTGGCGGCTCATGGACCGCATCAGGCCCCACACCGCCAGGGCCATCACCGCGAAGACGATGAAGCCGAGGACACCGGGGGTGACCTTGTCCTCGTCGAGTTCGGCGAGGGTGACGAGGTGCGTCATTGCCAGGCTTGCGCTTGCACTCATGTCAGGCATTGTCCCGGACGCCCGCGAAGAGGTCGTCCTCGGGGAGGGAAGTGTCCACGAGGGACTTGGCGAGCTCGTACTCCTCGGTGGGCCAGACCTCCTTCTGGATCTCCATCGGCACCCGGAACCAGCCCCCGTCGGGGTCGATCTGCGTGGCGTGCGCGATCAGCGCCTTGTCCCGGATCTCGAAGAAGTCGGCACACGGCACGTGCGTGGTGAGCGTGCGCTCCTTGCGCTCGAACTCCGACCAGCGCTTGAGCCAGTCCCCGTAGGGGGACTCCAGGCCGCGCTCCAGCAGCGCGTTGTGCAGCGCCTCGGTGCGGGGGCGGTTGAAACCCTGGTTGTAGTACACCTTCACCGGCTGGTACGCCGGTCCGTACTCCGCCTCCGGGTACTTCGCGGTGTCCGCCGCGCCCTCGAAGGCCACCATCGTGATCTTGTGGGTCATGATGTGGTCGGGGTGCGGGTAGCCGCCGTTCTCGTCGTAGGTGGTGATCACCTGGGGGCGGAAGGAGCGGATCTTGCGCACCAGTTCCCCGGCCGCCTTGTCGACGTCCTCCAGGGCGAAGCAGCCCTCCGGCAGGGGCGGCAGCGGGTCGCCCTCGGGCAGCCCGGAGTCGACGAAGCCGAGCCACTCCTGCTTGACGCCCAGGATCTCCCGGGCCTCGTCCATCTCCTTCTTGCGCACCTCATGGATGTGCTCCTCGATGTAGGCGTCCCCCTGGAGCTTGGGGTTGAGGATGGAGCCGCGCTCCCCGCCCGTGCAGGTCACCACCAGCACGTCCACCCCCTCGGACACGTACTTCGCCATGGTGGCCGCGCCCTTGCTCGACTCGTCGTCGGGGTGGGCGTGCACGGCCATCAGTCGCAGCTGGTCAGTCAAGACTCATTCCTCGGTCGGTCGGCGCCCGTGTAGGTCGGCGCAATCCAATGGGTGCCGCCCCGCGGGGGCGTCGTCGAGGGGCGGCGGTCGGGGGCGGGCGGGCGGCTTCTATAGTGACCGAATCGGGGGCGGAATAATTCCGGAGCCCGGCAGGTCCGGCTCCCGCCGAGAGGACGATCATGAGCACGGCGAGCACACGCACGCCCGAGAGCCGCTACGGCCGCTCCTCGGACGAACGGGCCGACCGCACCCTCAAGATCGTCGGCGCCGTGCTCGGCGTCGTCCTGCTCGCGGTGATCGGCTGGTTCGGTTACCACTACGTCGGCCAGAACAAGATCAGCGGTGAGCTGATCGGTTTCGAGCTCGCCGAGGACTCGGTGCAGGTGCACCTGGAGGTCCGCAAGGACGCCGGGGTGACCGGCTACTGCACCGTCCGCTCCCAGGCGGAGGACGGCGACGAGGTGGGCCGGGCCGACTTCCGCTTCGACGGGGACGACACGCGCATCGACCGGGTCGTCACGCTGCGGACGAAGGCCGCGGGCACGTCCGCCGAGCTGCTCGGCTGCCACGCGGGCTGACCGCGCAGACTGACTGCGCGAGGCCCGCCCGCACAAATACACCGCCACTGACCTGCGATGACAGGAATCTGGTGGCTTATGTCCTCCCCCTTTGGCCACTGAATTGTTAGGCTCGTGGTTTCGCCCTTCCGTGAAGGAACATCCTTCTGGGTAGGGCGTTGATTTGTATTCCCTGTACCAACGAGGAGCACCCGTGACCCAGACCAGCGAGAACGTCACCTGGCTGACCCAGGAGGCGTACAACAAGCTCAAGGAGGAGCTTGAATACCTTACTGGTCCCGCGCGCACCGAGATCTCTGCCAAGATCGCCGCCGCGCGTGAGGAGGGGGACCTGCGCGAGAACGGCGGGTACCACGCGGCGAAGGAGGAGCAGGGCAAGCAGGAGCTCCGTGTGCGCCAGCTGACCCAGCTGCTGGAGAGCGCCAAGGTGGGCGAGGCCCCGGCCGCGAACGGCTCGGTGGCCCCCGGCATGGTCGTCACGATCGCCTTCGACGGTGACGAGGACGACACGCTGACCTTCCTGCTCGCCTCGCGCGAGTACGCGAGCTCGGACATCGAGACCTACTCGCCGCAGTCCCCGCTGGGCTCGGGCGTCATCGGCCACAAGGTCGGCGATGACGCGCAGTACGAGCTGCCCAACGGCAAGCCGGCCTCCGTGAAGATCCTGAAGGCCGAGCCCTACAACGGCTGACCCGGCGGCCCGGCCGGTGTCCCCGGCCCGTCCGCGACGGCCCCCGGCGTCGGATGACGCCGGGGGCTTCGTCATGCGGACTTCGTCATGCGGAGGCCGACCGGTACTTGCGCACCGCCAGCGTCCGGAAGACCACGACGATCAGGACGGACCAGATCACCGAGGCCCAGACGGGATGCTGCATGGGCCAGGCGTCGGACTGCACGACACCCGGGTTGCCGAACAGTTCCCGGCAGGCCTGCACCGTGGCGCTGAAGGGGTTCCACTCGGCGATGTGCCGGAGCCAGGGGGTCATCTGGCTGGAGTCCACGAAGGCGTTCGAGACGAACGTCACCGGGAACAGCCAGATGATCCCTCCCGAGGTCGCCGCCTCCGGGGTGCGCACGGACAGGCCGATGAGCGCTCCGATCCAGGTGAAGGCGTAGCCCAGGAGGAGCAGCAGGGCGAAGCCGGCGAGGATGCGTACCGCGGTGGTCGGCTCGGCTGAGCCGGTGCGCCACCCCACGATCAGCGCGACGATCGCGAGCACGAGCAGGGTGATGGCGGTCTGCACGAGGTCGGCGACGGTGCGGCCGGTCAGCACCGCGCCGCGGGCCATGGGCAGGGAGCGGAAGCGGTCGACGAGCCCCTTCTGCATGTCGTCGGCGATACCGGCCGCGGATCCCGCGGTGGCGAAGGTGACGGTCTGCGCGAAGATGCCCGCCATCAGGAAGTCCTTGTAGACCTCCGGGTCGGTGGTGTTCCCGATGCGCATCGAGCCACCGAAGACGTACGTGAACAGGACCACGAACATCACCGGCTGGACGACCCCGAACAGGACCATCTCGGGGATCCTGGTCATCCGGATCAGGTTGCGGCGGGCGATGACCAGGGAGTCCCGGACGGACTGGCCGATCGGGTGGGTGGTCGCCGCGAGCTGCTCGGTGTCGGTGATGGCGGTACTCACTGGGCGGTCTCCTTCCGGTCCGCGTGGCCGGCGCCGGACGCCGGGCCCTGGTCGCCGTCCCCGGCGGTCCCGGTCTCGGCCACGTGGCCGGTGAGGGAGAGGAAGACGTCGTCGAGGGTGGGGCGGCGCAGGCCGATGTCGTCGATCTCGATGCCGCGGACGTCGAGTTCGCGGATGACCTCGGCGAGCAGCTTGGCGCCGCCGGTGACGGGGACGGTGAGCTTGCGGGTGTGGTCCTCGACGGTGGTGGGGCCCTTGCCGAAGCCGGCGAGCACCTCGGCCGCCGTCGACATGTGTGCCCGCTCGTGGACCACGACCTCGACGCGCTCGCCGCCGGTCCGGGCCTTGAGCTGGTCGGAGGTGCCGCGGGCGATGACGCGGCCGTGGTCGACGACCGCGATGTCGTGCGCGAGGTGGTCGGCCTCCTCCAGGTACTGCGTGGTCAGCAGCAGGGTGGTCCCGCCGGAGACGAGCTGTTTGATGACCTCCCACAGCTCCTGCCGGTTGCGCGGGTCGAGGCCGGTCGTCGGTTCGTCCATGAACATGACGGGTGGGGAGACGACCAGGGCCGCCGCGAGGTCGAGCCGGCGGCGCATGCCTCCCGAGTAGGTCTTCGTGGGGCGGTCGGCCGCGTCCGTGAGGTGGAACTGGTCGAGCAGCTCGCGGGCCCGGACCTTCGCGGCCTTGGCGCGCATCTGGTAGAGCTGGCCGACCATCTGCAGGTTCTCCCGGCCGGTCAGGTACTCGTCGACCGCGGCGAACTGGCCGGAGAGGCCGATCGAGCGCCGCACCTCGTTGGGGTGCCTGAGCACGTCGATGCCCGCGACGACCGCCTTGCCGCTGTCGGGGCGGAGCAGGGTGGTCAGGCAGCGCACGGCGGTCGTCTTGCCCGCGCCGTTCGGTCCGAGCAGACCGAGGACCGTCCCCTCGGGGACGTCCAGGTCGACGCCGTCCAGAGCCCTTACGTCACCGAAGGTCTTCACCAGGCCTTCGGCGTAGATGGCGCCCGGCATATGAGTCTCCACGTCGTCGGGGTCGTCGGGGTCGTCGGGGATTCTTCGCAAAGCCTAGGTTTGTACGGTTCGCCGCGCTCAGCGACCGAATTACGACCCACCATAACGCGATGTATCGCGTCCGACCAGGCTTGGGGACGAGCTGCCTCGAACGAGTGAACGCCGGGTCGAGGACGGTCGCCCGGGCGTCAGCCGATGACCGGGTAGCCCGCCTCGTGCAGCGCCCGGCCGACCTCGGCGCAGTGCTCCGGGCCCTTGGTCTCCAGATGCAGCTCGACCTCCGCCTCCGTGAGCCCGAGCCGCGGATCGGTCCGTACGTGACTCACGTCGAGGACGTTGGCGTCGACCACGGACAGCACCCCGAGAAGCGTGGCGAGCGCCCCCGGCCGGTCCGTCAGGCGCAGCCGGACCGCCAGGTAGCGGCCCTGGGCCGCCATGCCGTGCCGCAGCACGCCCTGCATCAGCACCGGGTCCACGTTCCCCCCGGACAGCACCGCCACCACGGGCCCCTCGAAGGCGTCCGGGGCGCTGAGCAGCGCCGCCACCGGACTCGCCCCGGCCGGCTCCACGACCAGTTTGGCCCGCTCCAGGCAGAGCAGCAGAGCAGTGGACAACTCGTCCTCGGAGACCGTACGGACCTCGTCCACCAGGTCGCCGACGATCCCGAACGGCACGTCGCCGGGCCGCCCCACCTTGATGCCGTCGGCCATCGTCACCGGATGCTCGACGGCCACCGGCCGCCCGGCGGCCAGGGACGGCGGGTACGCCGCCGCGCCCTCGGCCTGCACGCCCACGATCCGCACGTCCGGCCGCAGCGCCTTCACCGCGACCGCGATCCCGGCCGCCAGACCTCCCCCGCCGATGCCGACCACGACCGTCCGCACCTCGGGGCACTGCTCCAGCACCTCCAGCCCGACGGTGCCCTGGCCCGCGATGACGTCCGGATGGTCGAAGGGGTGGATGAACACCGCGCCGGTGTGCTCCGCGTACTCCTGCGCGGCGGCCAGCGTCTCGTCGACGACCTGGCCGTGCAGCCGCACCTCGGCGCCGTACTCCCGGGTCGCGCTGATCTTCGGCAGCGGGGCGCCCTCCGGCATGAACACCGTGGCACGCACTCCGAGCAGCGAGGAGGCCAGGGCCACGCCCTGCGCGTGGTTGCCCGCGCTCGCCGCGACCACTCCGGCGGCCCGCTGCTCGGGCAGCAGCCCGGCGATCCTGACGTAGGCGCCGCGCAGTTTGAAGGAGCCCGTCCGCTGGAGGTTCTCGCACTTGAGGTGGACGGGCGCGCCGACCAGCTGGGACAGGTGCCTGCTGCCCTCCATCGCCGTCACCCGCGCCACGCCCGAGAGCATCTTCTGTGCCCCGCGCACGTCGTCGAGGGTGACGGGTCCGACGAGGGCGGCCGTGCTGTAGCTCATACCTCCAGCATCGCAGTCCACGGGCGCCGGAGACCGTTGTGACCAACCTCCGAGACCCGCTTTGCCCAGCGCCGGTACGCCTCGCCGCCCGGCCGCGTACCCTGTCCCCCAATTAGCAGCCCTCCACGAAGTGAGCCCCCGGCCATGCCCACAACACCTGAAATGTCGATGGACATGACGACCGCCGGTGACACCGGTCTTCTCGAGACGCTCCAGCACGAGGTGGCGCTCTTCGCCCGACGTGCCGAACAGACCCGGCTCGGCGGGGTCGGCCAGGTGCGCAACTCCATGGACCGCGCCGCCTACCTGCTGCTCAACCGCCTCGACAAAGAGGGCCCGATGGGCGTCAAGGCGCTCGCCGCGAGCATGGGGATCGACTCCTCGACGGTCACCCGGCAGGTGGCCCCGCTCGTCGACACCGGGCTCGTCAAGCGGACCTCGCACCCCGAGGACGGGCGCGCGGTGGTGCTCCAGCTCTCCCCGCGCGGTGAGTCGCGGCTGGAGGAGGTCCGGTCCTCCCGGCGCCTGCTCATGGCCGAACTGACCCACGACTGGGCTCCCGAGGAGCGCGAGGCGTTCTGCACGCTCCTGACGCGCTTCAACGGCGCCCTGTCCGCCCGTATGGCCCCGACGGGCGCGGCGGGCCAGGAGGCGCCGATGGCCTCCTGAGCCGCCGTCCACCGGCCTTCATCCGCTTCCACCCGCCCGTAGCCGCCACCAACGGCCCTCATCCGCTCCCACCGGTCCGCAGCGCCTTTCCCGGACCGTTCGTACCGGACCCTTGACCGGTGTGCCGCCCCTGGCCTGATATGAGACCCAGGGGGTCGTCGTACGGGACTCGGAGCCGCCCCCGGGCGGGAGGCGCGGTGCGAGAACGGCAGGCCTCGCAGGGTGCCCGCCGGGCCCGGGAGTTCGAGGCGTTCGTCGCGGGCGCGGCGGGACGGCTGCTGCATGCCGCCACCCTGCTCACGGCCGAGCCGCCGGCCGACAACCCGCGCGCGCGGCGCCTGCTGGCGCTCTCCCTCGCGCACACGTACGCGTACTGGGACCGGCCGCGCGGCGAGGACCCCTACGACCGGGCCCGCCAGTACCTGGCCGGCCGCTTCGCCCACGAACTCCGGCACCGGTACGGCGGCGGCCTCGGCCGGAAGCGCAGGCCGCCCGCGGGCCCGCTGAGCGGCCTCGCCCCGCAGGAGCGCCTGATCCTGGTGCTCAGGCTCTACGAAGGCGTCGCCGAGGAACAGGCGGCCGCCCTGCTGGGCCTGCCGGTGGATCGCGTCCGGACCATCTGCGACCGCGCGACGGCCACGCTGCTGCACCCGCCCGCCGCACCGGCCCGCCCGGTGCCGGCGGAAGCGAAGGCGGCGACGCCGTGACGGGCAGCGCGCGCGTCGGAGGAACATCGGGAGGCGCCCGTGAACCGCCCGCAGCGTGAGGCCGCGGCGCGGCGGATCATGGAGCAGTCGCCCCCGCGGGTGCCGCCGGGACTGCACGCGGACGCCGTGCGCCGGGGCGGGCGGATGCTGCGGCGCAGGACCGCCGTCCGTCGTCTGCTGTGGCTGGTGCTGTGCGCGGCCGCCGTGGCGTTCGCGGTGTGGGCGCTGACCGTCCGGCCCTGGGTGGAGCCGCCGTCGGAGACGACCCCACCCGTGACGGGCTGGGAGGGCTGGTGAGCCCGCTGGGGGCGACGGCCTAGCCGAGCGCCTGCTGGAGGTCGGCGAGCAGGTCGTCGACGTTCTCGATACCGACGGACAGGCGCACCAGGTCGCCGGGGACCTCCAGGGCCGAGCCGGCCGCCGAGGCGTGCGTCATCCGGCCCGGGTGCTCGATCAGCGACTCGACACCGCCCAGGGACTCGCCCAGCGTGAACACCTGCGCGCGGTTGCACACCTCGACGGCCGCCTCCTCGCCGCCCTCGACGCGGAAGGACACCATGCCGCCGAAGGCCTTCATCTGCTTGGCGGCGACCTCGTGGCCCGGGTGCTCCGGCAGTCCCGGGTACAGCACGCTCGACACGCGCGCGTGCCGGCTGAGCATGTCGGCGACCTTGGCGGCGTTCTCGCTGTGCCGGTCCATGCGGACCGCGAGCGTCTTGGTGCCGCGCAGGACCAGCCAGGAGTCGAAGGGCCCGGCGACCGCGCCCATCGCGTTCTGGTGGAACGCCAGCTCCTCCCCCAGCTCCTGGTCGCCCACGATCAGCGCACCGCCGACGACGTCGGAGTGGCCGCCCATGTACTTGGTCAGGGAGTGCACGACGACGTCCGCGCCGAGCGCCAGCGGCTGCTGGAGGTACGGCGTGGCGAAGGTGTTGTCGACGACCAGCCGGGCGCCGGCGTCGCGGGCGACCTGGGCGACGGCGGCGATGTCGGTGATGCCGAGCAGCGGGTTGGAGGGCGTCTCCACCCACACGGCCTTGGTCTTCGGGGTGAGGGCGGCCCGCACGGCGGCGGGGTCGCTCGTGTCGGCCACCGACCATTCCACGCCCCACCGGGTGGCGACCTTGGCGAAGAGCCGGAACGTGCCGCCGTAGGCGTCGTTCGGGATGACCACGTGGTCGCCGGGACGCAGCAGCGTACGCAACAGGCAGTCCTCGGCCGCCAGTCCGGACGCGAAGGCGAGGCCGCGACGGCCGCCCTCCAGGGCGGCGAGGTTCTCCTCCAGGGCCGTGCGGGTCGGGTTGGCGCTGCGGCTGTACTCGTAGCCGCCGCGCAGCCCGCCGACGCCGTCCTGCTTGTACGTCGACACCTGGTAGATCGGCGGGACGACCGCGCCGGTCTGCGGATCGGCGGTGTTGCCCGCGTGGATCGCGAGCGTCTCGAAGTGCTGACTGATGTGCCTGTCGCTCATGGGCACCGAGGGTAGCGGCGCGGACGCCTCCGCGCGTTTTCCACAGGGTCGGGGCGCAGGTTGGCCAATTGTCGGCGCCGTCTGGTTCGCTTGAGACATGGAGATTCTCTGGGTGCTGATAGCGCTGGTCATGCTGGGCTTCGTGCTGCTCCAAATCTCGCGGCGCCGGCGGAGCGCGGTCGGCCTGGTGCCCCCCGGCCACCCGGACGCGGCGGACCCCGCGAACTACGGCTTCGCCCGCGAGGAGGAGCTGGACATCCGCATGCCCGGCCCCGACCACGACCTGCTGGACGTCCTGGACCTGGTGCAGCGCACGCAGGACTACCGGGGGGCGCAGCAGCTCCTGGCCGGTACGGAGGCCGAGGGCGAGCGGCGCTGGCAGCGGGTGCAGGCCTTCGCGGGTGCCGCGTCCCTGGAGCTGTCGCGGCGGCCGGGCGGTGTCGGTGAGGCACCGGGCGGCCAGTGGCTGCGGGTGTGGCGGGCGGAGGTCCCGAAGGACGCGGGCGGCGCGGCCGTGCACGCGGAGTTCCTGGTGCAGCAGGCGTGGCGGACGGCGACGCCCGGTACGGACGACTTCCGGATCATCATGGAGGAGGCCAGGGCGGCCTGCTCGGAGGCGGCGCTGCTCGCCCCCGGCGACCCGATCCCGTACATCGTGGAGCTGTCGGTGGCCCGCGGCCTCGGCTATCCGCGCGAGGAGTTCGAGCAGCTCTGGCTGAAGATCCTCGACCGCGCTCCGAACCACATGGGGGCGCACCTGGCCGCCCTGCACTACTGGTGCGAGAAGTGGCACGGCTCCCGGGAGCTGGCGTACTCCTTCGCGGAGGCCGCCGCGGCCCGCGCGCCGCAGGGCTCACTCCTCGCGGCGATGCCCCTGTTCGCGGTCTTCGAGCACCTGCCCGAGGTCAATCTGGTCAGCGGTTTCTACCAGAGCGAGGTCGTCACCAAGGCGGTCCACGGCGCCCTGCACGCGGTGCACTCGGCCCGCCCCGACGACCCGATGCAGGCGCACGTCCGCCATCTGCTGGTGTTCTTCCTGGTCCGCGGCGAGCGCTGGGCCGAGGCCATGAACCAGATAGTCGTCATCGACGGCCACGTCGGCGCCCTCCCCTGGACCCTGTCACCCGATCCGGCCGGGGAGTTCGCGGTCTACCGCGCGATGGCGGTGGCGGGCTACGAGGCGAACGGCGGCAGCCCGGCGACGCTCCCCCACTGAGGGCGCGCCGGCGGGCGGCCCCCGGAGGAGCGCCCGCCGGGCCGCCCGGCGGTCAGCCCTCGGCGCGGGCGGGCAGCCGCCATCCCGGGCGCGGGAAGTGGCAGGTGTACCCCTCGGGGTAGCGCTGCAGGTAGTCCTGGTGCTCGGGCTCGGCCTCCCAGAAGGGACCGACCGGCTCCACCTCGGTGACGACCTTGCCGGGCCACAGGCCGGAAGCGTCCACGTCCGCGATCGTGTCCTCGGCGATCCGCTTCTGCTCGTCGTCCACGTAGTAGATCGCCGAGCGGTAGCTGAGACCGATGTCGTTGCCCTGGCGGTTCTTCGTGCTCGGGTCGTGGATCTGGAAGAAGAACTCCAGGAGCGCGCGGTAGTCGGTCCGCTCGGGGTCGTAGAGGATCTCGATGGCCTCCGCGTGCGTGCCGTGGTCGCGGTACGTCGCGTTCGGAACGTCGCCGCCGGTGTAGCCGACCCGGGTCGCGGTCACGCCCGGAAGCCGGCGGATCAGCTCTTCCATGCCCCAGAAGCATCCGCCCGCGAGTACGGCCCTCTGTGTCTGCGCAGCCATTGCGGCCCTCCCATTCCTGTCAGCCGGGTCACTCGGGTTGCACAGCACACGCCCGCATCCCGTCCGACCTGTGTCAACACGGGAGGGCTCCGCGTGATTCCGCACCCGTCCGCCGGTGGGGGGCCGCGCGGCGGGGTTGACCTTGACACGGTGACAAGGCCTTCACTGTCCGCCAGGAGGTGGTTCTCCCCATGACCACGACACCGGCCCCGGACGCGCCCCGCGCGCTGCGGGCCCTGGCGGACGACAGTCCGTCCGTACGGCTGCGGGCGGCGCTGGCCGTCGGCACGACCCCGGACCCGCGATGCGTCGGCACGCTGGTCGAGCGCTGCGCCGTCGAGCCCGAGTTCTTCGTCCGCGACATGCTGACCTGGGCGCTCACCCGGCATCCGGTGTCCTCGACGCTTCCCCTGCTGCTCCGGGAGGTGGAGTCCGAGCGGGCGCAGGCCCGGAGCCAGGCGCTGCACACCCTGTCCAAGATCGGGGACCGGCGGGCGTGGCCGGCGATCACCGGCGCCCTCCTGTCCGACGCCGACGACGAAGTGGCCCGGAGCGCCTGGCGGGCGGCCGTCGTGCTCGTCCCGGAGGGCGAGGAGGCCGCCCTGGCGTCGGCGCTGGCGACGCAGCTCGGGCGCGGCGAGCGGGACACACAGCGGAGTCTCAGCCGGGCGCTGGTTGCGCTGGGCGACGTCGTGCCGCCGGCGCTGCGGGCCGCGGCGGCGGCCCCGGACGAAGGCGTCCGGGCGCACGCGCTCGCCACGGAGCGGCTGCTGCGCGACCCGGACACCGCCTTCGAGGCGGCGATCGAGGAGGCGAAGCGCCTGGTGGCCCTCGGCGGCTCCGGCCAGGAGGGACGATAGGAGGTGTTGATCGGTGAGGTGGCGCGGCGGTCCGGGGTCAGTGCCCGCATGCTCAGGCACTACGAGTCGCTGGGCCTGCTACGGCCCTCGGGTCGTACCGGCTCCGGCTACCGGGAGTACGCCGCCGAGGACATCCGGCGGATCTTCCACATCGAGAGCCTGCGGTCGCTGGGGCTGTCGCTGCGGGAGATCGGGCGAGCGCTCGACGATCCGGGTTTCGCGCCCTCGGCGCTCGTCGACGACCTCATCCGCCAGACCCGTGAACGCATCGCGGCCGAGACCGAACTGCTGACGCGGCTCAGCCGGATCGGAGCCGTGGGGCCCGCCGACTGGGAGGACGTGCTCCAGGCCGTCTCGGTCCTCCAGGCCCTGGGGTCGAAGAGCGCCGCCGCGCGCCAGCGTGCAGCCCTCTCCTCGGTCGACGAGGTGCCGGTGCCGGTGGAGGCCCTGGTCGAGGCGGTGCTGAGCGAGACGGACACGAATGTCGCTGGCGCCCTGCGGTGGGCGCTGGCCCGGTCGGGCGGCGCCGGCACGGCGCTGCTGGCGGAAGGCCTCGCCTCCCCGGCGGCCGCGGTGCGGGAACGCGCCGTCCAGTGCCTCGCCGAGCTGCCCGGTGAGGGGGCCACCGTCCGGCTGCGGGAGGCCCTCGCGCACCCGGACGTGGTGGTCCGCGGCCATGCTGCTCTGGCGCTCGGGACGCGGGGGGTGGCCGATGCCGTGCCCACGCTCACCGACATGGTCGTGGAGGGGCGGAACGACACGGACGCGGCCGACGCGCTGAGCATGCTGGCCGGCGACGACGCGACGGCGGAGCGGATCGCGGGCGGGCTCGTCGAGCGCCTCGCCGACGACGCCACCGAAGCGCCCGGCCGCGTACGGCTGACCCAGGCGCTGGCGGACATCCCGGGCCCGACGGCCTCACGCACCCTCGCGGAACTCGTCCACGACGACGACCGTGCCGTAGCGGTGACCGCGACATACCTCGTCCGGCTGCGCGAGGGGCGGTGACCGCCTCGAACCCCGTACGGCTGCACGGCCCGCGGAGACCGCCACGTATCCCGGACGGCTGCACGGCACGCGGAGACCGGGTGAGGAGCCGTACCGCCGCCGACGCGCACCCCGCGCTCAGTCCGCTCGACGCAGTCCCGCGACGAGCAGTCCGACCAGCCTCCGGGCGTCGTACCGGGGGTCGTTCTCCGCGCCGATGCAGAGGTTGCCGACGCCGCGCATGAAGGCGATGGCCTCCAGGTCGTCGGTGCGGATCTCGCCGGAGACGGTCGCGGCGTCGAGTAGCTGGGTGCACACGGGCACGAGGCGGTCGATGAAGTAGGCGTGCAGCGCCTCGAAGCCGGCGTTGTCGGACTGCAGTACGGCGGCGAGGCCGTGCTTGGTGACGAGGAAGTCCACGAAGTGGTCGATCCACCGCACGAGGGCGGCGTAAGGGGTCGGGCTGCTCGCCAGTAGGGCCGGGCCGGCCTCGGCGCAGGCCTCCACCTGGTGCCGGTAGACGCCGATGATGAGGTCGGCGCGCGTCGGGAAGTGGCGGTAGATGGTGGCGGTCCCCACGCCGGCCCGGGCCGCGATGTCACGCACCGGCGCCTCGACACCCGACTCGACGAAGACCGCGGCGGCCGCGTCGAGCAGGGTCTCCTGGTTGCGCCGGGCGTCCGCCCGCCTGGGCCGGGCCGCGTGCTCCGCGGCCTCGTCGCCGTCCTTCACCACGTCGTTCCCTCCGCTGCACGGTTGCTAAACGGGACACCGTTCCGTATCGTAAAGCGGGACAGCGTCCCACTTGGACATCATGCCAGAGCACGGCCCCCGTCACCATCGGCATCCACGCTTCATGGGCATGCCCTCGTCATCTCAACGCCCGCATGGGCGCACGCATGAGCACATGCATCCAGACGCGGATGCACACCTGTGCCCGCAGGTCGCGCACCCCGCTTCCCTCACCCCGTCCCACCCACAACGGAGGACCACCGTCATGCAGTACCGCACCTTGGGCCGCACCGGCGTGCAGGTCAGCTCGCTCGCACTCGGCGCCATGAACTTCGGCCGTATCGGAGGCACCACCCAGGACGAGGCCACCGCCCTCGTCGACGCCGCCCTCGACGCCGGGATCAACCTCATCGACACCGCCGACATGTACGGCGAGGGCGAGTCGGAGGAGATGGTCGGCAAGGCCGTCGCCGGCCGCCGCGACGACATCGTGCTGGCCACGAAGGCCTGCATGCCCATGGGCGACGAGCGCAACCACCGCGGCGCCTCCCGCCGCTGGCTGGTCGCCGAGCTGGACAACAGCCTGCGCCGGCTCGGTGTCGACCACGTCGACCTGTACCAGATCCACCGCTGGGACCCCACCACCGCCGACGAGGAGACGCTGTCGGCGCTGACCGACCTGCAGCGCGCGGGGAAGATCCGTTACTTCGGCTCCTCGACCTTCCCCGCGTACCGCGTCGTCCAGGCGCAGTGGGCCGCCCGCGAGCACCGTCTGAGCCGCTACGTCACCGAGCAGCCCAGCTACTCGATCCTCCAGCGCGGCATCGAGAGCGACGTGCTCCCCGTGGCCGGGGAGTACGGCCTCGGCGTACTGGTGTGGAGCCCGCTGGCCTCGGGCTGGCTGTCCGGCGCGGTCCGCGCGGGGCGCGATGTCGCCACCCACCGCTCGGCGGTCCTGCCGGAGCGCTTCGACCTCTCGCTGCCCGCCAACCGGGCCCGGCTGGACGCCGTCGAACAGCTGGCCCGGGTGGCCGACGAGGCCGGCCTGACCCTGATCCAGCTCGCGCTCGGCTTCGTGACCGCGCACCCGGCCGTGACCAGCGCGCTCACCGGACCCCGCACCGCGGAGCACCTGCGCGCGCATCTGGCCGCCGCCGACACCGTGCTGTCCGCCGACGTCCTCGACGCGATCGACGCGATCGTCGCTCCGGGCACCGACCTGGCCGCGCACGAGAAGTTCGACACCCCGCCCGCGCTGCTCGACCCGTCCCTGCGGCGCCGCTGAACACCCGGGTCACGAAGGGCGCCCGGCGGCCGTAGCCGTCCCGCGTCCCGCCCGCTCCGTCAGGAACTCCTCCCACGTCAGCCGGCCCGTCAGGGCCCCCGCCAGCGCGAGGTTGGCCCCCGCCCGGTAGGCGCGGCCCGCCTTGCCCGGGATGCGGACCGGCAGGTGCGGGCGCCGGCGCCCGCCGTGGACGGCGCGGTACGACCGGGTCAGGGCGGCCAGGTCGAGGACCTCGGGGCCGGTCATGTCGGGGACCAGGCCCGACGGGGCGGCGAGGGTCAGTTCGGCGAGGCGGCCCGCCACCTCGCGCGAGTCGACCGGCTGGAGGCGCATTCCGCCCGGGACGGGGAGGACCGGCAGCTTCGCCATCTTCTCGACCATCGTCAGGGTCAGCTCGTGGAACTGGGCCGCCCGCAGCACCGTCCACGGGATGCCGGAGTCCGCAATCGCCCGCTCCGACTCCAGCTTGGTGCGCAGCCACGCCAGCGGCACGCTGTCGGCGCCCACGACCGAGATGTACACGAGGTGCCGCACGTCGGCGCCGGACGCGGCCCGCACCAGGGTGCGGGTCGCCTCGTCGTCGCCCTTGGGGCCGCCCGCCAGGTGCAGGACGGTGTGCACACCGTCGACGGCGGCGGCGACGCCCGCACCGGTCAGGAGGTCTCCGGTGACGTACGCGACACCGTCCGCGGCGGGGCGGGGGCGCCGGCTGAGGACCCGCACCCGGTGGCCGGCCGCCCGCAGCAGCGGGACGACGTGGCGGCCCAGGGTGCCCGTGCCGCCGGTGACCAGGAGGGGGGTGGTGGTGGACGAGGGGTACGTCATGGCTGCTCCCGGGGTCTGGGCGCCCGGACGGACAGGTGCGAGACCTGCCCACCCGGGCGTCCGCCGTCATGTCTACGGCGGTGTGACCCGCGGCGTCGCGGCCGTGTGACAGGAACGGGGAAGAGATTTTCCCGGCTTCCCCCGAGCCCGTGATCCGGTCAGATCGTCGCCGTGTCGATCACGAAGCGGTACCGCACGTCGCTCGCCTGGACCCGCTCGTACGCCTCGTTGACCTCGGAGGCGGCGATCAGCTCGATCTCGGCGCCGATGCCGTGCTCGGCGCAGAAGTCCAGCATCTCCTGGGTCTCCCGGATGCCGCCGATCATGGACCCGGCGAGGGTCTTGCGGCCGCCGAGCAGGGTGAACAGGTTGAGGGAGACGGGCTCCTCGGGGGCGCCGACGTTGACCAGGGCGCCGTCCGTCCGCAGCAGGCCGAGGTAGGCGCCGAAGTCGAGCGGGGCCGAGACGGTCGAGACGATCAGGTCGAAGGTGCCGTCGAGCTGCTCGAAGGTGGCCGGGTCGCTGGTGGCGTAGTAGTGGTCGGCGCCCAGCTTGAGGCCGTCGTCCTTCTTGCGCAGGGACTGCGACAGCACGGTCACCTCGGCGCCCAGGGCGTGCGCGAGCTTGACGGCCATGTGGCCGAGGCCGCCCATGCCGACGACGGCGACCTTCTTGCCGGGGCCGGCGTTCCAGTGCCGGAGCGGCGAGTAGGTGGTGACGCCGGCGCAGAGCAGGGGCGCGGCCTCGTCCAGCGCGATGCCCTCGGGGATGCCGAGGACGAAGTTCTCGTCGACGACGATCTTCTGCGAGTAGCCGCCGTAGGTGGGCTCGCCGTCCTTGCCGACGCCGTTGTAGGTCATCACGTTGCCGCCCGTGCAGTACTGCTCGTGGCCGGCCTTGCAGTTGTCGCACTCGCGGCAGGAGTCGACCATGCAGCCGACGCCGACGCGGTCTCCGACGGCGTACTTGGTGACGCCGGGGCCGACCTCGGAGACGATGCCGGCGATCTCGTGGCCGGGGACCATCGGGAAGATGGCCTCGCCCCAGCCCTCCTGCACCTGGTGGATGTCGGAGTGGCAGATGCCGGCGAACTTGATGTCGATCAGGACGTCGTGCTCGCGCACCTCGCGCCGCTCGATGGTGGTCCGCTCCAGCGGAGCCTTGGCGGCGGGTGCGGCGTATGCGGCGACAGTGGTCATGCCGGGTTCTCCGGAATTCCCGAGACGAGGTCTCGTGACGGCGGTCTGGGTGGTCCTTCCAGAGTGCCTCCGATCGGGACGTTCACCCAGGCCACGCCTTTGCGTACGACCGGCGTGCGTACCACTGGCAAGGACAGGCTCAGGTGCGTACGACCGGGAATACGAGCGGCAATACTGGAGAGCATGGATGGACAGCTGGACCGGCGTGCCGAACTGAGCGAGTTCCTGCGCACCCGGCGGGCCCGGCTGAAGCCGGAGGACGTGGGGCTGCCGTCGTTCGGGCGGCACCGCCGGGTGCCGGGCCTGCGGCGGGAGGAGCTGGCGCAGCTGGCCGGGGTGTCGGTGGCGTACTACACGCGCCTGGAGCAGGGCAACGGACGGAACGTGTCGGCGGAGGTCCTCGACGCGATCGCCCGGGCCCTGCGGCTGTCGGACGCCGAGCAGGCGCACCTGACGCACCTCGCGAAGCCCAAGCAGCAGCGCAGGCGGACGGCGGGCGCGCGGGCGCAGCAGCCGGTGCGGGTGGCGCTGCTCCAGCTGCTGGAGTCGATCGAGACGGTGCCGGCGTACGTGACGGGCCGGCGGTCGGAGATCCTCGCCTGGAACCGGATGGCGGCGGCCCTCTTCGGCGACTGGGGCAAGCTGCCCGCCGAGGAGCGGAACTGGGCGCGGCTGGTCTTCCTCAACCCCGACTACCGCGACCTCTTCGTGGACTGGGACCAGAAGGCGTCCGACATGGTGAGCTTCCTGCGCATGGACGCGGGCCGGCACCCGGACGACCCGAGGCTGTCGGCCCTGGTCGGGGAGCTGTCCGTGAAGAGCGAGGAGTTCCGGCGGCGATGGGCGACGCACGACGTGAAGGAGAAGTCCTACGGCGTCAAGCGGATGCGGCATCCCCTGGTCGGCGACCTGACGCTGTCGTTCGAGACGTTCCGCCTGGTCGACGACGAGGAGCAGGCGTTCGTGACGTACCACGCCGAGCCGGGCTCCCCGTCGGCGGAGGGCCTGCGCCTGCTGGCGAGCTGGGGGTCGGACGCGGCGGCGTCCCTGCCGAGGTGACCCGGCCGGGCGGGACGACCCGGCCGGAACCGCGAGGGCTCCGGCCGGGTCCTGGTGGTGGTGTCGCGGCCTACTTGCCGTAGTACGCGTCGTAGATCGAGATCAGCGACTCGTTCGACTTCTTGTCGATGATCTTGGCGCGGAAGGAGAGGGACTTCCCCTTCGCCGGGTTCTTGACGCTGATCTTCCCCTTCTTCACGGTGACCTTCTTCCAGGTCTTGCCGTGGTCGTAGGAGAGGTGCACGGTCAGGGACTTGAGGTTGCGGCCGGCGGCCGCGCCCTCGACGGTGACCGGGACGGTGACCGTCTTGCCCGCCGCGACCTTGCTGTCCAGGCCGGTGGCGGCGGCGAAGCGCGCGGTGGACGCGGGCAGCTTGGTGAGGGTGGTCGTCTTCTTGGAGCGGAACGTCCAGCTCGCGTCGATGCGGCTGGAGGCCGCGGCGACCTTGGCGGAGCGCTTGACGGACGTCGTCAGCCGGTACCCGGCGTCACCTGACGGGACCTTGAACTCGGCCTCGCCGAACAGCGGGTCCTTGTGGGAGCCGACCTTGGTGCCGTTGCGGTAGAGGGTGGTGGCGACGGACGTGAAGACCGAGGAGCCCGGGTGGCCCTTGCCGTCGGCGAAGAGCGGGAGAATCCCGGTGAGGGAGTCGCCGTCCCGGTACAGGCCCGAGTCCTTGGTGAGGCGCGGACCGAACACGGCGGTGTTGAACGTCGCCGAGTAGCTCTTGCCCGCCTTGTAGCGCTGGGCGGCGTCGGACACGTAGTCAGCCTCCAGCACCGGGAAGCCGTCGGCGTCCCGGCCTCCGTACTGCTCGAAGCCGAGGTCCCAGGTCACGCCGTTCCCGGTGGACAGGTGCAGGGTGCGGGTGCCGGGCAGAGCCTGCTCGATGCCGATCGAGGAGCCGCCCATGCCGCCGGGCAGCCAGCCGGTCGCGGAGATGGCACCCTTCTTGCCGCTCGCGGAGGCGCCGAGGCCGGCCTTGAGGGTGGCCAGCTCGCCGGCCTTGTAGTGCCGGGTGTAGCCGGTGGCGAGCTGCTGGACCGGGCCGCCGGTGACGGTGTCGTACTGCTCCTTGGCGCCCTTGGTCCAGTGCGCGTCCCACTGCTGGCTGAGCGAGCCGTCGGTGGTGCGCGGGCCCAGGTGCTTGGTGCGCAGCCCCTTGTACGAGTCCAGCCACCAGCCGTAGCTGTAGGAGTTGCCGGACGCCTCGACCGTGTAGTCCGCCGACACGAACGCCGACTTCGCCGCCTTGTCCGGGACGGTGACGTTCACGGGCCGGGCGGTACGGGCGTCCAGGGTGACGGTGGTGTTCTTCGTGACGCTCAGCTTGGGCTGGGCGATCCAGTCGGCGCCCTTCCACACCTCCGGGTCACCGCTCACGTGGATCGAGGAGTTGAGGATGTAACCGCCCTTGGGCACCCGGACGGTGACGGTGCCGTCGGCCTCGTACGGCGTGAGCCACGTGTCCGTGGCGAGGCCCGAGACACCGGTCAGGTCGGTCTCGTAGTGCGCGGTGGGCCGGCCGTCGCGGCCGAGCGCCTTCAGGGTGACGTCGTACGACTCCACCTCGCGTTCCACGGCGGCGGCGGTGCGGACGGTCTGCCCGCCGCCGGTCGCCGTGACGTACGCCGCGTAGGCGCCGTCGACCGTGCCGCCGAGCCTCGTGTTCGCGGTGAGGGCCACGGAGGCCCTGCCGCCCGCCGGGACGGTGACCGAGCCGGCGCCCAGCTTGAAGAAGCCGGCGGGGGCCGCCTTGCCCTTGGGGTCGGTGGCGGTGGACGTCAGCTTGAGCGTGACGGCCTCGGTGCCGAGGTTGCGGTAGGTCAGCTGCTTGCTGACCGGCTTGTCGTCGGTGTGCGGCCACTGCTGGGTGCCGAAGGTGAGCGACACCGGGTCGGCGATCACGGTCTGCTTGACGGCCTTGTCGACCTGGATGCGGCCCGAACCCTGCTGGAAGGGTGTGTACGCGCCGCCCTTCGCCGACCCCGTCAGCGCGCCCTTCAGCTCGGCGGACGTCCAGTCGGGGTGCTGCTGCTTCAGGAGGGCCGCGGCGCCCGCGACGTGCGGGGTCGCCATCGACGTACCGGAGATGGTGACGTATCCGGCGGGCTTCTCGCCCTCCTCCCGGGCGATGAGGCTGCCCTTGGCGGAGGCGGCGGTGATGTCGACGCCGGGGGCCGTCACGTCGGGCTTGACCGCGCCGTCCAGGCCGGGGCCGGTGCTGGAGAAGGGGGCGAGCCGGTCCTTGTCGTCGACCGCGCCGACGGTGAGGGCCGCCGCGGCGCTGCCCGGCGAGCCGACGGTCCGGTCGCCGAACTCGCCCTCGTTGCCGGCGGCGATGGCGAAGAGGATGCCCTTCTCCGCGGAGAGCTTGTTGACCTGCGCTTCGAGCGGGTCGATCGCCGGGGTGTCGCCACCGCCGAGGCTGAGGTTGACGATATCGGCGCCCTGCTCGGCCGCCCACTCCATGCCGGCGAGGATGCCGGAGTCGTCGCCGAAGCCGTCGTCGCTGAGCACCTTGCCGTTGAGCAGCTGGGCGCCGGGGGCCACGCCCTTGTACGTGGCGCCCGCCTTGGCGCCGGTGCCGGCCGCGATGGAGGCGACGTGCGTGCCGTGGCCGTACCTGTCGGTGGCGTCGGTCGAGACGGAGAAGTTCTTCTCCGCGACGACCTGGTTCTTCAGGTCGGGGTGGGTGGCGTCGACGCCGGTGTCCAGTACGGCGATCTTCACGCCCTTGCCGTCGTAGCCGGCCGCCCACGCCTTCGGGGCGCCGATCTGCGGGACGGACCGGTCGAGGCTGGCCCGGCGGACGCCGTCGAGCCACACGTGCGCGATGCCGGCGGCCGTCCTCTCGCCGTCGGTCACCGCGTCCCACAGCTCGGGCGCGTCCTCGTGCGGGGTCTGCACGGCGTCGGCGTTCAGGGACGCCAGTGTGCGGCGCAGGGTGCCCGCCTCGCGGACGTCGGCCTTGGTGGCCCCCGCGGTGCCCCGGTAGCCGACGATGACCTTCAGGCCGTTCCGCTGCGCCTTGCGGGTGGCGGCCCTGCTCAGTTCGGTGACGTCGAAGAGGCGCTGGTCCAGCTTGCCGGTGGCGACCAGACGGGCCGCGTCGGCCGGGACGACGAGGGTGTGCCCGCCTGCCCTGCGGACCTGGACGGGTATGTGCTCCCGCCCCGCGGCCCGTTCCAGTCCGACGACGCGGCCCTTGGCGTCCACGACGACCCGGTCGCCGGTGATCAGCGTGACCCGGTGCCTGGCCGCGCCGGAGGCGGCCGGTGCGGCACCGGTCCTCGCCGGGGACGCGGTCCGCGTCCCGTCCTCGGAGGCCGGCGTCCGGTCCCCGGCCGCCACGGCCGGGCTGGTCAGGCCCGCCGTGAGGGCGACGGCCGCCGCCGTGGCGACGGTGGCCGCGCCGGCCCTGTTCACATGTCTGCGCAACGTTCCCCCTTGCGGAAGTACCGGGAGAATTCCCCGTTCACCCGGCCGGGGGCGGTCTCGCACGCGCGTGCTCCCCCCGGAACTCGGAGTATGCCGAGGGGAGATCATCCGCTCAACGGTTCCGCGGAAGGTGGGCAAACCGCCGGGCCGTCGTAACGGGGCCGCGCGAAGTCCGTTACGTGGTCTACGGGTTGGCGCGACTACATGGTCGACGGGTTGGCGCGGCCCGCCGGCGAACCAGGGGCCTGCCCGACCCTTCGCGCCGAGGACGGGACGCCGCGCGACGCCGGGCGCCCGCCGCCCCCCGGTGGGGAGCGACGGGCGCCCGGTGCGAAGTCGCGTGGGACCGCGGGCCGTTCGGCGTCACACCGCCGGACCGCCGTCCGTCAGACCGCCGAACCCGCCTTCCACTGGGCCCAGTCCATGTTCCAGCCGTTGAGGCCGTTGTCCGGGGCGATGGTCTTGTCGCCGGTGTTCTGGACGACGACCACGTCACCGACGATGGAGTTGTCGTAGAACCAGGCACCCGGCGTGTTCGGGTCGCCGGCGCCCTTGGCGTCGGCCAGACCCACGCAACCGTGGCTGGTGTTGGCCTGGCCGAAGATCCCCTTGCCCCAGTAGTTGCCGTGGATGAAGGTGCCGGAGGTGCTCAGCCGCATGGCGTGGGGCACGTCCTTGATGTCGTACTCGCCCTTGCCGTCGTCGTCGGTGAAGCCGACCGTCGATCCGTCCATCCGGGTCTCCTTGTACTTCTCGGAGATCACCATCTGACCCTCGTAGGTCTTGTTCTCCGGCGAGCCCGCGGAGATCGGGATCGTCTTGACGGTCTTGCCGTCCTGCGTGACCTTCATCTGCTTGGTCTTCGCGTCGACGTACGAGACCTGGTTGCGGCCGATCTTGAAGCTGACCGTCTTCTGCTGGACGCCGTAGACACCCTGGGCGCCCTCGACACCGTCGAGCGCCAGCTTGAGGGTGACGGTCGCGCCCTCCTGCCAGTAGTCCTCGGGGCGGCAGTCCATGCGCTGGGTGCTGAACCAGTGGCAGGCGACTTCCTGGCCGCTGGTGGTGTTGACCGTGATGCCCTTCTGGACGGCGGCCTTGTCGGTGATCTCCTTGTCGAAGTTGATCGACACGGGCATGCCGACACCGACGGTCTTGCCGTCGTCCGGGGTGAAGGTGCCGATGAAGCTGTTCTTCGGGGAGACCGTGGTGAACGACGCGTTCTCGTGGGCGGCGCGGCCCTCGGAGTCCTGCGCGGTCGCCGTCAGCTTGTAGGTGGTGGCCCGCTCCAGCTGGCCGGTGGGCTTCCAGCTCGTCTTGTCGGACGATATCCGGCCGCTGACCTCGGTGCCGTCCGTGGCGGTCATCTTCACCTGGGTGAGCGTGCCCTTGCTCACGGTGACGCCGGCCGAGTTGTTGATGGAGGCGTTGTCCGAGCCGTCGTCGGGGGTGATCTTGATCTGAGCCTCGGACGACTCCTTGGCCGCCGCCGCGTCGGCCTCGGCCTGCGAGGTCCTGTCCCCACCACCGGAGGTCTCGGCGTCGCTGCCCGAACAAGCCGAGAGCACCAGCACACCGCCGAGCAGTGCGGACGCGGCCGCCAGGCCCTTGCGCCGCTTACCGTCCGTCATCACACGCTTCTCCATCGTTGCCGATTCCGGAAACCCCGAGATTCCCCGTCAGGACGTTCAACGCTACGACCGGTTCGTCCCGTTCCCCATCGCTGCCCGGTGTGGGGCATGCCACGTTTGCGCCGAGGCGGACGGTGGCGTGCGACGGGAGGGCGGGTCGTGCGCGCCCCCTGAGACGACGAAACCCCGGGCGGTGGTTGCCGCCCGGGGTCAGAAGTTTTCCCACACCGCGTCAGCCGACCGTCATTTCCTCGTCTTCCGGGTCGTTCTCGTCGCCATCATCCTCGCCGAGGTCCCACTCGGGCGAATCGGGGTCGTAGTCGATCTGCTCGCTGCTCCAGGAGGCCTGCTGGAGTTCCACCCCGGGCACCGCGCTGACCAGGTCGAACGGGTCGACGAGGTGGGCCAGCGCCTCGGCGGTGTCCTCCGTCACGGCGCGCTCGGCCTGGGCGCGTTCCCCGTCGGGCAGGTCGGCGTCGTCGGCGAGCGCCTGGAGCGCGGCCCCCGTGACGGCCTCCTCGTCGTCGATCGCGAGGACGAGGTCGACGCGAACCCGTACAAAGCGTGATGTCTCTGGAGTGCTCATGTCCGGAGCGTAAGGCCGGCCCCTCCCGTGACTTTCCCGTGACCCGCGCCTTTCACTAACATCTGCCCACACGGCCAATTCGCCAGCGCCACAAGGGGATCGATATTCCGTGTCATCCGCTCGCCGTCCGTTGCTGACCGCCGCCGCCGCGGGGGGTCTGCTGTGTGCCCTGTGGTTCGTCCCGTCCGCGAACGCGACACCCGACACGCAGGTACTCCAGTCCGCCGCCGCGACCCCGTCTCCGCAGGTCACCGAGCAGGCCAGAGCCGTATCCACGGGTACGGCCGCCTCCGGCGAGGGCACCACCCGGCTGGCCGACACCGGCAGCTTCGACAGCACTCCGTACGTCGTCGGCGGCGCCCTCTGCCTCGGTCTCGGGGCGGGCTTCGTGGGCTACTCGGTGCGTCGGGAACGCCTCGACTTTTGAGGAAACTTGACGTTCTTTTGGCGTTCTTGACCGTCGGGAGACGGTGAGTCCGCCGCGAGTACGCACACGGGAGAGGGGCCCCGTCCTCCCGGCGGGGCCCCTCTTCACGTCCGGCCCGGTCAGCGCAGCGGCCCGGTGACCGTCTCCGCCGCCGCGACCAGGTGCCCGCCGCGCACGAAGGCGTCGGCCGCGGCGAGGTCCGGCGCCAGGTAGCGGTCCGGGCCGGGACCCTCGACGCCGGCCGCCCGTACGGCGTCGATGACGGCCTGCGAGGCGGGCGCGGGGGTGAGGCCCTCGCGGAGCTGGATCGCGCGCGTGGCGGCGTACAGCTCGACGGCGATCACGCGGGTCAGGTTGTCGACGGCCGTGCGCAGCTTGCGCGCCGCCGACCAGCCCATCGACACGTGGTCCTCCTGCATCGCGGAGGAGGGGATGGAGTCCGCCGAGGCCGGTACGGCCAGCCGCTTCAACTCGCTGACCAGGGCGGCCTGCGTGTACTGGGCGATCATCAGGCCGGAGTCGACGCCGGGGTCGTCGGCGAGGAACGGCGGCAGGCCGTGGCTGCGGTTCTTGTCCAGCAGCCGGTCGGTGCGCCGCTCCGCGATGGAGCCGAGGTCGGCGACGGCGACGGCGAGGAAGTCCAGGACGTAGGCGACCGGGGCGCCGTGGAAGTTGCCGTTGGACTCCACCCGGCCTCCCTCAGTGCCGAAGGCCTGGGAGGTACCCCCGGGCAGAACCACCGGGTTGTCCACGGCCGACGCCAGTTCGCGCTCGGCGACCAGCGTCGCGTGGGCCAGGGTGTCGCGTCCGGCGCCCGCGACCTGCGGGGCGCAGCGCACCGAGTAGGCGTCCTGCACGCGGGGGGCGTCGTCCTGGTGGTGCCCGGTCAGGCCCGAGCCCTTGAGCACGGCCAGCATGTTGGCGGCGCTCGCGGCCTGCCCGGGGTGCGGGCGGATGGCGTGCAGCTCGGGCGCCAGTACCCGGTCGGTGCCGAGCAGGGCCTCCATGGTCAGGGCGGCGGTGACGTCGGCGGACTTGTAGAGGGTGTCGAGGTCGGCGAGGGCCATGACCAGCATGCCGAGCATGCCGTCGGTGCCGTTGAGCAGGGCGAGGCCCTCCTTCTCGCGCAGCTCGACGGGGGCGATGCCGTGCTCGGCGAGCAGCTCGCCGGCCGGCCGCACGGTGCCGTCGGGGCCCTCGGCGTCCCCCTCCCCCATGAGGGCGAGCGCGCAGTGCGAGAGCGGGGCGAGGTCGCCGGAGCAGCCGAGGGAGCCGTACTCGTGCACGACCGGGGTGATCCCGGCGTTGAGCACGTCGGCCATGGTCTGCGCCACCTCGGGCCGGACGCCGGTGTGCCCGGAACAGACGGTCTTCAGCCGCAGGAACATCAGCGCGCGGACCACCTCGCGCTCGACGCGCGGACCCATCCCGGCGGCGTGCGAGCGCACGATGTTGCGCTGGAGCTGAGCCCGCAGTTCCGGGCTGATGTGCCGGGTGGCCAGGGCGCCGAACCCGGTGCTCACGCCGTACACGGGGTCCGGCTTGGCGGCCAGCGCGTCCACGATCTCGCGGGCCGCGGCCAGGGCGGCCACCGCCTCGTCGGAGAGCTCGACCCGGGCGCCGCCGCGCGCCACGGCGAGGACGTCGGACGCGGTGACTCCGGTGGTCCCCACCATCACACTGTGCATATCCATATTCAGGAGCGTACGCACTGAATTCGATGATGTCACGAGGGGGTAGGTCACCACCGGGCACCGGTTTCGCCCCTTACCGCGTCCGCCTCACGGCGAGTGCCGCCCCCGGAACCGCCTGCGCTCGCCGTCCTCCTCGCGGGAGGGCTCGTCCGCGAGCCGGACCACGGGGTCGTCGGGTCCCTCGCGGCCGGCGACGACCGGTCCCGCCGACCGTTCGGCCTTGGCGCGGTACTGGGCCGCGTCCGCGAGCCGGAACAGCCGCCGGGCGGAGCGCACCGGCCCCACGGGGTCCTCCGTGGACGCCACCCCGCATGCCACGCCCTCGCCCAGCTCCAGCTCGCCCGCCCGGCGGCACAGCTCCTCGGCCGCCTTGACCACGGCGTCGGCGGCCGGCCCGACCGCGAGCAGGCAGAACTCGTCCCCGCCCAGCCGTGCCGCGAGCGCCCCCGGCAGCATCGCCCCGCACAGGGACAGCACCGACCCGAAGCGCTCCAGGAGCCGGTCCCCGGC
This sequence comes from Streptomyces sp. NPDC047853, assembly GCF_043204535.1. Classification (NCBI taxonomy): domain Bacteria; kingdom Bacillati; phylum Actinomycetota; class Actinomycetes; order Kitasatosporales; family Streptomycetaceae; genus Streptomyces; species Streptomyces sp. NPDC047853. The sequence continues at coordinate 398,560 of NZ_JBIDCI010000001.1, read as the reverse complement.
GGCATGCCCGTGGGTGTCGTTCACCTGCTTGAGGCCGTTGAGGTCGCACACGAGGAGACTGACGACCACGTCCTCCCTGCGGTGCCGCTCGACGGCCTCGTCCAGCGCGGAGTCGACCGCGCGGCGGTTGGCCAGACCGGTGAGCGCGTCGGTGTAGGCCAGCCGCCGGACCTCCTCCAGCCGCTCGGTCTGCGCTATCCCGGCGGCCACCACCGAGGCCAGCACGGTGGCGAAGTCGGCGTCGGCCCGCTCGAAGACCCGCTCCCCGACCGGGCGGGCGACGTACAGCTCGCCCCAGGCCCGGCCGTGCAGCACGATCGGCGCGACCACGCAGCAGCCGCGTCCGCGGCGGCGCAGGGCGGCGACGCGCTGGTGGACGTAGCCCGGTCGCCCGGCGGCGGGCCCTTCGGCGGTCTCGACCCAGGCGTCGGGCTCCCCACCGCCGGCCCAGCGCTCGTGCAGGAACTCGGTGATCTCCGCGAACTGGTGCACCGGATAGGACTCGTCCTCCGGGAACTCCTCCTCGTCCTCGGCCCGCCGGCCGACGTTCACCAGGACCCGGAGCCGGCCCAGCTCGCGCTCCCACACGGACAGCGCGGCGAAGCTGCCGCCCAGCGCCTTGCACGCGCCGACGGCGGCCGCCCGCCACGCCTCGCGCGAGCCCTGCGCGGCGGCCATGCCCTGCGCCAGCGCCACGACGGCCGCGAGCCGACTGTCCTCACCCATCGCTCCAGGCTAGGGAGATTCAGGGAGAAACGTCACTCAAGCAGGGCGAAAGGGTCGCCGGGCCGTATCCCTCGCCCGGCGTAAGTCTCGCCAGGCCGGGGCTACTCCCCGGGCCACCGCGGGGCGCGCTTCTCGTTGAACGCCGCGACCCCCTCGGCCCGGTCCCCCGAGAACGCCACCGACCGCCACGCCGCGTCCTCGACCTCGAGACCGGCCCGCAGGTCCAGCCCGTGCCCGAGCCGCAGCGCGCGCTTGGCCGCCCGCAGGCCCACCGGCGAGTTGGCGGCCATCCGGGCGGCCAGCTCCAGCGCCTCCTCCCGGTCCCGCCCCTCGTCCACCAGCTGGTCCACGAGCCCCAGCTCACGCGCCTCCGCGGCCTCCACCCGCCGCGCCGTGAACACCAGCTCGGCCGCCCGCGCCGCCCCCACCCGGCGCGGCAGCAGCTGCGTACCGCCGCCGCCCGGAATCACCCCGACCGACACCTCGGGCAGCCCGACCACCGCCGTGGGGTCGGCCACGATCACGTCGCAGGACAGCGCCAGCTCGAAACCGCCGCCCAGCGCGAACCCGTGCACGGCGGCGACCGTCGGCACCGGGAGTTCCAGCACCGCGGTGTAGGCGCCCCGCGCCACCGGCCGCTGGCGCAGCAGGTCGGCGTCGGAGAAGGAGTTGCGCTCCTTGAGGTCGGCCCCGACGCAGAACGCCCGCTCGTGTGTCGAGGTCAGCACCACCACCCGCACGCTCCGGTCCTCGCCCAGCGCCGCGCACGCCGCGCGGATGGACCGGGCCATCGCGGTCGAGACGGCGTTCATGGCCTTCGGCCGGTCGAGCGCGAGCTCCGCGACATGTCCGTCCGTGTGCCGCCGCACCAGGACGAACTCTCCGAACCGCTCCTCGCTCATGACACCCTCCGGTTAACGCGGGTTAACAACTGGACCGCCCGATCATCGCAGGCGGACCCGCACGGGGAAAGGCCGGGCGCGTCCGTTTCCCGGAGCACCCCGCTTACCCGTTCGAGTGACATCCGGCCGACCGTCCCGCCTCCGCGGACGGCAGCACATAGCGTCGCCCCGCCGCACCGCGACGGGGACGCGTGCGCACCGGGGAGGGAACATGACGACGACCGGCACACCGACGGATCAGCGGTACGGACGGAGCCGCCGCGGCAGGCACCGCCGGCCCCGCCCGCGCGGGGCGATGGTCGCGGCCGGCGGCCTGGCCCTCGCGGCCGGCACCCTGGGCCTCGTACACCTGCTGGCCGAGCCCGGCGGGGACGACGCGCATGGGTTCGGTGCCGAGGCCGGGCCCCGCGTGGAGACGGAGCACGCAGGGGGCACCACGGCCGACCGGACGTCCCCCGCCGCGAGCACAGCGGGCCCGCCGCGGGTGAGTCCGTCGGCGACCTCGGCCATGGGCGGCCTCGGCGCGTTCCCGGCCCCGGGACTCATACCGGGGCCGGACGGGGGCACGCCCTTTGCCGCATTCCCCTCCGGGACGACCCCAACGGACGCTTCGGGCTCGTCGCTTTCTTCGGGTTCGTCGGGCTCGTCGGGGACAACGGGCTCCTCGGACGTCCCCGGCTCGTCGGACGTCCCCGGCTCGTCGGGCTCCTCGGTCGACGAAGCGGGCCCGCCCGCTCAGGCACCGCCGCCCCGGTCCTCCCCGCCGCCCCGGCCGGGAGCGCCCGCACCGCGCCCCACACCCGACCCGCCACCCGGTCGCGGCACGCCCGCGCCGGGCCACGACCACCCGGACGGCCTGTGCGTGCCGGTCATCGGCCTGTGCGTGGACCTGCTCGGCGGCAACCGCTGACGGGCGCCCGGGGACACGAGGCCGACGCCCCCGTCAGGACTCCCCGTCCTCGCTCCGCCGCGTGAGCAGCCACGGTTCCACCACGCCGAGGCCGCGGACCGGCCGCTGCCACATCGGCTGGAGCGCGAAGCGGTACGCCGGCGGCGCCTCGCCCTCCTTCTCTGCGGCGGCGGCCTCCTCGGCCGCCACGGCCTCCGACTCGGGGGCGTCCCGCGTACGGACCAGCTCCTCGGCGAGGGCCGAGTCGACGAGGACGGCGTCCCGGGGAGCTATCGACGTGAGCCGGGAAGCCAGGTTGACGGTCGTGCCGAAGACATCGCCCATCCGGGTGGTCACCGTGCCGAAGGCGATGCCCACGCGCAGTTCCGGCATGGTCTCGTCGTTCGCCATCGTCTCGACGAGGAGCAGCGCGATCTCGGCGGCCGTACCGGCGTCGTCGGCCGCGTAGAGCACCTCGTCGCCGAGGGTCTTGATCAGGCGCCCACCGCGTGCGGCGACCAGGTCCGCGGCGGTGGTCTCGAAGGCCTCGACCAGCTCGCCGAGTTCCTCCTCCTCCATCCGACGGGTCAGCCGGGTGAAGCCGACCAGGTCCGCGAAGCCCACCGCGAGCCGCCGGTCGACCATCTCCTCGTCGTCACCGGCCTGCACGACCCGGCCGGCCGAGGCGGCGAGCTGGCGCCGCCACACGTAGACGAGGAACTCCTGGAGCTCGGGCAGGAGCAGCTCGACGATCGGGTACGTCACCTCGGTGCGCGTCATCCCCGGCTCCGGCGGCTCGGTGAGCCCCTCCAGGAAGGAGTCGATCTGCCACTCGGCCAACCGGGCGGTGGTCTGTCCCGTGGACCGGGCCACCTGCACCGCCATGGCCTCGCTGAGCAGCCCCGCCTCCACCAGACCGGCCAGCCGCCGCAGCGCGAGGACGTCGGCCTCGGTGAGCGCCTTGGCCTGGCCGATGTCGGCGAAGCCCATGGCCCGCCAGAAACGGGACGCCAGTTCCATGGACACGCCCGCGCTGCGGGCGGCCTGGAAGGGGGTGTAGCGGCGCTCGGCGCCCAGGATGAGCCCTTCCAGGCGCAGCGCGAGCGGGTCCTCGCCGGAGTCGGCGGAGTCCGGGTCGGGCTCGGGGTCCACCCGGCCGTCCCCGTCCGCGCCGGAGCCCGTGTCGTCGACGGTCACGCCTGCTGCCCTTCCGATCTGCCGCGGTCAGGTTCGACCGGCCCCAACTTTACGTCAGGTGTGCCCCAGCTCACTCCGTCACGCGGAGTCCGCGGTGGCACCCCGGCGCCGGCGGGGCGGGCGCGTTCACGCCGGTCGCAGATGCACGATGTCCCCCGCCCCCACCGGCTGCTGCACGCCGGTCTCCGTGGCCAGCACCAGCCGCCCCTCCCCGTCCACGGCCACCGCCTCCCCCACGAGCGCCCGGTCTCCCGGAAGCTCCGCCCGCACCATCCTCCCCAGCGTCGCGCAGCCCGCCGCGTACGTCTCGTGGAGCCCGCTGGCCGCCGGGTCGCCCCCGGCCGCGCGCCAGCGCCCGTACCAGTCCTCCAGCGACCGCAGCACGCCCCGCAGCAGCGGGTCCCGGTCGGTGTTGACCGCCCCGGCCAGCGCCAGCGACCCGGCCCTGGGGACCGGCAGCTCGTCCGCCCGGAGGGTGACGTTGACGCCGACGCCGACGACGACCCCGGCGTCGCCGGCCCGCTCGGCCAGGATGCCGCCCGCCTTGCGCTCCTCGTCGCCGACCGTGACCAGCAGGTCGTTGGGCCACTTCAGCGCCGTGTCGACACCCGCGGTCCGGGACAGCCCGGTCGCCACGGCCACGCCGGTGAGCAGCGGCAGCCAGCCCCAGTGGGTGAGGGGGACCTCGGCGGGGTTCAGCAGCACGGAGAAGAAGAGCCCGGAGCGGGCGGGTGCCGTCCACTGCCGGTCGAGGCGTCCGCGGGCGGCCGTCTGCTCCTCGGCGACCAGCACCGCGCCCTCGCCCGCCTCCCCCGCGGCGGCACGGGCCACGAGGTCGGAGTTGGTGGAGCCGGTGCGCCGCACCACGTCCACCTGCCGCCACAGCCCGTCCTCCCGCACCAGCCCCCGGCGCAGGGCCGTGCTGCTGAGGGGCGGCCGGCTCAGGTCGGACCAGGGGCTGCGCGAGGGGTCGGAGGCATCTCGGGGCGTCATGCAACCCACCCTAGGTGTGGGAAACACCGCACTGCCGATCGGAAGGCCCCCCACTACTCTACGAACGAGTAACCGTCCCCCCTTTTGAGCAGGCAGGGAGCCGCATCCCGATGTCCGAGCCGGAAGAGCAGCAGCCCGACATCCACACGACCGCGGGCAAGCTCGCGGACCTCAGGCGCCGTATCGAGGAAGCGACACACGCCGGTTCGGAACGCGCCGTCGAGAAGCAGCACGCCAAGGGCAAGCTGACGGCCCGTGAGCGCATCGACCTCCTGCTCGACGAGGACTCCTTCGTCGAGCTGGACGAGTTCGCCCGGCACCGCTCCTCCAACTTCGGCCTGGACGCCAACCGCCCCTACGGCGACGGCGTCGTCACCGGATACGGCACGGTCGACGGCCGTCCGGTCGCCGTCTTCTCGCAGGACTTCACCGTCTTCGGCGGCGCGCTGGGCGAGGTCTACGGCCAGAAGATCGTCAAGGTCATGGACTTCGCCCTGAAGACCGGCTGCCCGGTCATCGGCATCAACGACTCCGGCGGCGCCCGCATCCAGGAGGGCGTGGCCTCCCTCGGCGCGTACGGGGAGATCTTCCGCCGCAACACGCACGCCTCCGGCGTCATCCCGCAGATCAGCCTGGTCGTCGGCCCCTGCGCGGGTGGCGCGGTGTACTCGCCCGCGATCACCGACTTCACGGTGATGGTCGACCAGACCAGCCACATGTTCATCACCGGCCCCGACGTCATCAAGACCGTCACCGGCGAGGACGTGGGCTTCGAGGAGCTGGGCGGCGCCCGCACCCACAACTCCACCTCCGGCGTGGCGCACCACATGGCGGGCGACGAGAAGGACGCCGTCGAGTACGTCAAGCAGCTGCTGTCGTACCTGCCGTCCAACAACCTCTCCGAGCCGCCCGCCTTCCCGGAGGAGGCGGACCTCGCCCTCACCGACGAGGACGCCGAGCTGGACGCGATCGTCCCGGACTCGGCGAACCAGCCGTACGACATGCACAGCGTCATCGAGCACGTCCTCGACGACGCCGAGTTCTTCGAGACGCAGGCGCTGTTCGCGCCGAACATCCTCACCGGCTTCGGCCGCGTCGAGGGCCGCCCGGTCGGCATCGTCGCCAACCAGCCGATGCAGTTCGCCGGCTGCCTGGACATCACGGCCTCCGAGAAGGCGGCCCGCTTCGTGCGCACCTGCGACGCCTTCAACGTCCCCGTCATCACCTTCGTGGACGTCCCCGGCTTCCTGCCCGGCGTCGACCAGGAGCACGACGGCATCATCCGCCGCGGCGCCAAGCTGATCTTCGCCTACGCCGAGGCCACCGTCCCCCTGATCACGGTCATCACCCGCAAGGCCTTCGGCGGCGCCTACGACGTCATGGGCTCCAAGCACCTGGGCGCCGATCTCAACCTGGCCTGGCCCACCGCCCAGATCGCCGTCATGGGCGCACAGGGCGCGGTCAACATCCTGCACCGCCGCACCATCGCCGATGCCGGTGACGACGCCGAGGCCACCCGCGCCCGCCTGATCCAGGAGTACGAGGACACCCTCCTCAACCCCTACACGGCGGCCGAGCGCGGTTACGTCGACGCCGTGATCATGCCGTCCGACACCCGCCGCCACATCGTCCGCGGCCTGCGTCAGCTGCGCACGAAGCGGGAAACCCTTCCCCCGAAGAAGCACGGCAACATCCCCCTCTGAGTCCTGCAAGGAGCCGCTGTGACCATCAAGGTCGTACGGGGCAACCCGACCCCCGAGGAGCTGGCCGCCGCCCTGGCGGTGGTCCGCGCCCGCGCCGTGGCGGCGGAGGAGGAGCCGTCCGGCGCCCGGGGACCGCGCGACGCGTGGTCCGACCCGTCGCGCATCGCGTCGGCCCACCTGCCGCAGCCGGGCCCCGCGGCTTGGGGCCGCACCTACTGGCCGGGCTAGGGACCGCCGCCCAGGGGCGCGGGGCCCGGTCGCCGTGCGGCTCCGCCGCGCGGGCGCACGGCGGAGGAGACTCCGCGCCCCTGGAATCCGCGCCCTCGGCAGGCGCTGCCCCGGAATGAGTACCCGTACTCACGCGCCGCCCCCTCAGCAGGCCGCACGCTGGTGGAATGCTGTGGTCCGATCCCGAGAACGAGCCGCCCGAGGAACTGCGCGACATGCAGAACAGGCTGCGGCGGCTGAGCGTCTTCCTGGCGCTGGCGATGGTTCTCGCGATGATCGTCATCGGGCTCGGATAGCGCGGGCGGTCCGCCCGGCACCGCCGATACGCTGGACGGCATGACAGATCAGCAGCCGCGCCGCCGCCTCGTCCTCGCCTCCCAGTCCCCGGCCCGGCTCGGGCTGCTGCGCCAGGCCGGGCTCGTCCCCGAGGTGCTGGTGAGCGGCGTGGACGAGGACGCGGTCACCGCGCCCACCCCCGCCGAGCTGGCCCTCGCCCTCGCCGAGGCCAAGGCCTCCGTGGTGGCCGCGAAGCCCGAGGTGCGCGGCGCCCTGGTGATCGGCTGCGACTCGGTGCTCGACCTGGACGGACAGGCCCTCGGCAAGCCGGCGGACGCCGAGGAGGCCACCGCCCGCTGGAAGGCGATGCGCGGCCGGGCGGGCACCCTGCAGACCGGCCACTGCGTCTGGGACACCGCCTCCGGCCGCCACGTCTCGGCGACCGCCTCCACCGTCGTCCGCTTCGGCGAGCCGACCGACGCGGAGATCGCCGCCTACGTCGCCTCGGGCGAGCCCCTCTACGTCGCCGGGGCCTTCACCCTGGACGGCCGCTCGGCCCCGTTCATCGAGGGCATCGAGGGCGACCACGGGAACGTGATCGGGCTGAGCCTGCCCCTCCTGCGCCGCCTCCTGGCCGACCTCGGGGTCGGCATCACGGAGTTGTGGGCGCCGGTGGCGGGCTGACGGGGGCGCCGTCGCCGCCCTTGCCGTCCTCGGGCCCGCGGGCCGCCGGTGCACCGGCAGCGGGCCCGGTCCGGGTGTCGTAGGTCATCAGCAGCAGCACGATGAGGGCCAGCACCAGGACCATGAAGAGGAAGGCGTGCCAGCCCACCAGCCCCCAGCCGAAGGCGCCGAGCAGCGCGTGCACCACGGCCGCGCTGACGAGCAGCACCCGTCCGACTCCGGCCGGCGGGCGGTCCCGCACCGCCACGAGCAGGGCCACCAGCCCGCACAGCGCGAAGTAGAGCCCGAAGACGACTCCGCCGATCTTCGAGGACACGGACATCATGTCCGGGTCGAGACTGGCCAGGGACATGTCCTGGCGGTCGACGACGATCCCGAGGAACCAGTTCAGCGCCGCGACGCCGACCGCCTCCACGAAGAGCACGACCGCCACGGTCCACGCCACCGGCCTGCGCACTGTCACCGGTCCCCACCCACTTTCGACCGCTGCCGCACGGGACAGCTGTTACCCCAAGTACGTCCGAGACATCCGGCACGTTACTAACGGGTAAACCTCGCGACAAGGGGTCTGGCGCGGGCAAAGAATCATTGGGCCATTCGTAGGGACTCCACAAAGAAACGGAGTGGCCCGCAGCACCCTCTTACAGAGACCTTGCCCACACAGGAGGGCTAGGGTTTGCCCGAGGAGTGCCGTGTTTCGCGGCACTACAAGGGATTTCGCGGGTCGAGTGAGCCTCGAATCACGCTCCGTGTGGGCAAGCTCACCATTGGGGACGGGTCGAAGTGCCGTGTCGGCAGTCCCTAAACTCGGCTTGTTTCAAGGAGGGAGCCTCAATCGTGCGCAAGGTGCTCATCGCCAACCGTGGCGAAATCGCTGTCCGCGTGGCCCGGGCCTGCCGGGACGCCGGGATCGCGAGCGTGGCCGTCTACGCGGACCCGGACCGGGACGCCCTGCATGTCCGCGCCGCTGATGAGGCGTTCGCCCTGGGTGGTGACACCCCCGCGGCCAGCTATCTGGACATCTCCAAGGTCCTCAGAGCGGCGAGCGAGTCGGGCGCGGACGCCATCCACCCCGGGTACGGATTCCTCTCCGAGAACGCCGAGTTCGCGCAGGCGGTCCTGGACGCGGGTCTGACCTGGATCGGCCCGCCGCCCCACGCCATCCGCGACCTCGGCGACAAGGTCGCCGCCCGCCACATCGCCCAACGCGCCGGCGCCCCCCTGGTCGCCGGCACCCCCGACCCCGTCTCCGGCGCCGAGGAGGTCGTGGCCTTCGCCAAGGAACACGGCCTGCCCATCGCGATCAAGGCCGCCTTCGGCGGCGGCGGACGCGGCCTGAAGGTCGCCCGCACCCTCGACGAGGTCCCCGAACTCTACGACTCCGCCGTCCGCGAGGCGGTCGCCGCCTTCGGCCGCGGCGAGTGCTTCGTCGAGCGCTACCTCGACAAGCCCCGCCACGTGGAGACCCAGTGCCTGGCCGACACCCACGGCAACGTGGTCGTCGTCTCCACCCGCGACTGCTCCCTCCAGCGCCGCCACCAGAAACTGGTGGAGGAGGCCCCCGCACCCTTCCTCTCCGAGGCGCAGCTCGATGAGCTGTACGCGTCGTCCAAGGCGATCCTCAAGGAGGCCGGCTACGTCGGCGCCGGCACGGTGGAGTTCCTCGTCGGCATGGACGGCACGATCTCCTTCCTGGAGGTCAACACCCGCCTCCAGGTCGAACACCCCGTCACCGAGGAAGTCGCGGGCATCGACCTGGTCCGCGAGATGTTCCGCATCGCCGACGGCGAGGAACTCGGCTACGACGACCCCGTCCTGCGCGGCCACTCCTTCGAGTTCCGCATCAACGGCGAGGACCCCGGCCGCGGCTTCCTGCCCGCCCCCGGCACCGTCACCGCCTTCGCCCCGCCCACCGGCCCCGGCGTCCGCCTGGACGCCGGCGTCGAATCCGGCAGCGTGATCGGCCCCGCCTGGGACTCCCTGCTCGCCAAGCTCATCGTCACCGGCCGCACCCGCAAGGAAGCCCTCCAGCGCGCCGCCCGCGCCCTGGAGGAGTTCCAGGTGGAGGGCATGGCCACCGCCATCCCCTTCCACCGCGCCGTCGTCCGCGACCCCGCCTTCGCCCCCGAGCTGACCGGCTCGACCGACCCGTTCACGGTCCACACCCGCTGGATCGAGACCGAGTTCGTCAACGACATCAAGCCCTTCACCGCCGTCGCCGACACCGACACCGACGAGGACACCGGCCGCGAGACCGTGGTCGTGGAGGTGGGCGGCAAGCGCCTGGAGGTCTCCCTGCCCTCCAGCCTGGGCATGTCCCTGGCCCGCACCGGCCTTGCGGCCGGCGCCAAGCCCAAGCGCCGCGCGGCGAAGAAGTCCGGCCCCGCCGCCTCCGGCGACACCCTCGCCTCACCCATGCAGGGCACCATCGTCAAGATCGCCGTCGAGGAAGGCCAGGAAGTCCAGGAAGGCGACCTGATCGTCGTCCTGGAAGCCATGAAGATGGAACAGCCCCTCAACGCCCACAAGGCCGGCACCATCAAGGGCCTGGGCGCCGAAGTCGGCGCCTCCGTCACCTCCGGCGCCGCGATCTGCGAGATCAAGGACTGAGCGCCCGTACGACACGACCGGGGCGCCCGGCGGACCGATCATCCGGTCCGCCGGGCGCCCCGTTTCGGTGCCGGGCCTCGACGGACCGCGCGGTGGCTCAGCGTCGGCGCAGATCCGCGACCCGCGCCCGGTCGGCTCCGGGGTTCTGCTCCCCCAGGGCCGCGGCCGAACGCAGGCCCGCCGCGGCGCCCGGGACCTGTCGGCGCGGCCCCGGCAGCGGTACGTCCCGGCGCTGCTGGCGCGCTGGGGCAGGTTCACCGCCCGCCACCGGGGCCACCGGCGCTCCCGGGGCCCCTGCCCCACCCCCCGACGCTCCCGCCACCGCGATCTGCACGCCCTGGTCGGCCAGCGCCTGGAGCTCGGTGCCGGCACGGTCGTCGTGGGCGGGCGGCTCGTCCGTGACCAGGCGGGTGATGACGTCCGTGGGCACGGTCTGGAACATGGTGTCGGTGCCCAGCTTGGAGTGGTCGGCGAGGACGACGACCTCGGCGGCCGCCTGCACCAGCGCGCGGTCGACCGACGCCGACAGCATGTTGGACGTGGACAGGCCCCGCTCCGCCGTCAGCCCGCTCCCGGACAGGAAGGCCTTGGAGACGCGCAGCCCCTGGAGGGACTGCTCGGCCCCCGACCCGACGAGCGCGTAGTTGGACCCGCGGAGGGTGCCACCGGTCATCACGACCTCGACCCGGTTGGCGTGGGCGAGGGCCTGGGCCACCAGCAGCGAGTTGGTGACGACGGTCAGCCCGGGCACCCGCGCGAGCCGGCGCGCCAGCTCCTGCGTGGTGGTCCCGGCCCCGACCACGATGGCCTCGCCCTCTTCCACGAAGCCCGCGGCGAGGTCGGCGATGGCCGTCTTCTCGGCGGTCGCGAGATGGGACTTCTGCGGAAAGCCGGATTCTCGCGTGAATCCGCCCGGCAGTACCGCACCGCCGTGCCGGCGGTCGAGGAGTCCTTCTGCCTCCAGTGCGCGCACGTCCCGCCGTACGGTCACTTCGGAGGTCTGGACGACGCGGGCGAGCTCACGGAGCGACACGGCTCCGTTCGCTCGCACCATTTCGAGGATCAATTGGCGACGTTCTGCAGCGAACACGAAACTGACAGTAACCCCAACGACCGTCTGCTTTCAGCAGTATGCGCCGAATAACAGAAGTTGTTCGCATGGCACACCCGGAGGTGGTATACGCGCCTACTCCGGCCGACTATGCCGCCCGCACACGCCGCGACGCACCGTGACCACGGACGGTCGACTTCCGGCCGCAGGCCTCAACCCACCCGCGATCCACGCCACTTGACGCTTCACGGGACACGCTACGCGTCGCCGGCGCCCTTCCGGGAGTGCAACTGCCGCGCCACCTCCGCGATCGAGCCCGACAGCGAGGGGTACACCGTGAAGGCGTTCGCGATCTGCTCGACCGTCAGGTTGTTGTCGACCGCGATCGAGATCGGGTGGATCAGCTCCGAGGCCCGCGGCGCCACCACGACCCCGCCCACCACGATCTCGGTGCCCGGCCGGCAGAAGATCTTGACGAAGCCGTCCCGGATGCCCTGCATCTTGGCGCGGGGGTTGCGCAGCAGCGGCAGCTTCACGACCCGGGCGTCGATCTTGCCGGCGTCGACGTCGGCCTGCGAGTAGCCGACGGTGGCGATCTCGGGGTCGGTGAAGACGTTGGACGAGACCGTCTTCAGGTTCAGCGGGGTCACGGCGTCGCCCAGGAAGTGGTACATCGCGATGCGCCCCTGCATGGCGGCGACCGAGGCGAGGGCGAAGACGCCCGTCACGTCACCGGCGGCGTACACACCGGGGGCCGAGGTGCGCGACACGCGGTCGGTGCGGATGTGCCCGGAGTCCTTGAGGTGGACCCCGGCCTCCTCCAGCCCCATCCCCTCGGTGTTGGGGATGGCGCCGACGGCCATCAGGCAGTGCGACCCGGTGATGACCCGCCCGTCGGAGAGGGTCACCTCGACCCGGTCGCCGACCCGCTTGGCGGACTGGGCCCGCGAGCGCGCCATGACGTTCATGCCGCGCCGCCGGAACACGTCCTCCAGGACGGCGGCGGCGTCGGGGTCCTCGCCGGGCAGCACCCGGTCGCGGGACGACACGAGCGTGACCTTGGAACCGAGGGCCTGGTAGGCGCCGGCGAACTCGGCACCGGTCACACCGGACCCGACCACGATCAGCTCTTCGGGAAGCTCGTCCAGGTCGTACACCTGGGTCCAGTTCAGGATCCGCTCGCCGTCGGGCCGCGCGTCCGGCAGCTCCCGCGGGTGCCCGCCGGTGGCGATGAGCACGGCGTCCGCGGTGAGCGTCTCCTCGCTCCCGTCGGCGGCGCGCACCACGACCTTGCGCGACCCGTCCAGGGCCTGCATGCCCTCCAGCCGCCCGCGCCCGCGCACGACCCGCGCGCCCGCTCGGGTCACGGACGCGGTGATGTCGTGCGACTGCGCCAGCGCCAGCCGCTTCACCCGCCGGTTGACCTTCCCCAGGTCGACCCCGACCACCCGGGCGGCCTGCTCCATGGGCGGGGTGTCGTCGGCGACGATGATCCCCAGTTCCTCGTACGAGGAGTCGAAGGTGGTCATCACCTCGGCCGTGGCGATCAGGGTCTTGGACGGCACGCAGTCGGTCAGCACCGACGCCCCGCCCAGGCCGTCGCAGTCGACGACGGTCACCTCCGCGCCGAGCTGGGCGGCCACCAGCGCCGCTTCGTATCCGCCGGGTCCGCCGCCAATGATCACGATCCGAGTCACGTACTCCATTGTCCCGCACCCTTCAACGGGCGGCCGCCCGGGGGCACACCTGTTACACGAGTGACGCCGCACCGCTGCCGTACCCTTCCCCCCATGTCGCTCTACGCCGCGTACGCCGGCAACCTCGACGCGCGGTTGATGACCCGCCGCGCCCCGCACTCGCCGCTGCGCGCCACCGGCTGGCTGAACGGGTGGCGGCTGACCTTCGGGGGCGAGCACATGGGCTGGGAGGGCGCCCTCGCGACGCTCGTCGAGGACCCGATCTCGCAGGTCTTCGTCTCCCTCTACGACATCGCCCCGATGGACGAGGACTCGCTCGACCGCTGGGAGGGCGTGGGCATGGACATATACCGCCGCACCCGCGTCCGCATCCACACCCTGGAGGGCGAGGAGGGCGCGTGGACGTACGTGCTGAACGCGTACGAGGGCGGCCTGCCCTCCGCCCGTTACCTGGGCGAGGTGGCGGACGCGGCCGAGTCGGCCGGCGCGCCCCACGACTACGTGATGGGACTCCGCAAGCGCCCCTGCTGAGCCGCCCTCGTCAGAAACAACAAAACAACAATCGCAATCCCGTGAGCTCCGTCATCTACGCGCGTAGGCGTAAACCGGCTACCCTCTTCGGCGTGAACGCATCTCTTCTTCCGGACGACATCCAGGGCGACCCGTACGCCGCCGCCGACGCCGCCGCGGCCCGCCTGCGCGAACTCACCGGCGCCGAGACCCACGACGTCGCCCTCGTGATGGGCTCCGGCTGGGCACCGGCCGTGGACGCCCTGGGCGCCCCCGAGGCCGATCTCCAGGTCACCGACCTGCCGGGCTTCCCCAAGCCGGCGGTGGAGGGGCACGGCGGCAAGGTCCGCTCGTACTCCATCGGCGACAAGCGCGCGCTGGTCTTCCTGGGCCGCACCCACTACTACGAGGGCCACGGCGTGGCCGCCGTCTCGCACGGCGTCCGCACGGCCGTCGCGGCCGGCGCCAAGACCATCATCCTGACCAACGGCTGCGGCGGCCTGCGCGAGGGCATGCGCCCCGGCCAGCCGGTCCTGATCAGCGACCACATCAACCTCACCGCCACCTCCCCCATCGTCGGCGCCAACTTCGTCGACCTCACCGACCTCTACTCCCCGCGCCTGCGCGCCCTCTGCAAGGAGGTCGACCCCACGCTGGAGGAGGGCGTCTACGCCCAGTTCCCCGGCCCGCACTACGAGACGCCGGCCGAGATCCGCATGGCCCGCGTGATCGGCGCGGACCTGGTGGGCATGTCGACGGTCCTGGAGGCGATCGCGGCCCGCGAGGCCGGCGCGGAGGTCCTGGGCATCTCCCTGGTGACCAACCTCGCCGCGGGCATGACGGGCGAACCCCTCAACCACGAGGAGGTCCTCCAGGCCGGCCGCGACTCCGCCACCCGGATGGGCTCCCTCCTCACGCAGGTCCTCGGCCGCCTCTGACCAAGGTCACCCCGGCCCGCGCCCGGCGCGGGCCGGCACGACGCACGGCGAGAAGGACCGAGCCGGGGACCCGCAGTCCCGTACGGCGAGAAGACCCGAGCCGAGCGGGCGAGGACCCGCACCCGCGCACGGCGAGAAGGGGCCGGGCCGGGGGGTGTCCGCCCGCAGCGGTTGGCGCGTCAACGAACGGCACCCCGTTACCCGACCGATTCCGCGCCGTTCCGAGGACGGACACCCCCCGGCCCGGCCCCGACCCACAGACCACCGCACGCACAAACGCGCACCCCCACCGAACCCGCACAGACCGCCGCAGGCACCCCGCGCCCCCGCCGGAGGCCCCCGCAGGCACCCGCACCCCCCACCGAACCCCCCGAGGCCGCCGCAGGCACCCCCGCAAAGGCGCCGCAGGCCCCCGCAGACACGAGAGGCTGACCGACGTGCACGACGACCTCCTCGCACGCGCCAAGGCATGGCTGGCCGAGGACCCCGACGCGGACACCCGCGCGGAACTCGCCGCGCTCATCGACGCCGAGGACCACGCCGAACTCACCGCACGCTTCTCCGGCACCCTCCAGTTCGGCACCGCGGGCCTCCGCGGCGAACTCGGCGCCGGCCCCCTGCGCATGAACCGCTCGGTCGTCATCCGCGCCGCCGCCGGCCTCGCCGCGTACCTGAAGGGCCAGGGCCACCGCGACGGTCTCGTCGTCATCGGCTACGACGCCCGCCACAAGTCCGAGGACTTCGCCCGCGACACCGCCGCCGTCATGACCGGCGCCGGCCTCCGCGCGGCCGTCCTCCCCCGCCCCCTCCCCACTCCCGTCCTCGCCTTCGCCATCCGGCACCTCGGCGCCGTCGCGGGCGTCGAGGTGACCGCCAGCCACAACCCGCCCCGCGACAACGGCTACAAGGTGTACCTGGGCGACGGCTCCCAGATCGTGCCCCCCGCCGACGCCGGGATCGCCGCCGAGATCGGCGCCGTACGCTCCCTCGACGACGTCCCCCGCCCCACCACCGGCTGGCAGACACTCGACGACTCCGTCCTGGACGCCTACCTCGCCCGCACGGACGCGGTCCTCTCCGCCGGCTCCCCCCGCACCGCCCGCACCGTCTACACCGCGATGCACGGCGTCGGCAAGGACACCCTCCTGGCCGCCTTCGCCCGGGCCGGCTTCCCGGAGCCCGTCCTCGTCACGGAGCAGGCCGAGCCCGACCCGGACTTCCCCACCGTGGCCTTCCCCAACCCGGAGGAGCCCGGCGCGATGGACCTGTCCTTCGCGCGGGCCCGCGAGACCGAGCCCGACCTGGTCATCGCCAACGACCCGGACGCGGACCGCTGCGCGGTGGCCGTCCCCTCCGGCGGCGACTGGCGCATGCTCCGCGGCGACGAGGTCGGCGCCCTCCTCGCCGCGCACCTGGTCACCCGCGGCGCGCGGGGCACGTTCGCGGAGTCGATCGTCTCCTCCTCCCTCCTCGGCCGCATCGCCGGGAAGGCGGGGCTCCCGTACGAGGAGACCCTCACCGGCTTCAAGTGGATCGCCCGCGTCGAGGGCCTGCGCTACGGCTACGAGGAGGCCCTCGGCTACTGCGTCGACCCGGAGGGCGTCCGCGACAAGGACGGCATCACCGCGGCCCTCCTGATCACGGAACTGGCCTCCGCCCTCAAGGAGAAGGGCCGCACGCTCCTGGACCTCCTCGACGACCTGGCCGTGGAGCACGGCCTGCACGCCACCGACCAGCTCTCGGTCCGCGTGGAGGACCTCTCCGTCATCGCGGCCGCGATGCACCGCCTGCGCGAGCAGCCCCCGACCCGCCTCGCGGGCCTGCCCGTCACGCGCGCGGAGGACCTCACGCGGGGCACGGAGAGCCTGCCGCCCACGGACGGCCTGCGCTACACGCTGGACGGCGCGCGGGTGATCGTCCGCCCGAGCGGTACGGAGCCGAAGCTGAAGTGCTACCTGGAGGTGGTGGTCCCGGTCGCCGGTCACTCCGCCCTCCCGGAGGCCCGCGCCCAGGCCGACGCCCTGCTGACGGCCCTCAAGCGAGACCTCTCCGCGGCGGCGGGCATCTGACGAACCTGGTGGCTGCCCCGCACGAGGTGGCCGCCACCAGGACCGCCCCGGCCGTCACCAGGGACCCGCACCCACACCGAACCGGCACCCGCCACGGACCGGCACCCCGCCCCGGACCCGCACCCCCCACGGGCCGGACGCCTCCCCCCAGCGGCACCCCACCCGGCGGCACCCCATCGGGTGATTTCCGGCATGCGGTTGACCCACCCTCCCCCTACCTGGCTCCCCTCCGGGCAACGGTGGACCGGAAACCGCACCGCCGAGAGCCACCCAGGGAGCCGCCGTGTCCTCGACCGCGCCCAAGACCACCCCCAGCGGACACATCCCCGGCACCCGCCGCCCCCGCCCGGCGATCCCCACCGCACCGTCCCCGCGAGGCGGCGCCCGCGACCGTGCCCGAGCCCACGCCCGACGTCTCCTGAGCGCCGCGCAGCACGCCGCGCCCGCCCTCGGCGCCTACCTGGCCGTGCGCCTCACGGGCCTGCTGGTGCTCGCCGTCTGGGCGCCCCGCCGCCACCAGGACCTCTGGGTGAACCTGGCCGCCCAGTGGGACTCCGACTGGTACCTCGGCATCGCCGAGCACGGCTACGCCCGCGAACTCGGCACCACTCCCAACGCCAACAACCTGGCGTTCTTCCCGCTCTACCCGGTCCTGGTCAAGGCGGTCGCGGTCCTCACCCCCGGCAGCCGCGCCTCCACGGGCCTGGGTCTCGCGGTCGTCGCCTCGCTGGTCGCCGCGTGGGGCATCTTCGCGGTGGGCGACCGGCTGCACGGCCGCCGCGTCGGCGTACTGCTCACCACGCTGTGGGCGGCGTTCCCGGTCGGCGCGGTGCAGTGGATGGGGTACACGGAGTCCCTGTTCACGGCCTGCGCGGCGTGGGCGCTGTACGCGGTGCTGACGGAACGCTGGCTGGGTGCGGCGGGCTTCGCCACGCTGGCGGGGCTGACCCGTCCGACCGGCATCGCGGTGGCGGCGGCGGTCACGGTGACGGCGCTGCTGCACCTGGCCCGTCACCGCGCGCTCCTGCCCCGCGTCCTGGCGGCGGCGGCCCTGGCGCCGCTCGGCTGGTGCGCGTACCTCGCCTGGGTGGGCCTGCGCCTGGGCCGCTGGGACGGCTACTTCGCCGTACAGCGGCTCTGGTACAACGAGCTGGACGGCGGCCTGCGGACGCTGCACCAGATCCGGTGGCTGTTGTGGCGCGACCCGACACCGCACCTGTTCCTGGTGATGGTGACGCTCACGCTGCTCGGTTCGGTGGTGCTGTTCGGCCTGTCCGCGTGGGACCGCCAGCCCGCCGCGCTGCTGGTCTTCACGGGGGTCATGCTGGCGATCGTCCTGGGCAGCGGAGGCGTGTACTTCCCGCGGGCGCGCTTCCTGCTTCCCGCCTTCCCGCTGCTGCTGCCGCTGGCCGTGCACCTGTCCCGCGCCTCACGGCGCCACCGCGCGCTGGCGCTGTCGGCGGCGGTGCTGGGGTCGGCGTACTGCGGCGGGTACATGCTGGTGGCCTGGTCAGCGGCCCCGTGAACACCCCGCGACAGCACGAGGCCGCACCGTCGAAGCCACCGCGCCCCGCGTCCGGTCAGCCGGTCCCCAGCAGCACGGCGAGCAGTACCACCCCGGCGGCCACCGGCGCGAGGATCTCGTAGGCCCACCGCACCGTCACCTCGCCCTGCGAGGTGTTGGCCGGCTTCCGCGCCTCCAACAGCTCCCGCAGTTCGTCCATGACCTTGTCGGTCTCCGCCCGCACCGGTCCCTCGACGACGGCGCCCCGAGCGGCGACGTCGGCCCGCGCCCCGCCCCCGCCGAGGCCCCCGAGCAGGCCACCGCGTCCGCGGCCGCCCCCGGAGGCCCGCCGTGCCTCCTGCCGTGCGGCCTTCTTCCGGCCACGCAGGGAGACGGGGATGGACCAGAGCTGGTACTTGTCGCCGGACTCGGCGAAGACCTCGTTGGAGTAACTCGACCGGAAGGACGCGACCTGCCCCCAGGGCAGCACGATCACGCGGAACGGGTTGCGCACGCGCAGCCGGTCGTCGTTGGCGAAGACCGCGGGCCGCACGGTGTAGGCGGCGATGAGCGGCGCGAGGAAGAGCAGCGCCGCGAGCGCGGTCCAGGGCGTGCGCCCCTCCCCCGTGACCAAGGCGTCGATGCCGAGCCACAGAGCGAGGGCGAGCAGCAGGACGCCGCCGGCGAGGCCCGCGGGCGAACGGTAGATCCGGTCCTTGGACACGGGTACCGGCGGCTGCGGCGGTGGTGACTGGGACTCCGGGGTCGTCATGGTGCCGATTGTGCCCGACGGCCCGCGCGGCGCTCATGGGCGGTGTCACCGCGGGGAACGGACGCACGGGGCTGTACAGCCGCTACGCGCGTAGATATGCTCGCCTGGTGACCATGCCCACCACTGCATCCGCTGCACCCGCACACGGACTCGCCGACGTCACCGCGTCCGACAGCACGCTGCGCCGCTTCCTCCACGGGCTGCCCGGCGTCGACACGGTCGGCCTGGAGGCGCGCGCCGCCTCGCTCGGCACCCGTTCGATCAAGACCACCGCGAAGGCGTACGCCCTCGACCTCGCGATCTCGATGGTCGACCTGACGACGCTGGAAGGCGCGGACACCCCGGGCAAGGTCCGGGCGCTCGGCGCCAAGGCGGTCCGCCCCGACCCGACCGACCGCACGGCCCCCGCGACGGCGGCCGTCTGCGTCTACCCCGACATGGTGCCCGCCGCCAAGGAGGCCGTCGCCGGCTCCGACGTGAAGGTCGCCTCGGTCGCCACCGCCTTCCCGGCGGGCCGCGCGTCCCTCGCCGTGAAGCTGGCCGACGTGCGCGAGGCCGTGACGGCGGGCGCGGACGAGGTCGACATGGTCATCGACCGCGGGGCGTTCCTCGCGGGGCACTACATGAAGGTGTACGACGAGATCGTCGCCGTGAAGGAGGCCTGCGGGACGTCGGCCCGCCTCAAGGTCATCTTCGAGACCGGCGAGCTGTCGACGTACGACAACATCCGCCGCGCGAGCTGGCTCGGCATGCTGGCGGGCGCCGACTTCATCAAGACGTCCACCGGCAAGGTCGCGGTGAACGCGACGCCGTCCAACACCCTCCTGATGCTGGAGGCGGTGCGCGACTTCCGCGCGCAGACCGGCGTCCAGGTCGGCGTGAAGCCGGCCGGCGGCATCCGCACCGCCAAGGACGCGATCAAGTTCCTGGTCCTGGTCAACGAGACCGCGGGCGAGGACTGGCTGGACAGCCACTGGTTCCGCTTCGGCGCCTCCTCGCTCCTGAACGACCTGCTGATGCAGCGTCAGAAGCTGGCCACCGGCCGCTACTCCGGCCCCGACTACGTGACGGTGGACTGATCACCATGGCACCTGTTTTCGAGTACGCGCCGGCGCCCGAGTCCCGTACGGTCGTCGACATCGCGCCGTCGTACGGCCTCTTCGTCGACGGCGAGTTCACCGAGGCGGCCGACGGCAAGGTCTTCAAGACCGTCTCCCCGTCCACCGAGGAGGTCCTCTCCGAGGTCGCCGAGGCCGGCGAGGCGGACGTCGACCGCGCCGTCCTGGCCGCCCGCAAGGCCTTCGAGAAGTGGTCGGCGCTCCCCGGCTCCGAGCGTGCGAAGTACCTCTTCCGCATCGCCCGCATCATCCAGGAGCGCAGCCGCGAGCTGGCCGTCCTGGAGACCCTCGACAACGGCAAGCCGATCAAGGAGACCCGCGACGCGGACCTCCCCCTGGTCGCCGCGCACTTCTTCTACTACGCGGGCTGGGCCGACAAGCTCGACCACGCCGGATACGGGGCGAACCCGCGCCCCCTCGGCGTCGCCGGCCAGGTCATCCCGTGGAACTTCCCGCTCCTGATGCTGGCGTGGAAGATCGCCCCGGCGCTCGCCACCGGCAACACGGTGGTGCTGAAGCCCGCCGAGACGACCCCCCTGTCCGCCCTGTTCTTCGCGGACATCTGCCGCCGGGCGGGCCTGCCCAAGGGCGTCGTCAACATCCTCACCGGCGACGGCCGCACCGGCGCGGCGCTGATCGCCCACCCCGACGTGAACAAGGTCGCCTTCACCGGCTCGACGGCCGTCGGCAAGCAGATCGCGCGCACGGTCGCGGGCACCCGCAAGAAGCTCACCCTGGAGCTGGGCGGCAAGGGCGCCAACATCGTCTTCGACGACGCCCCCGTCGACCAGGCCGTCGAGGGCATCGTCAGCGGGATCTTCTTCAACCAGGGCCAGGTCTGCTGCGCGGGCTCGCGTCTGCTGGTCCAGGAGTCGATCCACGACGAGCTGCTGGACTCCCTCAAGCGCCGGCTGACCACCCTGCGCCTGGGCGACCCGCTGGACAAGAACACCGACATCGGCGCGATCAACTCCGCCGAGCAGCTGGCCCGGATCACCGCGCTGGCCGACCAGGGCGAGGCGGAGGGCGCCGAGCGCTGGTCCCCGGCCTGCGAACTGCCGACCTCCGGGTACTGGTTCGCCCCGACGCTCTTCACCAACGTCACCCAGGCGCACACGGTGGCCCGCGACGAGATCTTCGGCCCGGTCCTGTCCGTCCTCACCTTCCGCACGCCCGACGAGGCGGTCGCCAAGGCCAACAACACGCCGTACGGCCTCTCGGCGGGCATCTGGACGGAGAAGGGCTCGCGCATCCTCGCGGTCGCGAGCAAGCTCCGCGCGGGCGTGATCTGGTCCAACACGTTCAACAAGTTCGATCCGACCTCGCCGTTCGGCGGCTACAAGGAGTCGGGCTTCGGCCGCGAGGGCGGCCGCCACGGCCTGGAGGCGTACCTCGATGTCTGAGAAGACCGAAAAGACCGGACCGCGACTCTCGGTCTTCAAGACCTACAAGCTGTACGTGGGCGGCAAGTTCCCGCGTTCCGAGAGCGGCCGGGTGTACGAGGTGACAGACGCTAAGGGCACGTGGCTGGCGAACGCCCCGCTCTCCTCCCGCAAGGACGCCCGCGACGCGGTGGTCGCCGCGCGCAAGGCGTTCGGCGGCTGGTCCGGCGCGACGGCGTACAACCGCGGCCAGATCCTCTACCGCGTCGCCGAGATGCTGGAGGGCCGCCGCGACCAGTACGTGGCGGAGGTGGCCGACGCGGAGGGCCTGTCGAGGTCGAAGGCGGCGGCCCAGGTCGACGCGGCGATCGACCGCTGGGTCTGGTACGCGGGCTGGACCGACAAGATCGCCCAGGTGGTCGGCGGCGGCAACCCGGTCGCGGGCCCCTTCTTCAACCTGTCCTCCCCGGAGCCGACGGGCGTCGTCGCCGTCCTGGCCCCGCAGGAGTCGTCGTTCCTGGGCCTGGTCTCGGTCGTCGCCCCGGTGATCGCGACGGGCAACACGGCGGTCGTGATCGCGAGCGAGAGGTCCCCGCTCCCGGCCCTCTCCCTGGGCGAGGTGCTGGCCACCTCCGACCTCCCCGGTGGCGTGGTCAACGTCCTGTCCGGCCGTACGGCGGAGATCGCGGCCCCCCTCGCCGCGCACCAGGACGTCAACGCGATCGACCTCACGGGCGCCGACGAGACGCTGGCGAAGGAGCTGGAGATCGCGGCGGCGGACAACCTGAAGCGCGTCCTCCGTCCACAGCCTGTGGACGGAGCCGACTGGTCCGCGACGCCGGGCACCGACCGCATGACGGCGTTCCTGGAGACCAAGACGGTCTGGCACCCGACGGGCGCGCTCGGCGCGTCCGGCTCGTCGTACTGAGACACCCCAAGGCCCCGCCGCGCGGCGGGGCACCCACGAGCGAGCCGCGTCTTCCCTCCGTCCGGGGAAGGCGCGGTTCTTCGCGCACCGGGGACGGCCGTCAGCGCAGCAGCCGCGTCGCCTGGCCCACCACCGGCACACCGCCCAGCGACTGCGCCTGCGCCACCGGACCGGTCAGTGCCGTCGAGGTGAGCGGCTGGAAGTCGGCGACCTTCGTGCCGACGCCGTTGTCCAGCGGGTCCACGCCGGTGCCGGCCAGCGGGTTGGGCTTGAGGTCCGCGACCGGCCCGGTGACGAAACCGACCGTGCCGGTCACGGCCTGGAGGCCCGCCTGCGGGTCGATGTTCCCCAGCGAGGACGGACGGGTGTGCGCCAGGCCGCCGATCGCCTCACCACCGTCCGCTGAGGCCGTCGCGGCACCCGCGGCCAGGGCCGCCCCGGCGGTCGCGAGGGCGACCAGGGCGCGCTGGGCGTGCGGAGCGTGCGGAATGCGGGGGGACGCGTGTCGGGCCATCGCTGCTACCACCTCTTGGTGTGGGTTGCTACGGACTACCGTGCTAACCGTGCGGACGGTGATCAGGTCACCGCACACCGCGACCGACGTGTGACGCGCGTTCCAAAGTCGGCCCGCGGGGTCGTACGGCGGGCGGCCGATGCCTCAGACTGGTGTCCCGTGACCACCCATCCGCCCATACCGACGCGAGTCGTGCTGCTCTGCGGCCCCTCCGGCTCCGGCAAGTCCCTCCTCGCCGCCCGCGCCGGCCTTCCGGTGCTGCGCCTCGACGACTTCTACAAGGAGGGCACCGACCCGACGCTGCCGCTGGTGCCGCAGAGTTCCGACATCGACTGGGACCACCCCGGCTCGTGGGACGCGGACGCCGCCGTCGCGGCCATCACGGAGCTGTGCCGCGCGGGCCGTACCCAGGTGCCCGTCTACGACCTCTCGCTCAGCGCCCGCACCGGTGAGTCGGCGATCGACATCGGGCGGGCCCCGCTGTTCCTCGCGGAGGGCATCTTCGCCGCCGAGCTCGTCTCCCGCTGCCGGGACCTGGGCGTGCTGGCCGACGCCCTCTGCCTGAGCCGGGGGCCGCTGACGACCTTCCGCCGCCGCTTCCTGCGGGACCTGAGGGAGAGCCGCAAGTCCGTGCCCTTCCTGCTGCGCCGCGGCTGGCGGCTGATGCGGCAGGAGCGGTCGGTCATCGCCCGGCAGACGGCACTGGGCGCCCACGCCTGCGACCGGGACGAGGCGATGGGCCGGCTGACCGCCGCGGCGGCCGGGCGGTGTCCGGCGGTGCGTACGGCGGCGTAGCACGCACCTCGCACACCCCGCGCACGCGAGAGCGGGACTGGACGGACCCCCCGGCCCTCCAGCCCCGCTCTCTTCCTGCTCCCCCGTGCTTCCCCCGTGTTCCCCGTTCCCCCGTGTCCCCCCGGTGTTCCCCCGTGGTGCTTCCCCGTGAGTAAGAGCCCGGGCCCCGCCCCCTGATACACCCCGGCTCGTACTTTTTTTCGCGGGTTCCGCCGCGGGCCCTCCGTCCCCCCGGACCTTCAGGCGACCAGTTCGCCGAAGGCGTCCTCCCGGTCGCGGCCGAAGCTGAGGACCTCGTCCTCGCGCAGCCGGCGGAGCGACCGCCAGATGCTGGACTTCACCGTGCCGACGCTGATGCCGAGGATCCCGGCGATCTCCGGGTCCGTGCGGCCCTCGTAGTAGCGGAGGACCAGCATCGTGCGCTGGAGTTCGGGGAGCCGGGCCAGCGCCTGCCACAGGACCGTACGCAGTTCGGTGCCGCGCATCGCGTCCGTGTCGCCGGGCGTCTCCGGCAGTTCCTCGGTCGGGTACTCGTTGAGCTTGCGGCGCCGCCAGGCGCTGATGTGCAGATTGGTCATGGTGCGGCGGAGGTACCCGCCGACCGCGGCCTTGTCGCTGATCCGCTCCCACGCCCGGTAGGTCGAGAACAGCGCGCTCTGCAGCAGGTCCTCGGCCTCGAAACGGTCCCCCGTGAGGTGGTAGGCGGTGGCGTACAGGGAGGCGCGGCGCTCCTGGACGTAGGCGGTGAACTCCGCCTCCGACAGGGAGCGACGCTCCCCCTCTGCCTCCCCGTACGCACTTCCCCCGTGCGTCTCCCCCTGACGCGCGTCGACCACCGCCATGTACGCGGTGTGCTGACGCCC
Source organism: Streptomyces sp. NPDC047853 (assembly GCF_043204535.1). Taxonomy (NCBI): domain Bacteria; kingdom Bacillati; phylum Actinomycetota; class Actinomycetes; order Kitasatosporales; family Streptomycetaceae; genus Streptomyces; species Streptomyces sp. NPDC047853. Next base: position 374,211 of record NZ_JBIDCI010000001.1, on the reverse strand, counting down.
GGTGCCACGAGCGCACCCCCGTCCGCTCACAGCGGCACCGGACTTCTCGGAACCCCGGTGTGCGTGCACGTCGTGCAGACGCGTGACCACTGCGCTGGTGCTGGTGCCGTGCAGCGTGTTCATCTCGCGCCCCCCGTCGTGGACTTCCGGTGTTCGTCGTGCTGTGCCGCGAGGCGCCTCACCGCTTCCCGCTCGGCCGGCGACTCGCTGTGTTGCCCGTGCCGAGAAGCCTGCCGCGGTGACTTCATGGCCGTGTCCGTCGACTGTCACAGACCTGTCACAGGGCTCCGTCACGGCTGCCGCACCGTTCCTTCACAGGGTCCGGCGGCGAGGTCCGCCCCCTTCGGGACCCACGGGTCGTACGCCACCCCCTCCATGGGCCAGAATGAGCCCGTGCCTTCCCTGTTGCTGATCGAGGACGACGACGCCATCCGTACGGCCCTGGAGCTCTCCCTGACCCGCCAGGGCCACCGGGTGGCCACCGCTGCCAGCGGTGAGGACGGTCTGAAGCTGCTGCGCGAGCAGCGGCCGGACCTGATCGTGCTGGACGTGATGCTGCCCGGCATCGACGGTTTCGAGGTGTGCCGGCGCATCCGGCGCACCGACCAGCTGCCGATCATCCTGCTGACCGCGCGCAACGACGACATCGACGTGGTCGTCGGTCTCGAGTCGGGCGCCGACGACTACGTCGTCAAACCCGTCCAGGGCCGGGTGCTGGACGCCCGTATCCGGGCCGTGCTGCGGCGCGGGGAGCGGGAGTCCAGCGACTCGGCGAGCTTCGGCGGCCTGGTCATCGACCGGTCCGCGATGACCGTGACCAAGAACGGCGAGGATCTCCAGCTCACGCCGACCGAGCTGCGGCTGCTCCTCGAACTGAGCCGGCGGCCCGGGCAGGCGCTGTCCCGGCAGCAGTTGCTGCGGCTGGTGTGGGAGCACGACTACCTCGGCGACTCGCGCCTGGTGGACGCCTGTGTGCAGCGGCTGCGCGCCAAGGTCGAGGACGTGCCGTCGTCCCCGACGCTGATCCGGACCGTACGGGGTGTCGGCTACCGGCTGGATCCGCCTCAGTGACCCAGGAGCACCGGGGGGGTTCACGCGGCTGGACCGCGACGCGCAAGGGAGTCTGGTCCTGGCTGCGCTTCACCAGTCTGCGCCTGCGACTGGTCCTCGTCTTCGGGCTGGTCGCCCTCACCGCCGCCGTCTCGGCGTCCGGCATCGCGTACTGGCTGAACCGGGAGGCGGTCCTTACCCGCACCCAGGACGCCGTGCTGCGCGGCTTCGAGCAGGAGATGCAGAACCGGGCGGGCGCGCTGCCCGAGCACCCGGCGCAGGACGAGTTGCAGCACACCGCGGGTCAGATGGCCAACAGCAGCCAGCGGTTCAGCGTGCTGCTGGTCGCCGAGGACGCCGACGGCCGGACGGTGTACGGCAGTTCCGGGGGCCTGGGCGGCTTCGCGCTCGCCGACGTGCCCGAGTCGCTGCGCACGGCGGTGAACAAGGAGCAGAAGCTCACCTCGGCCAACAAGCACCCGTACCACCTGTACTGGCAGCGGATCACCGACGGCGACACCCCCTACCTGGTGGCCGGCACGAGGGTGATCGGGGGCGGGCCGACCGGCTACATGCTCAAGTCGCTGGAGCCTGAGGCCAAGGACCTCAACTCGCTGGCCTGGTCGCTGGGGATCGCCACCGCGCTCGCCCTGCTGGGGTCGGCGCTGCTCGCACAGGCCCTGGCGACGACCGTGCTGAAGCCGGTGCACCGGCTCGGGGTCGCGGCGCGGCGTCTGGGCGAGGGCAAGCTGGACACCCGGCTGCGCGTGTCCGGCACCGACGAACTGGCCGACCTTTCCCGGACCTTCAACAGCGCCGCCGAGGCGCTGGAGAAACGGGTGGCGGACATGGCCGGCCGCGAGCAGGCCTCACGGCGCTTCGTGGCGGACATGAGCCATGAGCTGCGGACCCCGCTGACGGCCATCACCGCCGTCACGGAGGTGCTGGAGGAGGAGCTGGAGTTCGAGGGCGGCGGCTTCGACCCGATGATCGAGCCCGCCGTACGGCTGGTGGTCAGCGAGACGCGGCGGCTGAACGACCTGGTGGAGAACCTGATGGAGGTCACCCGCTTCGACGCGGGCACCGCCCGGCTGGTCCTCGACGACGTCGACGTCGCCGACCAGATCACCGCCTGCATCGACGCCCGCGCCTGGCTGGACGCCGTGGACCTGGACGCCGAGCGCGGCATCCACGCCCGGCTCGACCCGCGCCGCCTGGACGTCATCCTGGCCAACCTGATCGGCAACGCCCTCAAGCACGGCGGATCGCCGGTCAGGGTGTCGGTGGCGCGGGCGGACGACGAGGTCGTCATCCGGGTACGGGACCACGGGCCCGGCATCCCCGAGGACGTCCTGCCGCACGTCTTCGACCGCTTCTACAAGGCGAGCGCCTCCCGGCCGCGCTCCGAGGGCAGCGGGCTCGGCCTGTCCATCGCCCTGGAGAACGCGCACATCCACGGCGGTGAGATCACCGCGGAGAACTCCCCCGAGGGCGGCGCGGTGTTCACGCTGCGGCTGCCGCAGGACCCGCCGGCGGACGAGGAGGCCGAGGACGCCGCGGGTGACGGGGGCAGGGGCAAGGACGCGAAGGGACAGGTCTGATGACCGTACGCCGCCTGTCGGCACTGCCCGGGCTGGCCGTGCTGGCCGCGCTGATCACCGGCTGCGGCATCCGCGCCACGGAGGTGCCCACGGACTACGGCCCGGCGCCGTCGAGGGTGCGGTGCTCGCTCGCCGAGCCGGGCGGGACGACGGGGACGGCGCCCGGGCTTCCGGTGCAGGTGTTCCTGCTGTGCGGCTCGTCGCTGGTGGCCGTGGACCGGACGGTCCCGGTGCCGGACGGCGCGGCGGACGCCGGACGGCGGGTGCTGGTGGCGCAGGGGCTGCTCGACCAGCTCACGGCGGAGCCGTCGGCCGCGGAGGAGGAGGCGGGGTACAGCACGGACGTACGCCGCGGGACCGGCGTCACCGGCCCGCGCCCCGGCGACCCCGAGGACACCCTGCGGCTGAGCACCGCCCCCGGCGACCTCACCTCGTACGCCCTCGCCCAGGTCGTCTGCACCTTCTCCGACTCGGCCGCCACGGAGGGCGACGGCTCCGTCATCCTGGCCGGGCCCGCCGAGGAGTCCGCCCGGCGCTACACCTGCACGGACGAGGTCCGCGCCCGGCCGGGCAGCAACGAGCCGCCCTCCACCGAGGTCACCGACGGCTGACGGCGCCTCTCCGCCTCCGGGGGTGCGCCGGCCCGGCGGGGCCGTGTGGCGCAGGCCTCACCCTTGCGCGGGAGTCACCGGAACCGCGCGTGGCGGCACGGGCGTCTTGGGGGACGTGCAGCGTCTTGGGTTTCCCGGCGGCAGCGCCGCGCTCCGCATCCGTGTGACAGGAAGTGTCCTCCTCGTCGCACATCTCGCGTTCGTCGCCTGGTACACCCTGCGGCCGCTCGACGTCCCGTGGGTCCTGCCGCCCAATCTCCAGCCGTTCGCCTCGATCCGTGCCGACCTGGCGCTCGGCTGGCCCACGGCGGTCCGGGCGCTCGGCGGTTCGCTCGCCCTGCTGGCGCCGCTGGGCGTCCTGCTGCCCATGGCGGGCGGCCGGCTGACCGTCTCGCCGCTGGCCTCCCTGCTGCGCACCCTGGCCGCGGCCGCCCTGCTGTCGCTGGGGATCGAGCTGTTGCAGACGGGGGTGCCCGGACAGCTCGTCGACGTGGATTCGCTGCTGCTGAACACGGCGGGCGTGGCCCTCGCCCACCTCGCCCTGGTCCCCGTGGGCCGTGCCCGGCTCCGTCGCAGGTCCGAGGAGCGGCGATGGGGTGACGTCCCCAGGGACGAGCCCGCTCAGGGTCGGACCCCGACGATTCCCAGGGTCGGTATCGCCCCGTAGAGCGACGCTTTGTTCCGTTCGTCTCCGTAGCGTGGAGGGCAGATGAAGGGGAAGCCGACCGGCAGACCCGCCCCCGCTCACGAAGGAGCCGCGATGTCCCGCCTCGCCCGCCCCACCCATGGCCGCATGATCGGCGGAGTGTGCGCCGCGCTGGCCAGGCGCTTCGGCACCTCCACGACCACGATGCGGGTGATCTTCCTGGTCTCCTGCCTGCTGCCCGGCCCGCAGTTCCTGCTCTACCTCGCCCTGTGGCTCCTGCTGCCGTCCGAGGAGAAGGCCGCCCGTACCGCCTGGTGACGTCCCGCGCGGCTCGCGGGACGGCACGGCCGGCCCGGTCGACGCACCTCCCCTCCGGTACGCCGATGGGGCGCACCCGAAGCCTTCGGGTGCGCCCCGTCGGCGCATGGGGAGGTGCGGGGGCGGCGGGACTCAGCCGCCGAGCGGGAGGCCGTTGACCGGCAGGCCCGAGGTGGGCAGGCCCTTCGTCGGCAGACCGCCGAGCAGGCCGGCCACCGGCTTGGTCGGGCCGTTGGAGAGCTGCTCGTTGAGGACCTGCTCGACGACCGGCTGAGCGGCGGTCAGACCCGTGCCGGAGACGTGGCGGCCCTGCTCCAGCGCGTTGCCCGCGCCGGGCACCACCTGGGAGAGGGTCTCCGCGGGCAGCGTCGCGGCGACGGAGTCCACCGTCTTCGCGGTGTCCGGCAGTGCGGGGGCCGCGGTGGCCGCACCGGCACCGGCGGCGGCGAAGGCGGCACCGAGGGCGGCGACACCGAGGGTCTTGGCAGCAGACTGCTTCATGAAATGCGTCCTCGAAATGGGATGACGGGGATGTGAGCGGTCCTCGACCGTAAACACGCGACACCCCTCGCGGCAAACATCGAAATGCGGACGGATGGTGAAAGCCCGTCCGCGTTTCCGTTTACCGTCGGCTGCCGCTCAGCCCTCTCCCTCCGAATAACCGCTGGTGGAGGCCGTCTGCTGGAACAGCCATTCGGACTTCAGCTCCGCGTATCCGGGCTTGATGACGTCATTGATCATGGCCAGTCGTTCATCGAAAGGAATGAACGCTGATTTCATCGCATTGACGGAGAACCACTGGATGTCGTCGAGCGTGTAACCGAACGCGTCGACAAGGTGCTCGAATTCCCGGCTCATTCCGGTGTGGGACATCAGCCGGTTGTCGGTGTTGACGGTGGCCCGGAAGTGCAGTCGGCGCAGCAGCCCGATCGGGTGCTCGGCGTAGGAGTCGGCGGCGCCGGTCTGGAGGTTGGAGCTGGGGCACAGCTCCAGGGGGATGCGCTTGTCCCGGACGTACGAGGCGAGCCGCCCGAGCTTCACCGTGCCGTCCTCGTGCACCTGGATGTCGTCGATGATGCGCACGCCGTGCCCGAGCCGGTCGGCGCCGCACCACTGGAGGGCCTGCCAGATGGACGGCAGCCCGAAGGCCTCGCCGGCGTGGATGGTGAAGTGGTTGTTCTCCCGCTTCAGGTACTCGAAGGCGTCCAGGTGCCGGGTGGGCGGGTATCCCGCCTCGGCGCCCGCGATGTCGAAACCGACGACTCCGAGGTCGCGGTAGCGGTTGGCCAGCTCGGCGATCTCCAGGGCGCGGGCGGCGTGCCGCATGGCGGTGAGCAGGGCGCCGACCCGGATGCGGTGGCCGTTGTCCCGGGCGCGGCGCTCGCCCTCGCGGAAGCCCTCGTTGACCGCCTCGACGACCTCTTCGAGGCTGAGCCCGCCCTCCAGGTGCTGCTCGGGGGCGTAGCGCACCTCGGCGTAGACGACGCCGTCCTCGGCGAGGTCCTCGGCGCACTCGGCGGCGACCCGGACGAGGGCGTCGCGGGTCTGCATGACGCCGACGGTGTGGGAGAAGGTCTCCAGGTACCGCTCCAGCGAGCCGGAGTCGGCGGCCTGCCGGAACCAGGCGCCGAGCCGGTCGGCGTCGGTCTCGGGGAGGCCCGAGTAGCCGGTCGCCCGGGCGAGTTCGACGACCGTGCCGGGGCGCAGCCCGCCGTCGAGGTGGTCGTGCAGCAGAACCTTCGGCGCCCGGCGGATCTGGTCCGGCGTCGGAGTCTTCGCGGTGCTCTGGCTCGTCATTTCCGCACTCTAACTCCTACGCGCGTAGAAGGGCGGTCGGACGAGTACACGCGCACGGGAGACGCGGCCGGGGTGTACGGATCCGTCGATATGTAACGGTGACTGCGAAGACGGGTGGCGTACACCCGGTCTTCTGAGAATGTTCTGTCATGGCACAGCAAGCGACGCCGGTCCGTCAGGCCCGGCTGGGGCGAACGCTCGGTCCGGAGGGGACGGCGGTCAGCGGGGTGGTGCTGCTGCTCCCCGCGGGCGACGAGGTGTCCAGCCGCAGGCCGTCCCCGCTGCTGGCGACCGCGTCCGTACGGGCGTTGGGGCGCCGGCTCGCCCGCGCGGGCCGGGACGAGGGCCTGGCCACGCATGTCGTGCACTACCGCTGCCGCGGCTGGAACGGCGCCGAGGCCCACCTGGCCCGCGACGCCGACTGGGCCGCCGGCGAGGCCGTACGGCGCTACGGCGACGTCCCGGTCTGCCTGCTCGGCGTCGGCATGGGCGGGCGGGCGGCCCTGCGCGCGGCCGGGCACGAGGCCGTCGACGCGGCGCTCGCGATCGCCCCTTGGCTGCCGGACGAGGACGTGGCCGCGCCCCCCGAACCGGTGAAGCAGCTCGCCGGGCGCCAGGTGCTGATCGTGCACGGCACCAACGACGAGCGCAGCGACCCCGAGTTGTCGTTCCGGCTGGCCGCGCGCGCGAAGAAGGCCAACCGCGCGGTGTGCCGCTTCGAGGTGCACTCCGACGGTCACGGGCTGCGCCAGTACCGGGACGAAGTGGCCGCGCTGGCCGAGGACTTCGTGTTGGGCGCGCTCTTCGGGCAGCCCTTCGCCCGGCCGCTGGAGGACGCCCTGGCCGCTCCCCCGCCGCTGGGGCTGCGGATGCCGCTGGCGGTGGGGTTCGGGCGGTCGCTGCGGCGGTAGGCGCGGGTGCGCGGGGCGGGGCGGGGGTTCGGGGGTCGGGGTCGCTGCGGCGGTGGGCGCGGGTCAGGACGGCAGCAGGTGGCCGCGTCGCGACAGCAGGAACTTCTTGAAGGCCGCCACCGGGGGCGTGTCCGTGCGCCCCGCCAGCCAGGCCACACCGATCTCGCGGGCCGCGCGCGGTGCCGTGACCGTCAGTTCGACCACGCCGGGGCGGGGGACGGCGGGCGGCGGCAGCAGGGCGACGCCGAGGCCGGCCGCGACCAGGCCGCGCAGCGTCTCCGCCTCCTCCCCCTCGAAGGCCACCCGGGGCCGGAAGCCGGCCTCCTTGCACAGGTCGTCAGTGATGCGGCGCAGGCCGTAGCCGGGCTCCAGGGTCACGAAGGTCTCGTCGGCGGCCTCGGCGAGGCGGATGCGCCGGCGGCCGGCCAGGGGGTGGTCGGCCGGGACGACCAGGCGCAGCTTCTGCTCGTCGAGGCGCCGGGCGACCAGGTCGGGGGCGTCCGGGACGGGGGAGGTCAGGCAGAGGTCGAGTTCGCCGGCGCGCAGCCGCTCCAGCATGGCCTCGCCGTAGTTCTGGACGAGGCTGAAGCGGACGCGGGGGTGGTCGGCCCGGAAGGCGTGCAGCAGGCCGGGGACGGTCTCGGCGCCCATGGTGTGCAGGAAGCCGAAGGCGACCTTGCCGGTGGCCGCGTCGGCGTCCGCGCGGACCTCCTCGGCGGCGCGCTCCACCTCCGCGAGGGCGCGTTCCACGGAGCCGAGGAAGGTGCGCCCGGCGACGGTCAGGGCGAGGGTGCGGCCACGGCGCACGAACAGGTCGACGCCCAGGTCGGCTTCGAGGCGGACCAGGGCGCGGGAGAGGGTCGACTGGGGGACGTTCATCTCCTGGGCGGCCCGGGTGACGTGCTCGGTGCGGGCCACGCCGGCGAAGTGCGCGAGGCGGGGCGCGAGCAGCGCGACGATGTCTTCCGTGTCACCGGACGGTGACAGACGAGCCTGTGAGCTTTGCTGATGCACCATGGGAACGATTATGGCCATTCCATGCATTGGACGGATGAGTAAGGGGCTTCGTACCTTCGGGGCATGACTCCCGCCGATACCGGGGCGTCCACCGTCGTGGGCGCCGCTGCATCCGTCCCCGCTGCCAGCGTCTCCGACGCGACCGCCACCTCCGACTCGCGCATGACCCCGGGCGGTCCCGGTTACCGCCGGATGAGTCTCGCCCTCTTCCTCGCGGGCGTCGCGACCTTCGCGCTCCTGTACTCCACCCAGGCCCTGCTGCCGCTGATCTCCGGCGACATGGGCGTCACGGCGAGCGACGCGAGCTGGACGGTGGCCGCCGCGACGGGTGGCCTCGCCCTGTTCGTCCTGCCGATGAGCGCCCTGTCGGAACGTTTCGGCCGGCGTACGGTCATGACGGCGTCGCTGGCGGTCGCGGTGACCGTCGGGCTGCTGGTCCCCTTCGCCCCGTCGCTGACCGCGCTGGTCGCGCTGCGCGCGGTGCAGGGCGCGGCGCTGGCCGGGCTGCCGGCCTCGGCGACGGCGTACCTCGCGGAGGAGGTCACGCCGAGGGCGCTGGTCACCGCGATCGGCCTGTTCGTCGCGGGCAACAGCGTGGGCGGGATGAGCGGCCGGGTCATCACCGGCTGGGTCGCCCAGGAGTGGGGCTGGCGGGTCGCCGTCGGCGTGATCGGCGCCGTGGCGGTGGCCTGCGCGGTGGCCTTCCGGATGCTGCTGCCGGCGCCGAAGCACTTCACGCCGGGCTCGCTGCGCCCGCGGGTCCTGGTCCGCACGGTCCGCGGCCACCTCGCCGACCCGCTGCTGCGCCGCCTGTACGCGATCGGCGCGCTGTTCATGACGGTGTTCGGCGGCGTCTACACGGTGATCGGCTACCGCCTGACGGAGGCGCCCTTCTCGCTCCCGCAGGGCGTCATCGGCTCGATCTTCCTGGTCTACCTGGTCGGCACGGTCTCGGCGTCGACGGCGGGCCGCCTGGTGGGCCGCCTCGGCCGCCGCGGGGCGCTCTACCTGGGCGGGGGCACGACGGCGGCGGGTCTGCTGCTGTCCCTCGCTCCGTCCCTGCCCCTGGTGCTCCTCGGGCTGGTGCTGATCACGGCGGGCTTCTTCGCCGGGCACGCGGTGGCGTCCTCGGCGGTGAGCAGGACGGCCACCCACGGCCGCGCCCAGGCCTCGGCGCTGTACCAGTCCGCCTACTACATCGGCTCCAGCGCGGGCAGCACGGTGGGCGCGCTCGCCTTCCACTCCGGCGGCTGGGCCGGGACGGTCGGGGTCGGCCTGCTGGCGGTGGCGGGCGTGGTGGCGCTCACGGTCGCCGGTTCGCTGGCCGCCCGGCGCACGGCCGAGGCCGCGCCGGTGCCCGCCTGATCGGGCTCGGGACCGATCAGAACCGACTCGCTGACCTGCGCTTTCCTTGACTGCACAGGCCATTGTCAGTCCCCTGCGGTAGCTTCCGAAGTGCGAGGCGCGAAGACGCGCACGACGTGACGGCCCAGGGGTGGGTGGACCATGAGCAACGGCACCATGACGACGGAGCTGGATGCCGCGCTGGAGAAGCACCGGACCGAGCTGACGGGGTACTGCTACCGGATGCTCGGCTCCTCCTTCGAGGCGGAGGACGCGGTCCAGGACACCCTGGTCCGCGCCTGGCGGAGCTACGACAAGTTCGAGGGCCGCTCCAGCCTCCGTTCCTGGCTCTACCGGATCGCGCACAACGTCTGCCTGGACATGCTGACCGCGGGCAACAAACGGGCCCGTCCGATGGACCTCACGGACTCCACCCCCCTCGCGCAGGCCGCTCTGTCGCCCCGCCCGGACCACACCTGGCTGGAGCCGATGCCGGACGCCCGCGTGCTGCCCTCGACCGCCGACCCGGCCGAGGCCGCCGTCGCGAAGGAGTCGGTGCGGCTGGCCTTCATGGCCGCGCTCCAGCAGCTGCCGCCCAAGCAGCGGGCGGTGCTGATCCTGCGTGAGGTGCTGGCGTGGAAGGCCGCCGAGGTCGCCGAGCTGCTGGGCACCTCGGTGGCGTCCGTCAACAGCGCCCTGCAGCGCGCCCGCGCGACCCTCGCCGAGCGGGAGGAGCGGGCCGACGCCGCCGCGGTGTCCGACCCGCTGGACGAGGAGCAGCAGAAGCTCCTGGACCGCTATGTCGCGGCCTTCGAGGGCTACGACATGACGGCGCTGACGGCGCTGCTGCACGAGGACGCGGTGATGACGATGCCGCCGTTCGACCTGTGGCTGGCCGGTCCGGCGGACATCACCGGCTTCATGACGACCCTCGGCGCCGCGTGCGCGCACTCCCGGCTGCTGCCGGTCAACGCCAACGGGCTGCCCGGCTTCGCGCAGTACAAGCCGGACCCGGAGGCGGGTGGCTACGCGCCGTGGGCGGTCCAGGTGCTGGAGATCTCAGACGGGCGCATCACCGGGTTCCACTGCTTCCTCGACACCAAGCGGTGGTTCCCGCTCTTCGACCTGCCGCTCCGTCTCGAAGCGGAGTCCGACGAGGTCGAGAAGGGCGTGTAGGGCGGGGTCGGGATCGCGCAGCCGTATCCGGCCCCCGGCCCGCCGGGCGGTGAGCTCCAGGCGGGCCAGCAGGTCGACGACGGCGAGCCCCGGCGGTCCGAGCCCGCCGACGTCGCACACGACCACCCCGGCCCGGGTGGCTTCCAGCTGCGCGCGCACCTCGTCGCAGAGCCTGGGCGTCTCCCTTCGGGAGACGGGCCCCGGCAGCACGAGTACGGCGGGTGTCACGGCGTCCACGTGCGGTAGACCCGGCACGGTCCGGGAACTCATCGGTGCCCGCCATCAGAGATCACATTGACGTGCGCACATCCTCCCCCCGAGGGTTTGCTGTATGCCCCACGCATCCCCTCCCGCCGCCGTGCCGCAGGACGTCGTCGTGACCGTCGAGGAGGCGTGGCCGTGCAGGGGGTGCTGACCGGGTTCGCGGTCATCGCGGTGGTCATCGCCGTCGGGTACGTGCTCGGTCTGCGCGGCCACCTCGGTCCGCAGGGGCGCGAGGTCCTGACGAAGCTCGCGTTCCACGTGGCCTCACCGGCCCTGCTGTTCACCACCCTCGCGACGGCCGACCTGTCGGTGGTCTTCTCCAGCCGGCTGCTGGTCACGGCGTTGTCGACGGTGGCGGTGGCCGCGGTCTTCGTCGCGGTGGGGGCCGCCCGGGGCTGGGGCGTGGGCCGGACCACGATCGGGGCGCTGTGCTCCGGTTATGTGAACGCCGGCAACCTCGGCATCCCGATCGCCGTGTACGTGCTGGGGGACGCCTCGCTGGTGGCGCCGGTGCTGCTGTTCCAGCTGGTGCTGGTGACGCCGGTGGCGGTGACGATCCTGGACCTGGCGGGAGGAGGCGGTGAGGGCCCGCTGTGGCGCCGGCTGCTGACGCCGGTGCGCAATCCGATAGCGCTGGGCTCGCTCGCCGGGGTCGCGGTCGCCGCGAGCGGACTGCGGGTGCCGGAGGCGGTGATGGACCCGCTGACCCTGATCGGCAACATGTCCGTCCCGGCGGTCCTGCTGGCCTTCGGCATCGGGCTGTGCGGGTCCACGATGCCGTTGCGGGGCGTGGAACGGCGGCCGGTGCTGCTGGCGGTGGCGCTCAAGACGGTCGGTCAGCCCGCGGTGGCCTGGGCGCTGGCGTCCGGGGTGTTCGGGCTGCGGGGCGCGCATCTGCTGGACGTGGTGGTGACGTCGGCGCTGCCGGCCGCCCAGAACCTCTACACGTACGCGTCCACCTACCGGGTGGGTGAGCGGCTGGCGCGGGACGCGGTCCTGGTGTCGACGGTGGTGTCCGTGCCGGTGCTGGTGGGGGTGGCGGCGGTGCTGGGGTGAGTCAGGTCTCGGGGAACTCGCCGGTGTCGAGGGTCAGGTCGAAGGGAGCGGGGAGCCGGAGAGGGTCGCCGAACTTGGCGGCGCCCAGCACCCGGTAGACGTCACCCTTCGGTTCGCCGTAGAGCGTCGCGGTGGGTCCACCGGGGGCCCAGCGGTCGACGAGGAGGTAGAGCGGGATGCCGGCGGTGGCGTAGGCGGCGGGCTTGCTCACGCGGTCGTGGCGGGCGTTGGACTTGGAGGTGACCTCGACGACGAGCTGGGCCAGGGCGGCGGGGATGTGGGTGTCGGACTCGGTGTGGTCGGGAAGCTGGGTCACGACCAGGTCGGGGATCAGCATTCCCAGGCGGGACGGCACCGAGAGCGCGAGTGTCTGATAGATGCCCCATCGGTCGGGGATCACCGCATACAGACGGCGCTGGATGCGATCGGTGATGTCGTTGTGAGGCAGTCCCGGAGCAGGTGACACGGTGATGATCCCCTCGATGATCTCCACCTTGCTGCCCTCGGGCCATTCCATCTCCTCCCAGAACCGGACGAGGTCGTCCCAGCTCTGGTCGGGCTCCTGGCTCACCGTGAGTGCGCTCATGGCGGTTCTCCTGTCTGTGCGTCACCGATCCCAGCATGCCGAACGGGACCGGTGGAGGTCCACCGGTCCCGTTCACCCGAATGAGGAAGGCGCAGGTCAGGCGATACGTTCCCGCACCACCGGCGAGGCGGTGAAGGCCGTGCCCGCGGGGGCCACGTCGTAGGAGCCCTCGACCGCGGCGAGGGCGTACGCGAAGCGGTCCGGGGTGTCGGTGTGCAGGGTCAGCAGGGGCTGGCCCTCGGTGACCGTGTCGCCGGGCTTCGCGTGCAGCTCGACGCCCGCACCGGCCTGCACCGGGTCCTCTTTGCGGGCGCGGCCGGCGCCCAGGCGCCAGGCGGCGACGCCGATGTCGTAGGCGTCGAGGCGGGTCAGGACGCCGGAGGCGCCCGCCTTCACGACGTGCTGCTCCTTCGCGGTCGGCAGGGCCGCGTCCGGGTCGCCGCCCTGGGCGCTGATCATGCGGCGCCAGACGTCCATCGCGGAGCCGTCGGCGAGGGCCTTCGCCGGGTCGGCGTCCTTCAGGCCGGCGGCGTCGAGCATCTCGCGGGCCAGGGCGAGGGTCAGCTCGACCACGTCGGAGGGGCCGCCGCCGGCCAGCACCTCGACCGACTCGCGGACCTCCAGGGCGTTGCCCGCGGTGAGACCGAGGGGGGTGGCCATGTCGGTGAGCAGGGCGACGGTCTTCACGCCGTGGTCGGTGCCGAGGCCGACCATCGTGGAGGCCAGCTCGCGGGCGTCCTCGATGGTCTTCATGAAGGCGCCGCTGCCCACTTTCACGTCCAGGACCAGCGAGCCGGTGCCCTCGGCGATCTTCTTGGACATGATGGAGGAGGCGATGAGCGGGATCGCCTCGACCGTGCCGGTGACGTCCCGGAGGGCGTACAGCTTCTTGTCGGCGGGCGCGAGGCCGTCGCCCGCCGCGCAGATCACCGCACCGGTGGTGTCCAGGACGTCCAGCATCTCCTCGTTGGAGAGCAGGGCGCGCCAGCCCGGGATCGACTCCAGCTTGTCCAGGGTGCCGCCGGTGTGGCCGAGGCCCCGGCCGGAGAGCTGCGGGACGGCCGCGCCGCAGGCGGCGACCAGCGGGGCGAGCGGCAGGGTGATCTTGTCGCCGACGCCGCCGGTGGAGTGCTTGTCGGCGGTCGGGCGGGACAGGGACGAGAAGTCCATGCGCTCGCCGGAGGCGATCATCGCGGCGGTCCAGCGGGCGATCTCGCCGCGGTTCATGCCGTTGAGCAGGATGGCCATCGCGAGCGACGACATCTGCTCGTCGGCCACCTCGCCGCGCGTGTACGCGTCGATGACCCAGTCGATCTGCTCGTGACTGAGTTCGCCGCGGTCCCGCTTGGTGCGGATGACGGAGATGACGTCCATGGCCATGGCTGGCGTTCCTTACGGGATTGCGGGATTGCGGGGGGGTTACTTGCCGAGGTGGTCGGGGCCGAAGGCCTGCGGGAGCATCTCCGAGAGGGGGAGCACGCCCGCCGGGGTCTCCAGCAGCATGTCCGGCCCGCCGAACTCGTACAGCAGCTGTCGGCAGCGACCGCACGGTACGAGGATCTCGCCGTGGCCGTCGACGCAGGCGAAGTGCGTCAGCCGGCCGCCGCCGGTCAGCTGGAGCTGGGAGACCAGTCCGCACTCGGCGCACAGGCCGATGCCGTAGCTGGCGTTCTCCACGTTGCAGCCGGAGACCGTGCGGCCGTCGTCGACCAGGGCGGCTGCGCCGACGGCGTACCCGGAGTAGGGGGCGTAGGCCTGGGCCATCGCCTCCCGGGCCGCCGTGCGCAGCGCGCCCCAGTCGACGTCGGTCACTTGCCCTGCCCCTTCCGGTACGGCATGCCGTTCGCCCTGGGCATCCGCAGCCGCTGGGCGGAGAGCGCGAGGACGACGAGGGTGACGACGTACGGCGTGGCGGAGACGACCTGGTTGGGGACGTCGTCGGTGCCCGCGTACCAGGCGAAGACCAGCGCGCCGACGACCAGGGTGATCGCGGCCTTGACGTACTTCTTGCGGATCACCAGCCAGATCGCACCGGCGACCAGCAGCAGCGCGCCGAGCAGCAGCAGGGCGTGCACGTTGGCGGAGCCGCCGCGCAGGTTGAGGCTGTCGGTGTAGCCGAAGAGGCCGGCGCCGATGGCGAGACCGCCGGGCATCCAGTTGCCGAAGATCATCGCCGCGAGGCCGATGTAGCCGCGGCCGCTGGTCTGGCCCTCCAGGTAGAAGGGGTTGGCCACGATGGAGAGGAAGACGCCGCCGAGTCCGGCCAGGCCGCCGGAGATGATCACGGCCAGATACTTGTACTTGTAGACGTTGACGCCGAGCGACTCGGCGGCGACGGGGTTCTCGCCGCAGGAGCGCAGCCGCAGGCCGAACGGCGTGCGCCACAGGATGTACCAGGTGGCGGGGATGAGCGCGACGGCGATCAGGGTCAGCCAGGAGACGTTGGTGACCAGGCCGCCGAGCAGGCCGGCGAGGTCCGAGATCAGGAACCAGCCCTTGTCGTTGAGGTCGACCAGCCCGTCGGAGAGGCCCGGCACGGTGAAGTGCCCGAGGGAGTCCACCGGCGGGGACTGCTTGGCGGAGCCGCCCTGGTGGCCCTCGAAGGCGAGCGGGGCGAGGTAGCGGGTCGCGCCGAGCGCCAGGATGTTGATGGCCACGCCGGAGACGATGTGGTTGACGTTGAAGGTGATCGTCACGATGGCGTGCAGCAGGCCGCCGATCGCGCCGCCGACGATGCCCACCAGGACGCCCGTCCACGGGCCCCACTGGAAGCCGGCCCAGGCACCGAACCAGGTGCCGAGGATCATCATGCCCTCGAGGCCGATGTTGACGACGCCCGCGCGCTCGGCCCACAGACCGCCCAGACCGGCGAGGCCGATCGGCACGGCGAGCTGGAGCGCGGTGGACATCTGGCTGACGTTGGTGATGCCGTCGGCGCCGGTGATCAGGCGCACCAGGGAGGTCAGGGCCAGGGCTCCGGCGATGACCAGCATCAGGACGGACAGGGACAGGCGGCGGCCGGTCGGCGCCGCGGGCTGCAGCGTGGGCTGGTTGAGGTCGGTCGCGGTGGTCATCGGCCGGCCACCTCCTTCTTGTTGTCGGTGGCGCCGAGGACGTGACCGGCGGCCAGCTCCGCGCCGACGCGGCGCTGCTGGCGGCGCAGGCCCCACTCGCGGACGGCCTCGTAGGAGACGACGACGGACAGGACGATCAGGCCCTGCATGATGACCGCGATCTCCTTGTCGTAGCCGTGGAAGTCCAGCTCGGGGCTGGCCTTGTCGAGCCAGGCCCACAGCAGGGCGGCGAAGGCGATGCCGACGGGGCTGTTCCGGCCGAGCAGGGCGATGCCGATGCCGAGGAAGCCGATGCCGGTGGGGAAGTTGAGGCTGTAGGTGTGGGTGCCGCCGAGCAGGATCGGCAGGCCCGCGAGACCGGCGAGGCCGCCGGAGATGAGCATCGCGGTCAGCACCATGCGCTTGGGGTCGACACCACTGGCCGCGGCGGCGGACTCCGAGGCGCCGGAGGCGCGCAGGTCGAAGCCGAAGCGGGTGCGGTTGAGGACGACCCAGTAGCCGATGCCGAGCAGCACGGCCAGGATCACCAGACCGTAGACCTCGCCGGCCGCGCCCATGTCGATGCCGGGGATCCAGCCGGACTCGTGCATCTCGCCGGTGGTGTTGTTGTTGCCGATCTTGACGCCGAAGACGTCCGGCAGCCAGAGGTAGCCGATGACGGAGGTCGCGATGGCGTTGAGCATGATCGTCGCAACGACCTCGCTGACGCCCCGGGTCACCTTGAGGACACCGGCGATGCCGGACCAGAAGGCGCCGGTGAGGACGGCGGTCAGCAGGAGCAGCGGGATCTGGAGGGCGGCCGGCAGGTTCGCGTGGGCGCCGACGATCGCGGCCATCATGGCGGCGAGCTGGTACTGGCCGTCGACGCCGATGTTGAACAGGTTCATCCGGAAGCCGATGGCGACCGCCAGGGCCGCGATGTAGTACATCGACGCCTGGTTGATGATCAGGACCTGGATGTCGGAGAAACCGGCCTGCTCGAACATCAGGGCGAACGGCTCGACCGGGTTCTTGCCCGAGGCGATCAGCACGATCGCGCTCAGCACGAAGGCCACGGCGAGCGCGATGACCGGTCCGGCCACCGCGAGGAGCACGCGCTCCTTGTCGAACTTCTTCATCAGCGGGCCTCGTCTTCCGGAGCCTCGGGAGACTTGCGGATCTCGGGGGTCTCTTCGTGTTCCAGGTGGCCGGTCGCGGCGCCCGTCATGGCCGAGCCCAGCTCCTCGGGGGTGATGGTGGCCGGGTCGGCGTCCGCGACCAGGCGGCCGTCGTAGATCACCCGGAGGGTGTCGGAGAGGCCGATCAGCTCGTCCAGGTCGGCGGAGATCAGCAGGACGGCGAGGCCCTCGCGGCGCGCCTCGCGGATGTGGTCCCAGATGGCGGCCTGCGCGCCGACGTCCACACCGCGGGTGGGGTGGGCGGCGATGAGGAAGCGCGGCTTGTGGCTCATCTCGCGGCCGACGATCAGCTTCTGCTGGTTGCCGCCGGAGAGCGAGGCGGCCGTGACGTCGATGCCCGGGGTGCGGACGTCGTACGTCTCGACGATGCGCCGGGTGTCCTCCTGGGACCCCTTCGGGTCCAGCCAGACGCCCTTGCTGTTGGGCTTCTCGGTGACGTGGCCGAGGATGCGGTTCTCCCAGAGCGGGGACTCCAGGAGCAGGCCGTGGCGGTGACGGTCCTCGGGGATGTAGCCGACGCCCTGCTCGCGGCGCTTGCGGGTGGGCAGCGCGGTGATGTCCTCGTCGAGGAAGCGGATGGCGCCGGAGTCGGCGTGCCGCAGGCCGATGAGGGCGTCGACCAGCTCGGTCTGGCCGTTGCCCTCGACGCCGGCGATGCCCAGCACCTCACCGGCGTGGATGGTGAAGGAGATGTCGTCGAGCAGGGCCTTGCCGCCGGGGGCCGCGAGGCGCAGCGTGTCGACGGTGAGGACCGCGCGGTCGGTGACCGTGGACTCGGCCGTCTCCGGCGTGGGCAGCTCGCTGCCGACCATCAGCTCGGCGAGCTGGCGCGGGGTGGTCTCGGCGGGCACGGCCGTGCCGACCGTGGTGCCGCGCCGGATGACGGTGATGTCGTCGGCGACCGAGAGGACCTCGCCCAGCTTGTGGGAGATGAAGATGACGGAGAGGCCCTCCGCCTTCAGCTCGCGCAGGTTGTCGAAGAGGGCGTCGACCTCCTGGGGCACGAGCACGGCGGTCGGCTCGTCCAGGATCAGCGTGCGGGCGCCGCGGTAGAGGACCTTGAGGATCTCCACGCGCTGGCGGGCGGCGACGCCCAGCTCCTCGACCAGGCGGTCGGGCTCCACGCCGAGGCCGTAGCGCTCGGAGATCTCCTTGATCGTGCGGCGGGCCTTGGCGCCGATGCCGTACAGCTTCTCGCTGCCGAGGACCACGTTCTCCAGGACCGTGAGGTTGTCGGCGAGCATGAAGTGCTGGTGGACCATGCCGATGCCGCGGGCGATGGCGTCGGCCGGCGAGGAGAAGGCGACCTGCTCGCCGTCGATCGCGATGGTGCCCTCGTCCGGCTTCTGCATGCCGTAGAGGATCTTCATCAGGGTCGACTTGCCGGCGCCGTTCTCCCCGACGAGGGCGTGGACGGTGCCCTTGCGGACGGTCAGGTGGATGTCGTGGTTGGCCACGACACCGGGGAATCGCTTGGTGATCCCGGCGAGCTCGACGGCGGTCACCGATTCGTTGACCGCCGCTCCGGCCGGAGGGCTGCTGGACGCGTTGATGGCGCACTCTCCTGGGGAAGGGGGCCGTCTACGCGCGTAGCGCCCCTACGGCATCTAAAAGCGGCGGCGGCACATCGCCACGACGGGGTACGAGGAGGAGGCCCGGAGGCGTCCTCCTCGTACCCCGTCGAGCGGTGCGACCACCGCGGTTACACGCTGTTCGAGGTGTTGCTCGGCTCAGCTGCTCTTGACCTTGATCTCGCCGCTGACGATCTTCTCCTTGGCCGTCTTGAGGGCTGCCTGGAGCTCGGCGTCGTCCGCGAACTTCGGGTTGGAGTCCGCCAGACCGACCTCACCGGACTTCAGATCGCCCCGAACGATACCGGTCTCCGGCTTGCCGTCCTCGACCGACTTGGAGAGGTTGTAGACCGCCTTGGCGACGTCCTTGGTCGCGGAGGTCAGGATGGACTCCTTGTACTTCGCGAGGGCTTCCTGCTGGTACTGGTCGGAGTCGACGCCGATCGCCCACACCTTGTTGGCGGCGGCGGCCTCGATGACACCCTGACCGGAGAGACCGGCCGCCGCGTAGACGACGTCGGCCTTCTTCTCGATCTGGCCCTCGGCGGCGGTCTTGCCCTTGTCGGGGCTGGAGAAGCCGCCCTCCTCGGCGGTCTGCGTCAGGTACTGCGAGACGACCTTGACCTTCGGGTCGGTGTCCTTGACGCCCTGCTCGAAGCCGGCCTGGAACTTGTGGATCAGCGGGATGTCCACACCGCCCACGAAGCCGACCGTCTTGCTCTTGGTGGTCTTGGCGGCGGCGACACCGGCGAGGTAGGAGGCCTGCTCCTCGTTGAAGACCAGGTCCGCGACGTTCTTCGCCTCGATGGTGGCGTCGTCGACGATGCCGAAGGTGGTGTCGGGGTACTTCTCGGCGGCGCTCTTCAGCGCGGCGGCGTACGCGTAACCGACGCCGACGACCGGGTTGTAGCCCTGCTTGGCCAGCGAGACCAGGCGCTGCTCCTTGTCGGCGTCGGTCTCGCCGTCGGTGGGCTCGACGTCGGCGGTCTCGTAGCCGAACTCCTTCTTGGCCTGCTCCAGACCCGCGTAGGCGGCGTCGTTGAAGGACTGGTCGCCCTTGCCGCCGACGTCGTACGCGATGGCGAGACCCTTGTCGCTCTTGGACTCCGAGGAACCGGAGTCGGTGGAGGTGCCACCGCAGGCGGAGAGGGCGAGGGCCAGGGAGGCGGTCGCTGCGCCTGCGACCGTGATCCGGGAAATCCGGCGCATGTCTGGTGCTCCTGTCGTACAAGCGCCGGGGACGGTTCGGGTACGGCGCTGGCTTCGCCGCAGATTAACGCGCGTAGACCTGCCTGAAAACCCCTTCTGTCCACCTTGTTATCCGCCCGTGAGCAAGGCGGGGCGTACGGGCGCCCGGGGCTTGCCGGGCGCGAACGAAGGGTGGCGGAGGGTGACGCCGGGGGCCGGGGGCGGGCACGGCGGAGCGGGCGGGGGGCGGGCGTCCGGGGCGGGCGGGGGCGGGCGTCCGGGGCGGGGAGGGGCCAGGCGTCCGGGGCGGCGGGCGCCGGGCATGTGGAGCGGGGCGGGCGGCGGGCACCGAGCGGGCGGGCGCCGGGCAGCTGGAGCGGGGCGGGCGCCGGGCGTCCGGGGCTGGCAGGGGCCGGGCATGGCGGAGCGGCGGCGGGCGAGCGTCCGGAGCGGGGCGGGCGCCGGACATCCGGAGCAGGCAGGGGACAGGCATCCGGGGCGGGGCGAGCTGCGGGCGTCCGGGGCTGGCAGGGGCCGGGCACGGCGGAGCGGGCGGGGCTTTCGCGCGCCCGCCCGCTCCGTCGTCCGGTGCCGTGCCGTGGGGTCTACTCGGTCTTGACCTTGATCGAGCCGGCGATGATGCCTTCCTTCGCCTTGGCCACGGCCTCCGTCAGGCCCGGGACCTCGGCGTACTTCGGGTTGGCGTCGGACAGGCCCACGCCGTCGGACTTCAGGTCGAAGGTCCGGGTGCCGTTCAGCGGCTTGCCGTCCTCGACGGACTTGGCCAGGGCGTAGACCGCGCCGTTGATGTCCTTGAGGGCGGAGGTCAGGATGGAGTCCTTGTAGGCCGCGAGGGCTTCCTGCTCGTACTGGTCGGAGTCGACGCCGATCGCCCAGACCTTCGCCTTCGCGGCCGCCTCGATCACACCCTGGCCGGACAGGCCGGCCGCCTGGTAGACGACGTCGGCCTTCTTCTCGATCTGGCCCTCGGCGGCGGCCCGGCCCTTGTCGGGGCTGGAGAAGCCGCCCTCCTCGGCGGTCTGCGTCAGGTACTGCGAGACGACCTTGACCTTCGGGTCGGTGTCCTGGACGCCCTGCTTGTAGCCGGCCTCGAACTTGTGGATCAGCGGGATGTCCACGCCGCCCACGAAGCCGACCGTCTTGGTCTTGGTGGCCTTGGCCGCCGCGACGCCGGCGAGGTAGGAGGCCTCGTTCTCGGCGAAGACGAGGGAGGCGACGTTCTCGCCCTCGACCACGGAGTCGACGATGCCGAAGGTGGTGTCGGGGTACTTCGCGGCGACGGCCTTCATCGCCGGGCCGTAGGCGAAGCCGACGCCGATGACCGGGTCGTAGCCCTGCTTCGCGAGCGAGGCGAGGCGCTGCTCCTTGTCCGCGTCGGTCTCGCCCTCGGTGGGCTCGATGTCGGCGGTCTTGTAGCCGAACTCCTTCTTCGCCCGCTCCAGGCCGGCGTACGCGGCGTCGTTGAAGGACTGGTCGCCCTTGCCGCCGATGTCGTACGCGATGGCGAGGCCCTTGTCGTCCTTGCCGCCGTCGCCGCTGTCGCTCTCGCCGCTGGTGCCGCCGCAAGCCGTGGCGGCGAGTGCGAGCGACGCGACCCCCACCGCGACGCGGGTCAGTCTGGATATCCGACGCATCTGAAGCTCCCCATTCTCCAAAGCCCCGCAGCGGGCGCTCGGTTCGGCGCAGATTAACGCGCGTAGAAACTCCTGGGAACGGGGTTCCCCGGGGCCGTTACCCATTCGTGCCGCTGGCCGGTTACGGCCCTGTGAACCACCGGCGCGAAGGGGAGCGAAGGGGGCACCCGGGCGCGCCGCGCGACCTCGTGCGCTTGTGCATCAGGCTGCCCCCGGTCCGCCGCGGCCGCAACCGCGGCGGGCCGGAGCGGGGCCGGCCGCGCTACACGGCGTCGATCAGCGCGGCCGCGGTGAACATCTCCACCCCGACGGTGATCGCGTGCTCGTCGACGTCGAAGTCGCCCTGGTGCAGGTCGCGGATGACGCGCTCGCCGGGCGGGCGGACGCCGAGCCGGGCCATCGCGCCGGGCACGTGCTCCAGGTACCAGGAGAAGTCCTCGCCGCCGAGGCTCTGCTCGGTGGACTCGACGGAGTCCGTGCCGCGCCGGGCGACCATGGCGGCCTGGAGGAGTTCGGTGCTGGTGACCTCGTTGACGACCGGGGGGACGCCGCGGACGTAGGTGATCTCGGACTTCGCCCGGTACAGGTTGGCGATCTCGTCGATGGCGCCGACCACGAGGTCCGGGGCCTGCCGCCAGGCGTCGAGGTCGAGGCAGCGCACGGTCCCCGCGAGTTCGGCGTGCTGCGGGATGACGTTCGGGGCGTGGCCGGACTCGATCCGCCCCCAGGTCAGGGCGAGGCCGCTGCGGCTGTCGACGCGCCGGGCGACGAGCGGCGGCACGTCGGTGACGACGCGTGCCGCGGCGGTGACCAGGTCGGTGGTGAGGTGCGGGCGGGCGGTGTGTCCGCCGGGGCCGTCGAGGGCGATCTCCAGCCGGTCGCAGGCGGAGGTGATCGGGCCGACCCGCAGCCCGATCCTGCCCGCGTCCACCCGGGGGTCGCAGTGCACGGCCAGGATGCGGCGCACGCCGTCGAGCGCGCCGCCCTCGATGGCGTCGGCGGCGCCGCCCGGCAGGACCTCCTCGGCCGGCTGGAAGACCAGCCGCACGGGCCGGGGCAGCAGGCCCTGCTCGTGCAGGGCGGCGAGGACGAGGCCGGTGCCGAGGACGACGGTGGTGTGCACGTCGTGTCCGCAGGCGTGGGCGCGGTCCGGCACCTGGGAGCGGTAGGCGCACTCGCTCTTGGTGTCGGGGATGGGCAGGGCGTCGATGTCGGCCCGCAGGGCGAGCATGCGGGGTCCGCCGGTCCACTGTCCCGAGTCGGTGTTCGTGCCGATGTCACAGATGAGCCCGGTCCCGACGGGGAGCACCCGCGGCTTCAGGCCGGCCCGCTCCAGCCGTTCCTTGATCGCGGCGGTGGTGCGGAACTCCTGGTTGCCCAGCTCGGGGTGCATGTGCAGGTCTCGGCGGAAGGCGACGAGCTCCGCGCGCAGCGCGTCCGGCAAGGTGCCGGGGAGCAGCGCTTCTCCGGACGGATCGGCCTCGGTCTCTCGGGACATCAGTTGCTTCACCCTCTGAAGGGTAGGACGCCGGGGCGGTCAACTGTCCCACGATCAACAAAAGTTCAGCCCGTTAGGGGAAGAAAAGTTGACCGCACGGCGCATGGCTTTCAACGGGGGTGGGTACACTCACCCGCTTCGGCCTCGGCACCCGGTTCCGTCTTTCCTGTTCACTTCTCCTTTCACCCATACCACGGTACGGCCCGACCACGCCGGGGCCGTCCACGTGACGTGACCAGGACCACCTACCCGGCGGCCGCCACCGCCGACAGCCGGTGCACGTCGCGCGCCGAGCCCGTCACGCCCGACAGGAAGCCGCGGGCGCGGGGCGAGGCGTGCTGGGTGAGCCAGGCGGGGTCGATGTCGCAGACGGCGACCTTGACCTCGGTGCCGGCCAGGGCCAGGGGGAGGGTGTGGACGACGGTGGACGGGAAGCTGAGGACGGTGCGGCCGATCGGGCCGCGGCGGGCGATCAGTTCGAGGGGGAGGTCGGGGCGGACGATCTCCAGGCCGGTCTCGACCGCCAGCCGGTGCAGTTTCTCCGCGTTCTCGCGACGGTGGGCGAAGTAGCGGGCCGCGCCGTGGGTCCTCGCCAGCGCGCGTACGGCGTCCACGTAGCGGTCGCCGTCCACGACGCCGGTCTCCACCAGGGACGTGCCGACCATGTCGGCGCCCTTGGTGATGCGGGGCGGACCGAAGCGCGCCCGGGTCCAGGCGAAGTCGTTCGCGCTGACCGTGACACCGTCCGGGACGTCGTCGATCGGCATGGAGGAGAAGACCGAGACCCGGCGGTCGCCCGCCGGGGTCAGCCGGTGCCGGGCGGACCGGGAGACGGGGGCGAAGAGCAGGTCGCGCGGCCCGGGGCGGCTGCCCTTGCGGTGCCAGCGCACCAGGCGCTCGCCGTGGGCCAGCTGGGTGACGAACTCCATCGTGGCCGTGCCGTCGTCGACGACGACCAGGTCGTGGGCGCGGGTGATGGTGAGCAGCAGTTGCACGTAGCGGGAGAAGGGGTCGCCCATGACGACCCGGTCCGCCTGGCGGAGGGCGGTCGTGAGGCCGCCGACCGTGCGGAAGGGGGCCGTGGCGCCGCCCCGGGCCTCCTCCCACCGGATCTCGTGGCCCTCCTTGCGGGCCAGTTCCGCCATGCGGCGCAGCTGGCCCCGGGTCATCGGATCCACGGGCGACAGGACCACGAGGGTGAGCTCCGCGCCGGGTGCGCGCGTGTGCGCCCACTCCAGCACGTTCAGCAGTTGTACCGGGCTCTCGACGAAGGCGAGGGTGCGGGGGCCGGCATTCCCGGCGCGGGGGCTCATCGGCGTACGACCGTCTCGTGGTGAGGGCGTGGTGGGGGTGTCAGACCGTGACCGGCTCGCCCGCGGCGGCGGCGATCTCCGCCTCGGCGACGACACCGGAGACGCGGCGCAGCTTCTTCATCGGGCCGAGCTCCGAGTCGTAGACCTTCTTGACGCCGTCGCCGAGGGAGGCCTCGATGGTGCGGATGTCGCGGACCAGGCGGGTCAGGCCCTGCGGCTCGACGGAGGCGGCCTGGTCGGAGCCCCACATGGCGCGGTCGAGGGTGATGTGGCGCTCGACGAAGGTGGCGCCGAGGGCGACGGCGGCCAGGGTGGTCTGCAGGCCCGTCTCGTGGCCGGAGTAGCCGATCGGGACGTTCGGGAACTCCTGCTGGAGGGTGTTGATGACGCGGAGGTTCAGCTCCTCGGCCTGCGCCGGGTAGGTGGAGGTGGCGTGGCACATGAGGATGTTGTCGCTGCCCAGGACCTCGACCGCGTGGCGGATCTGCTTCGGGGTGGACATGCCGGTGGAGAGGATGACGGTGCGGCCGGTGGCGCGCAGGGCGCGCAGCAGCTCGTCGTCGGTCAGGGAGGCGGAGGCGACCTTGTGGGCGGGGACGTCGAACTTCTCCAGGAAGGCGACGGCCTCGGTGTCCCACGGGGAGGCGAACCAGTCGATGTTCTTGGTCCTGCAGTACTCGTCGATCTGGCGGTACTCGTCCTCGCCGAACTCCACGCGGTGGCGGTAGTCGATGTACGTCATCCGGCCCCAGGGGGTGTCCCGCTCGATGTCCCACTGGTCGCGCGGGGTGCAGATCTCCGGGGTGCGCTTCTGGAACTTGACGGCGTCGCAGCCGGCCTCGGCGGCGGCGTCGATCAGCTTGAACGCGTTCTCCAGCTCACCGTTGTGGTTGATGCCGATCTCGCCGGTGATGTAGACGGGGCGGCCGGGGCCGGCCTCGCGGGTGCCGAAGGTGCGGATGCGGGAGTCGGTGCTCATGACAGGGGGTTTCCTTACTTGGACTGGGTGATCGTGGGGGATTCGAGGGAGTCGAGCGAAGGGCCGAGGAGCCAGCCGGCGATCTCCCGGATCGCGCCGTCGCCACCGGGGGCGGTGGTGACCGCGCGGGCTGCGCCGCGGACGGCGTCGTGGGCGCTCGCGACCGCCACGGGCCAGCCGACGAGGGCGAAGCACGGGAGGTCGTTGACGTCGTTGCCGACGTAGAGCACGCGTTCGGGCGCGATGCCCTGCTCCTCGCACCACTGCTGGAGCGCGAGGTCCTTGCGGTCGATGCCGTGCAGGACCGGGAGCCGGAGCTTGCGGGCACGGGCGGCGACGACCGGGTTCTCCTCCGTGGACAGGATCAGCATCGCCAGGCCGCTGCGGCGCAGGGCCCCGATGCCGAGTCCGTCGCCGCGGTGCACGGAGACGAACTCCCGTCCCTCGGAGTCGATCAGCACCCGGTCGTCGGTCTGGGTGCCGTCGAAGTCGAGGACCACCGCGTCGATGTCGGCGGCGGCGGGGAGGCGGCCGGCGGCGGGCGTGCCGGGCCGGGCCTCGTCGAAGAGGGGGGCCAGCGCGCGGGCGCGGGCCAGGTCGTGCGGGTCGTCGATCTCCAGGACGCGGGCCGGGTCGGTGCGGACCAGTTCGGTGCGTCCGAAGAAGCGGTGCTGGTGCTTGCGGAAGCCGGGTGCGGCCATGGCGTAGGCGGCGCCGGTCTCCAGCAGGTCCTGGGGGCGGTCCTGGCGGCGGGGGCGGAAGGACTTGTCGTGGTTGACGCCGTGTCCGCCCCCCTCCTCCCCGTCGCCCTCGCCGGTGCCGTCCCGCCACACGAAGCCGTGGAACGGGGCGACCGTCACCGCGGTGTCGGCGCCGTTCTCCGCGACCGCTCCGGCCACGCCGTCGATGTCCTCGCGGACGAGGAAGGGACTGGTGCACTGCACGAGCAGCACCACGTCCACGGCCGCGCCGTGCAGGGCCTCGTGGGCGTCCATCGCGTGCAGGACGGCTGCCTCCGAGGTGGCCGTGTCGCCGGCGATGGCGGCGGGCCGCAGGACGACCTCGGCGCCGGCCTGGCGGGCCGCGGCGGCGATGGTCCGGTCGTCCGTGGAGACCACGACGTCCGTCACCAGGCGGGTGGCCCGGCACTCGCGCACCGCGCGGGCCACCAGCGGGACGCCGCCGACGGGGGCGAGGTTCTTCGCGGGCACTCCCTTGGAGCCGCCGCGTGCGGGGATCACCGCGAGCACGCGGCGCATCGAAGCGCCCCGGCCCGCTTCCGGGTTGGACATGGGTTCTGCTCCTTGCGCCGGTGTCGTGGGGGTCTGCGGAACCGGAACCGCGGCGGGATCGGATGCCTGCGGGGCCGCGGAGGTCGCAGGTGTCCGCGGGGCCGCGGGGGTCCCGGGTGTCGGGCCGCTCACAGCTCCCCCATCCGCCGGATCACCGGGGCGACCCGCTGGACGCCGTGGCGGTAGGCGCCGCGGGCGGCCCGGCGTACGACCTGGCGGACCGGGCCCGGGGCCTTGTCGGCGGCCGGCGCCCCGGGCAGGGGTGTGCCGTCCGGGCCCAGGTGGTGGCGGGCGAGGATGCCGGGGAGATAGCCGGGGGCGGTGACCGTCGTGTAGTACGGGGCCAGCGGGGGGAGTCCGCCCGGGCGGCCGAGCAGCCCGGTGATGCGTTCCCGGGCCTCGTCGAAGGCGGTCTCGTAGCCGCCGTCGGCCGCGACTCCCTGCCGGGCGACCCACTCGGGGTCGGGCACCGGGCGGTGGCCCTCGTCGAGCTGCTCCCAGGAGGCGAGGCAGCCGGAGCCGACGAAGTGGTGGTTGCCGAGCGCCTCCCGCACGCCCAGGTCGGAGAGGACGACCGTGGGGATGCGACGGTGCAGGGACTCCAGGGCGGCCGTGGAGCTGATGGTGACCAGCAGGTCGGTGCGGTCGAGGACCTCGCCCATGTGCCCGTAGACCAACCGGAAGTTGGGCGGCGGGTCGGCCCGCTGCACGAGCTTCTGGTACGGCAGTTCCTCGATGTGCGTGGTGTGCTCGCCGGGCTTGGAGCGCAGCTTCAGCAGCACCTCGCGCTCGGGGTGCAGGCGGGCGTGGCGGATCAGCCGTTCGAGGAGGTACGTGCGGTCCCGGCGGTTGTCCGGCACGGAGGGCTGGGCGGCGAAGACCACCGTGTAGGGACGCTGCCCGCCCTCGCGGTCCGGTTCCCCGGTGTAGTCGGCGCCGCCCAGGAAGGGCAGGGCGACCTCGGTCACCGCGGCGGCGTCGGCCCCCACCCCCTCGTACACGGCCCGGAAACGGTCCGCGTCCTGACGGGAGTTGGCGAGCACGAGGTCCGCGCCGTGCCGCAGCAGCAGGCCGTCGGCGAGCTTCTCGTAGACGACGCCGACGTAGCCGGTGACGACCACGGGGCGGTCGGCGCGGTCCTGCCAGATGCGCCCGAGGCCGTGCAGCATCGCCTGGACGCCGCCGCCGACGAGGGCGAGGACGAGGACGTCGTAGGACTCCTCGCCCGTCGCGTCGCCCATGGCGCGCAGGAACTCGACGGCGGTCACCTCGCGGAGCGAGTCCGCGGTGACGCCGACTTCCCGCAGCTGGCGGGGGGTGGGGGTGGCTCGGCCGCGCAGGAGGTAGCCGTCGAGGCGGATGTCCGTGTCGCCGGGGGAGATACGGGTCGCGGTGAGCGCGCCCCATTTCCACCGGGTGTCGGAGTCCGCCAGAACGGCGACTCGCAGGGCCTTCGTTGCACTTGCTGGCACGCCGTAGACGCTAGGAAGCCATTTCTAGGACGGGCCCAACCGCAATCCAACAAAGGGTGAACAGCACATCGCCGAATAGGTGATCAGGCCGCCCGGCGCCCGGAAAAACGTTCGCTTCACCGCTTCGCCACGCCGCGTTCACCCCGTATCAAGGCCAGGGTAAAGCCGCATCCCGGGCCGCCGCATAACGTCATCGACGTGCCCAAGCTCTCCGTCATCGTGCCGTTCTACAACGTCCGGCAATACGCACCAGACACCCTGCGGAGTCTGCGCGCCAACGCGCGGGACGACTTCGAATTCATTCTCGTCGACGACTGCTCCACCGACGGGACCGCGGACCTCCTCGCGCGGGCCGAACGGGAGCTGCCGGGGGCGGTGCTGGTCATACACGAACGCAACGGCGGCCTGGCGACCGCCCGCAACACCGGCATCGACCGGGCGCGCGGCGAGTACCTCACCTTCCTGGACGGCGACGACTGGCTGGCGCCCGGCCACTACGACCGGCTGGTGGCGGCGGTCGAGCGGCTCGGCGTCGACTTCCTGCGCACCGACCACGTGCAGTGCACGGGACGGGTGCGCACACTGCACCGCGTACCGCACGGCCGCCGCAACGTGGCGCTGCGGCCGCGGGACGCGATCCTGCCCGCCCACCGGACCACCTCCGTCGACTACGCCTACGCGTGGGCGGGCGTCTACCACCGCCGGCTGGTCGAACGGGGCCTGCTGCACTTCACCGACGGGCTGCGCACGGCCGAGGACCGGCCGTGGATCTGGAAGCTGCACCGCGAGGCCGAGTCCTTCGCGGTGACCGGGCTGCTCGGCGTCTTCTACCGGCGCGGGGTGGCGTCCTCGCTCACCCAGATCGGCGACGTCCGCCAGCTCGACTTCATCCGCGCCTTCGACGAGGTCCTGGCGGGGGCGGCCGGGGACGAGGACGCCGGGCGGCTGGTGCCGAAGGCGGTGCGCACGTACTGCGCGATCATCTCCCACCACCTCGGTTCCATCGAGCGGTTCGAGCCCGCGGTGGCCCGGACCCTGAGAGCGAGGAGCGCGGCGGCGCTGCGGCGGATGCCGCAGGACGCGCTGGACGAGGTACTGGGCTCGATGGACGCCGAGCGGGCCACGCGGCTGCGGCGCCTGCGCCGCAGCGCGACGGCGGACCGGACGGACGGAGGGGTGGCGGCGTGACCACGCAGATCTTCCTGGTGTCGACGCTGTACGGCACGGCCACGCTCGCCGCGGCCCTGGACAGCGGCTGCTTCGCACCGGCCGACCGGCGGATCCTGCTGGTCTCCAACAACGCGGCGACGCCCGAGACGACCCCGTCCGTGGACGCGATGCCCGGCTTCGAGCGGGTGCGGGACCGCTTCGACGACGTGGTGTCGTGGAACGAGGCCGTCTCCCCCTTCCACCCGGGCGGCTGGTCACCGCGGCTGGAGGACGTGCCGATGTGGGAGCGGCACCTGCGGCTGGCCTGGGGGCTGGGTGAGGACGACGTGGCGCTGGCCGTGGAGTCGATCCAGGTGCACCCGGCGCTCGGGGTGGCGCAGATCTTCACCGACGCGCCCGTGACCGTCTACGCGGACGGCCTGATGAGCTACGGGCCCACCCGCACCAAGCTCGCCCCGCTGGTCGGCACGCGCGTGGAGCGGCTGCTCCACCTCGACCTAGTGCCGGGGCTCACGCCGCTGCTGCTCACCGAGTTCGGCGTCGAGCCCGAGGTCGTGCCGACGGCGGCGTTCACCAAGGTGCTCGCGGAACTGGCGGGTGACGGCGCGCGGCCGGCGGGCCCCGGCACGGAGCTGCCGGACACCGGCGGGACCGCGGTGCTGCTCGGCCAGTACCTGTCGGCGCTCGGCATCCTCTCCGCCGACGAGGAGGAGGACCTGCACGTGCGGATGCTGACGGGCGCGGCCGGGCTCGGGCACACGCGGGTGGTGTTCAAACCGCACCCCACGGCGCCGGCCCGCTTCACCCGGACCCTGGAGGAGGAGGCCGGGAGGCTCGGTGTCGACCTCACGGTGGTGGACACTCCGGTCCTCGCCGAGGTGCTGTTCCAGCGGACGCGTCCGGCACTGGTCGTCGGCTGCTTCTCCACGGCCCTGTTCACCGCGTCCGCGCTGTACGGCCTGCCGGTGGCCCGGGTCGGCACCGAGACGCTGCTGGACCGGCTGACGCCGTACGAGAACAGCAACCGCGTGCCCGCCACCGTCGTCGACGCGCTCCTCCCCGACCTGGCCGACCCGGTCGCCGTCACCGAGGGCCGGCGGGGCATGGACACCGAAACGCTCGCCGCGCTGGTGCGGGCCGTCGGGTTCGCGATGCAGCCGAAGGTGCTGCCGGAGCTGCGGCCGGCGGCCGAGGGGTTTCTGCGGGAGCACCTGGACGCGCGCACCTGGCGCTACTTCAAGAAGCGCCGGCTCACCTCGCTGGGCCTCCCGGGCGGCATCCCGGCCCGCCTGGGCTTCCTGCCGCGCAACTCCACAGCCCGCAGGGTGGTCCGCCGGGCCCGGGCACTGCGCCGCTCGATGGGGCGGTGACGCAGGGGCGCCGGGGGGGACCCCGCGTGAGGGCGGGCGGGGAGTCCGGTCGCCCTCATGAGGGGCAGTGTTCACCCGCCGTGTGCCGGGAAGCCACCCGCGGCCCGTCGCTCTGGGGCACATTCGGCCTCCGGTCGGAGAACGGTGGAAGGCATGACGAAGCCCTTGGCGGGACTGTTCAAGGCGCGGCAGAAGGAGGCCGTCGAGCCGGCGCTGTACGCCCGCGGCATGCGCCTGTGCGGTGAGCACCTCGCGGCGCGGGACGCGGGGTCCGCTCCCCCGCAGATCCGGCTCACCCAGGCCATCGGGGTCTTCGCGGCCTCCCTCGGCAGCCCGTCGGCCGACCCCTTCGACGCCCTCCTCCAGGTCGGCGAGCGCGCGCTGGAGGCCGGCGGGGAGCGCGAACTGGTCCTCGCGCTGGGCGTCGCCGAGACCTCGGCCATGATCCGGCAGCGCTCCAAGGGGGCGTGGCGGCTGCGCGGCCTGGCCCTGGACGGGCTGGGCCGCGGCCACGAGGCGCTGGAGTGCTACGCGCGCTACACCGCGCTGCTGAACGGCGGCGCCCCGGCGCCCGAGGTCGCCCGCAGGACGGACACCCTGCGCCGCCGGCGCGCGTGTCTCGACGCGGCCCTCGCGCTCTTCCCCGAGGCGGGCGCCCCGCTGCGCGAGCTGCTCGACCAGCCCGACACGACCACCGCGGTCGTCGCGCCCCGGTTCGCCGCGTACGTGCGGGCGCGGGTGGCCGAGCACGGCCTGGGCGACCCCTCCGTGCGGCGCCTGCTGGACCTGTACGGCGGTTACCGGCGGCTCGTCGAGCGGCCCGCGATCCCCGACCCGGCGCCGGGCGGCAGCACGCCGATCGGTGTCGGCGGGCTGCGGGCACTGGTCGCGGGGCGGACGGTGTGCCTGGTCGCGAACGCCGGTGACGTGGCCGGCAGCGCGCTCGGCGCCGAGATCGACCGCTACGACCTGGTGGTGCGCTGCGACGCGTTCCGCATCCGTGCCGGGGGCACCGGCGAGCGGACCGGGCTGCACGCCGTCTCGCTGCGGGGCGACACCCCGTGGGAGGGGCCCGCCTGGACGCAGCGGGCCGGTGTCCGGCTCGTGTTCGGCGACCCGGCCGCCGACTGGCGCCGCGCCACCCGGCAG
The DNA here is from genome assembly GCF_043204535.1 of Streptomyces sp. NPDC047853. Classification (NCBI taxonomy): domain Bacteria; kingdom Bacillati; phylum Actinomycetota; class Actinomycetes; order Kitasatosporales; family Streptomycetaceae; genus Streptomyces; species Streptomyces sp. NPDC047853. Next base: position 342,925 of record NZ_JBIDCI010000001.1, on the reverse strand, counting down.
CGGCTCGTGCCCGGGGCGCAGGAGCACGTGGGCGACGCCTCCCTGCGCCGGCCGCTGAGCGACCCGGCGCTGCTCGGCGAGGACGGCTGGGGCCCGGCGCCGACCACCGCCTTCACCGTCCTGCGGCTCCTGGACTTCCTGGACGCCAGTCCTCGCCTTGACCTGATCGGCTTCACCCTGCCCGGCCGGCTGCGGCCGAAGGAGGCCGAGTGGGTCATGGACCGCGCCACGCACGTCGACGACAGCAAGATGAGGATCGCCCTGCGATGACCCCCTCCCCCGAGTCCTCCGGTCCCGGCTCCTCCGCTCCCGGGGCCTCCGCTCCCGGGGCCTCCGCCATCGGAGCGCTCGCTCCCGGGGCCTCCGCCCCCGGCTCCCCGGTCTCCGTCGCGGACGACCGGAGCGCCGTCACCGGCCGTCGCCGGATCGCCTTCGCCGTCCACACCGACCGGGACGGCCTGCCCGGCCTGGCCACGCTGATCCGCAGCCTGGTGCTGTCCAACCCGGGCGTCTGCGAGGATCTCGTGGTCCTCCACCCCGGCCTGCCCGACTCCTCGTTCGACGCGGCCCGGCGGCTGCACCCGCGCCTCGTCACGCGCCGGGCCGAGGACCGTGGGGACGTCTTCCGGCTGGAGGGGTACGACACCGTCGTCGCCCTCACCCCGGCCATGGTCGTCCTCGGCTCCCTCGACGAGCTGCTGCGGATGCGCCACGGGGTCGGCGCCGTGCGGCAGGTGCTGTGCGCCGGGGAGGCCGGGGAGCGACGCGCCGTACTGCCGGACGGTCTCCTCGTCGTCCGGCGTGCCGACGTGGACGATGCCCTGGCGGACCGGCTCGGCGACGCCACCGGCGACGACCTCGGTCCGACGCTCACCGGGGCGCTGGTCGAGCTCGACGCCCGGTACGACTTCCTCGCCCGCCGCCTCCACGACGACACCCCGGTGCCCGGACACGTCGCCGTCCTGCGCTTCACCGGACCGGTCGGCACCGACGCACCCGGGTACGGCCCGGCCACCGAGGCGCGGCGCCGCTTCGAGCTGAGCGACGAGGAGTTCCGGGCCGCCTACTGCGCCCTGCCCGGCCGCAAGCACCCCGACCTGCTGGCGCACTGCGCGCCGCCCCTGCTCGCCGCCCGCCCCTCCCTCGACCTCGCCCGCACGGTCGCCGACGTCCACCGTCAGCAGGGCCGCTACGACGAGGCCGTCGCGGTGCTCGCCCCGGTCGTGGGCGACCGGCTGGACGCGCCGCGCTGCCACGAGACGCTCGGCGTCTGCCTGATGGCGCTGTCGCGCTACGACGAGGCCGAGGCGCACCTGCTGCTGGCGGCGGCCTCCCCCGACGTCGCTCCCCGTGCCTTCGCCCAGCTCGCCCGCCTGGCGTGGCTGTGCGGCCGGGACGCGGACGCGCACGCCTACGCCCGCGAGGGCCTGGACGCCGACCCGACGGACGGCGGCTGCCACGGCTGGTACGTACGCACCCGTCCGCGGGTGCCCGAGCCGCGACGACCGGAGGACGCCGCCGACGACGCCGCGCGGCAGCTCGCGCACGTGGCGCTGTTCGCGGAGGGCCAGGAGAACGCCGGGGACAAGGTCCTGCCCGAGGCGGTGCGCAGCTGCTTCGACACCTACACGGGCCCGCGCCGCTGGTACGGGCAGCCGGTGCACCGGCTGGTGGACGAGGAGGCGCTGGAGCAGCTGAACGCGCGGCGCGGGATCGTCGTCGGAGGCGGCGGGCTCTTCCTCCCGGACACCTCCCCCAACGGCAACAGCCACTGGCAGTGGAACGTCCCGGACGACCTGCTGGCCCGCGTGAGCGCGCCGCTCGCGGTGTTCGCGGTCGGCTACAACGTCTTCGACGGGCAGCTCTACCGCCGGAGCCGGTTCGCGGAGAGCCTGCGGGTCCTGGTCGAGCGGTCGGCGTTCTTCGGGCTGCGCAACCACGGCTCCATCGACCGGGTCCGCGAGCTGCTCCCCGCGGGGCTGCGCGACCGGGTGCGCTACCAGCCCTGTCCGACCACGGTGGCCCGGCACCTGGACCCGGAGCAGTTCGCCTCGGTGGAGCGGACCGACACCGTCCTGGTCAACTGCGCCTACGACCGCGCGGGCCTGCGGTTCGGCCACGACTACGGCCACTTCCTCACGCAGCTGGCGACCGCGCTGCGGAGCCTGCGGGACCGGGCCGACGTACGGTACGCGGCTCACATGCCCGCCGACGAGAAGTTCGTGCACGACCTGCGCCGGGAGCACGGGATCGCCCTGCCCGTGGAGCAGCTGTACGACATGTCGAACGACGCCATCCGCGGTCTGTACGGGCGCGCGCGACTGGTGATCGGGATGCGCGGGCACGCCGGGATGATCCCGTTCGGCTGCGGCACCCCGATCCTCAGCCTCGTCTCGCACCCCAAGCTCGCGTACTTCCTGTCGGACATCGGCCGCCCGGAGTGGGGGCTGTCCGTGCACGACCGGGAGCTGGGTCCCCGGCTCGCGGAGCGGGCGTCGGCGATCCTCGACCACCACGCGGCCGCCGTGGCCGACGTGCACGGCGCGCAGGAACTCCTGTGGAGGACCACCCGGTCGAACATCGGGGAACTGCGGAACACCTTCGGCCTGTCCTGAGCGCCCGGAACATCCCGTCACACCGAGAATTCACTTCCCCTGCGAACGGAGTTCGCCTCCGCGCGCCCTTTTCGACACCGCCGGCTTCGGGAGCGTAGCTAGCCTGTTCCAATCTCCGATTTTCTCTCCAACCTTCGAGCGTGAGAGGCCCGCGTGCCGAAACTGTCCGTCGTCGTCCCCATGCACAATGTGGAAGCCTTCGCCGAGAGCACTCTGAGAAGCCTGGCCAACAACGCGGACCCGGACTTCGAGTTCCTGCTCGTCGACGACTGCTCCACGGATTCCACGCCATGGGCGATCGACCGCTGGGCGGAGAAACGTCCCACCGCGCGCGTGATCCGGCACGAGAAGAACATGGGCATCGCCCAGGCCCGCAACAGCGGCATCGACGCGGCCCGGGGCGAGTACGTCACGTTCCTCGACGGCGACGACTGGTACGGACCGGGCTACCTCGCCGAACTGGTGTCCTTCGCCGACGAGCTGGGCTGCGACTTCGCCCGCACCGACCACGTCCAGGCCACCGGCACCGAGCGGGTGATCCGGCGGCCCCCGGCCGCCCTGCGCAACACCGTGATGGACCCGCGCGAGGGCATAGCGCCGCCCCACATGGAGACGATGGTCGACTATCCCTTCGTCTGGGCGGGGATCTACCGCCGGCACCTCTTCGACGACGGCGGGATGCGTTTCGCGACCGAACTGCGCACCGCCGAGGACCGGTTGTGGATCTGGCGGCTGCACCTGAAGGCGGCCTCGTACGCCTCGGTCGGCCTGCACGGGGTGTTCTACCGGCGGGGCGTGGCGACCTCGCTCACCCAGATCAAGGACTCCCGCCAGCTGGACTTCATCCCGGCCTACGACATGCTCCTTCAGGACCTGCTGCGGGACCCGGAGGCCGAACGTTTCCTCCCCAAGGCGGTACGGACGTACTGCGCCATGATCGCCTTCCACCTCGGCAAGGTGGACGAGTACGAGGCGTCGGCGGCGCGGCGGCTGCGGCACGAGGCGCGGGAGGCGCTGCACCGCATGCCCCAGCACGTGCTGGAGGAGACCCTCAGGACCATCGACAGCACTCGGAGCAGGTTGCTCAGCCGCCTGCGCGACGGCCGGAAGGCTGCCTGACCCATGCCCCACAAGACCCAGATCTTCCAGGTGTCGACCCTGTACGGGGCGGCCACCCTCGCCGCGGCGCTCGACGCGGGCCTGTTCGGGCCGCGCGGCGAAGCCCGGCGTGTCCTGCTGGTGTCCAACAACGCCGCGATACCCGAGACCGCGCTGCGGCTCGACGAGATGCACGGCTACGAGCGGATATCCCGTCGCTTCGACTCGGTGATCAGCTGGAACGAGGCGATCCGCCCGCACCACCCGAGCGCCTGGGGCCCGCGCGGCAACGACGTGTCGCTGTGGCAGAAGGCGTTCCGGCTGGCCTGGGGCATCGGCGAGCGGGAGCCGGTCGAGCTGGCCGTCGAGTCGATCCAGGTCAACCCGGCCCGCGCGCTGGCGGCGATCTTCTCCGAGGCCGCCCTGCACGTGTACGCCGACGGCCTGATGAGCTACGGCCCGACCCGCGAGAAGCTGCCGCTGACCCTCGCGCGCCGCATCCGGCGGCTGCTCCACCTCGACCTGATCCCGGGTCTGACGCCGCTGCTGCTCTCCGAGTTCGGTGTGGCGCCCGAGGTAGTCCCGGACGCGGCGTTCCGCGCGGTGCTCGACGAGATCTCCCGGGACGCGGCCGACGACCCCCGGCTGGCGCCCGTGGTGGCCCAGCGCCCGACGGCGGTGCTGCTCGGGCAGTACCTCGCGGCCATCAACATCCTCAGTGCGCAGGAGGAGGAGGACCTCCACGTCCGCATGCTCACCGGAGCCGCGCGCGCCGGACACCGGTCCGTGGTCTTCAAGCCGCACCCGACGGCTCCCGCGGGCTACACGACGGCGCTGAGCAAGGCGGCGGCGGACGCGGGCGTCCGGCTCACCGTGCTGGACGCTCCCCTGCTGGCCGAGACGCTGTACCACCACTGCGCCCCCGAACTGGTCGTCGGCTGCTTCTCCACGGCGATGGTGACCGCCTCGGCCTACTACGACGTCCCCATCGCCCGGGTGGGGACCGCGCTGGTGACGGAGCGGCTCAAGCCGTACCCCAACAGCAACCGCGTGCCGCTGGCCGTCGTCGACCACCTGGTGCCCGACCTCGAGACCGGTCGGGCCCCGGCGCGGGTGGAGGCGGCCCCCGCGTCGCTGTCGCCGCTGGTGCGGGCGATCGGGTTCTGCATGCAGCCCAAGACGTACGCCGAGCTGCGCGAGCCGACGGAGGCCTGGCTGCGGGCCAACCTGGCGGGCGTCCCCGGCTACTACTTCCCGGAGCTGCGCCTCACCGAGCTGGGCCTGCCCGGCAGCCGCCCGCAGCTGCGCGCGAAGCTCCAGGTGCGGCGAGCCCGGCGCGTGGTGCGCAGGGCGGTGCGGCGCGGCGCCGGGAGGAAGTGACCCGGGCGCGGGCCGCGGCCGACGGCAACGGAGCCCCCCTTCCGCCGCACGGCGGAAGGGGGGCTCCGGCGTTTCCCTCCGGGCTCAACCCAGCCAGCGGCCCAGCCGCAGCCGCGTCCACAGCAGGGCGGCGGCGAAGGACAGCACCACCGTGGCCACCGTCAGCCCCGCGAGCGCGCCGACGGCACCCGGCCAGCCGGCGTCCGCCGACACCACGCGCGGGGCGAGAGCCTCCAGGAACAGCAGGTGGACCAGGTAGGCGCCGAAGGAGACCCCGGCCAGCCGGCCCAGCAGCGGGCGCAGCCGCTCCGGCACCCTGATCCGGTTGAGGGCCATCAGCAGGGTCCCCGCGAGCAGGGCCACGACGACGGAGCCGTACGGGCCGGGGAAGTGCACCCGGTGCTCGTACACGGCCACCGCACCCCAGGCGCACAGCCCGCCGGCCAGCCACAGCAGGCGCCTGCCCCGTCCGGCGACCGCGGCACCCGGCAGGGACAGCAGTAGGGCGCCGGCGACCGCGTACACGATCTGGTAGACGCCGAACTGCCAGGCGAAGGGCGGGCGTTCGACGTCGAGGAGGCGTGCCAGGTCGCCGAGGAGGGTCGGGGCGAGCGCCAGCCCGAGCAGGACGGCGCCCGCGCCCCAGGGCCGCTTTCCGGCCCGGATCAGCAGGACGACCGAGAGCAGCAGGACGACCGGGACGTAGGCGTACAGGTACCAGAGGTGGAAGGCGGGGCGTACCGAGGCGAACAGCGCGTCCCGGGCGAGGTCCCGCGTGGGCTCGGATTCGGCGTCCCGAACCCAGTCCCACAGCAGGTAGCCGGCGGTCCACACGGCCATCGGCACGACGATGCGGGTCAGCCGCCTGCGGACCTGTCCGCCGTCCCGGGGCGGGGCCCCGCTCAGCACGACCCAGCCGGCGATCGCGAAGAACAGCGGCACGGCGCACCGGCTCAGGGCGTCCCCGACGAGCGCGGTCCAGTACACGGGGCCGCCTCCCGAGGGGGTGCGGTCCACGGACTTCATGAGTTCACCCGCGGCGTGGCAGACGATGACCCCGACCGAGGCGAGGACCCGGACGAGGTCGATGTCGTGGCGGTGCTCGCCCCGGGGGCGCGGGGCCGCCGGGGCCCCTTCGGGTGCGGGGCCGCGCTGGGGCTCGGCGGCGGTCATGGGCTCGGCGGCGATGGGTGTTCACTCCCGGACAGGACGCGCGGGCCCGCCGTTTCCGGCCGGGCCCGGGAGGGGTGGGGTGCCGGCGCCGCGCGCACTCCCGGTGGCGGCGCCGCGCGGCGCACATCGGTGCAGGCTACGAGGGCGCGGCGAGCACCGGGAACCTGTCCGGGATGAACATCGGCCACGCGCGCGTGACCTTCCGGTGAACGCCGGGTGCCGCCACCGCCGCGTCATCCGGCGTTCCGCAAGAGTTCCCCCGGTGGCCCGTTCGGACGGCTCGGTTTCCGTCCCGGGCCCTCCCTAGTCTGGCCCCGTCCACCCCACAGGCGTTCCAGGTACCCACACGTTCACCTCCGTGACGGATCGAGGTCGTTGCCCATGAACAGCCGTTCCCTGCTCCGCAGTCCGGTCTCCCGGCGTCTGCTGCGTCCCGTGGCCGACCTCATCGACCAGCGCGTCCAGCGTCAGGTCCGCTCGGCGGTGCGGGAGGGGGTGCGGGAGGCGGTGCGGGAGGCGGTGCGCGAGTCCACCACCCACCGGCTCACCTCGGAGCTGCTCCTCGGCTCCCATGGACGCGGCCTGTCCCGTGTGGTGGCCGAGGGCCCGCTCAAGCGCCTGCACGCCGAGGTCGCGGCCCTGTCCGGCGACCGCGACGCGGCGGAGCGCAACGTCGCCACCGCCTACCGGCTGCTGGTGGCGCTGGAGTCGCTGGGCGTGGGCCGGGTCGCGGGCGGCACCATGAACATCTGCGGCAAGCTCGGCACGATCCCGCTGCTCGGCCCGCCGAACGACGAGATCCTGGAGATAGGCACGCTGTACGGCATGTTCTCCACCGGCCTGATCCGGATGCTGGAGCGCGACGGCCGCAGCCCGAGCCTGACCATCGTCGACCCCTTCGCCGGCGTGCAGCTCCAGCCGGGCACCAACCCGCGCCCGGACCCGACGGGCACCCCGGTCGACGAGCACGCGGTGCGCACCAACCTCGCCCTGGCCGGCCCGGCGGGCGCGGCGGCCCGCATCCGGCAGGGCTTCTCGGAGGACCCGGAGACCCGGGAGGCGGTCTCCGACCGGGCGTACGGCGTCATCGTCGTCGACGGCGACCACTCGGCCAAGGGCGTCCGCCGGGACCTCCAGTGGGCCGAGGAGATCGCCGCGCCGGGCGCGATCGTCGTCCTCGACGACTACGGCGACCCCAACTGGCCTGGCATCAAGGAGGCCCTGGACGAGCACCTGAAGGACGCCACGCGCCTCACCTACCTGGGCAAGGCGGCCCACTCGGCGTACCTGCGGGCGGCCTGAGCCGGCGCGTCGGGGACGCGCCCCGACGCGGACACGCGCGATCCGCCGCACGCCGGGGGCGCCCAGGGCAGATTGCGCGCCCCCTGGGCGACCCGGGCGACCTGGGCGTCCCGGTCGCGGAAGGTGCCGAGGCGAGCACGTTGGGCGATTCGTGCGATTTTCCTCACACCAGATCGCGCGCGCCGACCTCTTTTCGGCCGGCGAGGAGGCATCCTCCCTGCATGGCCACTGCGCAAGAGACGCACACGTACCCCGGCGACCTGAACGACGTCCCCGGCTGGTTCTGGCCGCTCGACCAGGTGCTGTTCTCCTGGTTCCTGGAGCGTCAGGAGCGGCGGGGCACCCGCGGCGACCTGCTCGAACTGGGCGCCTACCTGGGCAAGAGCGCGATCCTGCTGGGCCACCATCTGCGGGACGGCGAAACGCTCACGGTCTGCGACCTGTTCGAGACGGAGCCGCCGGACGCGGCCAACCGGGCGGAGGCGGCGCAGTCGTACTCCACGCTCACCCGGCGGGCCTTCGAGCGGAACTACCTCTCCTTCCACGACACCCTGCCCAGGATCGTCCAGGACGTCAGCTCCACGATCACCGACGAGGTCGGGCCCGGCACCTGCCGCTTCGCCCACATCGACGCCTCGCACCTGTACGAGCACGTCCACGGCGACATCGGCGCGGCCCGCCGGCTGCTGCTGCCGGACGGCATCGTCGTCCTCGACGACTTCCGCAGCGAGCACACCCCGGGGGTCGCCGTCGCCGCCTGGGAGGCCGTGCTCAACCGGGGGCTGCGTCCCGTCTGCCTGAGCAGCCAGAAGCTCTACGCCACCTGGGGCGATCCGGAACCCGTCCAGGAGGAGCTGCTCGCCGCGCTGCGTGGACGCGACGACGTCGCCGTGACCGTGGAGCAGGCCGCCGGGCACCGGCTGGTGCGGGCCCGCGCCAAGGGCAAGCGGATGCAGCCGCCCTCGTTGCCGGCCTCCCGGCACCCGGCGCCCGGTGCACCGGCGCGGCGAGCGGACGCCCTGCCGGGCAAGGCGGCACAGGCCCGTCCGGCGGTCCGCCCGGCGAGGCCCCGCGCCCGCCGGCTCGCGCTGGACCTGCTGCCCCCGGTCGTCACCCGGGCGGTGCGCCGGTACCGGGCGGCGCGGCGCGCGAGGACGGGCGGGACGGCACGGAGGCCGTAGGCCGCCCCGAGTCCCGCGATGCACCACGACCGACCACGACCGGCCCTTCCTCGAAGGGCCGGTCGTGGTCGGTCGTGGTCCGTGCGGAGCTACGCGCTCGCCACCGACAGCTTCACCGCGAAGCCGAGGAACAACGCGCCCGCCGCCGAGGTGGCCCCCGCCGACAGCCGCTTGCGGCGGCGGAAGGCCGCGGCCAGCCGGGTGCCGCCGAAGATCAGGGCACTGAGGTACAGGAAGCTCGCGAGCTGGGCGAAGACGCCGAGGACGACGAAGGAGAGGGCGGGGTAGGCGTAGCCCGGGTCGACGAACTGCACGAAGAAGGCGACGAAGAACAGGATCGCCTTCGGGTTGACGAGACTGACGACCAGGGCGCGGCGGAACGGCCGCTCGGCGTCGGCCGCGGACTCGGTGCCGGCGCCCTGCGGGGTCTGCTCCCGCCGCGTCCGCCACATCGCCCAGGCGGCCCGCATCATCCCGATCGCCAGCCACGTCAGGTATCCGGCGCCGATGTACTTCACGATCCCGAACAGCAGGGCGTTGGCCTGCAGCAGGGAGGCGACCCCGGCGGCCGACAGGGTCATCAGCACCATGTCCCCGCACCAGACCCCGGCGGCGGCCGTGTACCCGGAGCGCACGCCGCGGCGGGCGGCCACGGACAGGACGTAGAGCGAGTTGGGGCCGGGGAGCAGGATGATCAGAGCGAGGCCCGCGAGATAGGTGGGGAGATCGATGACGCCGAACATGGAGGGAGTGTCGCACGGCGGTACGACACTCCGCGCGGGTGTTCCAGACGTCGAGAAGGAGGCCGGGAGCGCCCGGGATCAGAAGGCGTCGGAGGGCACGTACGTCCCCCAGACCTCCCGCAGCGCGTTGCACACCTCACCCACCGTCGCCCGCGCCCGCAGCGCGTCCTTCATCGGGTACAGGACGTTGTCCTCGCCCTCGGCGGCCTTCTTCAGCGCCGCGAGCGCGGTGTCCACCGCCCGCTGGTCGCGCTCCGCGCGGAGCGCGGCGAGGCGGGCGGCCTGCTGGGCCTCGATGGCCGGGTCGACGCGGAGCGGCTCGTACGGCTCCTCCTCGTCGAGCTGGAAGCGGTTGACGCCGACCACGACCCGCTCGCCCGAGTCGGTCTCCTGGGCGATGCGGTAGGCGCTGCGCTCGATCTCGCTCTTCTGGAAGCCGTGCTCGATGGCGCTGACCGCGCCGCCGAGGTCCTCGACCTTCCGCATCAGGTCGAGCGCCGCCGCCTCGACGTCGTCGGTCATCTTCTCGACGACGTAGGACCCGGCGAAGGGGTCGACGGTCGCCGTCACGTCCGTCTCGTAGGCGAGCACCTGCTGGGTGCGCAGGGCGAGGCGCGCGGACTTGTCGGTCGGCAGCGCGATGGCCTCGTCGAAGGAGTTGGTGTGCAGGGACTGCGTGCCGCCGAGCACCGCGCCGAGGCCCTGCACGGCGACGCGGACCAGGTTGACCTCGGGCTGCTGGGCGGTCAGCTGCACCCCCGCCGTCTGCGTGTGGAAGCGCAGCATCAGCGACTTGGGGTTCTTCGCGCCGAACTCCTCGCGCATGACCCGCGCCCAGATCCGGCGGGCCGCGCGGAACTTGGCGACCTCCTCCAGGATCGTCGTGCGGGCCACGAAGAAGAAGGACAGGCGCGGCGCGAAGTCGTCGACGTCCATGCCGGCCGCGACCGCGGTGCGCACGTACTCGACGCCGTCCGCGAGGGTGAAGGCGATCTCCTGCGCGGGCGAGGCCCCCGCCTCGGCCATGTGGTAGCCGGAGATGGAGATGGTGTTCCACTTCGGGATCTCGGCCCGGCAGTACTTGAAGATGTCCGCGATCAGCCGCAGGGAGGGCTTGGGCGGGAAGATGTACGTCCCGCGCGCGATGTACTCCTTCAGCACGTCGTTCTGGATGGTGCCGGTGAGCTGGTCGGCGCCGACCCCCTGCTCCTCGGCGACGAGTTGGTAGAGCAGGAGCAGCAGGGCGGCGGGGGCGTTGATCGTCATCGAGGTGGAGACCTGGTCCAGCGGGATCCCGCCGAACAGCACCCGCATGTCGTCGATCGAGTCGATCGCCACGCCCACCTTGCCGACCTCGCCGCTCGCGATCGGCGCGTCGGAGTCGTGGCCCATCTGGGTGGGGAGGTCGAAGGCGACCGACAGGCCCATGGTGCCGTTGGCGATGAGCTGCTTGTAGCGGGCGTTGGACTCCGTCGCCGTGCCGAATCCGGCGTACTGGCGCATCGTCCACGGCCGGCCGGTGTACATCGACGGGTACACACCCCGGGTGAACGGGTACTGCCCCGGCTCACCGAGCTTCTCGGCCGGGTTCCAGTCCGCCTGGGTGTCGGGCCCGTAGACCGGTTCGATGGGCAGTCCGGACTCGGTCTCGCGCGCCATGGTGTGATGCCTCCCGCTGAGCACATGTTCGAAGGTGCTCGAACTACCCGTCAGTTACTCGCCAGTACAGGCCGATCCCTCGACGGACTGTATCGGCGTGCGTGCACCCGGTGGAGAGCCACACGCTGGGACCTTGCTCACAGCCCTCCTACGGTCCCGGTCACAACGGTGCCGCGCCGTTCGCGGCACGTGATTCGGGGGGAACATCCCAGGGGACGTCCGGGCGAGGCGGTGCGACGACGGGGGGCGCGATGCGCGGGACGGGCAGGGGGAGCGCGGGGGGTGCCGGGCGGGCGGTCGCCGCGGCGCTGGGAGCCGTACTGGTGGCGGGCGGCTGCACCGTGCAGGGCACCGGCGCCGACGGCAAGGGGCGTTCTCCGGTGCGCATCGACGTCACCGGCGCACCGTCCGAGGACGCGCCGGGGACCGGCGAACCGTCCGGTGCGCCGCCCGTGCGCACCCCGCCCCGGGTGCTGTGGAAGCGCGGCGACACCGGCCGGGACGTGCGCGAACTCCAGGCGCGGCTGCGTCAGGTGGAGTGGCTCGTGGACGGTCCGACCGGCACGTACGACGACCTGACCGAGCGCGCGGTGAGCGGCTTCCAGGGCAAGCGCGGGCTGCCCCGGACCGGGCGGACCGACGACGTCACCTGGCAGCGGCTGCTCAGGATGACGCGCGAGCCGGGCCGGTGGGAGCTGTACCTGATGGGCGGGCAGCCGGCCGCCGCGCCCGACCCGCGCTGTCTGACCGGCCGGGTCCTGTGCGTCAGCAAGTCGAGCCGGACACTGCGCTGGATGGTCGACGGACGGACCCTGTCGACGCTGGCGGTGCGCTTCGGCTCGCAGTACACGCCGACCCGGGAGGGGGTGTTCCACGTCTACTGGAAGTCCCGCCACCATGTCTCGACGCTCTACGACTCGGCCATGCCGTACGCGATGTTCTTCAGCGGCGGCCAGGCCGTCCACTACTCCGAGGACTTCGCCGCCTACGGCTACGCCGGCGCCTCGCACGGCTGCGTCAACGTGCGGGACGAGGCGGCGATCGCGGACCTCTACGCCCAGGTGCGCGACGGCGACAAGGTCGTCGTGTACCGCTGAGGCGGGGCGGAACCGGAGGGGATGGGGCGCGGACGGGACCGGGGGAACGTGTCCCGCCCGCGCCGAGGTGCACGAGCCGTAGGTACGGGGGGAACCCCGGCTCGGTGCGGAAGCCGATGACCAGTCGGCTCACTCATTACTGCGCCAGGGCGGCCGAAAGTGTCACACCCTCGGCGAGAAATGGTCGGCGCCTCTGCGAAAGCGCAGGTCAGGCCGGTTCCGCGAGAGCGAGCACGGCATGCGCCGGGAGGGCCGGCCGCTGCTGCGGCGAGGGCGCGAAGGCCGAGGGGGCGTGCGGGTCGTACCGGTGGCCTGCGGGCGGGAGCGGGCGGTGGCGGTCGTCGTCATCGTCCTTGCCGCCGCCCCTCCCTCCACCCCCGCCCTCTCGGGAATCCCTGGAGTCCTTGCCGCCCCTGTCGCCCTTCGTGCTCTTGGTGCTCTTGGTGCTCTTGGTGCTCTTGCTCCCCTTGTCGCTCTTGCCGTCCTTACCGCCCTTGTCGCCCTTGCCGCCCTTGCCGTTCCGCGACGGGTCCTGTTCCCGGGTCACCTCCCGGGCCCGGCCGTTCTCCTTGGCGTCCCTCGCGCCGTCGCGGTCCCGGGCGCTCGTGCCGGCCTGGGCCAGGAGGCTCCGGCAGTACGGGGCGACGCGCGACGCGCCCCCGGCCGCCTCCTTCAGCGCGCGCCCGCGCGCACCCTCCGGCTGCTCGCCGGCCCTCACCTCGCGGCAGGCCGCGGTCAGGTCCGGCCGTCCGTCGCCGGCGCCCGCCGCCGCCCGCTCGTCGGAGCCGGTGTCGCGGTCCCCGGCCCTGCCGCCGCCCTCGGCGCCGTCCCGGCCCGGCCCGGCGCCGCCCTGCACCCCGTCCAGCGGTGAGGGCGAGGCGGGCGGGCCGTCGGAGGACGTGGCGGCCGACACGGTCGCGGCGGGGTCGGGTCCGGAGCCCTCGAAGGGCGTCGTCAGAACTCCGGTTCCGGCCGCCACCGCCACCCCGCCGACCATGCCGACGGTCAGCGCGGCGGCCAGACCGAGGCGCAGCGGGCGGCTCCACCGGGCGCGCCCGGCACCGTCCCCGCGGGGACCGATGCGGACCAGCCCGGCATCGGAGGGCGCCGCCGAGGTGTCCCGCCCCGGGTGGGCCGGCGTTCCCTCGGGCACGTCGGCCCGCTCGGCGCGCGCCGTGCGGAAGGCGGCCAGCGCGGCGGCCTCGCCGGGGAGTTCACCGCTGGTCGGCGCGGGCGGGGCGGCCAGTGCGCCGAGCACCTCGGCGAGTCGTGCGGCCCGGTCGCGGACCGCGGGATCGACAGCCTCCGGTGACTCTCCGCGCAGCAGGATCTCCGCCGTCGCGCGGTCCAGCCACCTGTCCTGCTCGTCGGCCATCACATGTCCTTCTGCGTCCGCGCACGCGTATGCGTCACACTCGCGGACGTCACCGCGGGGCCGCGCGGTTCTCGCTGGGGCGGCAGCGCGTCGAGCCCGCCGCCCGATTCCGGATCGCCGCCGAGCAGTTCGGCCAGACGCCGCAGACCGCGGTGCGCGGCCGTGCGGACGGCGCCCGGCCGCTTGCCCAGCGTCTCGGCGGCGCTCTTCGCGTCGAGGCCCACCACCACGCGCAGCACCACGGCCTCGGCCTGGTCCTGGGGCAGCCGGGCGATGAGGGAGAGGGTGCTGTCGGTGGCCAGGGCCTCGATGGCCTCGCCCGCGGTGTCGGACTCGGCGGGCCTGCCGGTCAGTTCCGTCTCGTCGCCGCCGACCGCGGGCCGGCGTCCACGCATCCGGATGTGGTCCAGCGCGCGGTTGCGGGCGATGCGGGCGGCCCAGCCGCGGAACCGGTCGGCGTCGCCGTCGAACCGTTCCAGGTCGCGGGCGATCTGCAGCCAGGCCTCGGAGGCCACGTCCTCGGCGTCCGGATCGCCGACCAGCGTCCGCACGTATCCCAGCAGGCGCGGTTGCACCGCGCGGTACACGGTCCGGAACGCGGTCTCGTCCCCGCCCTGGGCCGCACGTACCGCGGCGGTCAGCTCCGCGTCGTCCCCCAGCACCGAGCCTCTCTTTGCGCCTCAGCCGGCGCCGCTCTCGCGGACCGGGTACTCGCCGTCGTGGTTCCTCAAGGAGTGTGGTCGCGGTGGTCCACCGCTGGTCGGGTGCGGGAGACAGTCCCCCGCTCATCGGCGCGAATGGCACGTTACGTCTAGAAACCGTTCCTCGTCCATGTCCTCCTCGCCTTGCCGTACAAGATGCAACTAAGCCGTGACGCGAGAAGGTGTGACAGAAAACGCAGTCGCGGCGCTGTAGGGAGTACGGGCCGCCGCGCGGCCCGTGCCGCGCGACGGCCGGGGCCTCTCCTGTGGGGGGTGGCGGCCCCGGCCGTTGCCTTGGCCGCCGTGCCCGCCGCCCGCGCGGGGCCGGGGACCGCCGGGCAGGTCCTAGTCGCCGGCGCCCGCCGCCCGGTCCGCCCGCCGTGTCCTCCCGTCGGCCCCGGCCCCCTTGCCACCACCGTCGGTCCTGCCCTGCGCCCGCCCCGCTCCGGTGGCGGCGCCCGTCCGGCCCGGTGCGGTCGGGCCGCTCGCGGCGCTCGGCGTGGACTGCCCACTGCCCCGGCCGGCGCAGTGGGCCACGCCGCCCTCCTCACCGCCTGTGACCCCGGCGAGCCGCTGCTGGACCTCGGCGCCCGGCGCCCTGCCGCGTTCCCGCGGCCGCTGGTGGGCACGGCAGCCCGCCTCGGTGTCCGGGGCGGTGGCGGCCCCGGTGCCGGGCGGCGCGGGGGTACGGGGTGCGGTGGGGGTGGGCAGCGGCACGACGGGGAGCGGGTCGGCGGTGCGCCGCTCCGCGGTGCCGTCCGGGCCGGCGGTGGGGCGGACGCGGTCCGGCCCGGCGGCGCCCGGCTGGGGACCGTTCCCGCCGATGGCCGCGTAGGCGACGCCTCCCAGGGTGAGGCTCGCCAGCAGCATCGAGAGCACGGCCCTCGACGAACGCCGTGCGCGGCACCGCTCCCGGGGACGCCAGTCGTCCCGCCGACGGGTGCGCGGGGCCCGCCCCGGCCGGGCGTCGAGGGCCGCCCGGAAGGCGGCCACGGCGCGCCGCTCGCCCTCGGCTCCGACACGCTCGTCCCGCAGGGCGGCGGCGAGCAGCCCCTCCGTTCCCGGGGTGGCGGGCGCGGCGGTCCGGGGGACGGCGCGGTCGGCGCCGCCGTCGCCGTGCCGTGCGTCCATGTCCGCCCCCGTTCCCACCCGGTCCACCGGGCCGCCGCCGTGGGCGCCCCTCATGTCGACTCCCCCAGCGCCCTGGGCGCCTCGTCCGTCACACCGCCGGCGCCGAGTTGCCGGGCCAGCCGCTTCAGCCCCCGGTACGTCGCGGTCCGCACCGCGCCCGGACGCTTGCCGAGCACCCGGGCGGCGGACGGCCCGTCGAGGCCGACGACGACCCGCAGGAGCACGGCCTCGGCCTGGTCGCGCGGCAGCCCGGAGACCAGCGCCAGGGCGGCCTCCGTGGAGAGTGTCTCCAGCGCCTGGTCGGGCGTGGAGTGCGGGCCGGGCAGGTCCAGCACGTCCTGCTCCAGCGCGCTCGGCCGGGGACGCACCTTCTGGCGCCGCAGGTGGTCCAGCGCCCGGTGCCGGGCGATCGTCGCCGTCCAACCCCGGAAGCCCGCGCCGTCGCCCCGGAAGCGCCGCAGGTCGCGGGCTATCTCCAGCCAGGCGTCCGAGGCGACGTCCTCGGCGTCGTCGCCGACGAGTCCGCGCAGGTAGCCCAGCAGGCCGGGCTGCACGATCCGGTAGGCGACCGCGAAGGCGGCCTCGTCACCCTCCTGGGCCCGCGCGACGGCCGCGCCCAGTTCCCCGTCGTACGCCTGAACGCGGCGGGCTTCCCCTCGCTGGCCCAAGAACCGTCCTCGTCCGTACCGAGTCCTCCGCGTGCTCGGGTGAGCCCGCCCCCACCGTCATCAGCGTGGGCGCGCACGGAAGTGTCACAGGAAACGCGCCGGGACCGGCACGCGGTCGGGCCGTTCCCCTCGCCCCGCCGGTCCGAGGGGGACGGGACGTCGGATCGGCGCGGGCTGCCCGTCGCCCCGGTCAGCCGTCCGCCGTCGCGTCCCGGCACAGCAGCCGCAGCGAACCGTCGCCGGCGAAACAGCGGCGGGCCTCGTCGATCGGGTCCCACAGGCGGCCGTCGGGGGTGCGGACCCAGTGGTCCCCGCCCGCGGCCCACCACTCGCCGCCGCTCCGGCGCACGATCACCTCGCCCGCGTAGGCGCCGAGTCCGCGCAGTGCCGTCTCCACGGCGGCGTACGGCGGTCCCTCGCGCCGGATGCCGTCTATCACCCGGTCCACCCGCCACAGGCTCTGCGCCGAGTAGTCCAGGCGGAGCCGGGCGCCCTCGCGCATCGTGGCCACCGCGTCCGCCGCCCACCGCACCGGCTTGGCGGCGGCCGACGGCCGGTTCTCCTGCTGGGTCGTCAATCCGCTGGTCACAGTAGTCACATCGGCTAGAGCGCCGCCGGGCGGCGTTTCGTCACACACGTCCGCCGCCCGTTCCGCAACCGGCGCAGGACCGCCCCAGGTCCGCCACGTCCGTCGCACCGCCGCCGCGCCTTCCCCGCACGACGGTCACAGGCGGACGGAGGGTCAGCCCCGCCCGCGGGCCCGGCGGGAGACCACCGCGCGCAGCACCCGGCGGCCCTCCGTGGAGACCTCCACGGCCCGGCGCAGCCCGGCGGGGCCGTGACCGGCGAGCACCTCGAGGACGATGATCTGGCGGCGCAGTTCGGCGGCGACGAGCGGCGAGAGGCCCTCCGTACGGTCCTGCGGACGGCCGCCCGCGGAGTTCTCCCGGCCGAGGCCGCCGCCGGGCTCCGCGACGGGGTCGAGGAGCCGGTGCACGCGGAGCGAGGCGACCGAACAGGCGTCGGCCCACACCCGTATCCGCGCGCCGGAGCACGTGTCCGGTGCGGCGGCCAGCATCCGGCGGACCAGCAGCACCGCCTCGTCCTCGCCGGCGGCGTCGGGGCCGGCGAGCCGTTCGCGCACCCGGGCCAGCCCCTGCGCCCAGCCGTCCCCGTCCCCGTCGCCGTCCCCGTCGCCGTCGCCGGCGTCCGAGCCGGTCTCGGCGAGGGCCGCCCACAGCGGTCTCAGGACCTCGTCGTCGCCGTCCAACAAGGGAACGCAACGGTCCAAACAAGCCAGTCCGCTCCCGGCGAGTCCGCGTGCGTCGGCCCGCGTGATCAGTTCCACCAGGCTCATCCGGTGCCTCCCTGTCGCTCCCGCTCCGGCCCGCCCACCAGCACGGAGCCCGCACTTTCCCTTACTGCGTGCGACGGGCCGGGAGTGTCACAGGGGCACGGCGCCCAGCCGGTCGAGGAAGCGGAAGAAGAGGTTTTCGGCCACCGGACCGGTCGCCGGGTCCGGGTCCGCCGACAGCACCTCCGCCAACTCCCCGGCATCCGCGGTGCGCCCCGCCTCGGCGGCCCAGGCGACGGCCCGCTCGGCGGCGTCGCGGGGCTCCAGGAAGTAGTCCTCCAGCGTGAGCCCCTTCTTCTCGGCGCCCAGGTACCCGGCCATCGCGGACCGCGCCAGACAGGTCGTCCACGCCCCGCTCTCCGGCGCCGCGGCCTCCACGACCACGCAGTCGCTGTCCATGACGTACCCGAACAGCGCGGGCGCGCCGGTCTGCGCGGCCAGGTCGTTCATGTTCCCGACGTCTCCGTCGCCGCCCGGGAACTCCCACACCTGCCAGCCGTCCGGCGCCGTCAGACGCAGGGTCATACCCGCGGCGCCCGACAGCGCCTCCAGCTCCGCGAGCGGCCGCTCGGCGCGGCCCACGACGTAGTACCCCCAGTAGCCCATGTCCCGGTCCCCCCGGCGTCTCGGTTCGGCTCGCCCGAAAAGACCACCACAGCCGTACGGGAGTGCGCAGCCGTATCCGGCAACTCCCGTCCCGGCCGGGCGTCCGGCCTCCGGGGCGGACCGGCTCAGTCGAGCCGGTTCGCCAGCGACCTGAACTCCGCCCAGGACAGCTCGGGCTCGCCCGGGTCCCACAGCTTCTGGACCGTCGCCGCCAGCGGCAGCCGGATGCCCTCGGCGACCTGCGCCTGCGTCTGGGCGCTCGGGATGTCGCCCCAGACCGCGAAGCTGCCGCCGAGGATCTGGTCGTCGTACTTGGCGTCGACCGGCGTGGTGCCGCGGATGACGCGCGGGGTCCACTGCTCGTAGATGCGCTCGCCGGTCGGGTAGACGAAGGTCTGCGGCTCGCCGAGGACGTAGTAGAGGAACTCGTCGTTGTAGTTGAGGACCTGGCGCCCCTCGGCGAGGTACTCGGTGGGCGGGCGGGCGCCGATCTCCTTGCCGGTCCAGTAGGCGACCTTGATGTCCTTCGAGGGCTCGACGGAGGTGTCCTTGAAGAACCCGTCGTTCCAGGCGCGCGGGACGCGGTCGTGGGCCTGCACCGTCTTCGCGCGGCCGTTGAGCCAGCCGGTGGTGAGGTCGGCGACGGTGCCTCCGGGGCCGTAGGCCTCGCGGGCGGCGGCGGCCAGCGTCGGGTAGGACGCCTCGGGGTCGGAGACCACGAGGGCCTGGTACTCGTCGGCGCCCAGGTGGAACTGGGTGCCGGGGAAGAGGTCGGCGTACTCGTTCAGCAGGTCGTCGACGATCTCGGCGGCCTCGGGCTTGGAGATGTCGATCGCGCCCCGGGTGGGCGTGCCCTGCGCGTTGCGCAGCTGGAGGTCCGGGTGGGCGGCGAGCACGGCGCCGAGGTGGCCGGGCGAGTCGATCTCGGGGACGACGGTGATGTGGCGCGAGGCGGCGAGATCGATGATCTCCTTCATCTCGGCCTTGGTCAGGTGGTCGTCCGAGACGATCTCGGGGTGCGAGTCGGACTCGACGCGGAAGGCCTGGTCGTCGGAGAAGTGCAGGCCCAGCTCGTTGAACTTCAGGTCGCCCAGCTCGCGTATCCGGTCCTTGATCCAGTCGGCGTCGTAGTGCTTGCGGGCGATGTCGAGCGAGAAGCCGCGCTTCGGCTTGGCCGGCTCGTCCTTGACCACGCCCTCCGGCGCGGTGCCGCCGCCGTCCACGGCCTGCTTCAGGGTCCGGGTGCCGTAGTAGACGCCGGCCTCGGCCGGACCGGTGACGGTGACGCGGCCGTCGCGCACGGTCATGGTGTACGACTCCGGGTTCGCGCCCTTGTCCTGCCGGACGTCCAGCAGCAGGTCGCCGGCGCGTTCGTCGTCCTGCTCCCCCGCGTACGTGAGCCCCAGCTCGGCGGCGGTCTGACGTCCCTCGTCGGCGAGGCCGGGGTCGGCGACGACGACGCGGTGCGCCTTCTCCGGCTGCCAGCCCGGACCGCGGGCCGGAGTGTGCTCGCGCACCGCGGGTATGGTGCGCGGCTCCTTCGACAGGGCGTAGGAGCGGCTGGGGCCGGGCGAGGTGGCGGGTGCGGCCGCCTCTCCGGAGGACCGCGCCGCCGGGGCCCCGGCCTCGCCGTCCCCGTCACCGTCGGTGGCCCACAGGCCCACTCCCACGCCGAGGGCGGCGACCACCGTGCCGGCGATCACGGCCCGCTGCCTGACTCTGTGCGCCGGTGACCGGCGTGCGTGCTCGCTCACATCGCCAACCTAGGGTCATGAGCCTCACCATGCGTCCACCACATGTTCTGAAACTCTCCCGTTCAGGTGAAATTCGGGCATCGGACGGACACGCCATGCCGTCACTCGATAACGTGACGCCACATCTTTCGCACAATCCCCTGCCGACACACACGTGACGCCCACGAGGATCCACGCTGCCTGCGCACCGTCTTCCCGACCTCCCCGGCCGAGTGGCCCCACCGGTACCGGTGCAAACCCGCGCCGCGCCGGTCCCGCCCTCCTCGCTGGAGCGCTTCAACACCGCCCCGGCCGAGGAGGCCGTCGGCACGCTCCTGACCTGCCTGAACAGCGCCTGGTGGGCCGAGCGCCTGACCTCCCACCGCCCCTACCCCGACCTGCCGTCCCTGCTGGCGGCCGCGGACGAGGCGGCGTACGACCTGTCCCCGGACGATCTGGCGGAGGCCCTGGCGGCGGAGACGCTGCCCCCGCTCCCCGAGGACACGTACGCGGCGGCGCACACCGCTCTGGGCGCGGGATACGCGGCGTACGAGGCGCGCTTCGGACACGTGTTCGCCATCTGTCTGGACGGCCTGGCGGCGGGCGAGGCCGTGAACCACGTACTGACCGGCATCCGGTCACGATTGGCGAACGATCCCGACGAGGAGCGGCTGGTCGCGCTGGAGGAGCTGCGCCTCCTGGCCAGGGGCCGGCTGACCCGGCTCACCGGGGCCCGGGGCGGTGACCCCGGCGGCCGCACCGCGCAGGCCGGGCCGGAGACGGACGGCCCGTACCCGGCGAACCTGCCGGAGCCCCCGGCCCGGTAGCCGCCCCGCGGTCACCCCACTGCTCCTTTGAGTGCAACTTTGATCACACAAGCAGGCCCCCCGTAAGCGCCGCAGGCAACCGTCGCTACGATGCTGGGGGCCGGTGGACCGTACCCGGCCGGGCCCGACCGACAAGGAAAGCCGGCGCGGCCCCAATCACCGCTCCCGGAGGAAACTTCCGTGCCGGCTGGAACGCTGTACCGCGGCCGGGAAGGAATGTGGTCCTGGGTGGCTCATCGAGTCACCGGCGTCCTCATTTTCTTCTTCCTGTTCGTTCACGTGCTGGACACCGCTCTCGTGCGGGTGTCCCCCGAGGCCTACGACACCGTCGTGGCCACGTACAAGACGCCGATCGTCGCGCTGCTGGAGTACGGCCTCGTCGCCGCCATCCTGTTCCACGCGCTCAACGGCCTGCGTGTCATCGCCGTCGACTTCTGGGTCAAGGGCGCCCGCTACCAGAAGCAGATGCTCTGGACCGTCGTCGCCCTGTGGGTCGTGCTCATGGTCGGGGCGATCTACCCCGTCCTCGGCCACGCCGCTCGTGAACTGTTCGGGAGCTGACGCACATGTCGACCACTGAAACCACCCCCTCCGGCATCGGCCCCGTCGAGGGCGCGGGCGCCTCGGTCTACACCGTGGACAACCCGGCGCCGCTGATCGAGCCGCCCCGCAAGCGGACCAAGAAGTCCCCGAAGTCCACGCGCGGCAACTTCGAGATGGCCGCCTGGCTGTTCATGCGCCTGTCCGGCGTGGTGCTGGTCGTCCTGGTCATCGGGCACCTGCTCATCCAGCTGGTGCTGGACGGCGGCGTCTCGAAGATCGGCTTCGCCTTCGTGGCGGGCCGCTGGGCCTCGCCGTTCTGGCAGGTCTGGGACCTCCTGATGCTCTGGCTCGCGATGCTGCACGGCACGAACGGCCTGCGCACGGTCATCAACGACTACGCGGAGCGCCCGAACACCCGCCTGTGGCTCAAGGGCCTGCTCTACACCGCCACGGTGTTCACCATCCTGCTGGGCACGCTGGTGATCTTCACCTTCGACCCGAACATCCGCTAGGCACGGGGCTGCGAAAATCATGAAGGTACACAAGTACGACACCGTCATCGTCGGCGCCGGTGGCGCCGGCATGCGCGCGGCCATCGAGTCGACGAAGCGCAGCCGCACCGCCGTGCTGACGAAGCTCTACCCCACCCGCTCCCACACGGGCGCCGCGCAGGGCGGCATGGCCGCCGCGCTGGCCAACGTGGAGGAGGACAACTGGGAGTGGCACACCTTCGACACGGTCAAGGGCGGTGACTACCTGGTCGACCAGGACGCCGCGGAGATCCTGGCGAAGGAGGCCATCGACTCGGTCCTCGACCTGGAGAAGATGGGCCTGCCCTTCAACCGCACGCCGAACGGGACGATCGACCAGCGCCGCTTCGGCGGTCACAGCCGCAACCACGGCGAGGCCCCGGTCCGCCGGTCCTGCTACGCGGCCGACCGCACCGGTCACATGATCCTCCAGACGCTGTACCAGAACTGCGTCAAGGAGGGCGTGGAGTTCTTCAACGAGTTCTACGTCCTGGACCAGCTGATCACCGAGGTCGACGGCGTCAAGAAGTCCGCCGGTGTGGTGGCCTACGAGCTGGCGACCGGCGAGATCCACGTCTTCCAGGCGAAGTCCGTGATCTACGCGTCCGGCGGCACCGGCAAGTTCTTCAAGGTGACCTCCAACGCGCACACGCTGACCGGCGACGGCCAGGCGGCCGTGTACCGGCGCGGACTGCCGCTGGAGGACATGGAGTTCTTCCAGTTCCACCCGACCGGCATCTGGCGCATGGGCATCCTGCTGACGGAGGGCGCCCGCGGTGAGGGCGGCATCCTCCGCAACAAGGACGGCGAGCGCTTCATGGAGAAGTACGCGCCGGTCATGAAGGACCTCGCCTCGCGCGACGTCGTCTCGCGCTCCATCTACACGGAGATCCGCGAGGGCCGCGGCTGCGGTCCCGAGGGCGACCACGTCTACCTGGACCTCACCCACCTCCCGCCGGAGCAGCTGGACGCCAAGCTGCCCGACATCACGGAGTTCGCGCGGACCTACCTCGGCATCGAGCCCTACACGGACCCGATCCCGATCCAGCCCACCGCGCACTACGCCATGGGCGGCATCCCGACCAACGTCGAGGGTGAGGTCCTCGCGGACAACACCACCGTCGTCCCGGGCCTGTACGCGGCCGGCGAGGTGGCCTGCGTCTCCGTGCACGGCGCCAACCGCCTGGGCACCAACTCGCTGCTGGACATCAACGTCTTCGGCAAGCGGGCCGGCATCGCGGCGGCGGAGTACGCCCAGAAGGCGGACTTCGTCGAGCTGCCGGAGAACCCGGAGTCCCTGGTCGTCGAGCAGATCGAGCGGCTGCGCGCCTCCACCGGCACCGAGCGGGTGGCCGAGCTCCGCCGCGAGCTGCAGGAGTGCATGGACGCCAACGTCATGGTGTTCCGCACCGAGCAGACGATCAAGACGGCCGTCGAGAAGATCGGCGAGCTGCGCGCCCGCTACCGGAACGTGTCGATCCAGGACAAGGGCCGGCGCTTCAACACCGACCTGCTGGAGGCCGTGGAGCTGGGCAACCTGCTCGACCTGGCGGAGGTCATGGCGGTGTCCGCGCTCGCCCGCAAGGAGTCGCGCGGCGGTCACTACCGCGAGGACTTCCCCAACCGCGACGACGTCAACTTCATGCGCCACACCATGGCGTACCGCGAGGTGGGCGACGACGGCGCCGAGTCCATCCGGCTCGACTACAAGCCGGTCGTCCAGACCCGCTACCAGCCGATGGAGCGTAAGTACTGATGGCTACCCCTGTCATGGAGAAGAGCGACAAGGCCCCCGAGCCCGGCTTCGCCGACTCCCCTTACATCACGGTCACCTTCCGCGTCCGGCGGTTCAACCCGGAGGTCTCGGCGGAGGCGGCCTGGGAAGACTTCCAGCTGGAGATCGACCCGAAGGAGCGCGTCCTCGACGCGCTGCACAAGATCAAGTGGGACCTGGACGGAAGCCTCACCTTCCGCCGTTCCTGCGCGCACGGCATCTGCGGTTCGGACGCCATGCGGATCAACGGCAAGAACAGGCTCGCCTGCAAGACGCTGATCAAGGACATCAACCCCGAGAAGCCGATCACGGTCGAGGCCATCAAGGGCCTGACGGTCCTCAAGGACCTGGTCGTCGACATGGAGCCGTTCTTCCAGGCGTACCGGGACGTGATGCCCTTCCTGATCACGAAGGACACCAACGAGCCGACGCGTGAGCGCCTGCAGTCCGCCGAGGACCGCGAGCGCTTCGACGACACGACGAAGTGCATCCTCTGCGCCGCCTGCACGTCCTCGTGCCCGGTGTTCTGGAACGACGGGCAGTACTTCGGCCCGGCGGCGATCGTCAACGCCCACCGCTTCATCTTCGACTCGCGCGACGAGGCCGGCGAGCAGCGGCTGGAGATCCTGAACGACCGCGACGGCGTCTGGCGCTGCCGCACGACCTTCAACTGCACGGACGCCTGCCCGCGCGGCATCGAGGTCACCAAGGCGATCGCGGAGGTGAAGCGGGCGCTCATCACGCGCCGCTTCTGACCCGTCGGCGACCGCCACGGCCGAGGGCCCCGATCGACGTGATCGGGGCCCTCGGCCGTTCCGCGTCGCGGGCGGCCGAGCCGCCCGGGTGACGGGGGGTCAGCCGCGCAGCGGGCGGCCTTCCTTGTCCGTGCGGTCGTTGCTGACCAGGAACATGATGCCGTCGATCAGCGCCCAGACGCCGAGGCCACCGCAGGTCAGCAGCTGGGCCACGCCCACGCCGACGGAGCCCACGTAGAAGCGGCCGATGCCCAGGGTGCCCAGGAAGAGCTGGAGGATACCGGCGATGATCTTCGACTTGTCCGAGTACGGACGGCCCTGCGGGTCGACACCGTAGGGAGCGGCGGCGTTCGGGGGGACGGTCATGGTGGTGCTCCTGGAAGACGTGGGACGGACCGGGGCGGATGGCCCCGGCGGCCCAGGAGGGAACACCGCTGATCGCACGCTCGACGCACGGCGGCTCACGTCAGTGACGTGGCCGTCCCCCCCTGTGCGTGACGAAGCGTAGGAGACGGGCGGGGTGGTTGGGAAATATTATGATCCAACGTTCCCATTTCGTGATCCTCGCTCACATGATGCCTGCTCACGTGCCCCGTGCCCACGTGACCCGTGCTCACGTGACCCGTGCTCACACGACGTTGCGGACGACCGTCCAGGCCACCGCCGTCAGCAGGATCAGCGCCTGCGCCCACGGGGCGAGCCGCGGCCGGTAGCGGCGGCCGCGCAGTCCCTCCACCGTCCAGCGGCCCCACAGCGCCAGCGCGAGGGGCGCGGCCAGCAGCAGGGCCCGGTTGTCCAGCCAGGCGGCGGCGAAGTGACCGTGCATCAGGTCGTACGTCATGCGGGTGCCGCCGCAGGCCGGGCAGAGCAGCCCGGTGACGAAGCGGAAGGGGCACTGGGGCAGCAGGTGCCCGGGCTCGTGCGGGTCGGTGCCCCACAGGTACGCGGCGCCCGCGATCCCCGCGGCGAGCACCGCCAGGGGTGCCGCCGCGGGGTGCCGGATCAGGCGCCGCGCCCCGGGTGGTGCGGGACGCGCCGCGTCAGCCACGCAGGATCCGCCCCTGGGCGTCCGTACGGTCGTTGCTGACCAGGTAGATGATGCCGTCGACCAGCGCCCAGAAGCCCAGTCCGCCGCAGGTGAGCAACTGGGCTATGCCCATGCCGACGTTGCCGACGTAGAAGCGGCCGATGCCGAAGGAGCCGAGGAAGAGCTGGAGGATGCCGGCGACGATCTTCGACTTGTCCGAGTACGGGCGGCCGTAGGGGTCGTAGCCGAAGGGCACGTTGGGGTCGGGGGCGTAGTAGCCGGGCGGCGGCTGGTAGCCCGGTGCCTGGTAGCCGCCGGGCGGCGGCTGCTGGCCGGGCTGCTGGTAGGCGCCCTGCGGGTAGCCGTAGGGGCCTGCCTGACCGGCCTGGCCGGCCTGGTCGGAGCCCTGGTTCGGGTAGCCGTAACCGGGCGGCTGGGACGGCTGCTGCGGCTGCTCGCTCACAGTGGTGTCACTCCTGGACGTCGCGGGAAACTGCCGGTCATATTGCAGGACCGGAAGGACAAAGAGAAGTCGGGGCCCACCAGGGCCGTCCGCCCGGGCGAGTGACCGCGCCGCCGCCCCGCCGCCGGTTGCGACCGGTTCGCGCCCCGCACACCTAATGTGACGTCATGTCAGATCATGAGTCGTACGAACTGCTCGGGTTCGACAACGTCCTGCTGCCCGTCGGGGAACTCGGCGCGGCCGTCGACTTCTACGAGCGGGCCGGCTTCCCGGTCGCCTTCCGGCTCGACGAGGCCGGGATCGCCCTGCTGAAGGCCGGCGGCGAGACCCCGGGCATCCTGCTGCGGGCCGAGGAGGAGTTCGGGCGGCGGCCACCGCTGTGGCCCGCCGCGCGGGTGTGGTTGGAGGTGTCGGACGCCCGCACCGCCGCCCAGGCCCTGCGGGACGCCGGGGTGGAGCCGCTCGACGAGCCCTTCTCCGTCGCCACCGGCTGGACCGTCGAGTTCGCCGACCCCTGGGGCAACGTCATCGGCCTCACGGACTACTCCAAGCGGCCCGAGCTGGCCCGCCGCCCCTGAGGCCGACCCCCGCCCCTCCGCCGCCACCCCTCCCCACCCCTCCCCGCCCCCGCCGCCCCTCCCCGACTCTCGCTTGAACGTGTTCAAAAACAGGTCTAGAGTCATCCCCGTCAGCGTTTTGAACGCGTTCAAGAAGGGGTGGGGCATGGACCGCACCGTCATCGCCTACGTCATCTACCTGCTGGTCAGCATCGGTCTGACCATCTGGGTGGCCCGCACGCTCAGCCGCAACGGCCGGGTCTTCCTCGCCGACGTGCTGCACGGCAACGAGAAGCTCGCCGACGCCGTCAACCACCTCCTGGTGGTCGGCTTCTACCTCGTCAACCTCGGCTTCGTCGCCCTCTACCTGAGCGGCGACGAGACCATCGCCGACACCCGGGGCGTCTTCGAGGCCCTGTCCACGAAGCTCGGCGTGGTGCTGCTGGTACTCGGCGTGATGCACCTCGGCAACGTGTACGTGCTCAACCGCATCCGGCGGCGCGGGGTGATGGAGCGGGAGCAGGTGCCGCCGGTCCCGCCGCAGGGCTGGGTGGCCCCGACGGCCGGGGCCTGAGCCGATGGTTCCCGCTCCCGGGACGGCCGGCGCCCCCGTGCGCCGGCTCACCGTCCTCTACGACGCCGAGTGCTCCCTGTGCACCCACGTACGGGACTGGCTGCTGCGGCAGCCGCGGCTCGTGCCGCTGGAGCTGGTGCCGGCCGGGTCGGACCAGGCGCGCCGACGCTTCCCCGGACTCGACCACGGCACCTCCCTGGAGGAGGTCACCGTGGTCGGCGACGCCGGGCAGGTGTACCGGGGCGCCGCCGCCTGGATCGTCGTCCTGTGGGCGCTGCGCGAGCACCGGCCGCTCGCCCACCGGCTCGCCACGCCCGCCGGGGCGAAGCTGGCCAGGGGCGCCGTGCTGGCCGCCGCCCAGTGGCGCCAGGGGGGCCGGTGGGGCGGCAACGGCTACCGCCGCGCCGACGGCTGGGTCTACGAACCCGGCCACGGGTGGAGGTACGCGGGACCCGGCTGTGACGACGGCACCTGCGCCACTCGTTAGGCTCTGGTCCCGTGCCTGCGAAGAACGACGGCCCCGACGACGGTGCCCCCCTCAGCAAGTCCGAGCAGACCCGCGCGCTGATCCTGGAGACGGCCATGCGGCTGTTCCAGGAACGCGGTTACGACCGGACCACCATGCGGGCCATCGCCCAGGAGGCCGGGGTCTCCGTCGGCAACGCGTACTACTACTTCGCCGGCAAGGAGCACCTGATCCAGGGCTTCTACGACCGGATCGCCGCCGAGCACCAGGCGGCGGTCCGGGAGGTGCTGGCCAAGGAGAGCGACCTGGAGTCGCGGCTGGCGGGCGTGCTGAAGGTCTGGCTGGACATCGCCACGCCGTACCACGAGTTCGCGGTGCAGTTCTTCAAGAACGCGGCCGATCCGGACAGCCCGCTCAGCCCCTTCTCCCCGGAGTCGGAGCACGCGCGCGTGGAGGCCATCAGCGTGCACCGCTCCGTGCTGGCCGGGACGAGGACCAAGGTGCCCGCGGAACTGCGGGACATCCTGCCGGAGCTGATGTGGCTCTCCCAGATGGGCCTGGTCCTGTACTGGATCTTCGACCGGACCGAGGGGCGCGAGCGCAGCTACCGCCTCGCCGAGCGCGGCGCCCGGCTCACCGCGCGGGGTGTGGCCCTGGCCCGCTTCCGGGTGCTGCGCCCGCTGGTGCGCGAGGTGCACGAGCTGTTCACGGACTTCCTGCCCGGGATGACCAAGGCGCTGCCGGACCCGGCGAGGAAGGCGGCGCCCCCCAAGGACGCCGCCGCGCCGGGCCCCTCAGGCCCGCAGTGAGGCCAGTTCGATCACCGTGACGTCCGAGGGCGCCCCCACGCGCGTGGGCGGGCCCCAGGCGCCGGCGCCGCGACTGACGTAGAGCTGGGTGTCGCCGTAGCGCTCCAGGCCCTCCAGGGTCGGGTTGGCGGCGCCCGCGACGAGGTTGCCGGGCCAGAGCTGGCCGCCGTGGGTGTGGCCGGAGAGCTGGAGGTCGACGCCGTGGTCGACGGCGTCGTGGATCTGCACCGGCTGGTGGGCGAGGAGCACGCACGCGCGGGCCCGGTCCCGGTCGCCGAGGGCCCGGGCGTAGTCGGGGCCCTGGCCCTCCTCCTCGCCCGCCACGTCGTTGACGCCGGCCAGGTCGAAGTGGGGCAGCTCGGTGCGCGCGTTCTCCAGCGGGAGCAGGCCGAGCCGCCGCACCTCGGCGACCCACTGCTCGGCACCGGAGAAGTACTCGTGGTTGCCGGTGACGAAGTACGCGCCGTCCCTCGCTCGCAGCCGGGCCAGCGGGGCCGCCGCCGGACCGAGGTCCTTCACGCTGCCGTCGACCAGGTCGCCGACGACGGCGATCAGGTCGGGCTGCGTGCCGTTGATCGTGTCGACGACCTTCTGCGCGAAGCCCCGGCCGAGCACCGGGCCGAGGTGGATGTCGCTGACCACGGCGATGCGGTAGCCGTGCGCCGCGCGTGGGAGCTTGGCCAGCGGTACGGTGACCCGCTTCACCGTCGGGCCGTTCAGCACGCCGTACGTGCCGGCGCCGACCGTCCCCACGGCCGCCGCGGCGGCCGCGCCGGCGACGACGCGGGAGACGAAGAGACGGCGGGAGGGGAGGGCGAGGGGGCTCTCGGGCCGGCCGCCGGACCCGGCGTCGGGCGCGGTGCCGGGCGGGACGGCGTCCGGGGCGGCGCCCGGCCCGGAAGCGGGCGCGGCCTCCTCGCGGGCGGCCTCCTCGCGCGGGGCCGTCCCCGCCGGTATGCGCTCGGCGTCCGCGCCCGGGGCCGGTGCCGTCCCCGGCGCCGCCTCCCCCGTGGCCGTCCGCCGGGCCGTCCGCCGCTCCAGGAACCGGCGCAGCAGCGGCCGGACGACCTCGCCCACCAGCAGCGCCAGCAGCAGGTACATCGACAGGGCCAGCCACAGGAAGCCCGGCCAGGCCAGGACGCGTTGCAGCCAGAAGGGGGCGCCCGCGCGCTCGGCGACCAGCGCGGCCACCGCCAGCACCCAGCCGCCGGCGATCACCACCGCGCCGATACGGCGCACCGGGCCGGGGGCCCGGGTCGTGTCGCGGAACAGGCGCCGCCACAGGTACCAGTTCGCCGTGACGAGGACGCTCACCACGGCCAGCGCGACGAGCGCGAAGACGACCACCATGCCGTCGATTCCCCTCAGTTGTGACGTCCTCGACGCCTATGACGTTCGGCGCAGTGCGCGCAGTCCGCGCAACCCGATGACCCCGACGGCCGTCCCCAATACGAAGGACACGACCGCGAGCAGCAGGTGCACCCAGAAGTACGCCGTGGGGTCGCCGTCCTCGAAGGCGAGCCCGCTGCCGTCCTTGACCAGGTTTTTGACGAAAGTGATCCAGATGATCCAGCTCCACACCCCGAAAGCGAGCAGGAACCAGGAGACGGGGCGGCTGAGCTTCATGGCTTCAGTATCGCCGCCCGGTGTCCGGAACCGTGCGCGGGGTGGGGAGGGGGCTAGGTCAGCGCCGGTCGCGGGCGGTACGTTCTCGCTCGTGCCCGCACCCAAGAAGACCGTCCGGCGCGCCCTGACGGTCGCCTCCGCCGCCCTGACCGCTCTCGCCGCCCTCACCCCCGGCGCGCTGGCCGCCCCGGATCCCTCGGCGAGCCCGTCGGCCACCCCGCCCGCGTCGATGTCGACCGTGGGCGGCGCGCGGCTCGGGAAGCCCGGCACGCAGGTCGCACTCGCGGGCGGGGTGCCGGTGCTGCCGAAGGACCTCACCGCCCGTTCCTGGATCGTGGCCGACGCCGAGTCCGGCGACGTGCTCGCCGCGCACAACGCGCACTGGCGGCTGGCCCCGGCGAGCACCCTGAAGATGCTGTTCGCGGACACGCTGCTGCCGAAGTGGCCGAAGTCGACCAAGCACAAGGTCGTCCCTTCCGACCTGGTGGACGTCGGCGCCGGGTCGAGCATGGTCGGCATCAAGGAGGAGGAGACCTACACCGTCCACGACCTGTGGCTCGGCGTCTTCCTGCGCTCGGGCAACGACGCCGTGCACGTGCTGTCCGCGATGAACGGCGGCGTCGAGAGCACCGTGGCGGAGATGAACGCCCATGCCGAGGAGCTCCAGGCCCTCGACACGAACGTCGTCACCCCCGACGGCTACGACGCCCCGGAGCAGGTCTCCTCCGCGTACGACCTGACCCTGTTCGCCCGCTCCGGGCTGCAGAAGAAGGACTTCCGCGAGTACGCGTCGACGGTCAGCGCCAAGTTCCCGGGCGAGACGAAGAAGGACAAGAAGGGCAGGACGTCCCGCGAGCCCTTCGAGATCCAGAACACCAACAGGCTGCTGTCCGGCGACTCGGACGTGGACGTCTACCCGGGCATCGCGGGCGTGAAGAACGGCAACACCACCAACGCGGGCTCCACCTTCACCGGCGTCGCCGAGCAGGGCGGCAAGGTGCTGCTGGTCACGGTCATGAACCCGGCGAAGGACGAGCACAACGAGGTCTACAAGGAGACCGCCCGCCTGTTCGACTGGGGCTTCAAGGCGGTCGGCAAGGTGGAACCGGTCGGTGAGCTGGTGCCGCCGAGGAGCGCCGCCCAGCCGAGCCCCGCGCCGGACGACACCGCCGTCGGGGAGGCCGGCGGCACCGGGAAGGGCGCGGCGGGCACCCAGCCGGTGGCGGGCGCCCCGGCCGCCGACGGCTCCAGCGGGGTCGGCGTCGCGGCCGGCATCGCCGGCGGGCTGCTGGTGCTGCTCGCGGGCGGCGTGTTCCTGATCAACCGGAAATGGCCGCTGCCGGACCTGGTCCGTCGCCGGACCCGCCCGTGACGTCCTGCTCCCCGTCCTCCTGGTCGCCGAGTTCCTGCTCCTTGCTGCCCGTCGCCGTCCAGGAGGCGCAGAACAGCACCAGCTTGCAGGTGAAGTTGATCCACAGCAGCAGCGCGACGGGGACGCCGAAGGCGCCGTACATGCTCTTCGCGGCGACGCCCTGCATGTAGCCGCTCAGCAGCAGCTTCAGCAGTTCGAAACCGATCGCGCCGATCAGCGCGGCCACCACCAGGCGGCGGCGCTCCGGCTTGGCGCCGGGGAGCAGGGTCAGGACGTACAGCAGCAGGAGGAAGTCGGCGAGTACGGCGACGGCGAACGCGGCGATGTAGAGCAGCACCCCGCCGAAGCCGCCCTCGGGGATGCCGAGCCGGCTGATGATCCAGCCGACGAGCGCCGAGGCGACGGTGGAGATGGCCACGGTGACCAGGAGGGCGCCGCCGAGGCCGACGAGGACGCCCCCGTCCTTGACCCGGTGCATGACCGGGTTCTCCTCCTCGTCGGGCAGCTCCCAGACGGCGCGCAGGCAGCCCCGGGTGGCGTCGACCCAGCCGATGCCGGTGAACAGCAGCAGGGCGCCGGAGATGAGGCCGACGGTGCCGGCGTTGTCGATCAGGCCCTGGATGTCCAGCTGCTCGGAGATGCCGGGGATCTGCTCGGCGATCTTGTCCTGGAGCTGGTCCTGCTGCTCCTTGCCGAGCGTGGCGGCGGCGACGGCCGCGGCCAGGCTGAGCAGCGGGAAGAGCGCGAGGAAGCTGGTGAAGGTCATGGCGGCGGCCAGCCGCGTCCACTTCACGCGGTCCAGCCGCTCGTAGGAGCGCCAGGCGTGCGTGGTCATCAGCCGTGCCACCCACGGCCCCACGACGGGGAGCTTCTTCAGCCAGTCCATGATCCGACCCTGCCCCCGGTTCCCTCGTTCCATGATCCCGCTGCGCCGCCGGTCGCGGGACCGGTGCGGAACACCAGGGTCCTTGTGCCCCAGAAACGCAGAAGCGTGGCAAGGAACATGCCGACGACCGCCCCGGAGACGGTGTCGGCACGCTGCGAGGTGAGGCCGAGGCCGTAGTGGCTGATCGCCAGGCAGAGCAGTTGGACGGCCGCGCCGGCGGCGTTCACGGCGAAGAACACGGCGTAGGGGCGCAGGCCCCGCGGGCGGCGGTGCCGGTAGGGGCCGAGCGCGTTGCCCGCGTACGCCACGGAGCAGCCGGCGAGGAAGGACAGGGTCTTGGCGGTGAGCGGATCGAGGCCGGCCGGGCCGCGCAGGAGCGTGAAGAGGCCGAGGTCGACGGCGTAGGCGAGGAGGCCGGCGGCGGCGAAGCCGGCCAGTTCGCGTCGGGTGCCCGGGGTGCGGGCGGTTACCAATTGGCCACCGCCAGGCCGTACATCGCGATCCACGCCACCCCGATCAGCGCGAGCGCGCGGTCGCGCAGGACGACGTCCTCGGGCTCGCCGGCGGTGCCGCGGTCGGCGAAGACGGCGTAGCGCAGGACGGCGAGGATGAAGGCGACCATGGACAGCTGGCGCCAGGGCAGGACGCTGGTGTGCGGGACGCCGCCCTCCTCCATGGCCCACAGGCAGTAGCCGAGGACGGCGACGCCGGCCGCGAGCTGCCAGACGAAGCGGAGGTAGCCGGTGGTGTACTCGGTGAGCAGCGCCCGCGTGGCGCCCGCCTTCCCGGCCATCTGGACGGCTTCGGAGTAGCGCTTGGCCGAGACCATGAAGAGCGCGCCGAAGCCGGTGGTGATGAGGAACCAGCGCGACAGGGGGATGCCCAGCGCCAGGCCGCCGATCATGGCCCGCATCAGGAAGCCGGTGGTGACGACGGCGAGGTCGACGACGAGGACGTGCTTGAGGGTGACGCAGTACGCCAGCTGCATCGCGAGGTAGGTGGTCAGCAGGGCGGCGACGGCCGGCGGGCACAGCCAGGCCGCGGCGACGGGTGCGAGGACGCCGAGGGCGCCCCCGACGGCGTAGGCGACCGGTACCGGGACCTGTCCGGCGGCGACCGGGCGGTGCCGCTTGACGGGGTGGGCGCGGTCGGCCTCGGCGTCCCGGGCGTCGTTGACGAGGTAGACGGCGGCGGCGCAGGCGGTGAAGAGGACGAAGACCAGCGCGAGCTGGACCAGGGTGTGCCGGGAGAACAGCTCGCCGGCGGCGGCGGGGGCGGCGACGACCAGGACGTTCTTGATCCACTGGCGGGGGCGCGCGGTCCTGAGCAGGCCGGGCAGCAGCCCTGTGCGGCCGGGCGGGGCGGGGTCCGGCCGCTGTTCGGGGGCGCGTTGCCGCAGGACCGCCGTCTCAGTCACGGGTGCCTCCGCGCATCCAGTCGGCGCCGAGCCGGGCGGTGAGCGCGCCCAGGGCCGCGCCCGCCGCCACGTCGGAGGGGTAGTGGACGCCGACGACCAGCCGGGAGACGCAGACGGCGGCGGCGACGGGCCGGACGGCGCCGATGCCCAGCGCGCCGAAGGCGACGGCGGCCGCCGCGGCCGAGGCGGCGTGCGAGCTGGGGAAGGAGTGCCGGCCGGCGGTGCGCACCAGGGGCACGACGTGGGTGGGGCGCGGGCGGCGCACGACCCGCTTGACTCCCATGCTGACGAGGTGCGCGCCCGCGGTGAGCGCCGCTGCGCGCAGCCAGGCGCCGCGTCGCGCGCCGTCCACGGCGGCTCCGGCGAGGCCCGCCGCGAGCCACAGCGCTCCGTGCTCCCCGGCCCAGGACAGGGCACGCGCGGCACCGGCCACGCGCGGGTCCGTGCCGCAGGCTCTGAGCGCCGTCACGATCCGGTGGTCCATGTCGTCGAGGTCGTCCATGTGACCTCACTGTTCACGCCGACGCCGCGGGAAGTCCGGCATGATGGAGCGACATACCATTAATCACCCGTTTCGGGTATGAGCGGGATGTGTTGGAACTAATCGTTCTCATGAGGGCGATACGGTCACCGGCATGTCTGCCGACACCGTTCCCGCCGCCGAAGAGGGCCCCGCCGTCGCCTGGGGACCCGTCACCGGCTGGGGCCGCACCGCGCCCACCGCCGCCCGGCTGATCCGCCCCCGGACCTACCAGGAGGCCGCCGACGCCGTGCGGGACTGCGGCGCCCGCGGCGGCATCGCGCGGGGTCTGGGACGGGCGTACGGGGACGCCGCGCAGAACGCGGGCGGCGCCGTGCTGGACATGACGGGCCTGGACCGCATCCACGCCATCGACGTCGCCGGCGGCACCGTGCTGTGCGACGCGGGCGTCTCCCTGCACCGGCTGATGGAGGTCCTGCTGCCGCTCGGCTGGTTCGTGCCGGTGACGCCCGGCACCCGCTACGTGACCGTCGGCGGGGCGATCGGCGCGGACATCCACGGCAAGAACCACCACGTGTCGGGCTCCTTCGCCCGGCACGTGCCGGCGTTCGAGCTGCTCACCGCCGACGGCCGGGTCCGCACCGTGGAGCAGGGCACCCCCCTGTTCGACGCCACCGCCGGCGGGATGGGCCTGACCGGCGTGATCCTCACCGCCACCGTGCGGCTCCAGCCGGTCGGGACCTCCCTGATGTCGGTCGACACCGAGCGCGCCACCGACCTCGACGACCTGATGGCCCGCCTCACGGCCACCGACCACCGCTACCGCTACTCGGTCGCCTGGATCGACCTCCTCGCCCGCGGCGCGGCGACCGGCCGGGCGGTGCTCACCCGCGGCGACCACGCCCCGCTGGACGCGCTGCCCGAGCACGGGCGGGCCCGGCGGGCACCGCTGGCCTTCCGCACCTCCCGCCTGCCGGCCGCTCCCGACCTCGTCCCCGACGGCCTGCTGAGCCGGACGACGGTGGGCCTGTTCAACGAGCTGTGGTACCGCCGGGCCCCCCGCCGGCGCACCGGCCAGCTCCAGCGGATCTCCACGTTCTTCCACCCCCTGGACGGCGTCCCGCACTGGAACCGGGTCTACGGCCGCGGCGGCTTCGTGCAGTACCAGTTCGTCGTCGGCCACGGGCGGGAGGACGCCCTGCGCCGGATCGTGCGGCGCATCTCGGAGCACCGCTGCCCGTCCTTCCTGGCCGTCCTCAAGCGGTTCGGGGACGCCGATCCGGGGTGGCTGTCCTTCCCCGTGCCCGGCTGGACCCTCGCCCTGGACGTCCCGGCGGGGCTGCCGGGACTCGGTGCCTTCCTCGACGAACTCGACGAGGAGGTCGCCCAGGCCGGCGGCCGGGTCTACCTCGCCAAGGACTCCCGGCTGCGGCCCGAGCTGCTCGACGCGATGTACCCGCGGCTGGACGACTTCCGCGCCCTGCGGGCCGAGCTGGACCCGCGCGGGGTGTTCGTGTCCGACCTGGCCCGCCGTCTCCACCTCTAGGCAATCAGGAGCTGCAGTGAAGGACGCCTTCGGCATCCCCCAGTCCCTTCTCGTCCTCGGCGGTACGTCCGAGATCGCGCTCGCCACCGCGCGCCGTCTCGTCGCCCGCCGCACCCGCACGGTCTGGCTGGCCGGCCGCCCCTCCCCCGCCCTGGACCGGGCGGCCGAACATCTGCGCGGCCTCGGCGCCGAGGTGCGCACCGTCGCCTTCGACGCACTCGATCCCGAGTCCCACGAGGCGGCGCTCGGCAAGGTCTTCGCCGAGGGCGACGTCGACCTGGTGCTGCTCGCCTTCGGCATCCTGGGCGACCAGGCGCACGACGAGCGCGAGCCGCTGAACGCCGTGCGGGTGGCGCAGACCAACTACACCGGGGCGGTGTCGGCCGGGCTGGTCAGCGCCCGTGCCCTCCAGGCCCAGGGCCACGGCTCCCTGGTGGTGCTCTCCTCCGTGGCCGGTGAGCGGGCCCGCCGCGCCAACTTCATCTACGGCTCCAGCAAGGCCGGCCTGGACGCCTTCGCCCAGGGCCTCGGCGACGCGCTGCACGGCACCGGCGTGCACGTCATGGTCGTGCGCCCCGGGTTCGTACGGTCGCGGATGACCGCGGGGCTGGAGGAGGCGCCGCTGGCCACGACGCCCGAGGCGGTCGCCACGGCGATCGAGCTGGGGCTGCGGCGGCGCTCGGAGACGGTGTGGGTGCCCGGCGCGCTGCGGGTGGTGATGTCGGCGCTGCGGCACCTGCCGCGGGCGGTGTTCCGGCGGCTGCCGGTCTGAACGGGGCTACCGGGCGGGCAGGGAGCCGCTCTCCACGCGCCCCGTCTGCGGGGGCACCGTGGCGCTGCCGAAGGGGAACTCCCGCAGCTTGCGCCACACCCCGTCGGCGCCCTGCTCGTAGAGCGCGAAGCCGGTGCAGGGCCACTGGGCCTCGTAGTCGGCCAGCTCCTCGTAGGCGCGGTCCATCGCCGCCTCCTCGATGCCGTGCGCGACGGTGACGTGCGGGTGGTACGGGAACTGGAGTTCGCGGGGGACCGGCCCGGAGGTGTCCCGGACGCGCTTCTGCAGCCAGGCGCAGGCCGCGGCGCCCTCGACCACCTGGACGTAGACCACCGGCGACAGCGGGCGGAAGGTCCCGGTGCCGGCCAGCCGCATCGGGAAGGGCCGGCCGCGCGCCGCGACCTCCGCGAGATGGGCCTCGATCGCGGGCAGCGCGGCGCCGTCGACCTCGGTCGGCGGCAGCAGGGTGACGTGCGTGGGGATACCGTGAGCAGCGGCGTCGCCGAAGCCCGCGCGCAGCTGCTGGAGCTGGCTGCCGTGAGGCTCCGGGACCGCGATCGACACGCCGATCGTTACGGTCCCCACGTCGTCTCCTGTCGTTCCGTGTCACTGGTGGTGTGTCGCGGTGTCGGACACCCGGCTATCGACTGTACGGCCACGGCCGTGCCCTGGGCAGGCGCAACCGGAGTGATGTGCAGCGCTGTGACGGCGTACCGGGGCGCACGGGTGTACTGGGACCCGCACTGAGGTGCGGGGCCGTGCTCAGTGCTTGGCGGGCAGGAAGCCCACCATGTCGTAGGTCCGGGCGAGGGTCTCCGCGGCGACGGCGCGTGCCTTCTCCGCGCCCTTGGCCAGGATCGAGTCCAGCGTCTCCGGGTCGTCGAGGTACTGCTGGGTGCGCTCCCGGAAGGGGGTCACGAACTCGACCATGACCTCGGCGAGGTCCGTCTTGAGCGCGCCGTAGCCCTTGCCGGCGTACTTCTCCTCCAGCTCGGCGACGCCCGCGCCGGTGAGCACCGAGTAGATGGAGAGCAGGTTGCTGACGCCCGGCTTCTCCGCCGGGTCGAAGCGGATCACGGTGTCCGTGTCGGTGACCGCGCTCCTGACCTTCTTCGCGGTGGCCTTGGGCTCGTCCAGGAGGTTGATCAGGCCCTTCGGCGTCGACGCCGACTTGCTCATCTTGATCGACGGGTCCTGGAGGTCGTAGATCTTCGCCGTCTCCTTGAGGATGTACGGGGAGGGGACGGTGAAGGCCTCGCCGAAGCGGCCGTTGAAGCGCTCGGCCAGGTCGCGGGTCAGCTCGATGTGCTGGCGCTGGTCCTCGCCGACCGGGACCTCGTTGGCCTGGTAGAGCAGGATGTCCGCGACCTGGAGGACGGGGTACGTGAACAGGCCGACGGAGGCGCGCTCGGCGCCCTGCTTGGCGGACTTGTCCTTGAACTGGGTCATGCGGCTCGCCTCGCCGAAGCCGGTGAGGCAGTTCATGACCCAGGCGAGCTGGGCGTGCTCGGGGACGTGGCTCTGGACGAAGAGCGTGCAGCGGTCCGGGTC
This sequence comes from Streptomyces sp. NPDC047853, assembly GCF_043204535.1. NCBI lineage: Bacteria > Bacillati > Actinomycetota > Actinomycetes > Kitasatosporales > Streptomycetaceae > Streptomyces > Streptomyces sp. NPDC047853. The sequence continues at coordinate 305,133 of NZ_JBIDCI010000001.1, read as the reverse complement.
CAGACCGGCGGCCAGCAACTGGGCGACGGCGAGCCGGGTGTTGGCGCGCAGCTCCTTCGGGTCCTGCGGCACCGTGATCGCGTGCAGGTCGACGACCATGTAGAACGCGTCGTGGGTCTCCTGCAGCGCCACCCACTGGCGGACGGCGCCGAGGTAGTTGCCGAGGTGGAACGAGCCTGCGGTGGGCTGGATTCCGGAGAGCACGCGGGGTCGGTCAGTCGCCATGCGCACCATTCTCTCAGGTTCCACCCGTGGCTCGTTCCCCCGGTCGCGGCCGTCAGCCGAGGTCGATCTCCGGGTACAGCGGGAAGCCCGCCACCAGGTCGGTCGCCCGGCGGGAGATCTCGTCGGCGGTCTTCGCGTCGAGGACGTGGGAGGCCTTGGAGGGGGCGCCGGACTTGGTGGTGCCGGCCTCGGCGGCGGTCAGGACGCGGTCGATCAGGCCCGCGACCTCCTCCATCTCCGCCGTGCCGAGGCCCCGCGTGGTCAGTGCCGGGGTGCCGATCCGGATGCCGGAGGTGTACCAGGCGCCGTTCGGGTCGGCCGGGATCGCGTTGCGGTTGGTGACGATGCCGGAGTCGAGGAGGGCGGCCTCGGCCTGGCGTCCGGTGAGGCCGTAGGAGGACGCCACGTCGATCAGGTTCAGGTGGTTGTCGGTGCCGCCGGTGACCAGGGTGGCGCCGCGCTTCATCAGCCCCTCGGCGAGGGCGCGGGCGTTGTCGACGATGCGCTGGGCGTAGTCCTGGAACGCGGGCCTGCGGGCCTCGGCGAGGGCGACGGCCTTGGCGGCCATGACGTGCGGGAGCGGGCCGCCGAGGACCATCGGGCAGCCGCGGTCGACCTGGTCCTTGAGGGAGTCGTCGCACAGGACCATGCCGCCGCGCGGGCCGCGCAGCGACTTGTGGGTGGTCGTCGTCACGATCTGGGCGTGCGGGACCGGGTCGAAGTCGCCGGTGAGGACCTTGCCCGCGACGAGACCGGCGAAGTGCGCCATGTCGACCATGAGGGTCGCGCCGACCTCGTCGGCGATCTCGCGCATGATCCGGAAGTTCACCAGCCGGGGGTAGGCGGAGTACCCGGCGACGATGATCAGCGGCTTGAACTCCCGGGCCGAGGCGCGCAGGGCCTCGTAGTCGATGAGGCCGGTCGCCGGGTCGGTGCCGTAGGAGCGCTGGTCGAACATCTTGCCGGAGATGTTGGGGCGGAAGCCGTGGGTGAGGTGGCCGCCGGCGTCCAGGGACATGCCGAGCATCCGCTGGTTGCCGAAGGCGCGGCGCAGCTCGGCCCAGTCGGCGTCGGTCAGGTCGTTGACCTGGCGGGCGCCGGTCTTCTCCAGGAAGGGCACCTCGACGCGGGCGCCGAGGACGGCCCAGAAGGCGACGAGGTTGGCGTCGATGCCGGAGTGCGGCTGGACGTAGGCGTGCCGGGCGCCGAACAGCTCGCGGGCGTGCTCGGCGGCCAGCGACTCGACGGTGTCGACGTTGCGGCAGCCGGCGTAGAAGCGGCGGCCGACGGTGCCCTCGGCGTACTTGTCGCTGAACCAGTTGCCCATGGTCAGCAGGGTGGCCGGGGAGGCGTAGTTCTCCGAGGCGATCAGCTTGAGCATCTCGCGCTGGTCGGCGACCTCCTGGCCGATCGCGTCGGCCACGCGCGGCTCGACGGCGCGGATGACGTCGAGGGCGGCTCGGTAGGCGGTGGACTCGGGGGTGCGCTCTGCGGACACGGGGGCCTCCGGACGTTGTGTTCAGCGTTCACGGTACGGACGGCCCAGGCGCACGGCACTCGTTGCTCGGGCCGCTCCCCGATGGTTGGTCCATCCCAGCGCGCCAGTCACGGCCCGGGGGCAAGGCTACCGGAAGGCGTCCGCCGGGGTGCCGTGCGGAGCCGCACCGGGCCGCTCGACCGGCACGGGTGCGGCGGATCGCCGTGGACGGCGCCTCGACGGCGTCGGCCGGGCCGGTGACCCGGCGGGTCACCGGCCGGAGGACCCCTACGGCAGCGCCCGGCACAGCGCGTCCAGCGCCCCCGCCCAGGCGTGGTCGGGCGGGGTGCCGTAGCCGACCACGAGGGCGTCCAACGGGGGGACGGCCGCCTCGGGGTGCCGGAAGGTGGACATGCCGTGCACCGCCAGCCCGTGCCAGGCGGCGGCCCGGACGACCTGCTGCTCGGTGCCCGGTGGCAGCCGCAGGACGGCGTGCAGTCCCGCGGCGATGCCGGTGACCCGCACCTCGGGGGCGCGCTCGGCGAGGGCGGCGACCAGGGCGTCGCGGCGGCGCCGGTAGCGCAGCCGGGCGGCCCGCACGTGCCGGTCGTAGTCGCCGGAGCCGATGAACTCCGCGAGGGTCAGCTGGTCGAGGACGCCCGGGGTGCGGCCGGCCATGGCGTCCATGGTCTCCTCGACGAGCGAGGCGGGCAGCACCAGCCAGCCCAGGCGCAGGGCGGGGGCGAGGGACTTGCTGGCGGTGCCCAGGTAGACGACGCGGTCGGGGTCCAGTCCCTGGAGGGCGCCGACGGGCTGGCGGTCGTAGCGCAGCTCGCCGTCGTAGTCGTCCTCCAGGACCAGGCCGCCGGTGGCGCGGGCCCAGTCGATCAGTGCCGTGCGGCGCTCCGGGAGCAGCGGCATGCCCAGCGGGAACTGGTGGGAGGGCGTCAGCAGCACGGCCCGGGCGGTGATCCGCTCGTCCGGCAGGCGGGTGCCGCGGTCGTCGAAGGGCAGCGGCGGCACGGCGAAGCCCGCGCGCCCGAGCAGCCGGCGGTGGTGGGGCAGGCCGTAGGACTCGACCGCGAGGGAGCGCGCTCCCCGGCGGTGCAGCAGGTCGGCGAGGACACCGAGTCCGCCGAGGAAGCCGGAGCAGACGACGATCCGGTCGGGGTCGGCGCGCACGCCCCGGGCGCGGGAGAGGTACCCGGCGAGCGCGGTGCGCAGCTCGACGCGGCCGCGGGGGTCGCCGTAGCCGAGGGCCCGGTCCGGTGCGGCGGTCAGGGCGCGGCGGGCCGCCCGCAGCCACCGGGTGCGGGGGAACGACGCGAGTTCGGGGGTGCCGGGGACGAGGTCGTAGGCGGGCGGGGCGGGTTCCCGGCGGTGCGGGGCGGGGCGGGTGGGGGCCGGGCGGTGGCGGGGTACGGCCGGTGTCCGTTCGGCGACCCGGGTGCCGGAACCCTGGCGGGCGGTGAGCCAGCCCTCGGCGACCAGGTCGGCGTAGACCTCGGCCACGGTGTTGCGTGCCACGCCCAGGTCGCCGGCGAGGGAGCGGGAGGAGGGCAGCCGGGTGCCGGGAGCCAGCCTGCCGCCGCGGACGGCCTCGCGCAGGGCGTCGGTGAGGCCGCGGCGCAGCCCGGGCCCGGAGCGGTCGAGGTGCAGGTCGACGCCGAAAGTGGCCCACGGATTCCCCATGGGAATGGACCATACTCCTGGGCTGCCCCGCTTCTAGTCTCGAAGGCATGACGACGAACACGACGCAGACGACGCCAACGACGAACCCGGCGGGTACGGCCGCCGCTCCCGACTCCTTCGCTCCCGAGCAGGCCCCCCGGCTGGAGTGGGCCAAGCACGCCCCCGAGGTCTGGAAGGCGATGCTGCGGCTGGAGAAGGCCGCGGGCCAGGGTCTTGACCCCAAGGTGAAGGAACTGGTGAAGATCCGCGCCTCCCAGCTCAACCACTGCGCGTTCTGCCTCGACATGCACACCAAGGACGCGCTGGCGGCCGGTGAGAGCGTGGAGCGGATCGTGCAGCTCGCCGCCTGGGAGGAGTCGCGGCACTTCTACACGGAGCGCGAGCTCGCCGCGATCGAGCTGACCGAGGCGGTCACCGTGCTCACGGACGGGTTCGTGCCGGACGACGTGTACGAGCGGGCCGCGAAGTTCTTCGACGAGACGGAGATGGCCCACCTGATCGCCGCCATCACCGTGATCAACGCCTGGAACCGGTTCGGCGTGAGCTGCCGGCTGACGCCGGGGCACTACACGCCGGGCCAGTACGCGTGACGGCCCGCACCACCTTCCTGGCCGACGGCGTCCGTTCCGCACTGCGGGAACTGGGCGCCGCCGCCAAGCGGGGCCTGGGCGACCCGGCCCTCGCCGAGCTGGTGCAGATCCGCGCCTCGCAGCTCAACCGGTGCGCGTTCTGTCTGGACCTGCACCTCGGCATCGCCCGGAAGCAGGGCGTGGACGAACGGCAGCTCGGTCTGCTGGACGCCTGGGAGGAGGCCGGGGAGGTCTTCGACGCCCGGGAGCGGGCCGCGCTGGCGCTCACCGAGGCGGTGACCGTGCTGACCGGGGGCACCTCCCGGACGAGGTCCGGGGGAGGCTTCGTGCCGGACGGGGTGTACGAGGAGGCCTCCCGGCACTTCGACGCCGCCGCGCTGGCCCACCTGCTGGGGCTGATCGCCGCGATCAACAGCTGGAACCGGCTGATGGTCGGCCGGCGCATCCCGCCCGGCAGCGACGACTGGTGAGCGACCCCGGCCCCGGTCCGCCGCGGGGGGCGGGCCCGGGGCCGGGTCGCTCGGGTGCCGTCAGGGAAGCCAGCGCTTCCAGACGGACTCGTGGCCGTCCACCCACTTCCTCGCCGCCTCTTCGGGCCGCATCTTCTGTTCGGCGATCATCAGGGAGACCTGGTTCTGGTCCTCGGTGGTCCACCGGAACTTCTTCAGGAACTCCGCCGCCCTGCCGCCGTCCTTCGCGAAGTCGGCGTTGAGGTACTTCTGCAGCGGGGTCACCGGGTAGGCGCAGTCGACCTTCGCGGGGTCGGCGTCGCAGCCCTCCTTGTACGGCGGCAGCTTCACCTCCGTCATCGGCACCTTCTCGAACAGCCACTGGGGGGTGTACCAGTAGGTGAGGAAGGGCTTCTTCTCCTTGGCGAACTGCTGGATCTGGGTGATCTGGGCGGCCTCGGAGCCGGCGAAGACGACCTGGTAGTCCAGGTCCAGGTTGTCCACCAGGGCCTTGTCGTTGGTGACGTAGGACGGGGAGCCGTCCAGCAGCTGGCCCTTGCCGCCGCTCTCCGCGGTGCGCATGAGGTCGGCGTACTTGTCGAGGTTCTTCCAGTCGGTGACGTCCGGGTGCTTCTGCGCGAAGTACGTCGGGACGAACCAGCCGATGTGCCCGGTGACGCCGAGGTCGCCGCCGGGGGCGATGGTGCGCTTGTCCTTCACGTAGCGCTGTTCCTGCTCGGGGTGGCCCCAGTCCTCCAGGATGGCGTCGACGCGGCCCTGGCTGAGCGCGTCCCAGGCGGGGACCTCGTCGACCTGCACGGTGTCGACGCGGTAGCCGAGTTCGTGCTCCAGCAGGTACTGGGCGACGGCCACGTTGGCCTGGGCGCCGACCCAGGACTGCACGGACAGGGTGACCGTCCTCGCGCCCTGCGCGTTCGCGAACGGGGACGCCTGCTGGGTCATGTCGGCGGCGCCGCAGCCGGTGGCCAGCACCAGCACGGCGGCGGCAGCCGTGATCCGCTTGCGGGACATCTCAGGCCCCCTTCTTCGTACGTCGTTCGGACGGCTGGGTGACCCGGTCGAGCATCAGGCCGAGGCAGACGATCGCCGCGCCGGCCACCAGGCCGGTCGCCAGGTCGCCCTGGGCCAGGCCGAAGACGACCTGGTAGCCGAGCGCCCCGCCGCCGACCAGGCCGCCGATGATGACGACGGCGAGGACCAGGACGACGCCCTGGTTGACGGCGAGCAGCAGCGACCGGCGGGCCAGCGGGAGCTGCACCTGCCGCAGCTGCTGTCCGCTGGTGGCGCCGAGCGAGCGGGCCGACTCCATCGCGGCCGGGTCGACCTGGCGCAGCCCCTGGGCGATGATGCGGACGACGGCCGGGAGGGCGTAGACGACCGCGGCGGCCACGGCGGGGGCGCGCCCGACGCCGAAGAGGGCGACGACCGGGATCAGGTAGACGAACTGCGGCATGGTCTGGAAGACGTCCAGTACGGGTCGCAGCAGGCGTTCGAAGCGGTCGCTGCGGGCGGCGGCGATGCCCGCGGCGAAACCGACGACCAGCGTCACGGCGACGGCCGCCAGGACCTGGGAGAGCGTGTCCAGGGACGGTTTCCACACGCCGAGCACGCCGATCGCGGCCATGGCGAGGACGGCGGTGAGCGCCGTGCGCCAGGTGCCGATCAGCCAGGCCAGGGCGGCGACGACCAGCAGGACGGACCACCAGGGCAGCCACTGGAGGCCGTCCCGGAGCGGGTTGAGGACCCAGCTGGTGAAGTGCGCGGCCCAGTCGGCGGTGCCGCCGACGACGGGTACCCCGGAGTACAGGTGGGCGGTCATCCAGTCGACGGCCCGGTTGACGGGCTCGGCGATGTCCACCTCCCAGGCCTCGGGCCAGTCCAGGAACCCGGCGACCCGTCCGGCGACCGCGACGGCCGCGGCGGCGACGAGGACGTACAGCCAGGTCAGCGGAGACGTGCCGGACCCGCCGAGCCGCTCCCCCGCCGCGCCGGTCACGCGGTCCAGGACGACGGCGAGCAGCACGATCGGGACGCCCGCCGCGAGGGCGGCGCCGACGTCGACCGAGGCCAGCGCCTGGTAGACGCGGTCGCCGAGGCCGCCGGCGCCGATGACGGAGGCGATGACCGCCATGGAGAGCGCCATCATGATCGTCTGGTTGACGCCGAGGAGGAGGTCCTTGCGGGCCAGCGGGATGCGGGCGGTCAGCAACCGCTGGCGGGCGGTGGTGCCGAGGGACTCGACGGCCTCCAGGACCTCCTGGTCGGCGCCGCGCAGGCCGAGCGAGGTGAGCCGGGCCATGGGCGGCGCGGCGTAGACGACGGTGGCGAGGACCGCGGCGGGCACGCCGATGCCGAAGACCAGGACGACGGGGAGGAGGTAGGCGAAGGCGGGCAGCACCTGCATGGTGTCGAGCACCGGGCGCAGCAGGCGGTCCATCCGGTCGGACAGGCCGGCCGCGAGGCCCAGCAGGGCGCCCACGGCGACCGACGCGAGGACGGCGACGACCATCAGGGCCAGGGTCTGCATGGTCGGCACCCACATGCCGAGCAGACCGCAGGCCAGGAACGCGGCGGCGGTGCCCAGCGCGAGGCGCACGCCGGCCGCGCGCCAGGCGACCAGGGCGCCGATCGCGGTGACCCCGGCCCAGCCGACGGCGAGGAGGGCGAGGTACACGGCGCGTACGGCGATGACGACGACGTTGCTGACGTGGCCGAGGAAGTGGAGGAACAGCGGGTGGCTGTCGCGGTGGTCGATGATCCAGTCGCTGGCCTCGCCGAGCGGTCCGGAGACGTCGACGGTGAGGGCGTCCGGCCAGGTGGCTCCGCCCCACCGGGCGACGGCGAGGGGGACGAGGACGGCGGCGGCGACCGCGAGGACCAGCAGCTTGCGGACGGCCGGGCGGCCGAGGACGCCGGGGAGCGCGGGGCGGGCGGCAGGGGCGGTGGCCGTTGCCATCAGACCGCCTCCTTGCGCTGGTCCGCCTCCCCGACGGGGCCCGGGGCAGCAGCCTCCCCGGGGCGTTCCGTGCCGGCCACGACGCCGAGCAGCGCGTCCGCGTCGACCACGCCGAGGCAGCGTCCGGCGTCCATGACGCGGGCCGGGGTGCCGGCCCGGGCGACGGCCTCGATGGCCTCCGACACGGTGGCGTCGGGCCGGAGCGCCGGACCGTTCCCGGCCTCGTCGGCGGAGGCGGCGGGGCGCATGGCCGTCCGGACGGTGAGCACCTGCTCGCGCGGGACGTCGCGGACGAACGCCCGGACGTAGTCGTCGGCGGGTGAGCCGACGATCTCCTCGGGGGTGCCGAGCTGCACCACGCGGCCGTCGCGCATCAGGGCGATGCGGTCGCCCAGCTTGAGCGCTTCCTGGAGGTCGTGGGTGATGAAGACCATCGTGCGGCCCTCCTCACGGTGCAGCCGGACGACCTCCTCCTGCATGTCCCGCCGGATCAGCGGGTCGAGCGCGCTGAACGGCTCGTCGAAGAGCAGCACCTCGGGGTCGACGGCGAGGGCGCGGGCCAGTCCGACGCGCTGCCGCTGACCGCCGGAGAGCTGGCCGGGGCGGCGGTGCTCCAGGCCCTCCAGGCCGACCTTGGCGACGACGGCGGCGGCGCGCTCGCGGCGTTCGGCGCGCCCCACGCCCTGGACCTCCAGGCCGTAGGCCACGTTGTCGAGGACCGTGCGGTGCGGGAGCAGGCCGAAGTGCTGGAAGACCATCGCGGCGCGGTGGCGGCGCAGGGCGCGCAGCCGGGACCGGTCCATGGCGCGGACGTCCTCGCCGTCGATGGCGATGGAGCCCGCGGTCGGCTCGATCAGCCGGGTCAGACAGCGCACCAGCGTGGACTTGCCGGAGCCGGACAGGCCCATGACGACGAAGACCTCGCCCTTGCGCACGTCGAAGGAGACGTCCGCCACGGCGGCCGTGCAGCCGGTGCGGGACCGCAGCTCGGCCGGGCTCAGGGCGGCCAGTTCCGGGTCGGCGGGGACGCGGGCGGCCTTGGGGCCGAAGACCTTCCACAGGCCCTCGACGGCGAAGACCGGGGGACGCTCGGCGGCGGTGTCGTTGACGGTCGTGGTCATCGGTGGTCACCACCGATCAGCTCGACGGCGCGCTCCCCGACCATGAGCACACCGATCATCGGGTTCACGGCGGGCATGGTCGGGAACACGGAGGCGTCGGCGATCCGCAGGCCGCTCAGTCCGCGCACGCGCAGCTCGGGGTCGACGACGGCCTGCTCGTCGGTGGCGGCGCCCATCCGGCAGGTGCCCGCCGGGTGGTAGACGGTGTGGGCGACCTTGCGGGCGTACTCGCTCAGCTCCTCGTCGCCGGTGACGTCCGGGCCGGGGCAGACCTCGCGCTTGAGCCAGCCGGCCAGCGGTTCGGACGCGGCGATCTCGCGGGCGATGCGGATGCCGTCGACGAGGGTGCGGCCGTCGTGGTCGTCCTCGTCGGTGAAGTAGCGGAAGTCCAGGGCCGGCTTGACCTCGGGGTCGGCGCTGGTGAGGTAGAGGCGGCCGCGGCTCTTCGGCTTGGGGATGTTCGGTGTCATGGAGACGCCGTGCGCCGGGCGTTCGTAGCCGAGGCGCTCCGGGTTGTCCGTGAACGGGATCTGGTAGAAGTGGAACATCAGGTCGGGGCCCGCGTGTTCGGGGTCGCGGCGCACGAACAGGCCGGCGTCGGAGTCCATCGCGGAGTTGTCCGGGATGGGGCCGTGGGTCTCCCACACGATCACCGACTCGGGGTGGTCGAGCAGGTTCTCGCCGACGCCCGGCAGGTCGAGCGCCACGGGTATGCCGAGGGCTTCGAGGTCCTCGCGGGGCCCGATGCCGGAGTGCAGCAGCAGGCGCGGCGAGTCGACCGCACCGGCGCACAGCACGACCTCGTTGCGGGCCCGGACGAGGATCTCCTCGCCGTCCTTGGTGCGCACGTGGACGCCTTCGGCGCGGGTGCCGTCCAGCTCCAGCCGGTACGCCCAGGTCTCCAGCATGAGGGTGAGGTTGGGGCGTTCGTCCATCACCGGGTGCAGGTACGCCACCGAGGCCGAGGACCGCTTGTTGTCCTCGGGGTGGTAGGCGAGGTCGAAGAAGCCGACGCCCTCGGTGAACGGCTTCTTGTTGAAGCCCTCGATCCGGGGGACCTCCAGGGCCTTCTGCGCGGCCTCGACGAAGTCGCGGGCGATGGCGTTGCGGTCCTTCTCGTCGACCGGGACGATGTTGTTCTTCAGCCGCGCGTAGTACGCCTCCATCGGCACCGCGCCCCAGCCCTCGGCGCCGGCGGCCTCCCACTCGTCCCAGTCGGACGGCAGCGGCTTGAAGGCGATGAGGGTGTTGTGCGAGGAGCAGCCGCCGAGCACCCGGGCGCGGCTGTGCCGGATGTGCGAGTTGCCGCGTGGCTGCTCGGTGGTCGGGTAGTCGTAGTCCAGCTCGCCGCCGAGCAGGCCCATCCAGCGGCGCAGGGTCAGCACGTCGTCGCGGCCGACGTCGCTGGGGCCGCCCTCGATGACGGCGACGGTGACGTCCGGGTTCTCGGTGAGGCGGGAGGCGATCACCGATCCCGCCGTGCCGCCGCCGATGACGACGTAGTCGTAGACGTGGGTGGTCTCTGGCATGGAGGTACTCCAGTGGGGCGAGCGGATGGTGCGGGGACGCGGTTGGTGCGGGGAGCGGGTGCGGTCAGCCGGCGAACCAGCGGACGGGCTCGGGGGCGAGGTTCTGGTAGACGTGCTTGCTCTCGCGGTACTCGGCGAGGCCCGCGGGGCCCAGTTCGCGGCCGACTCCGCTCTTGCCGAAGCCGCCCCACTCGGCCTGCGGCAGGTAGGGGTGGAAGTCGTTGATCCAGACGGTGCCGTGCCGCAGCCGGCCGGCGACCCGGCGGGCCCGTCCCGCGTCGGCGGTCCAGACGGCACCGGCCAGACCGTACTCGGTGTCGTTGGCGAGGGCTACCGCCTCGTCCTCCGTGCGGAAGGTCTCGACGGTGAGGACCGGCCCGAAGACCTCCTCCCGTACGACCCGCATCCCGCGGTGGCAGTGGTCGAGGACGGTCGGCTCGTAGAAGTAGCCGCTCTCCGGCCGCTGGGGTGAGGGCGCGGGACGCTTGCCGCCGCAGCGCAGTTCGGCGCCCTCGGCGAGGGCGGAGGCGACGAGGTCCTCGGTCCTGGCGCGCTGCTGCGCGGAGACGAGCGGTCCGCACTCGACGCCTTCCTCGGTGCCGCGGCCGAGGCGGATCCGCTCGGCGCGGCGGACGAGTTCGGTGACGAAGCGTTCGCGGACCGACTCCTCGACGATCAGGCGGCCGCCCGCCGAGCAGACCTGCCCGCTGTGGATGAAGGCGGCGTTGAGGGCCTGGTCGACGGCGGTGTCGAAGCCCTCCTCGGTCGCGCAGGCGTCGGCGAAGACGACGTTGGGGTTCTTGCCGCCCAGTTCGAGGGCGACCTTCTTGACGGTGACGGCGGCGGCCTGGGCGACCTTGGTGCCGCTGACCAGGCCCCCGGTGAAGGAGACCAGGTCGACGCCGGGGTGCTCGGCGAGCCGGGCGCCGACCGTGTGGCCGGGGCCGGTGACGATGTTCGCGACGCCGGTGGGGAGGCCGGCCTCGACCAGCAGGTCGATCAGGGCGACGGTGGTGAGCGGGGTGATCTCGCTGGGCTTGATCACGAAGGTGTTGCCGGCGGCGAGCGCCGGGGCGATCTTCCAGCTGGCCTGGAGCAGGGGATAGTTCCAGGGCGTGATCATCGCGCAGACGCCGACCGGTTCGTGCACGACGACGCTGTGGATGTCGGGCGAGCCGGCGTCGACGACCCGGCCGGGGGCCTCGCCGGCGACCAGGTCCGCGAAGTAGCGGAAGGCGTCGGCGACGCAGTCGATGTCGACCCGCCCCTCCTCCACCGTCTTGCCCGCGTCGCGGCTCTCCAGCAGGCCGAGCCGCTCGCGGTCGCGCACCAGGAGGTCGGCCACGCGGCGCAGCAGGGCGGCGCGGGCGGCGACCGGGGTGTGCGGCCACTCCCCCTCGTCGAAGGCGCGCCGGGCGGCGGCCACCGCCAGGTCGGCGTCCTGCTCGTCACCCTCCGCGACCACGGCGAAGGGCAGGCCGTCCGCGGGGTCGAGGATCTCGCGGGTGCCGCCCGAGACGGCGGCCCGCCACTCGCCGTCGGCGTGGATCGTCTCGCGTGCCTGAAGTTCCGTACTGTCCGCCATGATCGATGAATGCCTTCCGTTCCTGTTCAGCGCCCGTGAGTCACACGCGTGTCGTCCACGGGACCGGGGGCTCATGCCCTTTGGCCCCCGATGCATGCGGATCGGGGGCCGGAAGTGCGCCGGGTCACTGAAAAAGCGGGCAGAACGGAATACATCACCCGCGCGGTGGGGGGTTGGAGTCCGGTGGCCCGCTACTGGTCACCGGTTGCCGGCGGGCAGGTGGTGGACGGCGGGCAGAAGTGGCCGAGCGCCGTCCGCAGGAGCTCGCGCTCGTCCTCCCGGCCGTCCGCGTCGGCTCCGTAGGCGGCGATCGCGTACACCTCGCCGTCGGCGGCCACGAAGCGCTCGTCCACGACGTGCCAGGGTCCGATCTCCGGCTCCCTCCTGATGGAGTCGACGAGGTACTCCAGCCGGGAGCCGGTGAAGTCGCCCTCGTCCAGCGTCTCCAGGGAGAGCCTGCGGAAACCGTCCCCCTTGGGGGTGGCGTCGGAGAGGAACAGCTCGAAGGACGCGGCGGGCGAGGACTCCGCCACCTGGTAGACCTGCAGCCGCCGCTCGCCGTCGGAGCTGCGGTAGTTGACCACGCCCATGCCGTACTCCGAGGGCAGTTCCTCGCGCACCCAGCCCGCGGGCCTGGCGAGGGTGAAGCCCTCCTCGTCGACGTGCACCTCGTAACCGTCGGGCGGCTCGGTGACCGCTCCCGAGGGCTCCTCGGGGGATGCGGACTCCCCTGTCTCCCCGGTCTCCCCGCTCTCCCCGGTCCGCAGGGCGGTGGGCTCGGGGGCCGGGGAGTCCGCGCTCCCGGAGGCGCTCGCCGACTCCGCCGCCCGGCCGCCGCGGTCGTCCGTGCCGTCGTCCCCCGGCACCACCAGCGTCAGCACCAGGGCCGCCACGGCCCCGGCCGCGGCGGCTCCGCCCAGCACGGACCACACCAACCGGCGGCTGGGCCGGCCGGTGCCGGCGGGGGCCGGGGCCGGCGGGTAGCCGGGCGGTGGCGTCCCCGGGTGCGGCAGTTCGGGCGTGGACCAGGGGCCGGGGACGGGCGGCGGTACCGGCGGCGGTACGGGCGCGGAGCCGCCGGACGGACCGGTGGGGCCCGGGGGCTGGGGCGCCTGGGGTGTCCGGGGTGGCCGAGGTTCCTGGGGTGCCTGGGGTGGGGGCGTTCGGGGTGCCTCGGGCACCGGCCCCGGCCGGGGCGGCGGCGGTGGGGTGGCGGGTGTCGTGCTCCCCGCCGCGTCCTCCCAGCGCTGGGCGGCCTCGTTCCAGTGCCGCTGCTGTCCCCCGCTCATCGGTTCACATCCCCAGCAGCCCGGCCACCGTCCCGAAGGACGCGAACAGCGACAGGGCGGTCTGCGTGTCCTCGAGCGCGGTCCGCAGCCGCTGGAGGCGGCCCTCGGGGGTCGTGCCGGTCCGGGTGATCTCCTCCTCGGTGTCCGCGAGGGCGGTGTCCAGCTCGGCGGTCTGCTCGGTCCGCTGGATGCGGGCCAGGTCGGCGCGCAGTTCCCGCACCGCCTTCAGCAGCTCCTCGGCCGCCTCGTCGCGCGCCGGCGCGGTGCCGTAGTTGCCCGTCACGTTCGCGTTGTCGCCGACGGCGAACGTGGCCCCCTGCGCGTTGCCGATGTGCACGTTCGGCTCATGTGCCGCCATGGTTTCCGGATCCCTTCTGCGGCGCGGGGCCGCCGGACGTGGACGAGACGTGCGCCTTGTCGCCGACGGCGAAGGTCGCCCCCTGCGCGTTGCCGATGTAGGTGCTGCCGTTGCTGAGGTTCACGATCTTCTGGACGAACTCGCCGGTCTCGTAACCGGCGTCGGCCAGGGCCAGCCGCACCCCGTGCCCGACCCGGTCCTGGATGCTCCGGAGATAGCGGCTGACGTCCATCTCCTGGAAGGTCGACCCGGTGGGCGTCGAGGCCAGCTCCCGTACGGAGGCCGCGGGCCCGGCGGGAAGCGCGCCGGTGTGGCCGCCGGTCAGCAGCCGCCAGCCGTACACCGCGCCGCGGCCCAGGGTGACCAGGGAGCGGCCCACGGACCCGGGCACCAGGACGACGGCGCCGGCCGCCTTGCCCAGCACGTTGTTGTTGCGGAACCGGTGGGAGGCGCGGTCGGCGTCCTTGAAGTCCGCGCGCACCGGCGTCAGCACGTGCGGGGCGATCTCCAGCATCAGCATCCGGCCCTGCGTGTGCAGGCGCACGAAGACCGTGACGACCAGCTCCTCCTCCCAGCCGCCGACCCGGATCCGCAGGAAGTGCCGCCGCTTCTCGGCACCCTCCTCCACGGCGCTCGTCCGGTGCTGCTCGAACAGCTCCCAGCCGTACGGGGCCTGCTCCCGGTCGAGCAGCCCCTCCACCGGGAGGAAGACGCACTCGTCGATCTCCAGCCGGCGCAACCGGTCGCGCACCTGGGCGCCCGCGTACTCGGAGGGCAGGCGCAGCTGTTCGATCATGGGCCGGACGCGGTCCAGGATCGCGCGGTTGCTGAGCGGCTGCTGCTGCTTCTCGTCGTCCGGCTTCAGCTCGACGGCCAGGACCCAGGTGTCGTACGCCGCCCCCGCCCCGCAGAAGGGGTGCCTCTCGTTGTACATGACCAGCGGCGCGTGCTGTTCCAGCCGGATGCGCCGCATCATCCGCTGGAAGCGGGCGCCGTCGCCCTTCTCCGCCGGGTCACCGGCCGCGTCCGGGAAGCGTCCCGGGGACAGCTCGGCGGCGAGCGCGCGGGCGAACTGGTTGCGCTGCGCGGCCACGCAGAGCCCGATGAGCACCAGGACGGCGATCCCGAACCAGGCCTGCCACACGTCGATCAGGTCGCCCCCGACGGACGGGGTGAGCAGCTCCGTGGTCTCCTGCCAGTCGCCGCCGCCCGAGTCGTAGGGGCCGTACGACGACGATCCGTAGGAGGAGTCGTCCTCGCCGCCGCCGAACGCGAAGGCGACCAGCACGATCAGGAAGAAGGCGAACTGCAGCCGGCCCCACCAGCGGGCCACGAAGGCCGCGAGCCGCCGGTACAGGGGCGGCTGCTCGGCGCGGCCGCGGAGCCAGGGGGCCAGGGCGAGCAGCACGCTGGGCCACACGAAGTAGGCGAGCAGCCAGCCGCTGAGGGGCAGGCCCACCACCCACAGTCCGATGACGGCCGCGGACCACAGCAGCTCGTGCCGGCGGGCCCGCAGGGCGTGTGCGAGGACCCGGGCCGCGTCGAAGCCGAGGGACGGCGCCACGATCCGCTGCTCGTCGAGGTACAGCTCGTCGATGACGCGGTCCCGGTAGGCGGGGTCGAGATAGGCGCCCGCGCACAGCAGCCGGGTGGCCTCGCTGGCGTACGGCGGGAAGGGCGCGGGTTCCGGCGGTGTCGCCGCATCGCCCTGCTGTGGTTGCTGCGGCACGTAGGCGGTGCTCACGCCGATCCCCCGATGCGCGTGAAGTCCGTCGTCGTCGACGGACGAATTGACGAGGCATCAGCATAGGGGAGCGACCGGGCCCGCACGTCCCGAACGGGGACAGGGCACCCGGGAAACACCTCGGCCCCCGGGCCGCCCGTGAGGCGGTGCCGGGGGCCGGTGGGGTGGGTCAGATGAGGCCGAGACCGCGGACCGCGTCGCGCTCCTCCGACAGCTCCTTGACGGAGGCGTCGATGCGGGCGCGGGAGAAGTCGTTGATCTCCAGGCCCTGGACGATCTCGTACTTGCCGTCCTTGCAGGTGACCGGGAAGGAGGAGATGAGGCCCTCGGGGACGCCGTAGGAGCCGTCCGACGGGATGCCCATGGAGGCCCAGTCGCCGTCGGCGGTGCCGTTGACCCAGGTGTGGACGTGGTCGATGGCGGCGTTGGCGGCGGACGCGGCCGACGAGGCGCCGCGGGCCTCGATGATGGCGGCGCCGCGCTTGGCGACGGTCGGGATGAAGTCGTCGGCCAGCCACTTCTCGTCGCTCACGACCTCGGCGGCGTTCTTGCCGGCGATGGTGGCGTTGAAGATGTCCGGGTACTGGGTGGCGGAGTGGTTGCCCCAGATGGTCAGGCGCTTGATGTCGGTGACCGACGCGCCCGTCTTCTTCGCGAGCTGGGTCAGCGCGCGGTTGTGGTCCAGGCGGGTCATCGCGGTGAAGCGCTCGGCCGGTACGTCCGGGGCGGCGGCCTGGGCGATCAGGGCGTTGGTGTTGGCCGGGTTGCCGACCACGAGGACCTTGATGTCGTCCGCGGCGTGGTCGTTGATGGCCTTGCCCTGCGGCTTGAAGATGCCGCCGTTGGCCTCCAGGAGGTCACCGCGCTCCATGCCCTTGCTGCGCGGGCGGGCACCCACGAGGAGGGCGACGTTGGCGCCGTCGAAGGCGACGTTCGGGTCGTCGGTGATCTCGATGCCCTGGAGCAGCGGGAACGCGCAGTCGTCCAGCTCCATCGCGGTGCCCGCGGCGGCGTTGAGCGCCGGGGTGATCTCCAGGAGGCGGAGCTTGACCGGCACGTCCGCGCCGAGCAGCTGGCCGGAGGCGATGCGGAAGAGCAGGGCGTAACCGATCTGGCCGGCCGCGCCGGTGACGGTGACGTTCACGGGAGTGCGGGTCATGGCGTTCTCCGTATGACAGCTGGCGGTGGGGCGTCCCTGCCCCGGGCGTCTGATCGATCTCTTGGTATCAAGAGATCCATGCAGCCGTCAGGCTATCGCGCCCGCGGTGCGCGGGACGTCCGGGCCCGTGTGGCCCGGCCCACAGGCGCCGCCGGGTCACCCGGGCGCCGCGGAGGACGGGGGGTGCCTGGGGACCAGGGGCGGGGGCGTCGGGGGTCCGAGGTGTCCCGGGGGTGCGGCGCGGTGCGGTGCGGTGCGCGCGGGGGCATGAGTGAGGCGGCCGCCTGTCCGGGAGAGGAGGGACGAAGGCGACCGCCGTTCGGGGGTGCCGTTGCCGGACTCCCGTGGGGGTACTTCTCGCGTGCCCGACTCGGCGCGGGCCATGCGTGTCCGGAGCGGATTTTCTTTTCCGGCCCGTCGGGAGCCGCCGCTCGCCTACTCCGTGCACCCCTTCTGGCCCGAGGCCAGCGTCACGCACGCCTCGGCGTCGGCCGGGGACTTCACCGCCACCATCGGCGTGTAGGCGACGGTGTCGCCGGTCCCGGTGACCGCGCCCGTCTGGGCGTTCCTGCCGTCCGCGCTCACCTGGACCTCGTCGCCCTGTGCGGCCTGGGTGACGCGGGCCCACGCGGTGCCGCAGGTCTTGCTGTAGCGGACCTCGACGGCGGCCGTGCCGACGGTGGCGGTCGCGGCGGTGGTCACCAGGTCGCCGCCGCAGCCCATGACCTCCGGGTCCTTGCCGGTGCAGGAGTCGCCGCTGCACTTCACGCCCGGCGGCAGCGCGGGGTCGCTGCTGACGGTCGGCGACGGGGAGGGCGCGGCGCCCTCGTCCTTCTTGTCACCGCCGTCGTTCAGCAGGAAGAAGGCGCCCGCGATCACGACGAGCACGCCGACGACACCCGCGACGAACGTCGCCGTCCGCTTGCTGCCGCCACCGGCGGACCCGTTCCGCGAGCGGGAGCCGCCGCGCGGGGGCTCGCCGTGCGCGCCCGGGGTCCCCCGGTGGCCCGGGGCGGGGGTGGCCGGTGGGGTCGCGGACCCCGCCTCGTCCCGGGTGCCCGCCGGGTGCGCGGGCCGCGCCGTGCGGTCACCGGTCGGTGCCGGCCCCCGGTACCCCGCGATGTTCCATGAGTTGCCGTCGGTCGCGTCGCCGGAGGACGGGACGGAGGGGAAGCCCGGCGCACCGCCGCTCCGCGCCGTGCCGACGGCGGAGTCGGGGCTGTCGGCGGCCGTCGGCTGCACGGGGACCGCCGGCGGCAGGGTGGGCGCGACACCGGCCGGCCCGGCGATCCCGGGCGTGGCCGTCGCTCCCCCGCCGTGGCGGCCGGAGCGGCTTCCCCTGCCGTTCCTGCCGCCGTTGCCCGACGCGGCCGCGGGCGTGCCCAGCTCGCCGAGCGCGGCGCGTGCCTGCGAGATCCGGATGGCCTCCATAGTCATGTCGTGGCGCATCTCGGAGCGGCTCCAGGCACGCTCCGCCAGCTCCCACATGGTGGTCAGGTGGACGGGGTTGGTCCCCGTCACCTCGGCCAGGGCCACGATGGCGCCCTTCGGCGCCAGCAGCCGGCCGTTCAGATAGCGCTCCCAGGACGTCTTGCTGTAGCCCGTGGCGTCGGCCACCGACGCGATGCCCAGCTCGCTGCGGTCCACGAGTCGACGCAGCTGGCTGGTGAACTCCTTGATCTGCGGATCGAGTTCATCCGGCAAGGCCTTCCAACGAGGCATTGCTTCCCCCTCTTCCCCCCGGTGACGTGCTGTTCGTTCCCCGTTGTCCTCGCGCGCGGCGTCCCGCGCGGAGTCCTCGTTCTGGCTACCCACAGGGATGCGCCCGGTCAGGAAGTCAGTTCCCGGGGTGGGGGCGCACAGGAGCACAGGGGCCGTGGGCATGCACCGTCGCACGCCCACCGGCCCGCGGTCCAGTGTCCCACCGGCGTCACCGTGCCCCGCACCGAACCCTCTTTTTCACGGCTCGCGTGACGGAGTAGCGGAACGGTCACTTCCGTGCCACAGCGGCCTGCCAGGCGTTGAACAGGGCGTTCGGCGTACAGGAGGGTTGGTCGCGGCGACGGCCCGTCCTTCCACGGGGGTGGAGGACGGGCCGTCGCGCCCCGTTCCTAGCTGACCGTGAAGTGCAGGGTGTCCTTCAGGAACGGGATCTCCAGCAGCGGGTCCGGCTGGGCCATCAGCGCCAGCAGCGCGATGGAGAGGCCGAGGACGCCGTAGGTGGCGATGTCGGTGAAGCGCGAGCGCACGGCGAGCATGCCGACGTCGGGCAGCACCCAGCGGAGCACGGCGCCGCCGAGCAGCGCGGCGCCGATCAGGACCAGACCCCAGCGGAACACGTCCAGCGCGCTGAGCAGCAGGCCGATCCCGACCAGGCCGACCACGAGCAGGATCGGCCACTGCCGGGCGGGCGCGGGCGCGTCGGCGGTGGCGGCCCGGCCGCCGCCCTCGGGGCGCGCGGTGTCACGGGTGAAGAGCGGGAACCGGCGGGTGGACCGCCGCGGCCTGCCGTCGGCGTCGGGCGCGCTGACGGGGTCCCGGACGGTGAGTTCCTCCCCGTCCTCGTGTCCTGGGGCCTCCGGAGGCTCCGCGCGCGTACGGCCCTCGGCGCGCTCCCCGCCCTCTTGGCCCTCGGCACGCTCCCGGCTCTCGGCGCGCTCCTCGGCCTCGGTGCGCTCCTGGCCCTCGGCGCGCTCCTGGTCCTCCGCCTCCTCTGCGCGCGTGTCGTCAGCCGGCACTGCGCTCCGCCGCCTCGACCACGTTGACGAGCAGCTGGGCGCGGGTCATGGGGCCGACACCGCCCGGGTTCGGGGAGATCCAGGCGGCGACCTCGGACACGCCGGGGTGGACATCGCCCATGATCTTGCCCTCGGCGTTGCGGGAGACGCCGACGTCGAGGACGGCGGCGCCCGGCTTCACGTCCTCGGGGCGGACCAGGTGCGGGGAGCCGGCGGCGGCGATGACGATGTCCGCGCGCTTGAGGTGGGCGGCCAGGTCGCGGGTGCCGGTGTGGCACTGGGTCACGGTGGCGTTCTCGCTGCGCCGGGTGAGCAGCAGCGGCATCGGGCGGCCGATGGTGACACCGCGGCCGACCACCACGACCTCGGCGCCCTTGATCTCCACGCCGTAGCGGCGCAGCAGGGTGAGGATGCCGTTCGGGGTGCAGGGCAGGGGGGCCGGCTCGTTCAGCACGAGACGGCCGAGGTTCATCGGGTGCAGGCCGTCCGCGTCCTTGTCCGGGTCCATCAGTTCCAGGATGCGGTTCTCGTCGATGCCCCGGGGCAGCGGGAGCTGGACGATGTAGCCGGTGCAGGCCGGGTCCTCGTTCAGCTCGCGGACGACCGCCTCGATCTCCTCCTGCGTCGCCGTGGCGGGCAGCTCGCGCTGGATGGAGGCGATGCCCACCTGGGCGCAGTCGCGGTGCTTGCCGGCTACGTACTTCTGGCTGCCGGGGTCCTCCCCGACGAGGATCGTGCCGAGGCCGGGCGTGACGCCCTTCTCCTTCAGCGCCGCCACGCGGGCGGTCAGTTCGGACTTGATCGCGGCTGCGGTGGCCTTGCCATCGAGAATCTGGGCGGTCATGCCCCCATCCTCGCGGATGACCGGCCCCCGGTTCCAATCCGGTCATGATCCGGACGGTGAGCGGAGGCCGCCCGGACACCGACCGGGCACCGGATCGACGAGAAAGCACCGTCGAATCTCCCGCAAAGCGACATCACGGAACACTTCACGCGTGTCCGCGCATGATCGACGTGGTTGCACTTGCACAACACCTCGTTGCCGGGCTGGACAAGCGAGAGACCGGTCAAGAACGATTGGGGTGCACAGTGCCGCGGGGCCGTACCGGGGGGACGAACCGCAACGACGTACCTCCTCCGAGCCGGGCCGCGCGTCGTCCCCGCACGTGACAGCGACGGAGGAAGTCCCGCCATGAGTTTCGGCGACCCGAACAATCCCTACGGTGCGCCGCAGGGCCAGCAGCCGCCCCAGGGCCAGCCCGGCTACGGCCACCCCCAGCAGCCGCCCCAGGGCCAGCCGGGCTACGGCTATCCCCAGCAGCAGGGACAGCCCGGTTACGGCTACCCGTCGGCGCCGCCCGTGCAGCAGCCCTACGGCGGCGGCGCGCCCACCACGATGCCCGGCACCGTCGGTGCCGCCCGGGTCATGCTCTGGGTCATCGTCGGCTTCCAGGTGATCGGCACGGCCCTCTTCGCCTTCTCGGCCGTCGCCGTCGACCAGGCCAAGGACGACCCCGCCTTCGAGGGGCTGGCCGACTACCCGACCGGCGCCCTGTGGGGCATCGCGGTGCTCGCGCTGGTCTGGGGTGTCTGGGCGGCCGTCCTGGCGGTGAAGTTCGCGTCCGGCGGCAGCGGTCTGCGCGTGACCGCGCTGGTCTTCGGCATCCTGACCGCCATCCTCGCCGTCTACCCGTTCACCATTTTCGGCATCATCCATCTGGTGCTCGGCATCCTGATCGCGGTGTTCGTCGGCAATGCCAACGGCGCCGCCTGGTTCAAGCGCCCGCGCTACTGATTCGCCGCGGAACGCTTTCTCGCCAATCACGTCACAGGGCCGTGTCTCACCCGTACGAGGGGGGCACGGCCCTGGTGCGTCGCAATAGTCTGGCCCGGGTAGCCGTCAGGCACGGGGAGACGCACCTTGTACAGCATCATCGTGGTACCTCCGCCGACCACGGAGGACGAACGCACCCGCACCCAGCTCCGGCTCGCCCCCGGCGAACGGCTCGTCTTCGGGCGGGCCGTGCCCGAGGGCGGCCTGCTGATCGGGCACGACGGGGTGTCCCGCAGAGCGGGTGAGATCACCGCGCACGGCACCTTCTGGACCGTGAGCAACCTCTCGGCCCACCAGACGTACGTGGTGGAGAACCCGGAGGGCGCCGGCGAGCACATCAAGGTCGCGCCGGGCCGGCTGGACGCCCCGGTGCCCTTCGAGTTCTCCCGGATCGTGCTGCCCGCGGCGGGCGACCTGCTGCCGGTCGAGGTGTGGGCGCCGCGCCACGACTACCTGCGCGCCGAGGACGGCACCGACGGCGAGCCGACCGCCCCGGCCTTCTCCGTCGACCGCACCAAGCGGTACTTCGCCGTGCTGGCCGCCCTGTGCGAGCCGCGGCTGCGCGGGGCGCCGCACGCGCCGCTGCCGACCGTCGAGCAGGTCGTCGAGCGGCTGCGGCCCGGCTGGCCGGCCGCCTCGCGCACGACCGTCCAGTGGAACATCGACTACCTGGCGGTGAAGCTGCGCCTGAAGCCGGGCCCGGAGACGGCGGAGGCGGGCGCGCGGCTCAACGGCAAGAAGGAGTCGCTGGTCTCCATGGCGCTCCGCTTCGACCTCGTACGGGAGGACGACCTCGTGGTCCTCGCCCCGCCGCCGCGCCGGGTGCCGCGGTGACCGAGCCGTACGCCGTCGCCGTCCCGAAGGGCTACCGCGTCGGCGGCTGGGAGGTGCGGGCGCCGATCGCGACGGGCGCCTTCGGCAGTGTGTACGAGGCCCGCCGCGTCGACGGTGGTGACGGGGGGCTGCCGCGCACGGCCGCCCTGAAGTTCCTGCCCACCGGGACGGGCACCCCGCGCCAGCTCACGCACCTGCGCGAACTCGTCGAGCGCGAGGTGGAGTTGCACCGCAGGCTGCGCAGGCCCCGGCTGGTGCGGATGTACGAGACGCTGGTCGTCGACGACCCGGCCCGCCCCGCCCTCGACGGCGCCACCGTCCTGGTGCTGGAGAAGGCGGAGGGGTCCCTGGCCGCCCTGCTGTCCGCGCGGCCGCGTCCGGCCGGCGGCGCCGCGCTGGTCGCCCAGGTCTGCGAGGGCCTGGCCCAGCTGCACGGTGCCGGGTGGGTGCACGGCGACCTGAAACCGGCCAACGTGCTGCTGATGGCGGACGGTTCGGTCCGGCTCGCCGACTTCAACATGGCCGCCGAGCTGGAGGGCACCCACGCCTACACGCCCGCCTTCTCCACCCCGGACTACACGCCGCCCGAGATGCTCTGGTCCGAGATCGGTGAACGCGGCCGCCGGGTCCGCCCCTCGGCCGACGTGTGGGCCTTCGGCGTCCTCGCCCACCTCGTGCTCAGCGGCTCCTTCCCCCTGCCCGGCGGCACCCCCGCGGCCCGCCGCGACGCCGGCGCCGCCTACGCCCGCGGCACCGAGGAGCTGCGGCTGTCGCCCGCGCTGCCCGAGGAGTGGCGGGAGATCGTGCGGGCCTGCCTGACCCGTACGCACGCCGAACGCATCGGCACGGACGCCCTGTCCCGACGGGTCGCGGCGGCGTCCGGTGTCCGCATCGGACGGTCCGTCCCGCGCCGCGCCCGCACCCGGCGGGTGGCCCTCGCCCTGACCGCCGCCGTGACCGCCGCCGCGCTCGGGTACGGCCTCGCCGTCCGCGACGAGGACGAGGGCGGCGGCTCCGGGCCGGGGGCCCAGGGCACCGGCGCCACCGCGACGAACGTCTCCGCCGCCTCCTACGGCGCGGACGAGCTGCGCACCGACCGGGGCGTGCCGCCCGCCTACCGCCTGCTGATCGTCGAGACCGCGCACGATTGCGATCGCAAGGACGTCAGCTCGCCCCTGATCGCCGCCATGCTGAAGGTGGAGAGCGACTTCGACCCGGCCCTCTCCGACCCCGCCCGGGACGAGTACGGCATCGCCCGCTGGACCCCGAAGGTGCTGCGCTGGTGGATGAACGAGGACGGCACCCCCGGCACCACCGTCCCCGAACCGCCGTTCCCGCCCGCCGAGTCCATCCCTGCGATGGGCCGCTACCTGTGCTGGATCGCGCCGCGCCTGGACGCCCGCCTGCCGGGAGACCGCCGGGTGCTGATCGCGGTCGCCTACCGGACGTCGTACGACAAGGTGAACGACGCGGGCGGTGTTCCCCCGAAGTACCGCGACTACGCCGACCGCGTCGCCCACCACCTCAAGGAGTACACCCCGCGGGGCGGCGACTGACCCTGGGAGTTGCCAGGTACCGCGCGGCGGGCGGCACGGGCACGGTGTGAGCACACCGCTTCGGCGGTACGACACCGACGTTCATGGGGGAACCACAGTGAACATCACCAAATCCGCCGCGCTGCTCGTCGCGGCCTCGGCCCTGGTCGCCGGCTCCACGGCGGCGGCCACCGCCGCCGACCCGGCCGGCACCCGGGTGACCGCGCTCCAGCAGGCGGCCGAACAGGTGCTGGCCGACCGTCCCGAACCGCTCCGGGTGACCGCCGACGCGGTGAAGTACGAGGGCCTGACCGTCACCGAGGCGCCCCGGACCATGGGCGCCCAGGACCTGGCCTGCGACTACGGCCACCTGTGCATGGTCGTCAAGGGCACCAAGTTCGACTTCTACAAGTGCCAGACGTGGAACGTCACCAACTGGACCGGTGACGGGCCGTTCACCAACAACCAGACGCGCGGCACGGTCGCCAAGTTCTTCAACCGGGACGGAAGCGTCCGCTGGACCTCGACGGCCTACCAGGCGGGCACCGCGACGTGGGACCCGATCTGGTCGCTGCGCCCCTGCTGATCCACTCCGTTCGCCGGCCGGCGAACGGCGGCCCCCGGCCCCTCCTCGGAGGGCCCGGGGGCTTCGCGGTGCCCGTGGTGACGGGCGCCGGGGCTCAGAGCGCGCCGACGAAGGCCGACCAGGCCGCGGAGGGGAAGAGCAGGGCGGGGCGGTGCGGGTCCTTGGAGTCACGGACGGGGACGAGGCCGGGGAGATCGTCGCTCACCTCGACGCACTCACCCCCTGTCCCGCTGCTGTAGCTGCTCCTGCGCCACTGCACGCAGCTAAGGTCGATGCTGCTGTTGAGCTTCATTCCGGCATTCCTCCGCTGCTGCCTCGATCATGGCAAGGGACGCCTCCGGCGGCAGTGCGGCGGCCCTGAGCAGATCGTACGACTCGCGGTAATCCATCACGAGGGCTGGATAGTCGATGACTTGGCCACTGTGCAGACCCTCCGTGTACACCAGCGGTGGCGCGTCCGAGAAGGTCATGATCCGCGTGAGGCCCATCAGGAACGGGTGCATCACGGTTTCCGGAACGATCTGAACAATCGAGCGCGTGGACCTGACCACCTCGGTGATGTGGTTCAACAGCTCCGCCATCCCCGCGGGCGGGAGCACTCGCCGCCGAATGACCGACCCGTCGAGAATCGCCCAGAGTTTCGGCGGGGACGCCCCTTCGAAGAGCCGCGCCCGGTTCAGGCGAGCCTGCACGACCTCCTCCACCTCGGTGTCCGTGGCTCGTGGCATCGCGGAACGGGCGATAGCCGTTGCGTACGCCTCGGTCTGGAGCAACCCCGGCACCAGAAGGGGTGCCCAGTCCTCGATGGTTCGCGCCAGCTTCTCCAGCTCCGCGACGTCCGCGAAGTGGGGAGCGATACCCACCCGCCGCGCCCGCGCCGCGTCTTCGCACCGCCGCTGGAAAAACCCGTCCGTCCCCAGCCGCTCGTCCACATGCCGGGCCAGATCCATCGGCATCCCCCGCTCCCCGCGCTCGATCTGGCTCAGGAACGAGAGCCCCCGGAAGCTGCCTTCCGCCAACTGCTCCAGTGTCAGCCCCGCCTGCTCCCGCTGGAAGCGCAACTCCGCGCCGTAGAAGCAGGGGACGCTCACCGAGGCGTCCGTGTCCTTACGAGGAGGCACAACCCACCACCGCCGTTCACCAGTTACCGTGCGCAACCGAAACGTCTGTCACGGTACCCCGACCCGCGTCACTCTGTGAGCGATCCGTCACGGAACGCACTGGACGTGAAAGGCGTACTGCATGCACCCCCACGACACGACGTCTCAAGTCGAACAACTCCGGGCCGCCCTGGCGGCGCACGGCATCACGCTCCCGTCGCTGGGAACCGACCTGCCGACCTTCGCGAGCGCGTACCGCACGCCGCCGCTCATCGCGCTCGGCAACTGCAACGAGGAGACCGCCCGTGCCCTGACCGCCGTTCTGCGCAAGGCGGCCGGCACGTGAGTCCCGACCCCCTCGTGCTGGACCTGCTCGCGCTCCCCAAGGCGGTCCCGGAGGTCCGCCGCCACGTCCGCGCGTACCTGGGCTCCCCCTGCCCGGACGTCCAGCTCTGCGTCAGCGAGTTGCTGACGAACGTCATCGACCACGTGGGCGAGGGCACACCGGTGGCCCTGCGGCTGACGCGGACACGGGACCGCGTACGGCTGGAAGTCACCGACCTCGCACCGCACGCCCGGCTCGCGCCGCGCCGCGCCCGCGACGACGACGAGAGCGGCCGGGGCCTTCTGCTGCTGGCCGCGGTGGCGCTGCGCTGGGGCGTCGAGCAGGGGCGTTGCGGCAAGACGGTCTGGTGCGAGGTCCGACCCGGGGAGGACTGAGGGACGGCCGCGCTCGGTGCGGGGACGACGGAGGGCGCCCCGGTGCCGGTGCACCGGGGCGCCCTCGCGTGACGCGTCAGTGGAAGAAGTGCCGCGTCCCCGTGAAGTACATCGTGACGCCGGCCTTCTTCGCCGCCTCGACGACCAGTTCGTCGCGGACCGAGCCGCCGGGCTGGACCACGGCCTTCACGCCGGCCGCGGTGAGGATCTCCAGGCCGTCCGGGAAGGGGAAGAAGGCGTCGGAGGCGGCGTACGCGCCCTCGGCGCGCTCGGCGCCCGCCCGCTCGACCGCCAGCTTCGCGGAGTCGACCCGGTTGACCTGGCCCATGCCGACGCCGACGGAGGCCCCGTCCTTGGCGAGGAGGATCGCGTTGGACTTGACGGCGCGGCAGGCCTTCCAGGCGAAGGCCAGGTCGGCCAGGTCGGCCGGGGAGAGGGCCTCGCCGGTGGCCAGCGTCCAGGTGGCCGGGTCGTCGCCGTCGGCCTGGAGGCGGTCGGTGACCTGGAGGAGGGCGCCGCCGTCGATCGGCTTGACCTCGACCGGGGCGGCGGGCGCCTCGGGGGCGCGCAGCACGCGGATGTTCTTCTTCCTGGCGAGGGCCTCCAGCGCGCCGTCCTCGTAGTCCGGCGCGACGATGACCTCGGTGAAGATCTCCGCGACCTGCTCGGCCATCTCCTTGGACACCGGGCGGTTGACCGCGATCACGCCGCCGAACGCGGAGAGCGGGTCGCAGGCATGCGCCTTGCGGTGCGCCTCGGCGACGTCCGCGCCGACCGCGATGCCGCACGGGTTGGCGTGCTTGATGATCGCGACGCAGGGCTCGTCGTGGTCGTACGCGGCACGGCGGGCGGCGTCCGTGTCCGTGTAGTTGTTGTACGACATCTCCTTGCCGTGCAGCTGCTCGGCACGGGCGAGGCCGCCGCCCTCGGGGGACGTGTAGAGGGCCGCCGGCTGGTGCGGGTTCTCGCCGTAGCGCAGGGTGTGGGCGCGGTCGTACGTGGCGCCGAGGAAGTCCGGGAACCGGGTCTCGTCGACGGGGGCGTACTCGGAGGCGAACCAGGAGGCGACGGCCACGTCGTAGGCGGCGGTGTGCTGGAAGGCCTCGGCGGCCAGCCGCTTGCGGGCGGCGAGGTCGAAGCCGCCGTCCTTGACCGCGGAGAGCACGTCGGCGTACCGGGCGGGGCTGGTGACGACCGCGACGGAGGGGTGGTTCTTGGCGGCGGCGCGGACCATGGAGGGGCCGCCGATGTCGATCTGCTCCACGCACTCGTCGGGGGTGGCGCCCGAGGCGACGGTCTCGCGGAACGGGTAGAGGTTGACCACGACCAGGTCGAACGGCTCCACGCCCAGCTCGCCGAGCTGCTGCCGGTGGCTGTCCAGGCGCAGGTCGGCGAGGATGCCGGCGTGCACCTTGGGGTGCAGGGTCTTGACGCGGCCGTCCAGGCACTCGGGGAAGCCGGTCAGCTCCTCGACCTTGGTGACGGGGACGCCGGCGGCGGCGATACGGCCGGCCGTGGAGCCGGTGGAGACGAGTTCGACGCCCGCCTCGTGGAGCCCGCGGGCGAGATCCTCCAGCCCGGTCTTGTCGTAGACGCTGACCAGCGCGCGACGGATGGCCCGCTTGTTGCTCTCGGCGGTCACTGGATAACTACCTTTCGTCCCTCGATGCGATAGCCGTTGCGGGCGAGCCGCCCCACGACATCGACGAGCAGCCTTCGCTCGACTTCCTTGATGCGCTCGTGCAGAGCGCTCTCGTCGTCCTCGTCCCGGATCTCCACCACGCCCTGCGCGATGATCGGCCCGGTGTCGACGCCGTCGTCGACGAAGTGGACGGTGCAGCCGGTGACCCTGGCGCCGTACGCGAGCGCGTCCCGCACGCCGTGGGCTCCCGGGAAGCTGGGGAGGAGGGCGGGGTGGGTGTTCACGAACCGCCCCCCGAAGCGGGCCAGGAACTCCTTGCCCACGATCTTCATGAACCCGGCCGAGACGACGAGGTCCGGCTCGTGCGCGGCGACGGCCTCGGCGAGCGCGGCGTCCCACTCCTCACGGGTCCCGTGGTCCTTGACCTTCGTCACGAAGGTCGGCAGCCCGGCGCGCTCGGCGCGGGCCAGCCCCTCGATGCCCTCGCGGTCCGCGCCGACGGCCACGATCTCGGCCCCGTAGGCCTCGACGCCGGTGGCGGCGATCTCGTCGAGGAGCGCCTGGAGGTTGGTGCCGGAACCGGAGACCAGCACGACGAGGCGCTTGGCTCGCTGGGCCACGGGCTTGGCGGCCACGGTGGGGGCCTTTCTCGGGGGAGCGGGTCGGTGCGGTCGGTCTCGTACGGCCGTCGGCTGCGCTCGTCCGCCGGCCGGAGGCGACCGCCGGTTGTGCACGTTCATCGGTTTGTACAGTCGTACGAATGCTTCGCGCCCCGGGATACGGGGAAGTCTACGAAGCGGCCGACCGTCAGCAACGATACCGGCACACCGGACGGCCCCCTCGGGACGGGGGCGCGGCCGGGAGGTAGCGTCTGCGTGGAGCCGGGCCGGGAACGCGATCCGCGTGTCAGGCGTTCACCAGTCGTACCGACCCGTTCGCCCGTTCCTTACCGTCACGATCGCCAAGGGGAAGACGCTCACTTGATGCCGGACCGCAGCCTGCGACTGCTCACCCTCCCCCAGCAGTCGGCGCAGCCAGGGGAGCGCAGCACCGTGTTGCTGCGGGAGCGCCCCTCCTCACCACCCGACACCCCTTCGGACGGGAGGAACGGCGGCGGGCAGGACGGCGCCGGCCAGCAGGACAACCCGTTCGCCCCGCCCCCGGAGGGCACGCCGGACCGTCCGTGGCAGCCTCGGCACCCGTCGGGTGACGACGACTCCCGGGGCCCGTCCGGCGACCGGGGCGAGGGCGGCCGTTCCCCGTGGGGCCGGCAGTGGAGCGACCGGCAGCCCGGCCGCTCCCCCGGCGGCTTCGGCGAGCGGCCCGGCGCCCCGGGCTCCGGTTCCGGTTCCGGCCCCGAGGGCTCGGGCGGCGGCACGGGCCCGCGCTGGGACCCCACGGACCCCATGCAGCGGCGTGCCCGCTATGCCCTGATGGGCGGCATGTGGGCGCTCTTCTTCGCGCTCTTCGACTGGCCGTACGTGGCGCTGCTGCTCGGCGCGCTGGCGCTCTACTGGGGCATCAGCGCCCTGCGTGCCAAGCCCCGGGCCGCCTCCGACCCGGACACCCCGGCCGCGCCCGCGGGCCAGTCCGGCGGCGGCCCGCAGCGGACCGCCTCGATCAGTGGCCTGGTCACGGCTTCGCTGGCCATCCTGCTGGTCGCCGCGTCCTTCGGCGCCCAGCTGGTCTTCAACGACTACTACACCTGCCGGACCGACGCCCCGACCAACGAGGCGCGGCAGTCCTGCGAGACCCACCTCCCCGAGGAGTTCCGGGACCTGCTGGGCACGGAGGGCTGAGGCCCGCGGGCCGGTTCTCCGGCTCGCGGGAGAGGGAGGCGCCGGGGGTCAGGGGCCTCCTCAGGGCGCCGGGGGCCGCTCCGCGGGGGGATCGACCGGCAGGAGGTCGTAGGGCGCCTTGTCGGCATCGGCGCCGTCCCGGTCGTAGCGCCCGAAGGGCACGGCGCCCGCGTCCCCCGCCGCGCCGCCCGCGCCCCTGCCGCCGTCGCCGCTCGCCTTCGCCTGCTTGCGCACCGGGCGACGCCATACCTCGGACACCGGTCCCAGGCTCCAGCGGCGCCGGCCGCCGCCCCCGTCGCCGTTCCCCTTCCCGCTGCCGGATTCCGGCCCACGGGCCCAGCGCCGCCCGCCGCCGTCGCCGGTGCCGCCGGTACCGGATGCCGGCGCCTCGTGCGCCGGTCCCGGGCCCCAGCGCCGCCCGCCGTCGTCGCCGGTACCGGATGCCGGCGCCTCGGACGCCTTCGCCGTGGGGCCGTGCTGCCGCCACGCGCGCACCACCGACGCCACCGGCACCGCCACCACCGCGATCCATCCCAGCGTCGCGCCGCCGGCCTGCCACCACACCGGCCCGAAGCGGGCGAGGCCGGCCCCGCCGAGCGGACCGCCCGCGAGCGCGGCCAGCAGGGCGACGAGCGTCGCGCACAGGACGGCTGCCAGTACGGCCGCGACGACGGTCCGCCGCCACGACCACACCCCGGCCCTCTCCTCGTACTCCGTCGCCGCGGGAGTCGCGGCCCGCGCCGTGAACCAGCCCACCACCGCCCCCGCCGCGAGCGGCACCGCCGCGGCCGCCCAGTGCAGCGGGGTCCCGGGTCCCGCGTCCGGCACCGCCGCCAGCAGCGGGAACGGCGGCAGCAGCGGCGCCGGGGCGGAGGAGAGGGGGCCGACGACATGCCCGGTGCCGAGTACGAACCCGGGGCCGAGGGCGTACACCGACGCCCAGACGGCCGCGTTGGGCACCAGGGTCAGGCAGAGGAGCAGTACGGCGAACCGGCCCGACCAGCCCTCGGTCAGCCGCAGGAACGCCTCCTGGGCGGCGGCCGAGTGCCAGACCAGTGAGACCGCGAGCAGCAGCGCGCCGCCACCGACCAGCACGGCCGCACCGGCGCCCGCGGCCCGCGTCGCGGCGCCGAGGCGGGCGTCCGGCTCCACCATCAGCTCCCGCAGTTCCCGGGGCAGCACGCGCAGCGCCCGCCCCACCGGCCCGCCCGGCCGGCCGAACGCCGTCCACACGCCCGCGCCCGCCGCGCCCATGGTGAGCAGCGGCAGGCACACCACCGCCCCCCACCAGGACGGCCGCAGCACACCGTCCGCCGAGTACAGGACGACGGGCGCGGCCACGGCGAGGTACCCGAGGACCACCCCCGACCAGGCGATCCGCGCGGAGACGGGGGGCGGCCCGGCGTCCGGCGGCCCGCCCGGACGCCCACCGGCCCCCGCTCGCGGGCCCGCGCCCACGGCCACCCCCACACCGTCCCCGGGGTCCGTGGCGTCCCGGGCCGCCCGGTGCACCAGCCACACCGGCAGCAGGAGCAGCAGCAGCGGGGTGACGCCCATGGGTGCGGGGACGCCGGAGAGCGTGTCGAGGCGGACCAGGTCGACCCCGTGCGCCAGCACCCACAGCGCCGTGGCGACGTGCAGGGCACCGCCGGGACCGCTGTCGGGGTACGGCGAACTGATCCAGAGCAGGGCGACGAGCGCGGCGCACGAGACCAGTCCGAGGAACGCGGCGAGCGTGCCGCCCAGGAGGCCCGCGCCCAGTCCGGGCGAACGGTCACGCCAACGGGTGTGCAGCAGGGACAACGGGGCTCGGTGAGCGGTCGTCTGGGTCACGCCCGCCATGCTCCCAACGACACGCGCTTTCCCGGCGTAACAGGCGAACGACCGTTGTGTCGCTCAATATATGTTTATGTACTTTTTCGTACGAAGGGGCGCCCTGTGACACGGAGCCCTGCGACCCCGCTGCCTCCGCCCAAGGCACGCCGACGCCTGCGGGAGAACGCCGCGCTGACCCAGGCTCAGCTCGCGGCGCGGGTGGGCGTCACCCACGAGACGGTCCGTGCGTGGGAGAGCGGCCGCACGACTCCCCGCGGCCGGAAACGGGAGGCGTACGCGAAGCTGCTGAGCACCTTGGCCGAGGAGGCGGCGTCCCGGCAGGCGGAGCCGGTGCCCGTCGTCGTGGCGGTCGGCGCCGGACCGGGTGCCCTCTCGGACGAGGCCACCGACAGCCTCGTCCTCCCCGCGAAACCGCTGGACGGGCGGGAGTCGGGGGCGTCCGAGGAGCCGGGGGCGTCCGAGGAGTCGGGGGCGTCCGAGGAGTCGGGGGCTTCGGGAGCCGGGGCGGGCGCGGAGTCCGGGGCCGATTCCGGGACGGGGGCGGTGTCGGGTGCGGGTGCTGAGCCGGGCGCGGGCCCCTTGACGGGGCCGGAGCCGGGACTCGCGCCGGCCGGCATGACACCTGCTCAGGCCTTCGACGCACTGTACGAGTTCAGCGCCCCCGCCCTGGTGCGGCAGGCCTACCTGCTGACCGGCCGTCGCGAGCTGGCGCGCGAGTCGGTGGAGCGTGCCTTCCAGTCCGCCTGGGAGCGGTGGCCGGAGGTGGCCCGCGATCGCGACCCGGTGGGCTGGGTGAGGGCGACGGCGTACGAGTACGCGCTGTCGCCCTGGCAGCGGTTCCGGCTGCGTCACCGGCACCCGGAGCCCCCGCCCGCCGACCCCGGCGACCGCACCCTGCTGAACACCCTGCTGCGGCTCCCCCCGCCGCGCCGCCGCACGCTGGTGCTCTACGACGGTGTGGGCCTCGGCCTGCCCGAGACGGCCGCGGAGACGGAGGCGAGCACACCGACGGCGGCGAACCGGCTGCTGCGTGCCCGCGAGGCCCTCGCCGACCGGTTGCCCGAGCTGGCCGACCCGCAGGTGCTGCACCGGCGGCTGGCCGAGGTGGCGTCGGCCGAGCGGCTGCGGGCGGCCCGGCCACCGACGGTGCGCAGGGGCAGCGAACGCCGGGCGCGGTACCTGACCCGGGCCGCGATCGCGTTCACGGTCGCCCTCATCGGCACCACGGCCCTGACCCTGCGCACCGCGCCCACGCACTACGAGCCGCCCGTGTCCCCGGGCGAGACGGTGCGGGGAGTGCCGCCGCGGGTGGCGCCGGGAGCGCTGTCGGACGAGCAGCTGGAGCTGCGGCAGAAACTGCGGGACCAGTTGCAGCACGGGCCGGAGCGCCTGACGCCCCGCCTCGACTGACGGAGGACCGGATGGGTTAGGGGAAACCGAACGGCCCGCTCCCGGGTGCCGGGAGCGGGCCGTTCGGTGTGCCGGTGCGGCGGTCAGCCGGCCAGGATGGCCCGGGCGAGCTTCGCCGTCTCGGTCGGCGTCTTGCCGACCTTGACGCCGGCGGCCTCCAGGGCCTCCTTCTTCGCCTGGGCGGTGCCGGACGAACCGGAGACGATGGCGCCGGCGTGGCCCATGGTCTTGCCCTCGGGCGCGGTGAAGCCCGCGACGTAGCCGACGACCGGCTTGGTCACGTTCTTCGAGATGTACTCGGCCGCACGCTCCTCGGCGTCGCCACCGATCTCGCCGATCATGACGATCAGGTCGGTCTCGGGGTCGGCCTCGAACGCGGCGAGCGCGTCGATGTGCGTGGTGCCGATGATCGGGTCGCCACCGATGCCGACGGCGGTCGAGAAGCCGATGTCCCGCAGCTCGTACATCATCTGGTACGTCAGCGTGCCGGACTTCGACACCAGGCCGATGCGGCCCGGCTTGGTGATGTCGCCCGGGATGATGCCGACGTTGGACTGGCCCGGGGTGATGATGCCGGGGCAGTTCGGGCCGATGATCCGGGTCTTGTTGCCCTTCTTGCCGGCGTACGACCAGAACGCGGCCGAGTCGTGCACGGCGATGCCCTCGGTGATCACGACGGCCAGGGGGATCTCGGCGTCGATGGCCTCGACGACGGCGTCCTTGGTGAACTTCTCCGGCACGAAGATGACGGAGACGTTGGCGCCGGTCTTCTCGATGGCCTCCTTGACGGTGCCGAAGACCGGTACCTCGGTGCCGTCGAAGTCCACGGAGGTGCCCGCCTTGCGCGGGTTCACGCCGCCCACGACCTCGGTGCCGTCACCGAGCATGAGCTTGGTGTGCTTCATGCCGGTGGCGCCGGTCATGCCCTGGACGATGACCTTGCTGTCCTTGTTGAGCCAGATAGCCATGGTGTGTTCTGTCCTCGTCCTGAGTGCTTACTTGGCGGCGTGGGCCAGCTCGGCGGCCTTGTCGGCCGCGCCGTCCATGGTGTCGACGCGCTGGACCAGCGGGTGGTTGGCGTCGGTGAGGATCTTGCGGCCCAGCTCGGCGTTGTTGCCGTCGAGACGGACGACGAGCGGCTTCTCGACCTTCTCGCCGCGGTCCTCCAGGAGCTTCAGCGCCTGGACGATGCCGTTGGCGACCTCGTCGCAGGCGGTGATGCCGCCGAAGACGTTGACGAACACGGAACGGACGTCCGGGTCGCCGAGGATGATCTCCAGGCCGTTCGCCATGACCTGGGCGGAGGCGCCGCCGCCGATGTCCAGGAAGTTGGCGGGCTTCACGTTGCCGTGCTTCTCACCGGCGTACGCGACGACGTCCAGGGTGCTCATGACGAGACCCGCGCCGTTGCCGATGATGCCGACCTCGCCGTCGAGCTTGACGTAGTTGAGGTTCTTCTCCTTGGCGGCGGCCTCGAGCGGGTTGGCCGCGGCCTTGTCGTGGAGGGCCTCGAAGTCGGGGTGACGGAACTCGGCGTTGTCGTCCAGCGACACCTTGCCGTCGAGAGCGATGACGTCACCGGAGACGACCTTGGCCAGCGGGTTGACCTCGACCAGGAGGGCGTCCTCCTTGATGAAGGTGTCCCACAGCTTGACCAGGATGTCGGCGACCTTGTCGGCGACCTCGGCCGGGAACTTCGCGGCCTCGACGATCTCGCGCGCCTTCTCCGGCGTCACGCCGTCGATCGCGTCGATCGGGGTCTTGGCGACGGCCTCCGGACGGGTGGCCGCCACCTCCTCGATCTCCATGCCGCCCTCGACGGAGGCGATGGAGAGGAAGGTGCGGTTGGCACGGTCGAGGAGGAAGGAGACGTAGTACTCCTCGACGATCTCGGGGGCGGTCTCGGCGATCATCACCTTGTGGACCGTGTGGCCCTTGATGTCCATGCCGAGGATGTCCGTCGCGCGGGCGACGGCCTCGTCCGCGGAGGCGGCCAGCTTCACGCCACCGGCCTTGCCACGACCACCGACCTTCACCTGCGCCTTGACGACGGACTTGCCGCCCAGACGCTCGGTGATCTCGCGCGCCGCCTCAGGCGTGTCGATGACTTCACCGGCCAGCACCGGTACATCGTGCTTGGCGAAGAGGTCCCTCGCCTGGTACTCGAACAGGTCCACGCGCTTCCGTCCCTATCAGTGATCTCGCGGTTCGTTGGATGCGTGGGCGTGCCGCGAAGGGCAACGTGACGTCCGCTGTGTCACAAGGGGGGCGCACACGGTGTCCGAGCGCGCGGCATGTCCGTCTCGCAGGTTATCGCCGCATGCGGAGGGTCTCTAAATCGTGGGTCACACCTGAGCGGTGATGCCTGTCACATGATGCCGCGCTCACTGGCACGGGGTGCCGGAAGTGAGGCTGGGCCGGCGCGGGCGTCGTCGGGGGGGTGCGGGCCTCACCGGGCTGGGGTCGGCCCGGTGAGGCCCGCGGAAACACCCCCGCAGGGACCGCAGGGGTGCGGCCCTGGAGGTGTGGGCGGCCGGTCCCCACCCCAATGGGGACCGCTCCACCCGATCCGCGGGGTTGCGGCCGGACGGCGGCCGACGGCTTTCGGCCGGACCGTCCAGGGCGCTGTGCCCCGCGAAGCTGGTGCTCCACCTGCTGTCCAGGTGGGCGGATGTCAGACCCCGTACGCGCCGGTGCCCGCGGGGCCGGCCGACGGACGGCGTAGGCCGGGGGGCGTCGCCGACCGCCGGGCGGGCGTGGCTCCACCGGGTCGGCCGTCGAGGGCGGGCGGGCCGGACCCGACGGCTCCTGCGGGAAACCGGCGACGTCCGCCTGGAGCAGCGACGGTTTCCGGAGGGCCGGCAGGGGACGGCGGGCGGTGACCCGTGGGCCATGGGCCATGGGCCATGGGCCATGGGCCATGGGCCATGGGCCATGGGCCATGGGCCATGGGCCATGGGCCGTGGGCCGTGGGCCATGGGCCATGGGCCATGGGCCGTGGGCCGTGGGCGGTGGGCGTGGGCCGTGGGGTCCTCGCTGACCGCCCGCCTCCGCATCGCGCGGCGGCGGGTCTGCGGCGGGGAGAGGTCCTGCCCTAGGCGGGCGAGACGGGGATGTCCCGGTACCGGTCCCGGGTCTCCGCCGCGTCGGCGCGCTCGAGGGCGCCGGGCACGAGCCGGAAGGGGATCCGGTGATGCGGGGTGACCGCGTGCGCGTCGCCGTGGCGCGCCGTGCCGTGGTCGGCACCCGCCCCGGCGCCCAGCGTGCCGTCGGGGTCGCCGGTGGGCGCCCGGCGGACGGGAGCCTGTCCGGCGGGGGCCGACTGGACGCGCGGAGTGTCGACGCGGCCCGCGGTGGACGGCCCGTCGCCCGCCCTTTCCGGCCCGTGGGCGGCGGTCACGACGCCGGCGGCTCCGTCAGCGAAGGCTCCGTCGGCGGAGGCTCGGGCGCCTGCCTCGTCGGAGGTGCCTGCGTCTCGGGAGGTGCTGGCGTCGTCGGAGGCGTCCGGCTCCGGGGCCGAGGGCTCCGGGGCCGAGGGCTCCTGGGCCGGTCCGCCGGGCGGGACGGGACCGGCGGGGCCTGTCGGCTCGGGCAGCTCCGGCAGGCCGGGCGAGGCCGACGGGTCGGACGGGTCCGGAAGGGAAGGCAGGGCAGGAAGGGAGGGTGAGTCCGGAAGGGAGGGTGAGTCCGGAAGGGAGGGTGAGTCCGGAAGGGAGGGCGAGTCCGGAAGGGAGGGTGGGGAAGGCGAGGTGGGTGCGGAAGGCAGGGTGGGGAGGGGCGGAATCGGCAGCGCCTCCACCGCGCTCCCGACGTGCTCCAGGACTCGTTCCCGCACGGGCCGGACGACGTCTTCCGTCAGCGGACGGAGGCCCGCGGTCACGGCGGTGAGTCCCGGCAGCACCAGGTCAGCGCTCTCGACGAGGGCCCGGGACTCCTGGACGCCGGCTCCCGGACGCTGCGTCGGAGTCGGAGTGGGAGTCGGAGTCGGAGCCTCGGCCCGGGTGTCGGCCTGGGTGTGGAACTCGGCCCGACCCCCGTGCCGGTCCTGGGAAACCTCGATCACCTGGGGGACCTCGATCACCTGGTGGACCGTGTCCCTCACCGACGGCGCCTCTTCGGTCGCCCGCGCCCGTTCCCCGCACAGCACCCCGAGCACGAACAAGCCGGCCACCAGCAGTCCCACGTGCAGTGCACGCCGCCCTGCCGCCGCGCGCACGACACGCGGGGCGGCACCGGGCAGAACCGCTGACCAGCTCAAGGGGGGAGATTCCTCCGTACGACGGAACGGGCACGCGCGCCGGACGCCTCACCCGACAGCGCGGGCATCGAACAACACATCGATACGACGCGCGATCCTCGCACGGAACTCCGGCAGGTACGCAAGCCCGTCGTCACCGATGGGCAGTCATGTCCCTTTTATGGGCAGGGAGAGAGGAAGGGGGAAGCGGGCGTCTCGCCTCGACACGTCGTCACCCGGCGTCCGGGATCGGCAACGGCCGCTTCTCGATCGCCGCCGCCATCACCTCGGGGAACAGATCGGGCGTGCAGGCGAAGGCCGGCGCGCCCAGCGCGGCGAGCGCCGCCGCGTGCTCCCGGTCGTAGGCGGGCGCCCCCTCGTCGGACAGCGCCAGCAGCGTCACGAACCGCACCCCGGCCGCCTGCATCGCCGCGACCCGCTTGAGCATCTCGTCGCGTATGCCCCCCTCGTAGAGATCGCTGATCAGCACCACCACCGTCTCCGTGGGCCGGGTGATCCGGGACTGGCAGTAGGCCAGCGCGCGGTTGATGTCCGTGCCGCCGCCGAGTTGCGTGCCGAAGAGGACGTCGACCGGGTCGTCGAGCTGATCGGTGAGGTCGGCGACCGCCGTGTCGAAGACGACGAGCCGGGTGTCGATCGACCGCATGGACGCCAGCACCGCGCCGAACACGGACGCGTACACCACGGACGCCGCCATCGAGCCCGACTGGTCGACGCAGAGGACGACCTCCTTCTTCACGGAGCGGGACGCCCGTCCGTGACCGATGAGCCGCTCCGGCACGATCGTCCGGTACTCGGGCAGGTAGTGCTTGAGGTTGGCCGCTATCGTCCGGTTCCAGTCGATGTCGTGGTGGCGGGGGCGGGTGACGCGGGCGCTCCGGTCAAGGGCACCGGTGAGGGTCGCCCGGGTGCGCGTGGCGAGCCGTTCCTCCAGGTCCGCGACCACCTTGCGGACGACGGTCCGCGCCGTCTCCTTCGTCGTCTCCGGCATCGCCTTGTGGAGGGACAGCAGCGTGCCGACGAGGTGCACGTCGGCCTCCACGGCCTCCAGCATCTCCGGCTCCAGCAGGAGGGTGGCGAGTCCGAGCCGGTCGATCGCGTCCCGCTGCATCACCTGCACGACGGAGGACGGGAAGTAGGTGCGGATGTCCCCCAGCCAGCGCGCCACGGCCGGCGCGGAGGCCCCGAGCCCCGCCGAACGGTCCCGGCCCGCCCGTGGCCTGCTCTCCTTCCCGTAGAGCGCGGCGAGCGCCCCGTCCATCGCGGCGTCCCGTCCGGTGAGGGCGTGACCGGTGCCGTCGGCCGGGTCACCCCCGAGCACCAGCCGCCACCGCCGCAGCCGCTCCTGCGCCGGGTCGCCCTGCACCGGCTCGGTCGTCATGCGTCCACCCCCACGAGGTCGATGTCGTCGGCGTCCGGCGCCTCCGCCTCGTCCAGCCCCAGCAGCAGCCGGACCACCGGCAGGACGGCTTCGGCGCGTCCGGTGGCGAGCCCGGCACCGAACCCGGGTATGCCCGAGCCGGTCGTCGTCACGCTCCCCCGCGACTCCGGTCCGCGCCTGATCAGCTCGCCGAGGCTGCGGCGGACCCCCGGTTCGTAGGCCGAGAAGGTGCGGCGCAGCAACGGCAGCACGTCCGTGAACGTCTCCCCCGGGACGCCGGTGAGCCAGGCATCGACGAGGGCGAGCAGCCGCTCGTCGTGCAGGAGGAGCATGCCGCCTCCCGAGCCGCCTCCGACGAAGCCCTCGATCCACGCGGCCGCGTCCGCCGGTGGCGTCCCCGGGGACAGCACCCGCGCCATGAGCCGCGCCGCCTCCTCCGGCGCGAGCGCGCCGTCGTCCAGCAGGAGCCGTACAGCCCGCCCCCGGACCACGCCGGGCACGCCGCCCCGCGCGGAGAGGGTGCGCAGCACGGTCCGCCAACGGGACCTCAGGGCGCCGTGGTCCGCGGCGGGGGCGTCGCCCAGCAGTCCCACCGCCCCGTGCACGGCGTCCACGTGCCGGCGCATCTCCTCCGCCGCGTCGGCGTCGAGCCCGGCGCAGGCGGGGGGCAGGCCGACGAAGACCCGCTCGGCGAGACCCGCGGCGACCTCGGCCAGCGCTCCGGTGTCGGTACCGCGCACATCGCCGTAGCGCAGCGAGCGGACGAGGGCCGGCAGGGCCTGGGCGAGGTGGCCGACGTCCATCTCCAGTGCCGCGCGGTCCGCGAGTATCCGCATCACCGGGGGGAGCGCGTCCGGCAGTTCGGCCAGCAGGCAGCGCTCGGCGAGGGCGGTGACGTCGGCGAGGCCCTGCGCGGTGACGGCGTCCGCCTCCGCCCTGGCGGTCGCCGCGGACAGCACGGTCGTGCCCCACACCCCGGCTTCGGCGACCCGCACCGACAGCTCCGGCTCCCACCGCAGCCGCCACGTCTCCCGGAACGTCCCCGTGCTGCCCCGCGAGGCGGCCGGCTCGCCCCAGCCGACGCCGAGCAACCGCAGCCGGTGCAGGAGCCGGCTGCGCCCCGCGTCGGTCTCCTTGCGCAGGTCGAGTTCCAGCTCCCGCTCCGACGCCTCCGGCTTCAGCCGCAACCGCCGCCGGGTCCGGTCCAGGTCACGCTGCAGCGGCACCGCGGGCGCCCCGGCGGGCACCTCCCCCAGCACGTCCCCCACGACCAGCCGGTCGTGCACCAGCGCCAGCGGTACGTCCGAGCCCTCGCACATCACCGCCCGCACGGCGTCCGTCGTCTCGCTCAGCCCGGGCAGCGGACGGCCGCGCATCACCGCGAGGGTCTCGGCCAGCCGCACCGCTTCGATGACGTGTGCCGAGGAGACGCTCCGGTCCTCCTCCCGCAGCACCCCGGCCACCCTGGTCAGCCAGCGCTCCACGGGCCGGTCGGGCGCTCCGAACAGGTGCCCGTACCAGCCCGGTGACTCGATTCCCGCCCCGTACCCACTGGACCGGGACAGCCTGCGGTGGGTCCAGGGCACCCAGGTCATGTCGACCTTGGCCCTGGGCAGCCCCTTGAGCAGTGCGCGGTCGGCGGCGACGGTGGCCCTGCGCCGGAGCGCCGGCACGTGCCAGGCGCCGCAGACCACGGCGACGGCCCGCTCGAACTCCCGCTGCGCCGCCCTGACCTGCAACCGCATGTAGGCCTCCCGGACGAGGTCCCGGTCGCGCCCGCTTCCCTCCCCCGTCCCCGGTTCCGTCCCGGTTCCCGAACCCGTCTCCGTCTCCCGGAGTGCGCTCATGGCCTCTTCCAGGGCCGTGAAGGGTGCCAGCGCGTCCCCGTCCTCGGCGCCCCGGTGCTCGACGACGTCCTCCCACCAGCGCTCCGGGTCGTCGTGACCGGCGGCCTCGGCGAGGGCGGCGAGCGGATCGACCCGGACGTCGGGGAGGGCCGCGGCGGCCTCGGGCCTCCGGCCGGTGGCGTGCTCCTCCCGCGCGGTTTCGAGTTCCTGCTCCTGCTCCTGCTCCTGCCAGGCCAGCGTGTGCGTGGCCGGGAGGTCGATGAAGCGGGCGGGGACGTCGTGCTCCAGGGCCCAGCGGAGGGCCACCCACTCGGGGGAGAACTCGGCCAGGGGCCAGAAGGCCGAGCGGCCGGGCTCCTCCACGGCGTGGGCGAGGAGCGCGACCGGAGGGCGCATGTCCTCGTCGGCGGCCAACGGGATCAAGGAGTCGGCCTCCGGCGGACCCTCGATCAGCACCACTGCGGGCCGGGTCTGTTCCAGCGCCGCCCGGACCGCGCGCGCCGATCCCGGCCCGTGGTGGCGCACCCCGAGGAGCAGCACGTCACCACCGGCCCGGGCGGTCCCGGCACCGTCCAGCAGACCGCCGTTTCCCGTCACCGTCACCCGGTCACCTCCCGGCACGCCCGGTAGAAGTCCTTCCAGCCTTCGCGCTCGCGGACGACCGTCTCCAGGTACTCCTGCCAGACGACGCGGTCGGCGGCCGGGTCGCGGACGACGGCGCCGAGGATGCCCGCGGCGACGTCCCCGGGCCGCAGCACCCCGTCACCGAAGTGGGCGGCCAGGGCGAGGCCGTTGGTGACCACGGAGATCGCCTCGGCCGTGGACAAGGTGCCGCTGGGCGACTTCACCTTCGTACGCCCGTCGCCCGTCAGTCCGTCGCGCAGCTCGCGGAAGACGGTGACCACGCGGCGGATCTCATTGATGCCGTCGGGTGCCGAGGGCAGGTCGAGGGAGCGGCCGATCTGGTCGACGCGGCGAGCGACGATCTCGACCTCGGCCTCGGCGGTCTCCGGCAGCGGCAGCACCACCGTGTTGAAGCGGCGGCGCAGGGCGCTGGAGAGTTCGTTGACCCCGCGGTCCCGGTCGTTGGCGGTGGCGATGAGGTTGAAGCCGCGAACCGCCTGCACCTCCTGGCCCAGCTCCGGTATCGGCAGGGTCTTCTCCGACAGGATCGTGATGAGGGTGTCCTGCACGTCGGCCGGGATACGGGTCAGCTCCTCCACACGGGCGGTCCTGCCCTCCGCCATGGCCCGCATCACCGGGCTCGGCACGAGGGCGTCGCGGCTCGGACCGTGGGCGAGCAGCCGCGCGTAGTTCCAGCCGTAGCGGATGGCTTCCTCGGGTGTGCCGGCCGTGCCCTGCACCAGCAGGGTCGAGTCACCACTGACGGCCGCGGCGAGGTGCTCGGACACCCAGGTCTTCGCCGTCCCGGGCACGCCGAGCAGGAGCAGGGCGCGGTCGGTGGCGAGCGTGGTGACGGCGACCTCGACGATACGGCGCGGGCCCACGTACTTCGGTGTGATCACCGTGCCGTCGGGCAGGGTGCCGCCGAGCAGGTAGGTGGCGACGGCCCACGGCGACAGCTTCCAGCGGGCCGGACGCGGGCGGTCGTCCCGGGCGGCCAGCGCGGCCAGTTCGACCGCGAACGCGTCCTCGGCGTGCGGCCGCAACGCCTCCGCGGCGGGCCCCGACGCGTCCCGCCCCGGGTCTACGGACGTCGGTTCGGCGGACGTCGGTTCTGCGGACACGGGCATGGCTTGGTCCCCCTCCAGCTCGACCGGTTCGATCTCGCATCCACGGTGCACCACACCACTGACAATCGCTCTGACCTGCACAAACGCTGACTCTCGACCGATTGTCAGTGGGGGGACCTACCTTCGATGGCATGACACAGCAGGGGGTGCGCTGGACCGCTGACCAGGTGCTGGCACTGGCGCCTGACGCCGCGTCACGTGGAGCGGGGAGCAGATTCGGCGTGGCCGCGCCGTGGTCGGAGGCGGGAAGTTCCGGGGAAGGGGTGGTGTGGGGGCTGTGCCGGGGCAGCGGTGGCCGGCCGTATCAGACGGCCGTGGACATCGCGGACACGTCCGGGCCCGGGTACCGGTGCGACTGTCCGAGCCGCAAGTTCCCGTGCAAGCACGCGATCGGGCTGCTGCTGCTCTGGGCGGACGCAGCTGACGCGGTGCCGGTGACGGAGGCGCCGGACTGGGTGGACCGGTGGATCGCGGGACGGCGCGAACGCGCGGAGGGGAAGAGGACGGAGAGTCCGGCCGGGGCCGCGGCCGGACCCGGTGATCAGGAGGCCGCGCGGCGCCGGGCGGAGCAGCGCGCCGAGCGGATCACCGCGGGCGCGACGGAGCTGGAGCAGCGGCTGGCGGACCTGTTGCGGGGCGGCCTGGCCGGCGCCGAGCAGTGGGGGTACGAGCTGTGGGAGGAGACGGCGGCCCGCATGGTCGACGCCCAGGCGTCGGGGCTGGCCGCGCGGGTGCGGGACCTGGGCGGCATACCGTCGTCGGGCGTCGGCTGGCCGGTCCGGTTGCTGGAGGAGTGCGCCCTCCTCCACCTGCTCGACCAGGCCTGGCTGCGCCGGCACCGGCTGCCGGAGTCCCTGGCTGCGACGGTCCGTTCACGCGTCGGTCTGCCGGCGTCCGCGGACGGCCCTCCGGTGCGCGACCGGTGGCTGGTCCTCGCACAGCACGACACCGGGGACGGCCGGCTGACGACGCGTCGCATCTGGTTGTACGGCGCGGAGACGGAGCGCACCGCACTGCTCCTCTCCTACGGTGCGGCGGGCCGGGCACCGGAGTTGACGCTGCCCGTCGGATCGGCCCTGGAGGCCGAGGTGTCGACGTATCCGGGCGCCGGGCGGCAGCGCGTCGCCCTGCGGGAGCAGTTCACGCCGCCCACGCCCGCGGACCTGCGCCCGCAGGGCGGGACGACGGCCCGAGCGGCCGTCCGGTACGGCGAGGCCCTCCGCGACGACCCGTGGCTGGACGCGGTGCCGGTGACCCTGGAGCGGGTCGTCCCGGTGCCGGACGGAGACCGCTGGCAGCTGGCGGATGCCGAAGGGGACACGGCACTGCCGTTGTCGGCGCCGGCCGGGAGCCGCCCGGGCCTGTGGCGCCTGGTCGCCCTGTCGGGGGGTGCGCCCGTGCGGGTCTTCGGCGAGTTCGGCCACCGGGGCTTCACTCCGCTGACGGCCTGGCCGACCGGACCGGGCCCGGCGGTGCCGCTGTGCTGACCCGTTCCCACGACATGCAGACGGAACGGGACCGGAAGGAGCCGGAAAGTACCGGAAGGCACCGGAAGGCACCCGCAGGAACTCGAAGGCAGCTGAAGGCTCCTGAAGACACCCCAAGGCACCCCAAGGCCCTCGGAATGAAAGCGGAAGGGAATCGCATGACCAGCACACCCACGCCCGCCGCGGAGCCCGCCACCTCCCCCGGTTCCGGCACCTGGGAGGAACTGGTCACGGCAGCGCTGCTCGGCACGGACCGGCGCACCCCTCCGGGCTGCCCGCCCGGTGCACACGCGCCGACGGCGCTG
This sequence comes from Streptomyces sp. NPDC047853, assembly GCF_043204535.1. Lineage (NCBI taxonomy): Bacteria > Bacillati > Actinomycetota > Actinomycetes > Kitasatosporales > Streptomycetaceae > Streptomyces > Streptomyces sp. NPDC047853. The sequence goes on along the minus strand of NZ_JBIDCI010000001.1, from coordinate 261,872 downwards.
CTGGACGCGGCCGCCGCGGAGACCGTTCGCCGACGCGCCGGACTGCGCCCGGCACACGCCGGCCGCCGTCCGGAAGCGGCCCCCGCAGATCACCGTCCGCCACTGCCGGCCGCGGCCGCCCGTCGGCTCGCGATGCTGCTCACCGACCGCCCCGGCACGGCGGGCGGCGGCCGCCGGGGTACCGCGCCCGACCTGATGGAGCTGCTCCCCCAGTGGCTGGCCGCGGCGAACGCCCGGGGCTTCGCGCCACCCCCCGAGGCACTCCCGGCCCTGCTGGACGCGGCCCGGGGCCGCACGGACCTGCGTCCTGCGGCGCTTGCGTTCGCGGGGACGCGCGGGCTGTGGCTGGCCCGGCTGAATCCGGACTGGCGGTTCGCCCTGCGCGCCACGCCGGGCGGAGGCACCGCACTGCCCGGTCCCGATGCCGCGGACCAGGTGCGACGGCTCTGGGAGGAGGGCCTGTTCGCCGAGCGGGTCGCCCTGCTGACGGCCCTGCGGTCCCGCGACCCCGCCGGTGCCCGAGAGTTGCTGGCCTCGACCTGGCCGACGGAACGGGCCGAGGACCGCCTGATGTTCCTCGACTCGCTGCGGTCGGGGCTGGCACCGGCGGACGAGCCGTTCCTCGAGGCCGGGCTGGCCGATCGGAGCCGCAACGTACGGGCGACGGCGGCGGAACTGCTGTCGGCGCTGCCGGACTCGGCGCTGGCCGCGCGGATGGCGGCGCGGGCCGTGACGTGCGTGTTCCTCGACCGGGCCGTGGAGCCGCCGGCGATCACGGTCGAGGCTCCGCACGAGTGCGACCCGGGCATGGAGCGGGACGGCGTCGTGGCCAGACCGCCCTCGGGCCGGGGAGAACGGTCGTGGTGGTTGGGCCAGTTGGTGGAGGCCGCCCCGCTGGGTGCCTGGACGTCCCGGTTCGGCGGCCGTTCCCCCGAGGAGATCGTCGCCCTGCCTGTGACGGACGAGTGGCGGAGCGATCTGCACGCGGCGTGGTGCCGAGCCGCGGTGCGGCAACGGAACGGCACGTGGGCGAGGGCCCTGCTCGGCGCGCCCACGGCACCCGAGGCCGGGGGGCCGGGCGCGGTCTCACTGGCCGAGCGGGCCAAGCTGCTCGGCACGCTGGGAGCCGGTGAACGGGCCGAGTGGGTCGCCGGGTTCATCGCGACACACGGGCTGTCGGAGGCGTTCCAGTTGCTCGGCATGTGCGGCGTGCCGTGGACCCCGCCGCTGGGACGGGCCGTGGTCGACGCGCTCAACATCGCCCGCGACGCGGGGAGTTACCCGTGGAGCTTCAGCGGCGTCATGGGGCTGGCCGAGCGTTGCCTCGACCCGTCGGAGGCGGGCCGGCTCGACGGGCTGCTGGCGATACCCGACGAACCGGAGGACGCGGCGCCGGGTGCCGGGGGGTACTGGGCGGAGGCCTTCCAACGGCTCGTCACGACGTTGCGACTGCGCGCGGCGATGGCCGAGGAACTGGGGGCGCCATAAGGCGGGACAGGGGCCCGCACCCACGGCGGACCATCCGCCCGCCGATGACCAACCCTCGAAACCCGCTCCCGTCCCCGCTCCTGTCCCCGTCCCCGCGGTTACGCCTCCGCGGGTTCCCGTACGTTCGTCCGCACCCAGTCCACGATCGACGCCGTCGTCGCGCCGGGCGTGAAGATCTCCGCGACGCCCTTCTCCTTCAGCGGCGCGATGTCCGCCTCGGGGATGATCCCGCCACCGAAGACCAGGATGTCCTCCGCGTCCCGCTCCCGGAGCAGCTCGATCACGGCGGCGAAGAGGGTGTTGTGCGCGCCGGAGAGGATGGACAGCCCGATCGCGTCGGCGTCCTCCTGGATCGCGGTGTCCACGATCTGTTCGGGTGTCTGGTGGAGCCCGGTGTAGATGACCTCCATACCGGCGTCACGCAGCGCCCGCGCGATCACCTTGGCCCCACGATCGTGGCCGTCGAGCCCCGGCTTGGCCACCACCACGCGGATCGGACCGGCTGCCACACCCATCACTGCCTCCATGAAGCGACTACATCCATCCGTACCGACAAGTACCGCACACTTCGCCGACGCCGTACACACGGGCACGGGCAACGGGACACACGAGCCGCACATCGCCCCGGGCGCCCAGTGCCGAGGGCGCGCTTCCGTGACGCGGGCACGGACCCCCGCACCGCATCGTCCGGGGAAGTGAACGAACGTTATCGCCAGGATCCCGCAACCGGCAGTTTCGTGGTCGATACAGAGGGGGAAATCACACGGTGGGACACGTTCGCCGCGCACCGCTCCGGGGCGCGGCGACATCACGCGTACGGAGAGCCGCGGCGAGGGCGGGACGGGGGCGTCAGCACGCCTCGCCCTCGCGGGACGACACCACGGAACGGCCGGGTTCCGCCAAGCTCACGAACAAGACTCACGAAACACACAGAGCTCACTGGAGCTGAACAGGGCACGCAGGGCACGCAGGGCACGCAGGGCACGCAGGGCACTGACGTGGCGCGACGGCACATCCGGTCGGTCAAACCTCGTAATCATCACGAAACACTGGTGTCACGTCTCTCCCCGAGGGCACACGGGGGACAGAGGCTCCCTGCGCGTGCCGACAGGAGGTCGGCCCATGAAGGTCACCACGGCAGCACTGCCCCTTCTCCCGCTCTGTCAGCGTCTCCTGCCCAGCCTCCCCGCCCTTCCAGGGGTGCCGGGGCTCCCGGGACTGTCGGAGCTGGCGGCCCTTCCGGGCCGGTTGACCGGGCTCTCCCTGACCCTCCTCAAGGCGAGCGCCCTGGAGGCCGCGATCCTCGCCGGACACCTGCTCCTCTACCCCTCCGGGGTCATCCAGGAGCGCCGGCCCGTCTCCACCCTGCCGACGGTGGATCCCCGGGACCAGCAGCCCGACCCGCCCACCTGCCGCCTCCCGGCCCCCGCCAGCCCGCCCGTCGTCCTGCTGCACGGTTTCATCGACAACCGCTCGGTCTTCCTGCTTCTGCGCCGCAGCCTGACCCAGCACGGCAGGCACCAGATCGAGTCGCTGAACTACTCGCCCCTGACCTGCGACATCCGCACCGCGGCCGAGCTGCTCGGCCGGCACATCGAGGAGATCTGCCAGCGGACGGGCAGCGAGCGCGTCGATGTCGTCGGGCACAGCCTCGGCGGACTCATCGCGCGGTACTACGTGCAGCGACTCGGCGGCGACCACCGCGTCCGGACGCTCGTGACGCTCGGCACGCCGCACACCGGCACCCGGGTGATCCCGTTGGCGAACGCGCACCCCATCGTGCGCCAGATGCGCCCCGGATCGGCGGTGCTGGAGGAACTGACCCTGCCCGCGCCCGGCTGCCGTACGCGGTTCGTCAGTTTCTGGAGCGATCTGGACCGCGTGATGGACCCCCTGGAGACGGCCTGTCTCGACCACCCCGACCTGACCGTGCAGAACGTGAGGGTGAGCGGCATCGGCCATCTCGCCCTGCCCGTGCACCCCGCCGTGGCCACCGGAATCCGCCGGGCGCTCGACGCCGTCGCCGCGGAGCCGGACCTCCGGCCCGGCAGCCAGGTCGGCGGACTGACGGTCGCCTGACGCCCCGGGGACGGTCGCCTGACGCCCGGGACGGCCGTCCGACACCCAGCCTCGGGGCGGCCGCCCGAACCCCTGACGGGTCCGGAACCAGGCGGACACAACCCGTTCAGCTTCGAACAAACGTCGAACACAAAGCCAAACTCGTGCCCGCCGTCCCCCAAAACACGGCCGATTGCCCGTTTCCTTCGGGCACGAAACCTGGGGAAGATTGTCGCGCCCGTATACCGACGGGTACAGTCGCCGCACTGCTCTGGCAGCCCCTGTTGTCGAGGCGAAAGAGAAGTTGGTGAACGACCGTCACCCGTCGGGGGGCCTGACCACCCCGGCCTCGGCTTCCGAAGCCGCATCGGCGCCCTACGCGTCGTACGGCACAGGGGAGTCCCAGTACGGCGACCTCACCACGTACGGCGGCTACGACGCCACCGCTTTTCCGCCCGGCGGCACCGCCACGGCGACCTTCGCCTCGGACCCCCTCTTCGGCAGCCTCCCGGGCCAGGACACCGGCAGCTACGACGTCACCGGCGCGTACGACACGACGGGCGCCTACGACGCCACCCAGTGGTCCACCGGCAGCGGTCCGGTCCTGAACCACGACGCGTACGCGGCCCAGCCCGCCGGCTACGGCACCGGCGCCTACGACACCGGCAGCTACGACACCGGCGCCTACGACACGACCACGTGGACGGACGGCCACCTCCAGCAGCCCGCGGTCGTACCGCCGCAGGCGGCGGAGACCGAGGCCACCGGCCAGTGGGACACCGGCGCCTGGTCGCCGCCGGACCAGTCGGGGAACCCGGCCGACCGGACCCAGCAGTGGGACTGGGGCACCCAGACCTTCGAAACGGGCACCTTCGACACCGGCACGTTCGCGACCGGTACGTTCCACACCGGAGCGTACGACGGTGGCAGCCCCGACACCGGGGCCTACGACGCCACGCAGTGGAACTCGGACGGCGCCCCGCAGGACACCACGCAGTCATCGGAGAACGGGACGGCCGACGTCGAGCCGGCCGCCGAGGAACCCGGCCCGTACGACGACCCGGCGGCCACCGGGGAACTCCCCGCCGTGCCCACCCTCCTGGAGGGCCAGGAGGAGGTCACCCCCGCTCCCCGGATCCCGGCCGCCCGCGCCGCCTCCCGCAACGGGTCCCGTTCCCGGCGCCGCCAGCCCGCCAAGCGCTCGGCGCTGATGACCATCGCCGTGCCGTCGGCCTGCGTGATGAGCGTCGCCGGCATCGCCGCCGCCTCCGTCGGCATGACCGGGGGTGACGGCGCGGAGGCCACGGCGTCCGCGGCGGACGCGGAGGACCCCGCTGCCGCGCCGGTCAAGCCGTCCACCGCCAACAACAAGCTGGACACCCAGCTCACCAGCCTCGCCGCCGGAGCCGACGACTTCGCCGACCGGGCCAGCCGTACGCAGGAACGCATCGACCTCAAGGCCGAGCAGGCCCTTGAGAAGAGGCGGGCGGCCGAGGAGGCGGCCCGCAAGGAGCGGCTGCGCCCCAAGTTCGCGCTCCCCGTCGCCCAGCACGGCCTCAGCGCGTACTACGGCCAGGCCGGCATCAACTGGATGTCCGCGCACAGCGGCATCGACTTCCCCGTGTCCTACGGCACGACCGTGATGGCCGCGACCGACGGCACCGTCCGTACGCAGTTCAACGTGGCGTACGGGAACATGATGATCCTCACCGCCAAGGACGGCACCGAGACGTGGTACTGCCACCTCTCCGGTTACCAGGTACCCACCGGCACCACGGTCAAGGCCGGCGACGCGATCGCGTCCTCGGGCGACTCGGGCAACTCGACCGGACCGCACCTGCACTTCGAGGTGCGTCCCGCGGGCGGTTCGGCGATCGACCCGCTGTCGTGGCTGCGCAGCCACGGCCTCGATCCGCAGTGACGGAGTAACGTCTCAGCACGTCCTCGGTGAAGCCCCGTCGGCCGACGGGGCTTCACCGCGCGGCGCGCCCGGGACGCGCCGTCAGAGCTTCTCCACCGGCGCGTACCGCAGCAGCAGCCGCTTGGGCTTGGGTTCTCCGAAGTCGATCGTCGCCTCCGCGTTCGCCCCCGTGCCCTTGACCGCGACCACCGTGCCGAGACCGAACTGGTCGTGTGTGACGCGGTCGCCCACGGACAGCGAGACCGTCGGCTCCTCGGCGGTGCGGCGCGTGGCGAAGCCGGAGGCGCCCGACGCCGAGGAGCGGGAACGGGACGAGGACAGCGAGGCCGCCACCGCCGAGACGGGCGCGGCGGACGCGGGCCCGTTCGCCCCGGTCCGCTTCCACTCCAGGTGGGGGGCCGGGATCTCCTCCAGGAAGCGCGAGGGCGGGTTGTACGACGGCTGGCCCCAGGCGCTGCGCAGCGTCGAGCGGGTCAGGTACAGCCGCTCGCGGGCGCGGGTGATGCCGACGTACGCCAGGCGCCGCTCCTCCTCCAGCTCCTTGGCCTGGCCGAGGGCGCGCATGTGCGGGAAGACGCCGTCCTCCATGCCGGTGAGGAAGACGACGGGGAACTCCAGGCCCTTGGCGGTGTGCAGGGTCATCAGGGTGACGACGCCGTCGCCGTCCTCCTCGTCGGGGATCTGGTCGGAGTCCGCGACCAGCGCCACCTTCTCCAGGAAGTCGGCCAGGGTGCCGGCCTCCTCGCCCTCGGCGCGCTCCTGCTCGAACTCCAGGGCGACGGCGGCCAGCTCCTGGAGGTTCTCGATGCGGGTCTCGTCCTGCGGGTCGGTGGAGGCCTGCAACTCGGCCAGGTAGCCGGTGCGTTCGAGGATCGCCTCCAGCACGGTCGCCGGTCCGGCTCCGGACTCGACGACCGTACGGAGGTCCTCCATCAGCGTGTTGAAGCGCTTGACGGCGTTGCTGGAGCGCGCAGCCATCCCGTACGCCTCGTCGACGCGCTTGAGCGCCTGCGGGAAGCTGATCTTCTCGCGCTGCGACAGGGCGTCGATCATCGCCTCGGCGCGGTCGCCGATGCCCCGCTTGGGGACGTTGAGGATGCGGCGCAGCGGCACCGAGTCCTCGGGGTTGGCCAGGACGCGCAGGTAGGCCAGGACGTCCCGGACCTCCTTGCGCTCGTAGAAGCGGACGCCGCCGACGACCTTGTAGGGCAGGCCGACCCGGATGAAGACCTCTTCGAAGACACGGGACTGGGCGTTGGTGCGGTAGAAGACGGCGACGTCGCCGGCCTTGGCCTCACCCGCGTCCGTGAGGCGGTCTATCTCGTCGGCGACGAACTGGGCCTCGTCGTGCTCGGTGTCGGCGACGTACCCGGTGATCTGCGAGCCCGTGCCCTGGTTGGTCCACAGGTTCTTGGGGCGGCGCGACTCATTGCGCTCGATGACCGCGTTGGCGGCGCTGAGGATGGTCTGGGTGGAGCGGTAGTTCTGCTCCAGGAGGATGGTCGTGGCGTCCGGGTAGTCCTCCTCGAACTGGAGGATGTTGCGGATGGTGGCGCCGCGGAACGCGTAGATCGACTGGTCGGCGTCGCCCACCACGCACAGCTCGGCGGGCGGGACCTCGGCCTCGGGCGGTACGTCGACGGGGTGCTCGGTGGTGCCGACCAGCTCGCGCACCAGGGCGTACTGGGCGTGGTTGGTGTCCTGGTACTCGTCGACCAGGACGTGCCGGAAGCGGCGGCGGTAGTGCTCGGCGACGTCCGGGAAGGCGCGGAGCAGATTGACCGTCGTCATGATCAGGTCGTCGAAGTCGAGGGCATTGGCCTCGCGCAGCCGCGACTGGTACATGGCGTACGCCTGGGCGAGGGTCTTCTCGAAGCCGTCGTTCGCCTGGGCGGCGAAGTCCTCCTCGTCGACCAGCTCGTTCTTCAGGTTCGAGATCTTGGCGCTGAAGGACTTCGGCGGGAACTTCTTCGGGTCCAGGTCGAGATCGCGGCAGACCAGCGCCATGAGGCGCTTGGAGTCGGCCGCGTCGTAGATCGAGAACGACGAGGTGAAGCCGAGCTTCTTCGACTCGCGGCGCAGGATGCGGACGCAGGCGCTGTGGAAGGTCATGACCCACATCGCGTTCGCCCGCGGGCCGACGAGCTGCTCGACGCGCTCCTTCATCTCGCCCGCGGCCTTGTTGGTGAAGGTGATCGCGAGGATCTGGCCGGGGTGGACGCTCCGCTCGGCCAGCAGGTGGGCGATGCGGTGGGTGAGGACGCGGGTCTTGCCGGAGCCGGCACCGGCCACGATGAGCAGCGGGGTGCCGGAGTGGACGACGGCGGCGCGCTGGTTCTCGTTCAGCCCGTCCAGGAGGGCGGCCGCGTCCAGGGCGGGGCGCGGGGCGCCGTCCCGGTAGTGGGTGTCGCGGTCCGGGGGCGTGTCGAACTTCCCGCCGAACAGATCGTGCGGCACCGCTTCCGGTGCGTGATCGTCCTCGGGCGGCGGCGGAGGTTCCTCCTCATGACCCCGGGGGGTCTGGAGGCTCGCCAGGAAGCTGTCGTCAAAGAGGCTGCTCATCGCTCTCCGAGTCTAGGGCGCCCCACCGACAACCCGGCGCCACCCCGGAAAATGGCCGGGACACCTCACACCGGTACGCGCTGCGACCTGCCGGGACACGAAGAGTGACGCCCGTCGCCAAGGTCACGAAAATGTATCGGGCATATCACCCACCAACCTTCACAGCCACCACACGAGTTGGCTACGGTGCGGGCAGGCCGCACGACCCCCTCCGGCGAACCTCGCCGGGCCGCGCGGCCTCCGCCGAGTCCGGTGTGCCCGCACGGCAGCCGGAGCCGGGGACCCACCGAGAACCTTGGGGTGAATCGGCTCACCGCTCCCCGACGGGGGCGGACGCCGTAGGGCAACCCTTCCGAAACACCGCCCGAACCCTCCCCCAGGGGGCTGAAAGCCTGGGGGGGACCCCACCGCTGACCCGGTAGGCGGAGCTGTGGAAGGAGTCGCCTCCTTGGCGTCGCACCGCAAGTCGCGTCCCACGGGCACGCGCGTAGCAGGCCTACGGACCCCCGCCCTCGCGACGGCGGCCCTCACCTCCGTGGCCCTGCTGTCCCAGACGGCCACCGCCACGCCCTCGGACGACGACCGGCCGAGCCTGGAAGAGGTCGAGAAGAAGGTCGACGACCTCTACCGCCAGGCGGGGTCGGCGACGGAGAAGTACAACGCGGCCAAGGAGAAGACGACCAAGCAGCGCAAGCGCGTCGACACCCTTCTCGACGACGTGGCCAAGCGCACCCAGCGGCTCAACGAGGCACGCGAGGAGCTGGGGTCCTACGCCTCCGCGCAGTACCGCACCGGCTCCGCGATCCCGGAGACGGCGACCTTCCTGCTGGCGGACTCGCCGCAGGACTACGTCGACCGGAACCATCTGCTGAGCCGGCTCACCGGCCGCCAGAAGGACGCGGTCGACGACTTCACCACCCAGCAGTCCGAGACGATGGCGAAGCGGCGCGAGGCCACCGAGAGCCTGGCGACGCTCACCGAGTCGCAGAACGACCTGAAGACGGCCAAGGCCACCGTCCAGAAGAAGCTCTCCACCGCGCGCGAGCTGCTGTCGGAGCTGACCGCCGAGGAGAAGGCCCGGCTGGCCGCGATCGAGAGGAAGAAGCAGGAGGAGGCCGCCCGCAAGGCCGCGGAGCTCGCGGAGCGGCAGGCCGAGGAGCGGCAGGCCGAGGAGCGTGAGCGGCGGGAGCGGGCCGCCCAGGAGGAGAGCGACGCCGGCTCCGGCTCGTCGGAGTCCTCGGGCGGCACCGGCGCCTCCTCGGGTTCCACCGCGCCCGACGCCTCGTACGGCACCAAGGCCGAGAAGGCGCTCGCCTTCGCCCGCGCGCAGATCGGCAAGCCGTACGTGTGGGGCGCCACCGGTCCCGGCTCCTACGACTGCTCGGGCCTCACCCAGGCCGCCTGGAAGGCCGCGGGCGTCACGCTGCCCCGCACCACCTACGACCAGGTGAACGCCGGCACGACGGTCCCGGTCTCCCAGGCGCAACCCGGTGACCTGGTCTTCTTCTACGACGACCTCAGCCACGTCGGCCTCTACATCGGCAACGGCATGATGATCCACGCCCCGAAGCCGGGGGCGTACGTCCGCGAGGAGTCGATCTTCTACGACGGCGAGTCGTCGATCCACAGCGTGGTGCGCCCGGCGTGAGCCGCACGGCTCTCTAGCATCGGGCGCATGTCGTCGCGCACCTCCCCCTCCCCTCTGCGCGCCTGGTGGGCGCAGCGTCCGCCGGCGGCCGGGGCCGCGGTGATGGCGACCGGCATCCTGTCGGTCGGCCTGCACCTGACGGGCCACGAACTGCTCTCCCGCATCGCCCTGGTCCTGGCCTGCGCGGCCTGGCTGACCCTGGCGGCGAACTTCGCCTACCTGCTGCTGGTCGAGCGGGCGCGGTGGCTGACGCGGGCGGGGACGCCGGGCGCGCTGACCGCCGTCGCCGCGACGACGGTGCTCGGCACCCGGATCGCCCTGTTCGACCGGTCCACCCCGGCGGCGGCGCTGCTGGCGCTGGCGGCGCTGCTGTGGCCGGCACTGCTGTTCCTGGTCGTCACGCACTGGGGGCGCCGCATGCCGGGGGCGGTCTTCCTGGGCTGCGTGGCGACGGAGGGGCTCGCCGTACTGGGTGCCACGCTGTCCGCCACCACCTCGACGCCCTGGCTGGCGCACGCGTCGCTGGTGCCGTTCTTCCTGGGGATCGTGCTGTACCTGGTCGCGCTGTTCCGCTTCGATCTGCGGCAGGTGGCGCGGGGGGCCGGTGACCACTGGGTGGCGGGCGGCGCGCTGGCCATCTCGGCGCTCGCCGGCGCCAAGCTGCTCGCGGCGGCCGGAACGGGCATGTACCTGTGGAACGAGGACGACAGCGCCGTCCTGCACGACCTGACCGTCTTCCTGCTCGCCCTCGACCTGGCCTGGTACGCCGTGCTCCTCGCCGCGGAGATCGCGTGGCCCCGGATCCGCTACGACGTGCGCCGCTGGTCGACGGTCTTCCCCCTCGGCATGACGGCGGCGGCGACGCTGTCCGTCGCCGCCGCCGTCGACGTCCCGTGGCTGGACGCTCCGGGTCAGGTGCTGCTGTGGATCGCGGTGGCCGCGTGGCTGGCGGTGGCGGCCGGGGCGGTCCTGCAGGCCCGGGCGGGGCTGCGGTCCGGTGGTGCGGACGCGGGGGCGGAGGGGCTCAGGTCCACAGCACCGCGATGAAGACGTTCACGACGGTCAGCAGGCCCACCAGGCCGAACAGCGGCTTCTCCACCTTCTCGTCGTCGCGCTTCACGTAGACCAGGCCGAGAATCACGATCAGCACGGCGAGCTTCACGCCGATCTTGATGTTGTCGACGGAGTAGTCCTGGGCCTGGTTGAGGCCGACGAGGGCGACGCCGGTCACCAGCATCGTCAGCGCCCCGTGCAGCATCGCGGGGGTGAAACGGGCCGTGCCCTGGCCCATCGCCTTCATCTGGGTCAGGAAGCCCCCGAGGAGCGCCGCGATGCCGATGATGTGGAGACCGACGAAGAGGTGGATGAGTACGTCCATGGGGCCGGAGCCTAATCAGGGGCCTGGACACCGTCCGACACCGGCCCGGCGGATGCGGGAGCGTGCGGAACCGGCGCGGGTGCATATATGCGCCCCATAACACCTCAGTCCCCTCACCCGCCCCCGATAGGGCATCTCGGTCATCACCCTGCGTGAAGGGGGCCGCCGTACGACGGCCCTCCGGTCACTTGCGGGCACCGCGCGATCCGGTACCGCCAGTTCCGCGCAACCCGTCTCCCCCGCGCCGCGACCCCGCCTAGCGTCCAGGTCGAGTGACCGGAAGCGACCGGAAGCGACCGGCACGAGCAGGCTCCGAGTACGGAAGGACGTGGATCCAGGTGGCAGCGCACCGCAGGCCACGGCGTCCCGCGAGCGGCGGGGCGGCCCGCACCGCCGCCACCCTCACCCTCGCGGGCGCGGCCACCGCGACCGGCCTGGGCGGCGGGACCGGCCACGCCGCTCCTCAGCCGACGCCGACGCAGGTCAGGGCCAAGGTGGACAAGCTGTACCAACAGGCCGAGGTCGCCACCGAGAAGTACAACGGCGCCCGGGAGAAGGCCGACGCCGCCGAACGGCGCCTGGAGCGGCTGCGGGACGAGGTCGCCCGCAAGGAGGACCGGCTGAACTCGGCGCGGGAGGCGCTGGGTTCGGTCGCCGCGGCCCAGTACCGCAGCGGTGGCCTCTCGCCGGCCCTGCAACTCGCCCTCTCCGCCGACCCCGACGGGTATCTCGACGGAGCCGCCTTCGTCGAGCGGGCGGGCAGCCGGCAGGCGGCCACGGTGCGCCGGGTGCGCGCGGAACTGCGGGAGATCGAGCAGTTGCGCGGCGCCGCTCGTGTCGAGGTGGCCTCGCTGACGTCGCGCCGGGCCGAGTTGAAACGCCACCGCGAGACGGTCACCGGCAAGCTGGGGGCCGCCCGCCGTCTCCTGTCCGGGCTGACCGCCGGGGAACGGGACCGCGTCGGGCACGGCACGGACGAGCGCGCCTCCCGCGCCTCGGCGGGCCCACGGGCCGGCCTCACCGCCGCGGCCCAGGCGCCCGACTCCCGCTCCGCCGCGGCCGTCGCCTACGCACACCAGAAGCTCGGCAGCCCCTACGTGTGGGGCGCGACCGGCCCGAACGCCTTCGACTGCTCGGGTCTCACCCAGGCCGCCTACCGCGCCGCCGGCGTCTCACTGCCCCGCACGACCTACGGCCAGATCGACGCGGGCCGCCGCGTCTCCCGCTCGGAACTGCTCCCCGGCGACCTGGTCTTCTTCTACTCCGGCATCAGCCACGTCGGCCTCTACGTCGGCGACGGCATGATGATCCACGCCCCGAACCCCTCGGCGCCGGTCCGCCTCGCCCCGGTCGACCAGATGCCGTTCGCCGGGGCGACGCGGGTGGTGTGACCTCCCCGCGGCCGGGTCAGACCAGCCGGCGGGCCGTCGCCCAGCGGGTCAGCTCGTGCCGGTTGGACAGCTGGAGCTTGCGCAGGACCGCCGAGACGTGGGACTCGACCGTCTTCACCGAGATGTACAGCTGCTTGGCGATCTCCTTGTACGCGTAGCCGCGGGCGATCAGGCGCAGCACCTCGCGCTCGCGCTGGGTCAGGCGGTCCATGTCCTCGTCCACCGGAGGGGCGTCGGTGGAGGCGAACGCGTCGAGCACGAACCCGGCCAGCCGCGGGGAGAAGACGGCGTCGCCCTCCTGGACGCGGAAGACGGAGTCGATCAGGTCGGTCCCCGTGATCGTCTTGGTCACGTAGCCCCGGGCGCCGCCCCGGATCACGCCGATCACGTCCTCCGCCGCGTCCGAGACGGACAGGGCGAGGAAGCGGACGGGCTGTTCGGCGTCGCTCATCAGCGGGGCGCACCGGCGCAGCACCTCGACCCCGCCGCCGCCCGGGAGATGGACGTCCAGGAGGACGACCTCGGGCCGGGTCGCGGTGATCACCGTGACGGCCTGGTCGACGTCGGCGGCCTCGCCGACGACCTCGACCCCCGTCTGCGCGGTCTGGCCGATCTCGGCCTGGACGCCGGTGCGGAACATGCGGTGGTCGTCGACGAGCACCACGCGTACGTGCCGCTCCCCCGTGCCGCCGCTCGTCGGCCGGGCCGCCTCGCCCGCTCCCGCCGTGCCGTCCGTCTCGGTCGGGTCGCTCATGACGTGTTCTCCGCCCTCTCCATCTCCAGCTCGACCTCCGTGCCGCCGTCCGGCACCGCGCGCAGCCGCGCCGTGCCGCCGTTGCGCTCCATGCGGCCGATGATCGATTCTCTGACGCCCATGCGGTCCGCGGGTATCGAGTCGAGGTCGAAGCCCGGTCCCCGGTCCCGGACGGACACGAAGACCGTCCTGCCCTCGACTTCGGCGAAGACCTGCACGGCGCCGCCCTCGCCACCGTACTTGGCCGCGTTCACCATCGCCTCGCGTCCGGCCTGCATCTGTGCGCTGATCCTCTCGTCGAGCGGGCAGTCGCCGACGACCACGACCTCGATGGGGACGCCGTGCTTGTCCTCGACCTCGGCGGCATTGCGTTTGACGGCTTCGGCGAGGGTGGTGGGCTCGTCGTCCTCGTCCTTGCCGTTGCCCTCCGGCTTGTAGAGCCAGGCGCGCAGGTCGCGCTCCTGGGCGCGGGCCAGCCGGCGCACCTCGCCCGGGCTCTCGGCGTTGCGCTGGATCAGGGTCAGGGTGTGCAGCACCGAGTCGTGCACGTGGGCGGCGACCTCGGCGCGCTCCTGCGCGCGGATGCGCATCAGCCGCTCCTCGGAGAGGTCCTGCGTCATGCGCACCAGGTAGGGGCCGGCGAGCAGGGTGATCCCGACGAGGACGGCGAGGGCCGCCTGGAGGACGGAGCCGAGGTGCGCGGCCGAACCCTGGAGGACGAAGATGCCCGTGACCCCGGCCGTCACCAGCAGCACGCCGGCCACCGAACGCAGCAGGGTGACGGTGCGCCGGTGGCGGCCCACCTCGGCCCAGCGGGCCCGTCGGGCGTTGTCCGCCTGGCGCCACACGAGGGCGACACCGGCCCCGACCAGCACGGTCGGCCACAGGTAGGCCTTGGCTCCGCCGCCGAGGTCGACGTTGCCCACGAAGACGAGGGCCACGACGACCATGAGGAGCAGGGCGACGATCTGGCCCTTGTCCGGCTTGCGGGCGACGAGTCTGCGGCGGCCGTCCGGCGCGGTCTCGGAGGTGACGAGCGACGGCGGCCGCTGGGCGTCGACGCCGCCGATGCCCAGCGGCACGAAGAACCAGAAGGCCGCGTACAGCAGCGCACCGAGGCCGTCGGCCATGAAGAGGCCCACGAAGGCGAACCGCACCCAGATGACGGGCAGGCCGAGGTGCCCGGCGAGCCCCCGCGCCACGCCACCGAGCCAGCGTCCGTCGCCGCTGCGGTAGAGCTTGCGCGGCGGCCGCGGTTCGACGACTGGTGCTGTGGCGGCGTCCGGCATGACACCGATATTCACACGGCCCCGGGAGGGCGGGCATCAGGGTCGGCCCCCGAGACTCCCCTGATCTTCGGTCCGGGGCGGCCTCGAACGCTCCCCCGGCAAGGCGTCAGGGCCGATATCAGGGTCCGACCAGGGTCGTACCGACTGCCGTGACGGCGCCGCGCCCGTCACCATGGACGCATGACAGATCACGAGCACGCCGCGACGGGTCCGGGACCCGGCTCCGGCCCACGCCCGCCACGGGGCGCCGGGCCGCAGGGTGCCGCGCCCGCCGCGGATGCGACGGGCGCCGCGGGTGGCACAGGTGCCGCGGGTGCCGCGGCCGGCTCGGGCTCCGCGGCCGGCCCGGACGTCCCCGAGCCGCCCCCCTCGTTCCGGCGCGACCGGCGGCACAAGACGTTCGCCGGGGTGTGCGCCGGTCTCGGGCGGCAGTGCGACATGGACCCGGTGATCTTCCGCATCACGCTCGCGGTGCTCTCCGCCACCGGCGGCATCGGCCTCATCTTCTACGGCTTCGCCTGGCTCTTCGTCCCCTATGACGACGAGGACGAGAACGAGGTGCGCAAGCTGCTCACCGGCCGGGTCGACGGCCAGGCGCTGGCGGCCGTGCTGTTCGCCCTGGTCGGCTGCGGAGTCCTGCTGACCATGCTGAACAACGGCGGGGTACTGACCTTCGCCGTCGTGCTCTCCCTCCTCCTCGCGGGCGCCGGCTACTGGTCGCGGCACCGCAAGACACCCGATCCCGACCCCCTCGCCGCCCAGGCCGTCGCCGACGCCCCGCCGGAGGCCCAGGCGCCGCCGATCATGTTCACGTGGCCCTCCTGGTGGCGCGAGCCCATCGTCAAGGACGGCACGCGCGTCGGCGGGACGGGGTATCTGTGGGGCCCGTCGGACTCCCAGGACCGCGACATCGCGGCGGCCGTCAACATCGGCCGTGGCGTCCCGGGCGGCGGGGGCGACCGGCGTCCGCGGCCACCGCAGCCGCGCGGCCCGCACGGGATCGGCGGCTGGGTCTTCCTCCTCGCCCTGCTCGCCGGTTTCCTCGGCACCCGGCTGACCTGGGACGACCAGCCGCTCGGCACGAGTCTTCAGGCAGGGCTCGCCTGTGCGCTCGCCGTCCTCGGCATCGGCATCGCGGTCAGCTCCTTCCTGGGGCGCACGGGCGCCGGTTCGATCTTCCTGGCGATCGTCACGGCCGGCCTGCTGGCCGGTTCGGCGGCCGTCCCCGAGGACGTGGGCACCGACTGGGTCCGGCGCACCTGGGAGCCCACGACGGCGGCCGGTGTGCGCGAGCAGTACGACATCGGGGCCGGCACCGGCACCCTCGACCTGTCCGCGCTGGACCTGGCCGCCGGGCAGACGGTGACCACGCGGGCCGACGTGGGCGTGGGCCGCATACGGGTGGTCGTGCCGCAGGACATGACGGTCCGGTTGAACGTCGAGGTGGGCGTGGGCGACATCCAACTGCCCGGCGACGACGAGAAGGACGTGGACGTGGCACCGGGCAAGCACAAGGAGATCACCCTGTCCCCCACCGCGGGCGTCGAGGCCGCCGGCACGCTCGACCTCGACCTCCAGGTCGGCGTCGGGCAGGCGGAGGTGTCCCGTGCTGCGTCATAGCTTCCAGCCCGGACGCCTGGTCGCCGGCCTCTTCCTGACCGCGGCGGGCGTCGTCTACGCCGGTGAGGCGGGCGGTCTCTGGGAGACGCCGTGGTTCGTGGTGATCCCCCTCGTCATGGGCGGCCTCGGCCTCGCGGGCGCGGTCGGGGTCGTGGCCCGCTCCGCGCACCGGCGCCGCGGGGCGCTCCGCGAGGACGCCGACGAGCCGGGGCCCGGCCTCTCCGGCTAGCCGCGGTGTCCGTCGACCGTCCCGCGCCGTCGCCGCGTACGCAGGACGGCGTCCAGGGACAGCAGCGGGGCACCGGCGAGGACGAGGGGCGTCCAGGCCATGAGGTAGGCGAGGTCGTTGCCGTAGTAGTAGGGGTCAGACGCCCAGCTGACGGTCAGCCACAGGCTCAGCGAGATCAGCGCTCCGCCGAGGGCCGCCAGACGGGTCAGCAGGCCGAGCAGCGTGCCGATGCCGACGGCCAGTTCACCGAGGGCGATGGCGTAGCCGAAGCCGGCCGGGCTCTCCAGGGCCAGGTCGACCAGGGACGGGATGGCCGAGGAGTCGCGGACCGCGCGCATCATGTCGCCGACGGAGCCGGCCCCGGCGTCCTTCATGAAGGCGCTGTCGGTGAGTTTGTCCAGCCCCGCGTAGACGAAGGTGACGCCCAGGAAGATCCGCAGGGGCAGCAGGGCGTACCGGGTGGCGTGGTCGCGCCAGTCCCCGCCGCCGCCCGGAGGGGAGAGGTACGCGTCCGTCCGCATGCCGTGAGCCATCACTGCCAGCCGCCTCTCACCCGCGCGCCGAGCCTCCGTCAACAGTCCATACGTACGACGCGGAAGCCTGGCTCAATCCTCCGCCGGCCGGGATCTTCCTGTCGGTTTCGACAGGCGGCCGACGCGGCGAGGGGGTCTCAGTCGGTGACGTCGATCGCGTACCGGTCGGTCTCCACGCCCGCGGCGGTGACCACCTGGACGTCGACCCTGCCCGGCTCGACGTCGGCGGGGACCGGGACGGTCAGCAGGTCGTCCGCGGGGTTGCTGAAGCCGCCGGTGACCGGGACGAGCGGCACGTGGACGTTGACCGCCCCGATGCGGACGACCATGCGGGAGAGGCGGTCCGCACGCTGGGCGCCCGGGGGTACGAATCCGGCGCCGCGGATCTCGATGTCGTCACCGGTGCGGATCGGCGCGTCCAGGTCGCCGGCCTCCCGCGCCCGGACCACGGAGAGGATGACGGGCCGGCCGCCCTCCGCGTACTTGCCGGCCACATAGGTCGCCGCCGACACCAGCACCACGACCGCAAGACCCCAGGGCAGGTCGGGCAGTTGCTCCGGGCGCCGGGCCAGCCGTACCGCCGCGAACACCAGGGCGACGGCGCTGATCACCACGTACTGGATGTCGGCGAAGGTCCCGCGTCCGGCGTCGTCCGTCAGCAGGTCGGCGGCGCGCGGCCGGTCCGCCCGTACCTTCTGCAGCCGCCGCCCCAGCACCCGCAGCCCGACCACCCGCCGCACCAGGACCGCGATCCCGCACACCACCGCGAGCACCGTCACCGCCCCGGCGCCGCGGGCCAGTTCCAGACCGGAGATCAGCGCGTCCCGCCGCTCGCCGTCCGAGGCCACGGCCAGCTGTCCGGCCAGCACCAGGACCGCGTACGCGACGAACAGCACCCAGACCGCGGCCACGGCCCGGGACGTGGACAGGCGGTTGTCCTCGCCGATGACCGGCGCCAGCGCCCCGCCCCGCGCCCGGTGGAACCACGACGCGGCACTCAGCGCGCCCGCCACGACCAGCGCGGCCGCGAGCCCGGCGGTGCGCGCCGCCGTCCATCCGGCACCGATCGCGGTGAGCGCCTGCACGAGGAGCAGCAGCACGACCGCGGCCCACGCGACGGCCGCGGTGCGCCGGCCGAGGCCTGCCAGCCATGCCTCGCCCTCGGCGCGACCCCGTTCGGCGACGACTTCCGCGGACTGGGTCAGTTCCTCCGAGACCCACTGCCGGGAGGCAGAGGCCGAGTGGGCCACGGCGGCCGGCAGCCCCTGCCCGGCCGCGAACTCGTCCCGCCGCACCAGGAACGCGGCCACCGCCCGGCGGTGTCCCTCGCGGGCCCCGTGGGGGCAGTCCCCGCAGGTGCAGCCGCCCCCGTGCGCCGCCTCGTACGCGCCTTTGTCCGAGCCGCTCCCGCGTCTCGCCTCCCGCACCGCCACGCCCGACGCCCGCCTTCCCGAACTCCCGCGAAACCCAGCAACGACCCCTGCGGCAGTGCCGCCGTCCCCCGCGGCCGTACCCGCAAGTCCCGTGGGGCGCACGCGAATTGTGCCCCACATGGCGCCCCGCGCGCCCGGCGGCCCCGGCCCGCTCCGCTCAGGGCGAGTGACACGGGGACCACCGTGTTGACCCGGCTGCGAGAATTCCGTCATGGCCGAGATCATCCAGCGCGACGGGACCTGGGCGTTCGACGGCGGCACGGTTCGGATCACGCCGGGGCTGCACCGCTCGGTGTCGCCGTTCCGGCAGGCCTACGGAGAGGTCTCGGTGCCGTTGGAGGCCGTCGCGGGCATCGCGCTGGCACCGGACCGCAGGCGAGGGTGCCTGCGTCTGCGGCTGCGCGAGGGCGCCGATCCCCTCCTGCGGGCCACCGGCGGCCGGCTGCCCGACGCGGCGAACCCCTACCGGCTGTGGGTGGAGGCCGACCGCGGTTCGGTCGCCGAGTACGTCGCCGAGGAGGTCCGCCGGGCCCTCCTCCTCGACCGGGTCCCGAAGGGGCCCACCGAGGCCTATCTGCTGCCCGGACCGCCGGTGCCGGTCTCGGTGCGCTCCTCGGACGGCACGGTCTCCTTCGACGGGGCCCGGGTGCGGATCGACTGGGCCGACACCTCCGAGCGGGTCAAGCGCGCCGCCGGCCCCCGGACCGTCGGCCTCGGTGATCTGGCCCGGGTCGAGTGGCTGCCCAACTCCGGGTCCGAGAGCGGCCTCCTGCGCTTCGTGACCCGGGGGGCGCCGTCCCCCGGGCTGCCTCCGCGGAAGGACCCGTACGCCCTGGACCTGTGGGGCAGTGCCCGCCGCGATCTGCTCACCGCGCTGATCGCGACCGCGGTCACGGCCCGGCTGCCGCATCCGTCGGCCCGGCCGCCCCGGGCCGCCGTACCGCGCCCGGCGGGCCCTCACGACGTCCTGCTGCGCCGGCTGCGCGAGCTGGGCGAGCTGCATCGCGGCGGCGTCCTGACGGACGAGGAGTTCGCGCGGACGAAGGCCGCCGTGCTGCGGTGCTTCTGAACCCGCCCATAGCGGCCCCGGCCCGGACCGCCGACCCCCGGCCCGGACCGCCGACCCCCGGCCCGGACGGCCGACCCCGGTGACACTCAGTCCAGCAGGTCCGGCTCGCTGCGGCTGATCTCCTGCCACAGCGGCTGGTAGTTGATCCACGCGACCAGGTCCCCGCCGAGCTGCTCCCGGGTCGCCACCGCCTGCCGGTGGCCGATCAGCACCGGCCGGCCCGCCGCCCGGGCCGTCAGCTGCACCTGGCAGCACCGCTCCATGGACAGGAACCACCAGGCCGCCGCGTCCACCGAGCCGCCGACCGTCAGCAGCCCGTGGTTGCGCAGCACGAGTGCCTTGCCGGAACCCAGCACCTCGGCGATGCGCCGTCCCTCCTCGGCGTCGACGGTGACACCGGAGTAGGTGTCGTACAGCGCGTGGTCCTCGTAGAAGGCGCAGCTCTCCTGCGTGAGGGGGTCGAGGAGGTCGCCGAGGGCCGCCAGGGCCCGCCCGTGCACCGAGTGGCAGTGGGCGACCGCGACGACGTCCGGGCGGGCGGCGTGGACCCGGGAGTGCACGGTGAAGGCGGCCTGGTTCACGTGGTGGCGGCCCTCGATCACCTGCCCGTCGGAGTTGACCAGCACCAGGTCGCCCACCGTGATGTGCCCGAACGGCATACCGAACGGGTTGACCCAGAAGCAGTCGCTGTACTCGGGGTCGCGGGCCGTGATGTGCCCCGACACCCCGTCCTCGAAGCCGTACCGGCCGAAGAGCCGCAGCGCGCCCGCGAGACGCTCCTTGCGGTACCGGCGTTCCTCCTCGACCGAGTCGTGCATCGGCGGCATCGCGAACCGCAGCTTCTCGGTGGGCAGCGGCGGGGGCGGCGTGGCCCCGGGCGTCCCGTCCATGTGTCCTCTGTCCTTCGGCGCCGGACCGGCACTGGATGTGCCTTAGGGCCGGAAGTTACCGGCGGTGCGGCCGGGGCGACAGACACCGGGTCCATACCCGACACGAGGTGTCCCCTTTCGGGGCCACACTCACCGTATGACCCAGAACACCACGACGGACTGGTCGTCCTTCGCGGGCGCCGAACCCGCGCTGGCGGCCACCGTGGAAGCCCGCTTCGGCGCCTACACCCACCACGTCCTCGCCACCCTGCGCCAGGACGGCTCGCCCCGTACCAGCGGACTGGAGGTGCGTTTCCTGAGCGGCGACCTGTGGCTCGGCATGATGCCGGGCTCGCTGAAGGCGCTCGACCTGCGGCGCGATCCGCGGTTCGCGTTGCAGGCGAACCCGGGGGACGGCACCGGCATGGGAGGCGGGGACGTGCGGATCTCGGGACGGGCGGTCGAGGTCGAGGACCCCGCGGTCCGGGCGGGGTACGTGAAAGAGGTGGAACCGCCGGAGCCGTTCCACCTCTTCCGTACCGAGCTGACGGAGGTCGTGCGGACCTACGTGGAGGACGACGCGTATCTGGTCGTCCAGGTCTGGCAGCCCGGGAAACCCCTGCGCACCCTCAGGCGCACCTAGGCAGGGGTCACTCCCACTCGATGGTCCCCGGCGGCTTCGACGTCACGTCGAGGACGACCCGGTTGACGTCCTTGACCTCGTTGGTGATCCGGGTGGAGATCTTGGACAGCACGTCGTACGGCAGCCGGGACCAGTCGGCCGTCATCGCGTCCTCGGAGGAGACCGGGCGCAGCACGATCGGGTGGCCGTAGGTGCGGCCGTCGCCCTGGACGCCGACCGAGCGGACGTCGGCGAGGAGCACCACGGGGCACTGCCAGATCTCGCGGTCGAGGCCGGCCGCGGTCAGCTCCTCGCGGGCGATGGCGTCGGCCGCCCGGAGCAGGTCGAGCCGCTCCTCGGTGACCTCGCCGACGATGCGGATGCCCAGACCCGGGCCCGGGAACGGCTGGCGCTGGACGATCTCCTCGGGCAGGCCCAGTTCCTGGCCGACCATCCGGACCTCGTCCTTGAACAGCTTGCGCAGCGGCTCGACGAGTTCGAACTCGATGTCGTCCGGGAGCCCGCCCACGTTGTGGTGGGACTTGATGTTGGCGGTGCCGGTGCCTCCGCCGGACTCGACGACGTCCGGGTAGAGGGTGCCCTGCACGAGGAAGGCGACCTCGGGGCCGTCCTCCCGCATGATCTCCAGCTGGGCCTGCTCGAAGACCCGGATGAACTCGCGGCCGATGATCTTCCGCTTCTCCTCGGGGTCGGAGACCCCGGCGAGCGCCTTGAGGAACCGCTCCTTGGCGTCCACGACCTTCAGCTGCACGCCGGTCGCGGCGACGAAGTCCTTCTCGACCTGCTCGGTCTCGCCCTGGCGCATCAGGCCGTGGTCGACGTAGACACAGGTCAGCTGGGAGCCGATGGCCTTCTGGACGAGGGCGGCGGCGACCGCGGAGTCCACGCCGCCGGACAGGCCGCAGATGGCGCGCTTGTCGCCGACCTGCTCGCGGATGGCCGCGACCTGCTCCTCGATCACGTTGCCCGTGGTCCAGTCCGGGCGCAGGCCCGCGCCCCGGTACAGGAAGTGCTCCAGCACCTGCTGCCCGTGCGTGGAGTGCATCACCTCGGGGTGGTACTGGACGCCGTAGAGCTTCTTCTCGTCGTTCTCGAAGGCGGCGACCGGGACGACGCTCGTCGAGCCGGTGACGGTGAAGCCCTCGGGGGCGGCGGAGCAGGCGTCGCCGTGCGACATCCACACGGCCTGCTCGGCGGGGGTGCCCTCGAAGAGGGTGGAGGACGGCTTGGAGACCGACAGGTCGGTGCGGCCGTACTCGCGGGCGCCGGAGTTGTCGACGGTGCCACCGAGGGTCTGCGCCATCAGCTGGAAGCCGTAGCACATGCCGAAGACGGGGACGCCGGCCTCGAACAGGGCGCGGTCGATGGTGGGGGCGCCCGGCTCGTACACCGACGAGGGGCCGCCGGAGAGGACGATGGCCGCCGGGTTCTTGGCGAGCATCTCCTCGACCGGCATGGAGCTCGGCACGATCTCGCTGTAGACCCGCGCCTCGCGGACACGACGGGCGATGAGCTGGGCGTACTGCGCGCCGAAGTCGACGACCAGGACGGTGTCGGGGGCGGCGGCAGCGGGAGTCGCTGATGACACGGGGTGCCTTCCGGCGGTCGGGCGGGGGTCTTGTACTGCCGATTCTACCGAGACGGGCAGGTGGCCCGTCCCGCCCGCGGCCCCGGGGGGCGACCGCGCCCGCCGCGTCTCACCATCCGAACCGGCTTGGACACCGTCCGTCGCCGGGGCATACTGGGCCCATGCTCACGCACCAGACCTTCCTGTTTACCTATGGCAACCGGCCCACCGGCTGCCATGGTCGTGCTGCTTGAGCAACTGACAAGCGACTTCCCAGGCGCCCCGGGCCGACAAGGCCCGGGGCGTCTGGCGTCTTGGGGTCTGTCGGCCCGGGGCACCGCCCCCTTCGGCGAGGAGACCCCGACATGACCGTGACCGCAGCGGACGCCACCGCGACAGCCCTGACCGCGACCGAGAGGACCGGCGCCCGCACCAGTGAGGCCGCCGGTGTGATCACCGGTGCCCGGGAGCGCATCGACGCCCTCGACGACCGGATCATCGGGCTGATCCAGGAGCGGATGGCCGTGTCCGCCGTCATCCAGGAGGCGCGGATCACCTCCGGCGGCCGGCGGGTGAACCTCTCCCGCGAGATGGAGGTCCTCGACCACTACCGGGAGGCGCTGGGCAAGCCGGGTACGGCGCTGGCGATGACGATGCTGGAGCTGTGCCGCGGGCGCGTCTGAGGCCCGCACGCGTCCGAGCGTCGCATCCGCGTTCGGAGACCGACTCACCCGTACGGCGCGTGACCGGGACGCCGACGGCTTCGTTGGTCCCGGTGTCCGTGTCATCCAGGGGCGGGCCCGAAAGAACCACGCGTGGCTCGCTGGAGCGATGAGACGTACGGATCGTGCCGCACGTCGTGGGACCTCGCTCCAGGGAAGTGACCGGACGGCAGGGGACAGCAGCCCGGTCACCCAGAGAACGGTCGGCTCCGGGGACGCCCGGAGCCGGCCGACGGAACAGGTCCGCGCCCGAGTCCCCCGCGCGACCCACTCGATCGCACTGCCTCCGAGGCAAGCGGCGCAACCCCCCGGCGCCGCTCCCCAGGCACCGGCGCTGCCCTGACGCCGGTGCTGGCTGAGGAAGGGCCCCGTGGCACCAGCCCGCGGGGCCCTTCGCCATGCCGTCCCCCGGTCGTGCATGCCGCCCCCCCGGTCGCGGGTGACGCAACAGGTGACGCAACGGGTGACGCACGTTACATAAAAGTTCTGTGAGTGCCGGACAACCCTTCACAGCTTTCACCGATCAAACAGGCCGCACAGAACGATCACGGGCCACACCCGCGCCCCACACGCGGAGGCCTCCCGACTCTCCCGTGCCGCACGTGCGGCACGCCGGACACCTCGAGGTCTTCATGAAGCTTCGTCGCGCCGTGGCAGCCGCGGCCGTCACCGCCGTGCTGGCCCCGGTGGCGCTGCTCGCGGCACCGGCCGCCCACGCGACCGGTGACACGCCGTCGTCCCCGCCCGCGAGCAGTGCCGAGAGCACGCCCACGACCGGCGCTCCGTCCCCCGGCGCGTCCCAGAGCGAGACCGCTCCCGCGCCGGGTGACACGACGAGCGGTTCCCCGAGCGGCTCCCCGAGCACGACGGCGCCCGGGACCACGGCGCCCGGCACCTCGGCGCCGCCTGCCTCGCCGTCCACCCCGCCGTCCCCCAGCACCTCGGCGCCCGAGGAGCCCGAGGAGACGGAGACCCCCGACCCCGAGCCGTCCGTGTGCGAGGACAGCAAGGTCGATGTCGCCATGAGCGGTCTGCCCGGCAGCATCGCGGTGGGCAGCGGCTGGCACGAGTTCTCGCTGACCGTGGCGAACAACTCCGGCTCCACGCTGCGGGACCTCGAATACCTGGCCGGTGCCTCCGCCGACCTGGACGGCGTGGAGCTGTTCGAGAGCGAGAAGGTCGGCCTCCAGGCCTGGAACCCGGAGGACGGGAGCTGGGAGGAGCTCGACGAGTTCGGGTACGCGGTCGGCTACATCGGTTACACCGACGAGCTGGCGCCCGGCTACGAGGTCGACATCGCGATGCGGATCAACGTGCGGGCCGACGCCCCGGTCGGCGCCGGCTTCACGCTGGGCGCGACGATCTACGGGGACGCGGACGGCGAGTGCACCGGCTTCGGTGACGTCGCCTACGAGTTCCGGATCGTGGCCGCCGGCACGGACACCGAGGGCACCGAGCCGCAGGAAGGCGGCAGGGCGCCGGTGGCCGTCGAGAAGCCGGCCGCCGGGACGCCCGAGGTCACCGGCGCGCTCGCCGAGACCGGCGCCGGCTCGGCGCTGCCGGTGATCGGGCTGGTCGGCGGGCTCGCCCTCGTCGTCGGCGGCGGCGCGGTGTTCGCGGTGCGCCGCCGCAAGGCCGGTACCGAGGCGTAGCCGCCGGTACGGCCCATCGGACGGGAAGGACCTGCGCTCGGAGGGGGGCGCAGGTCCTTTCGCCGTCCGGTCCGCGCTACTCCTTCGGCTCCCTCGGCGGCACCGCCGGCATCCCCAGGAACGGCAGCCGCAGCGCGCCGAAGGCCTCCGCCGGGACCGCCGGGGCCTTGGGCTCGACGGGGGCCAGGCGCTCGTACGCCGTGCCCTGGGCCGGCCTCGGGTCGCTCTCGCCCTTGTTCGGCCAGTAGGACATCGCCCGCTCGGCCTGCGCCGTGATGGTCAGCGACGGGTTGACGCCCAGGTTCGCGGAGACCGCGGCGCCGTCCACGACCGAGATGCCGGGGTGGCCGTAGAGCCGGTGGTACGGGTCGATGACGCCGGTCTCGCGGGAGGCGCCGATCGGGCAGCCGCCGAGGAAGTGGGCGGTGAGCGGGGTGCCCATCAGCTCGCCGACGTTGGAGCCCGCGAAGCCGTTGATCTCCGCGGCGAGCGCGGAGGCGCCCTCCGTGGCCGCCTTGATCTGCTTGGGGTTGGGCGAGCCGTGCCCCTGGTGGGCGGTGAGCAGGCCCTTGCCGACGCCGCTCGGTTTCAGGTGCGTGGTCAGCGAGTTGTCCAGGGACTGCATGACCAGGCCGATG
The DNA here is from genome assembly GCF_043204535.1 of Streptomyces sp. NPDC047853. Taxonomy (NCBI): domain Bacteria; kingdom Bacillati; phylum Actinomycetota; class Actinomycetes; order Kitasatosporales; family Streptomycetaceae; genus Streptomyces; species Streptomyces sp. NPDC047853. Next base: position 236,408 of record NZ_JBIDCI010000001.1, on the reverse strand, counting down.
ATGGTCCGCTCCGACCACTTGCGGTTGGACAGCGAACGCAGCACCAGCAGCGGGTGCTTGGCGGCGTGGCCCAGGAAGCCCAGGACACGGGCGGCGCCGGACGCGGTCTGCCCGGCGTAGGGGACCTGGAGGATGGACAGGCTGCCCATCGAGTTGGAGCCCTTGCCGTAACGGACCGGCTCGATGTGGGTGTTGGCGTCCGGGTGGATCGAGGACGTGATGGCGACGCCGCGGGTGAAGTCGGCCCGGGGCTCGCCGGTGGCCCTGCGGTAGCGCCGGTCGTCGGTCTGGGCGCCGACCAGGGCCTCGGAGTTGGTGCGGGTCAGGTCGCCGAGCCGGTCGGACAGGTGCGGGAGCTGACCGCCGGCCTTCATGCGGTGCAGCAGCGTCTGGGTGCCGTAGGTGCCGGCGGCCACGACCACCCGGCGGGCCGTGAAGGTGCGGCCCGCCCTCTTCTTGCGGCGGTCGGTGGGCAGGGTGGCGAGGGCGAACCCGCCGCGCGAGTCCTCGGTGACCGAGAGGACCGTCGTCATCGGGTGCACCACCGCTCCGGCCCGCTCGGCGAGGTACAGGTAGTTCTCGTTGAGGGTGTTCTTCGCGCCGAGGCGGCAGCCGGTCATGCACGAGCCGCACTCGGTGCAGGCCTGCCGCTCGGGGCCGGCGCCGCCGAAGTAGGGGTCCGGTGTCTTCTCGCCGGGCCTGGCCTTCGCCGTGCCGTCGGCGTCCTCGCCGTCGCCGAAGAAGACGCCGACCGGCGCCATGTGGAAGGTGTCGCCCACGCCCATCCGCTCGGCCGCCGCCTTCAGGTGCACGTCGGACGGGGTCATCGTCGGGTTCAGCCGGACCCCGAGCATGCGCCGGGCCTGGTCGTAGTACGGCGTCAGCTCCTCGTGCCAGTCGGTGATGTCGCGCCACTGGGGGTCCTCGAAGAAGGGCTTCGGCGGCACGTAGAGGGTGTTGGCGTAGTTCAGGGAACCGCCGCCCACCCCGGCGCCTGCCAGGACCATGACATTCCCGAGCAGGTGGATGCGCTGGATGCCGAACATGCCGAGCCTGGGGGCCCAGAGGTAGTTCTTCAGGTCCCAGGAGTTCTTCGGCAGCGAGTCGCGGGTGAAGCGGCGGCCGGCTTCCAGGACGCCGACGCGGTAGCCCTTCTCGGTGAGCCGGAGGGCGGACACGGAACCGCCAAACCCCGAGCCCACGACGACCACGTCGTAGTCGTACCCGTTCTCGTCCCGGGTCCGGACGGTCTTCTCCTGCGGCACGTGCTCTCCTCGTCGAGAACGGGGTGGACTGGGGGCCTGGGGCGGCCTGGGGCCCTGGGGCGGCCTGGGCGGCCTGGTGGGTCCGGTGGTCTAGCGGAAGCGGAACGCCTTCATCAGGCGCAGGCTGCGGCTCATGAAGGCCGCGTACTTCTCGTCGTCCATGCCCAGCGAGGGCGCCATCGGCAGCAGCCGCTGGTGGGCGACGGTCTGCGACTCGGTGTACTTGAGGATGCCCTCGGAGCCGTGCCGGCGGCCGAGGCCGGACTCCTTCATGCCGCCCATGGGCGACTGGACGCTGCCGTACGCCGAGGCGTAGCCCTCGTTGATGTTGACGGTGCCGGTGCGCAGCCGGGCGGCGACCTCGCGGCCGAGGCGGGCGTTCGTCGTCCAGACCGAGGAGTTCAGCCCGTACGGCGTGGCGTTGGCGCGCTCGACGACCTCGTCCACGTCCGAGAAGCGGTACACGGAGACGACCGGGCCGAAGGTCTCCTCGCAGCACAGGGTCATGGTCTCCGTGACCCCGTCGAGGATGGTCGGCTCGTAGAAGAACGGGCCGATGTCGGGGCGGGCGACTCCGCCCGCGACGATGCGGGCGCCCTTGGCGACGGCGTCCTCCACGTGCCGCTTGACGGTCTCCAGCTGGTGCCCGCTGACCAGCGAACCCATGTCCGCGCCGTACGCCAGGGCGCTGCCCAGCCGCATCGCGCGGGCGCGGGCGGCGAAGCGGTCGAGGAAGGCGTCGGCGACCGACTCGTGGACGTAGAGCCGCTCGATGGAGACGCAGAGCTGGCCGGCGGAGGAGAAGCACGCGCGGACCGCGCCCGCGGCCGCCTTCTCGATGTCGGCGTCCTCCAGGACCAGCATGGCGTTCTTGCCGCCCAGCTCCAGCGAGACGCCGACCAGGCGGTCCGCGGCGACGGTGGCGACCTCGCGGCCGGTACGGGTGGAGCCGGTGAAGGAGACGTAGTCGCCGTGCTTGACGACCTCGGGTCCGATGACGGGACCGACGCCGATGACGGCCTGGAGGACGTCGGCGGGCAGCCCCGCCTCGATCAGCAGGTCGCGGGCCCACAGCGCGGTGAGGCAGGACTCGGTGTCGGGCTTCATCACGACGGCGTTGCCCGCGACGAGCGCCGGCAGGGCGTCGCCGACGGAGAGTTCGAGGGGGTAGTTCCAGGGCACGATCTGGCCGACGACCCCGCGCGGGTGGCGCAGCTCCGTGACCTTCGTCAGCGCCGGCACCGCGCCGGTGTGCCGCTTGGGCCGCAGGTACGCGGGGGCCTTGCGGCCGTAGTGCCGGGCGGCGACCGCGACGGCCTGGACCTCCTCGTGGGCGTGCAGGCGGGCCTTGCCGGTCTCCAGCTGGATGAGGTCGAGCACCTCGGCCTGGCGCTCCAGCACCAGGTCGTGGAAGCGCAGCAGGACGGCGGCGCGCTGCCGTACCGGGGTGCGGGCCCAGACGGCCTGGGCGGCGCGGGCCAGCTCGAAGGCGTGGGCCACGTCCTCGGGTGTCGACTCGGGCAGGTCGGCCAGCTTCTCGCCGGTGAACGGCGAGTGGTTGGCGGTGCGGCCGGAGCCGGCCACGCCCTTGGTGAGCTGGGCGACCAGCTCGGGTGTCACCACGTCGGCAGCGGTACGGGCGCCCGCGGGGGCGGGGGCCAGGGGGTTCGTGCCGGTGATTTCCGGGGCCTGCGCATCCGTCATGAGCCGCAGGGTATGCCGCCGCGCGAGCTTTGTGTACCCGTCGGTAATGGGGATTCACCGAGTGCTCACACACCGCCAGTGATCGCTGGCAACAAACGTGCTGATCAGGGAGTTGGGGACGGCTACGCGGAAGGGCCGGACCTGATCGCGTCCCGTCGGCCCGGTGCGGGCCGACGGGTGCCGGCCACCTCCCGCAGGTGCCGCTCGACCTCCTCGGCGTCCGGTCGCCCCGCCCCGTCCCCGGCCCGCAGCGATGCGATCAGCGGGCCGAGCGGTGCGGCGGGCGCCCGGTCACCGACGGCGGTGCGCAGCAGGTCGCCCAGCGAGCGCAGGTCCGCCTCCGGGCCGGCGCCCCGGTGGGGGCCCTCGTCCGGTGCGCGGGCCGTCCCGAAGTCGGTGAGCACGACCCGGCCGTGCGGGCCGAGCAGGACCTTCGCGGGCCTGACCGCGCGGTGCACGATGCCGACGGCGTGCGCCGCCCGCAGGGAGCCGAGGACCGCGAGGCCGATGCGGGCCGCCTCCGGGGCCTCCACCGGACCGCGCCGGAGCACCTCGTGCAGGGACTCGCCGGGGACCCACTCCATGACGATCCAGGGCAGTCCGTCGAGCCCGGCCTCCTCCACGACCACGTCGTGGATGCGCACGGCCGCCGGGTGGTCGACGCGGGCGGCGGCCCGTGCCTCGCGGTAGAGGCGGTGCGCGGCCCGGCGGTAGGCCTCGTCCTCCGGGTCGCCGGGGAGCCTCGGCCGTTTGACGGCGACCTCCCGTGCCGCGCGTTCGTCGAACGCCTGCCAGACGGTCCCCGAGGCGCCGGCACCGACGCGCCGCCGCAACCGGTACCGTTCGCCGACCAGACGGCCCTGGGCTTCCATCAGAGCTTGTCGACCTCCCAGTTGGCGACGACGGTCCGGGCAATGTCCCGTCCCTCGTCGGCGAAGTAGCCCTTGCGGGGGTAGTCGATCGAGACCTTGTACATGTCGCCGTTGCCCGCCCGGTAGTAGACGATGCGGAACTCGCGCTCGCGGGGGTTCTGCGTGTCCGCGGTCGTGTAGGCGATGGTGTTCTCGGCGGCCTTGCCGCCCTCGTACTCGGTGGCGACCGGTTCGCCCCTCGGGGCGGGGGTGTCGGCGAAGTTCCAGGAGTACTCGCCGTCCTTGAGCACGTCCCAGTCCGCCCAGGCGTTGGCGATCGCGGAGTCGGGGATCCGGTTCTCCGTGTCGTCGGCCTTGATGTCGCGGTCCACGTGGACGACGACCGCGCCGCTGGGGTCGGCGAACGACTCGTCGGTGCCGTCCCAGTCGTCGGCGTGCTTCTGCTTCACGAACGCGGTGGGCACCGCCACGCCCATGCCGAGCTTCGCGCCGAGTTCCTGCTTCTTCCAGCCCTCGGGCAGCGGCCCGGCGAAGGGGTCCGCGATCACCAGGTACGACGCCGCCGCGGCCAGGGCGACCGCGGCACCGAGGGTGATCCACGCGTTGCGGCCCAGCCGGACGCCCCACCGGGACACGGGCGCCGCGCCCGGTCCGTCGACCCGCACGACCTGGGTGGGGGCCGGGGCGGGCGGGTTCGCGGCGGCCTCCAGCAGGGCGCGGACCCGGGCGGCGTCCGGGCGGCGCGCCGGGTCCTTGTCCAGCAGGCCGGTGATCACCTCGGCCAGCGGTCCCCGCGCGGAGGCCGGCGGTGCCGGTGCGGCGTTGAGCACCGACTGGAGCGTGGCGGGGGTGTTGCTGCGGCGGAACGGCGAGACGCCCTCCGTCGCCGCGTACAGCACCACGCCCAGCGACCACAGGTCGCTCGCCGGGCCGGGGCGCTGGCCGAGCACCCGCTCCGGGGCGATGTACTCGGGGGAGCCGACGAAGCCGCCGGTGTCCGTCAGGTTGGTGTCGCCCTCGATCCGGGCGATGCCGAAGTCGGTGAGGACGACCCGGTCGTGCCGGCCGAGCAGCACGTTGTCCGGCTTCACGTCCCGGTGCAGGACGCCTGCCGCGTGCGCGGCCTCCAGCGCGCCGAGCACCTCCAGGCCGATCCTGGCCGCCTCGCGCGCGCCCAGCGTTCCCTCCTGCAGCGCGTCACCCAGCGAACGGCCCCGCACCAGCTCCATCACGATCCACGGCTGGTCGTCCACCACCGCCACGTCGTGCACGTTGACCACGGCGGGGTGGTCGAGCCGGGCCGCCGCCCGCGCCTCGCGACGCATCCGTTCGAAGGCGTTGTCCCGTTCGCGCTCGGGAAGATGATCGGGTACGCGGGGTTCCTTGACGGCGACCTCACGGTCCACCGTCTCGTCCTTCGCCCGCCACACGGTGCCCATGCCGCCGTGTCCGAGCTTGGCCATCAGCCGGTAGCGTCCCGCGATGAGCCGCCCGGCGCCCGGCTCGCGCACGTCCGCCGACGCGGGTCCTGCCGGGGGTCGCGGCGGTACGACCTGGGTGGGCGCCGCGTACGGGTTGCCGGGATGCGGCACCGCGGCGGGCGGGTTCGGCGGTTGCAGGCCAAAACTCGTCGGCTCGTCCGAGCCCTTGCGCGGTCCCCCGTTGCTGCTCATGGCTCCATCCTTATCTCGCCCGGCGGGTCCGCATCCACCACCCGTGCGCCTCGGTCACAGACCCGTGACGCGTCGTGCCGCTTATCTCCCGTTTGGGTGCGGTGCGACGGGCGACCCGGCGCCGGGCGGCGACGCGGAGGAGGCCGTGGCGGTCCACGTCGGGCCCGTGGTCGGCGTCACGGGCGTCGAACTCGTCGGCGTACCGGCCCCGCCGCCGTCGGCGTCCGCCAGCAGCGCCGCCGCCGCGACGCCCGCGCCCGCCGCCGCGACGACCAGCAGCACCGCCATGAGCACGCCCCGCGTCACCTGCCGGGGCCCGCCGGGCCGGGGCGGCGGGGGCGTGCGCCCGGTGGCCAGGAAGGCGCGCAGCATTCGCTCCGCCTCGGCCGCGTCCAGCCGCCGCTCGGGGTCGCGTTCCAGCAGCCCCCGGACGACGGGCAGGATCGGCCCGGCCTGGGCGGGCGGCCGGATCTCCTCGGTGACCACCGCGTGCAGGACGCCGCCCAGCGAGTCCCGGTGGAAGGGCGAGGCGCCGCTGAGCACCGCGCAGAGCAGCACGCCCAGCGACCACAGGTCGGACTCCGGACCGGTCCCGGCACCGGACATCCGCTCCGGCGCGGTGTACTCGGGGGAGCCGACGAAGGAGCCGCTCTCGGTGAGCGTGGTGGCGCCCGCGACCTGGGCGACACCGAAGTCGGTGAGGACGACCCGGCCGTCCTCGGCGATCAGCACGTTGGACGGCTTCACGTCCCGGTGCAGGATGCCGGCGGCGTGCGCGGTGCCCAGGGCGTCGAGCAGGGCGACGCCGATCCGGGCGGCCTCGGTGGCGTCGACCGGGCCGTGGCCGAGGACGCGGTCGGCGAGCGAGCCGCCGTCGACCAGCTCCATGACCATGTACGCGCGTTCGTCGTCCTCGACGACGTCGTGCACCACGATGACGTGCGGATGCCTCAGCTGCGCCACCGCTTGGGCCTCGCGCAGGGTGCGCTCCCGGCGCCGCCTGGCCTCCGCCGCGGAGAGGGTCTCGTCGAGCGGGAGCACCTTCACGGCGACCTCGCGGGCGAGGAGTTGGTCGGTGGCCCGCCACACGATGCCCATGCCGCCGCGGCCGAGCCGTTCGTGGAGCCGGTAACGGCCCGCGATGACACGCCCGCCCGCCCCCTCGGTCACCATGCGTCCCATCATGCCCGACCGGACGCGGCGGCTCCGTGTCACCGTCCCACGGGTGGCCGACAACCGACGGGTACCCGGCCGGCGTCGCGGCGGTCGCGGACGGTGTCCGCCGCGGGTCTCAGCCGGTCCGCTCCTGCCAGCTCTGGAGCACCGCTGCGAACTGCCGCCGGGTGACCGGCCAGTCGCCCGTGGGCCCGGACATGTTGAGGGCGTACTCGGCCCCGCCCCGGGACAGGTAGGTGTGGACGACGCCGCTGCGCGGCCCGGGGAAGGGGGTGTCCTTCGCCAGCGCGGTCCAGGTGTACTCCCACCGGGCGCTGTCGCGGTCCCGGTAGGTGGTGCGCTCCAGGGTGACGCGCCGGTAGTCGACCAGCCGCTGGAGCTGCGCCTCGAGGTCGAGCTGGTGCGCGTAGGGGTCGTTGTAGTCGGGGGCGGTGTCGACGGAGATGCGGATGAAGTGCTCGCCGCCGTCGGGGGTGTAGTCGACCTGCCGGAGTTCGCCCTCGTCGTCGAAGGCCTCGCGCTTCCAGTCCTCGGGCAGGTAGAGGCTGAAACCCAACGGGTCGTCGCGCCGCACCCAGTCGGCCGGCACGGACCCGCCGGGGTCCCTCCCGGTGGCGGAGCCGGAGGGCGAGGAGGACGTCGAGGGGGTGGGCCCGGGCCCGTCCTGCGAGCCGCCCCCGTCGCGCTGTTGCAGGACGACGGCGGTGCCCGCGCCGATGAGCGCGGCGACGGCGAGGATCCCCACGACCATGCGCAGCCGGCCGCGCCGGGGGCCGCGGGACCCGGTCGTGCCGGACGGTCCGGGCGGCGGGTACCCCGCCGCCGTGGGGCCCGTGGGGACGCTCCCCGCGGGCGGGGCGCCCGGCGCGTGTCCCGGCACCCGGTGTCCGCTCGCCGTGGGGCCGACGGCCGGGTAGCCGAACGTCGTCGGGCCGGTCACCGGCGGGTACGGCGTCGCGCCGGCCGGTTCCGGTGCCGGCGGAGTCCCCGGCGCACCCGGCGTCCTCTGGTGGAGCGTGTCGCCCTGCCGTGCCGGGCCCGTGTACTGGGTCGGCACGTACGCCTGGGCCGCGTCCGGCCGGCGTCCCTCCGCCGCCTGGGCCAGCATGTGCTCGGCCTCGGTCATGTCGGGCCGCGCGTCCGGGTTCTTGCGGAGCAGCGCGCTGATGACGGGCGCGAGCGGACCGGCGTACCGCGGCTCGGAGGCCTCCTCCTCGACGACCGCCTGCATGGTGGTGAGCGGCGAGGTCCGGCGGAACGGCGACCTGCCCTCCACCGCCGTGTACAGCGTCGCGCCGAGCGCCCACAGGTCGGAGGCCGGGCCGGGGTCGTGGCCCCGGACGCGCTCGGGCGCGAGGTAGTCGACCGAACCGACGACCTCGCCGGTCCGGGTGATCGTGCTGTCGCCCTCGATCTGGGCGATGCCGAAGTCGGTGAGCAGCACCCGTCCGTCGTCGGCGAGCAGCACGTTGCCGGGCTTGACGTCGCGGTGCAGCACGCCGGCGGTGTGGGCGGCGCGCAGTGCCCGGAGCACCCACAGGCCGACGCGGGCCGCCTCGCGCGGGTCGACCCGCTCCTCCTCCTTGACGGCGTCGGCCAGGGAGCGGCCCTCGACCAGCTCCATCACGATCCACGGCCGACCGTCGTGTTCGAGTACGTCGTGCACGGTGACGACGGCCGAGTGGTTGATCCGCGCCGCCGCGCGCGCCTCGCCCCGGGTACGCGCCAGGAGGATCGCCTGGTCGCTCTCCGAGACGTACAGCGCGGCGGTCAACTCCTTGATGGCGACGGCCCGGTGCAGCACCTCGTCGTGGGCGCGCCACACCCGGCCCATGCCGCCGCTGCCGATGGTGTCGCCGAGCCGGTAACGGCCCGCCACGAGCCGGCCCTGCATCTGATTCACGTTGCCCCGCAATGGTCTTGTCAGGGTCAGACTAGGGACCGGGCCCTGTTCGGGGAACGGGTGGGGTGGTACGGAAACCGCTCTGTGACGGTTGTCGCTTTCCGTCCCGGAGGGCAACCATCGGGCCGAACCGCGGTCAGCCGGTGTACTGGTAGGTCGCCGACGCCTGTTCGAACAGCCGGCTCACCTCGTCCCGCTCCGCCACCGGTCCGCGGACCTGCACGACGTGGTACCTGCCGTCGATGAGGATCGCGACGTTGCGCACGTACAGCTCGCCGTTCGCGCCGGTCCAGGTGAACTGCCCCTCCGCCATGGTCCGTCCGCCCACCTCGATGGTCTTCAGCCCACTGGAGGTCGCCCAGCTGGAGGCCCGGTAGGAGGCCAACTCGGGCTCGCTGTCGCGCTGGTACGTCATCGGGTCGTCGCCGAACTCGCTGGTGCGGTCCCGGCCCGGCACGACGATCAGCTCCAGGCCGCCCTTGCCGTAGACGACCTGGCCGCTCCCGTTGCGCGGGGTGCGGGTCCAGCCCTCGGCGACGGCGACGCGGAATCCCTCCGGGTCCTTGCGCAGGGCGAACCCGTCGGCGACGTCGGGGTCGGTGGTCTGCGTCTCTGCGGAACCGGCGCCCGTCTCGGCGGCGCTGGGCCGGTCCTCCGGGGACGTCCGCTCCGGCCGGGGCTCGCCGCCGGCGTCGGGGGACCGCTCGGGCGGTGCCTGGCTCGCCTCGCCCGCGGCTCCCGTCCGGTCGGCGCCGCCGGTGGCACCCGGGTCGTCCTTCGGCATCAGGAACATGGCGTAGGCGATCGCTCCGGCCAGGGCGAGCAGTATCAGCAGGAGCAGGGTCCGGCCGAGGCTGCGCGGGGAACGGTCCGTCTCCCGCCGGTCCCGCTTGTGCCGCCCGTGGTGTGCGGGCAGCCCGGCCCGCCGCCTGCGCACCAGCTCGCCCCGGCGGCGCACGATGGGCAGCCTGCTGGTCTCGGCGGGCGGGGCCGGGACGACGTGCAGGCCGGCCTCCGGCTCGGGGGCCGAGCGCACCAGCGAGCGCAGCCAGCCGCTCAGTTCCTCGAAGTCGATGCGCTCGATGGGGTCCTGACGCAGCAGCGACTCCACGACCGGCCGCAGTGGTCCGCACTCCTCGGCGAAGGCCGGAGGCTCCGCGCACACGATCTGCACCAGCTCGGCGGTCGAGTCCTCCGGGTAGGGCGCGTGCCCCTGTACGGCGCGGAAGAGCAGGGCGCCCAGCGCCCACAGATCGGTGGCGGGGCCGATGGGCGCGGCCAGCTGCCAGTTCTCGTGCACCGGCCCGGCCTGTTCCGGCGCCCAGCGCTCGGTCACCGGTCCGACCACGGCCATCCGGGTCTGCCGGGCCCGTTCGGCGGCGAGTGCGGTGGCCGGGCCGCGTGCGGCGGACGTCCGGGCGACCAGGTCGTCCCACTGGCCGGGAGGCGCGGCGCCGGTCTCCTGCGGTGGACCGGCGGGCAGGGCACGACCGGCCGCCGGAGCGGGGGTCTGGCCGGGCGGGACCTGGCCGGAGGGCGCCGGACCGGCGGGGTGGTCGTCCGCGGTGCGGGGCGTGGCGCCGTGCCACGAGGTCGTGCGGACGCCGTAGGGGTCGGCGATCTGCCCGGGCTGGACGGCGCCGGGCGGGCCGCCGTGGCGGTCCGCCGCGGACCGGTCGGACCGGCCGGGCCGGTCGGCGGCGGGGGACGCGCCGGGGCCGGTGGTCAGGGGCGGCCTCTCCGGACTCGGCGGGTACGGGTGCCGCCCCGCGCCGGGTGCGGGGCCCGCCGTGTGCGGGGGCCGGCCGGGGTCGTCGGGGGCGGGGCGGGCGCCGGGCAGGGCGGCACGGCCGTTCTGCGCCTCCTGGACGCGGGCCGCGGCCCGGGCCCCCGCGCGGTACGCGGCGATGGCCCCGGCGCGCGCGGCGCGGACGTCACCGCCGGCGTCGAGCGCGGCGGGGGTGAGCCCGGCGGCTCCGCCGGGCACCGCTCCGGGACCCGGCAGCCCGCCGGCTCCCCTTGCCTCGATGGCGGCACGCCGGGCGGCCTCGGGGTCGTCGCCACCGGGACCGGGCATCCCGGACCGCACGCCCGCGGGACCGGTGTGCCGGGGGCCGGCGCCGACGGGGCCGGGCAGGCCGGGCCCCGCTCCACCCGCGCCGGGCCAGCCCGCCCCGGCACCGCCGCCACCGCCGGGCCCGAGGGCGCCGGGCGTCGGGCCGCCGCCCCGGCCGAAGGTCCCGCCGGGGGCGACCGGCGAGCCCCCGTCGTCCTCGCCCTCGGGGGCCGGCACCGGGTCGTACCCGCACAGCGCCTCCTCCGCCGCCCCGACCGCCAGGCCGGTCAGCATCACGCGTCCGTCGTCGCAGACGAGCACGGTGCGCGCGGTGATGTTGCGGTGCACCCAGCCGTAGGAGTGCAGCACCCGCAGCGCGAGGAGGATGTCGGAGGCCACCTCGGCCGCCCGGTAGGGCGTCAGCGGCTCCTCGGCGAGGAGGGCGGCCAGCGGTCGCGCGGCCACCAGTTCGCTGACGATCCAGAGCGAACCGCCCTCCGCGAACACGTCGAAGACCTGGTCCAGGCGCGGGTGGTCCGGGACGGCGGCGGCGGCCTGCGCCGCCTCGACGGCACGGCGTACCACCGGGTCGGCGGGGCGCCGGGTGCCGCCCTGCGCGGAGTGCGCGCGCCGGCCGGGGCGCCGGACGCCGTCACGGGCCGTGAAGCCGTCGGGCAGACCGTCGGCGTCGAGCACCTCCGCCTCGACGACCTCGGGCAACGGCACCTGGCGGACCAGGACTTCCTGGCCGCTGTAGGTGTCGAAGGCCCGGGTCTCGGTGAGTTCGTACTCGTCGGAGGGCGGCAGGGGCAGCCGGTAGCGGTCGGCGAGCACCCGACCCGCATAGTCGTCCACGTCGCCACCCCCGGCAGCCCGTCGGTCAATTCCGTTCGCCCGGCGGGCCGTTCCGGCTGCGTACGGTCCGCGAGCATTCACGATACGTGCCGGAGGCAACCCACAAAGAGGGGATGCCAGATATCGGACCGCTCAAACCCGGGCCGCGTCGGTTCAGGATTTGGGCTCGAAGGACTTCGTGAGGGTGCGCCAGGTGTCGCGGCGCAGGTCACTGTCCCAGTCGGCGGCCTTCGCGGTGTACATGAGCGCGTACCCCTGGCGGTCGCTGACGACGAAGCCCCGGTCCACGGTGCGGTACGCGGTACCGCCGTCCGAGTAGGTGAACTCCCAGTCGGCCGTGTTCCAGCCGCGGTAGTCCACCTTCTCTATGCGGATCTTCTTGTACTGGGAGCGGACCATGTACCGCTCCTGGTTCCTCCAGTCGGCGACCGGGTCGTCCTTGGGCGTGGACGTCCAGGCGACGAGCAGCTTCTGGCCCCGCGGGCCGGTGAACCGGTCCCCCGCTGCGTCCGTGGAGCGGTGCTTCCAGCCCGCGGGCAGCCCGAGGGAGTAGCCCTGGCCGCCCCGGTGGGTGGAGGCCGCGCCCCCCTCGTCGGACTTCCCGGCACCGCCCGACCCGGCACCGGTGTCGCCGGACGCGCTCGGGCCGGTTCCCGGTGCGCCGCCGTCCGACGCCCCGTCCGAGGGGCTGTCCGACGCCCCGTCCGACGCGGAGCCGTCGGTGCGGGTCCCGCTCCCGTCGTCCTGCTTCGTGTCGTCGCTCGCGCCGGCGGAGGCGACCGGCTTGTCGCCGCCGCCGCCCGCGGTCCCCTTGTCGTCGCCGCCGAGGGTGAGGGCCAGCACGGTGCCGAGTACGGCGAGCGCCACGATCACCGCGATGATCACCAGCGTCCGGCGCGGCACCACGTCGGTGAGCGGCGCCCTGGGCGCGGACCGGGCGGGCAGGTCCGGCGGGGGTACGACGGGCCAGCCGGAGCTGCGGTTGCCCGCGGCGGCGTTCGACGCGCCGGAGGCCGGGGCGGCTCCCGGGTCCGTCGCCGCCCGCGCACCGCGCGGGGCCTGCGCGGCCGTCCCGGCGGCACCCGCGGCGGAGGCCGCGCCGGCGGCCCCTCGCGCGTCCCGGTCGGCCTCGCCCTGCTTGCCACGGGACGCGGCCGTCGCGCCGGCTCCACCGGCTCCGACCGCGGCCTTGCGCACGGAACGCAGGGCGCCGCGCAACCGCTCCCCGGCCTCCTCGGCCCGCTTGCCCCCGGCACCCGCCGAGCCGCCCCGGCGGGTCCGCTCGTCCGGCTGCGCGGGCAGCGGTACGACCTTGGTGGCGTCGGCCGGCTCGGTGTCGGCCGTGCTGTCCGGCGCGTGGATGACCTTGTTGAGCATCGCGCGGGCACCCGCGTCGTCGAGCCGCTGCTCGGGGTCCTTGGTCAGCAGGCCGTAGATGACGTCCCGCAGGGGCCCGGCGTTCCTGGGCTCCTCCAGGTTCTCGGTCATCACCGCGGTGAGCGTGGCGATCGCGGAGCCCTTGTCGTAGGGCGGGGTGCCCTCCACGGCCGCGTACAGCAGTCCGCCGAGCGACCACAGGTCGGCCGCGGGCCCCGGCTTGTGGCCGCGGGCGCGCTCGGGGGAGATGTAGGAGGGGGCGCCGACGAGCATGCCGGTGGAGGTGATGGACGGGTCGCCCTCCACCTGGGCGATGCCGAAGTCGGTGAGGACGACCCGGCCGTCCTCGGAGATCAGTACGTTCGACGGCTTCACGTCGCGGTGCAGGATGCCCTCGCGGTGGGCGGAGCGCAGGACGTCGAGGACCGCGAGGCCGACCTCCGCCGCGCGCTTCGGCTCCAGCAGGCCGTCCTCACGGATGGCCTCGGCGAGCGACTTGCCCTCGACGAGTTCCATCACGATCCACGGCCGGTCGTCCTCCTCGACCACGTCGTAGACCGTCACGGCGCTGTTGTTGCGGATCCGCGCGATGGCCTTGGCCTCGCGCAGCGTGCGCGTGATCAGGCGCCGCTTCTCCTCCTCGTCGATACTCCCGGGAAACCGCAGCTCCTTGACGGCGACCGTGCGTCCGAGGGTCTCGTCCTCCGCCCGCCACACCGTCCCCATGCCGCCGCGGCCGAGCACGTCTCCCAGCCGGTACCGCCCGGCGAGGAGACGTGCGCTCTTGTCCGTACGGGATGTCCCCGCCCGCTCCGCCTCCGACATGCGTCCCCTCATGCAACCCGCCCTGACAGAGCCTTCATTGTCTCTCACCCGACAAGTGCTCGACGCCCAGGGTGCCTCACGGCCCGCCCGGGCGCCGGGGCGGGCGCCGTGACCGACTGACCGCACGTCACCCGGGCCCCACCGGCCCCTCCCGCCGGCCCCCTCCGCGCGCTAGCGGGGCACGATGTCCGGCGCCCCGAGCCGGGCCGCGTCGGCGGTGAGGTCGTCCGGCTGGCGCTGGGACTCCCGCTCGGCCTCGACCCGCTTCTCGTAGTGCTGGACCTCCCGTTCGACCTGCTCCTCGTCCCAGCCCAGGACCGGTGCCATCAGCTCGGCGGCCTCGCGGGCGCTGCGCGTGCCCCGGTCGAAGGTCTCGATGGAGATGCGGGTGCGCCGGGTGAGCACGTCGTCGAGGTGGCGCGCGCCCTCGTGCGAGGCGGCGTAGACGACCTCGGCGCGCAGGTAGTCGTCGGCGGCGTGCAGCGGTGCGCCGAGGGAGGGGTCGGCGGCGACGAGCTCCAGCACCTCCTCGGCCATCGCCCCGTACCGGTTCAGCAGGTGCTCCACCCGTACGACGTGCAGGCCGGTACGCGCGGCGACCCGCGCCCGCGCGTTCCACAGCGCCCGGTAGCCCTCGGCGCCGAGCAGCGGCGTGATCTCGGTGACGCTGTCGGCGACGCGCAGGTCGAGCCCGTGCACCGCGGCGTCCACGGCGTCCTTGGCCATCACGCGGTACGTCGTGTACTTGCCGCCCGCCACGACGACCAGGCCGGGCACCGGGTGCGCGACGGTGTGCTCGCGCGAGAGCTTGCTGGTGGCGTCCGACTCCCCCGCCAGCAGCGGGCGCAGCCCGGCGAAGACGCCCTCGACGTCGTCGCGGGTGAGCGGCACCGACAGCACCGAGTTGATGTGCTCCAGCAGGTAGTCGATGTCCGCGCTGGAGGCGGCGGGGTGGGCCTTGTCCAGGTCCCAGTCGGTGTCCGTGGTGCCGATGATCCAGTGCCGGCCCCAGGGGATGACGAACAGCACGGACTTCTCGGTGCGCAGGATCAGCCCGGTGGTGGAGTGGATGCGGTCCTTCGGCACCACCAGGTGGATGCCCTTGGAGGCCCGGACGTGGAACCGGCCGCGCTCGCCCACCATGGACTGGGTGTCGTCGGTCCACACACCGGTCGCGTTCACGACCTGTTTGGCGCGGATCTCGTACTCCCCGCCCGCCTCGACGTCCTGCACGCGCGCGCCGACCACGCGCTCGCCCTCGCGCAGGAAGGAGGTGACCCGCGCGCGGTTGGCGACCTGGGCGCCGTACGCCGCCGCGGTGCGCACCAGCGTCGTCACGAACCGGGCGTCGTCCATCTGGGCGTCGTAGTACTGGAGCGCGCCGACCAGCGCGTCCTTCTTCAGGGCGGGCGCCACCCGCAGCGCGTGACGACGGCTCAGGTGCCGGTGCGTCGGCAGGCCCCGGCCGTGGCCGCGGGCCATCGCCATGGCGTCGTAGAGCGCGACGCCCGAGCCGGCGTAGAGCCGCTCCCAGCCCTTGTGCTGGAGCGGGTACAGGAACGGCACCGGCTTCACCAGGTGCGGCGCGAGCCGCTCGAGCAGCAGGCCGCGCTCCTTCAGCGCCTCACGGACGAGCGTGAAGTCGAGCATCTCCAGATAGCGCAGGCCGCCGTGGATCAGCTTGCTGGACCTGCTGGAGGTGCCCGAGGCCCAGTCCCGCGCCTCCACCAGGCCCGTGGACAGGCCACGCGTCACCGCGTCGAGCGCCGTGCCCGCGCCGACCACGCCCGCCCCCACCACCAGCACGTCCAGCTCGCGCTCGGCCATGGCCGCGAGCGACTCGGCGCGCTGCGCCGGCCCCAGTGTCGCTGTCCTCACTGCTGCCTCCCGCTGTCGGTCGCGTCGGCCGCACCCGTCGGGGCGAAGCCCGGTTCCTGGTACCCACCATGCCCAGATTCTGACCGGACTGCCCGACATCGGCCGCCGCACGCCCCCCAGCCTGTGGACAACTCCCCTCCCACCGTCCCGCCGCACCCCCCGGCGGCTCACCGCCGCCCCCCGACACTCAGCGAAACTCGCCGGACCAATCCCGTAAATCGGTCATATTTACTCCTAGTCTGACGTTGTGCTCGCCCATCCTGTCCACCGGGTTTGCGCACCTGTCCCGCTTCGGTTACTGGGAAGGACGGCCCACGCCATGCCCGCAGATCTCGCCGTCATCGGACTCGGCCCGTACGGCCTGCCCCTGGCCCAGGCCGCCGTCGCCGCCGGCATCCCGACCCTCGGCTACCGCACCGGCCCCGAGGCCGACCCGCTCACCCCCGCCGAGGTGCGCCGGATGCTCGCCACGGGCTTCCGCACCCCCGCGGGCCCCGCCGAGCTGGGCCGCGTGCGCACCGCCGTCATCTGCGCCCCGACCCCACCGGGCGCGGACGGCGGTCTGGACCTCACCCAGGTGGAGGCCGCGGCCCGCACCCTGGCCGCGCACATGCGCCCGCACACCACGGTGATCCTGGAGTCGCCGGTGCGCCCGGGCACGACGGAGGAGTTCCTGCGCCCCCTCCTGGAGCAGTGCTCCGGACTGCGCGCCGGCCGCGACTTCCACCTCGCCTACTCCCCCAGCCGCGCCGACCCCGGCAACCGCGACTTCACCCCGGCCAACACCCCGAAGGTCATCGGCGGCCTCACCCCGGCCTGCACCGAGTCGGCCGCCGCCTTCTACAGCCGCCTCACCGACAAGGTGGTCCGCGCACGCGGTCCCCGGGAGGCGGAGACGGTCCAGCTGCTGGAGACCAACTTCCGGCACGTCAACATCGCCCTCGTCAACGAGATGGCCGTCCTCTGCGACGACCTCGGCGTCGACCTGTGGGACGTGCTGCGCTGCGCGGAGACCAAGCCGTTCGGCTTCCAGGCCTTCCGCCCCGGCCCCGGCGTCGGCGGCCACTCCGTCCCCCAGGACCTGACCGGGCAGGCCCCCCACAGCCTGCGCATGGTGGAGCTGGCCCAGCAGGTCAACGCCCAGATGCCCCGCTACGTCGTCCAGCGCGCCGCCGCCCTCCTCAACGAGCACGGCAAGTCCGCGCGCGGCGCCCGCGTCCTGCTCCTCGGCGTCACCTACAAGGCCGACCTGGCCGACCAGCAGGCGACCCCGGCCGAGGAGATCGCGTCCCGTCTGATGTCGATGGGCGCCGCGGTCAGCTACCACGACCCCCACATCCCGGCCTGGAAGGTCGCCGACCGCCCGGTCCCGCGCGCCGACTCGCTCTACGAGGCCGCCGCCGCCGCCGACCTGACGATCCTCCTCCAGCAGCACCGCACGTACGACCTCCAGGGTCTGTCGGTCAAGGCCCAGCTGCTGCTGGACACGCGGGGGGCCACGCCCACGGGGGCGGCGCACCGGCTCTGACCCGAAGAGACGCCGAAGGGCCCGCAGCGATCGCTGCGGGCCCTTCGGTACGGCGTGCGGGTGACTACCGCCGGTGCTGCGAGTCCCCGACCGTGACCTCCACGCGCTGGAACTCCTTCAGCTCGCTGTAGCCGGTCGTCGACATCGCCCGGCGCAGCGCGCCGAAGAAGTTCATCGAGCCGTCGGGGTTGCGGGCCGGGCCGGTGAGGATCTCCTCGATGGTGCCGACCGTGCCGAGGTTCACCTTCTTGCCACGGGGCAGCTCCTCGTTCACGGCCTCCATGCCCCAGTGGTTGCCCTTGCCCGGCGCGTCGGTCGCGCGGGCCAGCGGCGAGCCCATCATCACGGAGTCGGCACCGCAGGCGATCGCCTTGGGCAGGTCGCCGGACCAGCCGACGCCACCGTCGGCGATGACGTGCACGTACCGGCCGCCGGACTCGTCCATGTAGTCGCGGCGGGCGGCGGCCACGTCGGCGACCGCGGTCGCCATGGGGACCTGGATGCCGAGCACGTTGCGCGTGGTGTGCGCCGCGCCGCCGCCGAAGCCGACGAGGACGCCCGCCGCGCCGGTGCGCATCAGGTGCAGGGCGGCGGTGTAGGTGGCGCAGCCGCCGACGATCACCGGGACGTCCAGCTCGTAGATGAACTGCTTCAGGTTCAGCGGCTCGTGCGAGCCGGAGACGTGCTCCGCGGAGACCGTGGTGCCGCGGATGACGAAGATGTCGACGCCCGCGTCCACGACGGCCTTGGAGAACTGGGCGGTGCGCTGCGGGGAGAGCGCGGCGGCGGTGACCACGCCCGAGTCGCGCACCTCCTTGATGCGCTGACCGATCAGCTCCTCCTTGATCGGAGCCGCGTAGACCTCCTGGAGGCGGCGGGTCGCGTTGTCCGTGTCCAGCTCGGCGATCTCGTCGAGCAGCGGCTGCGGGTCCTCGTACCGCGTCCACAGCCCTTCCAGGTTGAGCACGCCGAGGCCGCCCAGCTCGCCGATGCGGATGGCGGTGGCCGGGGAGACGACCGAGTCCATGGGAGCGGCCAGGAACGGCAGCTCGAAGCGGTAGGCGTCGATCTGCCAGGCGATCGAGACCTCCTTCGGGTCCCGCGTACGGCGGCTGGGGACGACGGCGATGTCGTCGAAGGCGTACGCCCGGCGGCCGCGCTTGCCGCGCCCGATCTCGATCTCAGTCACGTCTGTGGCCTTTCCCTGATGCGTTGCAGCGCCTTCCAGTATCCCCGACGGGCATGCCGGGGCACTGCTGAGGGCGGCCCCGGGTGGTCCGGGGCCGCCCTCGGGAGGCTGCTGTCTACTTGCTGCGGCTGTAGTTCGGTGCCTCGACGGTCATCTGGATGTCGTGCGGGTGGCTCTCCTTGAGACCGGCGGAGGTGATCCGCACGAACCGCCCGTTGTCCTGGAGGTCGGGCACGGTCCGGCCGCCGACGTAGAACATCGACTGGCGCAGGCCGCCGACCAGCTGGTGGACGACCGAGGAGAGCGGGCCGCGGTAGGGCACCTGGCCCTCGATGCCCTCGGGCACCAGCTGCTCGTCGGAGGCGACGCCCTCCTGGAAGTAGCGGTCCTTGGAGAACGACTTGCGGTCGCCGCGGGTCTGCATGGCGCCGAGCGAGCCCATGCCGCGGTACGACTTGAACTGCTTGCCGTTGATGAACAGCAGCTCGCCCGGGGACTCCTCGCAGCCCGCGAGCAGCGAGCCCAGCATCACCGTGTCGGCGCCCGCGACCAGGGCCTTGGCGATGTCGCCGGAGTACTGGAGGCCGCCGTCGCCGATGACCGGGATACCGGCCTCCTTGGCGGCGAGCGAGGCCTCGTAGATGGCCGTGACCTGCGGGACGCCGATGCCGGCGACGACGCGGGTGGTGCAGATCGAGCCGGGGCCGACACCGACCTTGATGCCGTCCACGCCGGCGTCGATGAGGGCCTGGGCGCCGTCGCGGGTGGCGATGTTGCCGCCGATGACGTCGACGCCGGAGGAGTTCGACTTGATCTTGGCGACCATGTCACCGACCAGGCGGGAGTGGCCGTGCGCGGTGTCGACGACGATGAAGTCGACGCCCGCCTCGATCAGCGCCTGGGCCCGCTCGAAGGCGTCACCGGCGACACCGACGGCCGCGCCGACCAGCAGCCGTCCCTTGCCGTCCTTGGCGGCGTGCGGGTACTTCTCGGCCTTGACGAAGTCCTTGACCGTGATCAGGCCCTTGAGCACGCCGTGGTCGTCGACCAGCGGCAGCTTCTCGATCTTGTGGCGGCGCAGCAGCTCCATGGCGTCCACGCCGGAGATGCCGACCTTGCCGGTGACCAGCGGCATCGGCGTCATGACCTCGCGCACCTGACGGGAGCGGTCGGTCTCGAAGGCCATGTCGCGGTTGGTGACGATGCCGAGGAGCTTGCCGGAGCCGTCGGTGACCGGGACGCCGCTGATGCGGAACTTGGCGCACAGCGCGTCGGCCTCGGCGAGCAGGGCGTCCGGGTGGATGGTGATGGGGTTGGCCACCATGCCCGACTCGGAGCGCTTGACCAGGTCGACCTGGTTGGCCTGGTCCTCGATGGACAGGTTGCGGTGCAGGACGCCGACGCCGCCCTGGCGGGCCATCGCGATCGCCATGCGCGACTCGGTGACCTTGTCCATGGCGGCGGACAGCAGCGGGATGTTCACCCGCACGTTCCTGGAGACGTACGAGGCGGTGTCGATCTCGTCGGGCGCCATGTCCGACGCGCCCGGCAGCAGCAGCACGTCGTCGTAGGTCAGCCCGAGTGTCGCGAATTTGGCGGGCACTCCGTCGACGTTGGCAGTCATGACACCTTCCTCAAAATGGCCTTGATCGGTGCGGATGTCCATGCTAACGGGAAGCGGAGGTGGCTCATTCCACGATCCGGGGCGGCCGCGGCATTCGTAGCTTCGTACGGACGCCGGTGGTCGCGCGTTCAGACCCGGCGCTACTGCTCCGCCAGGGCCCGCAGGCGGCTCAGGGCCCGGTGCTGGGCGACGCGCACGGCACCGGGTGACATTCCCAACATCTGCCCGGTCTCCTCGGCCGTGAGCCCCACCGCGATCCGCAGCAGAAGCAGCTCGCGCTGGTTC
The DNA here is from genome assembly GCF_043204535.1 of Streptomyces sp. NPDC047853. Taxonomy (NCBI): domain Bacteria; kingdom Bacillati; phylum Actinomycetota; class Actinomycetes; order Kitasatosporales; family Streptomycetaceae; genus Streptomyces; species Streptomyces sp. NPDC047853. The sequence goes on along the minus strand of NZ_JBIDCI010000001.1, from coordinate 216,198 downwards.
TCGGGCAGGTTGGCCAGCAGTTTCTTGGCCCAGGCCGCGTCGCTGTTGAGCAGCGCGCGCTCCTCGGGGCCCAGCGAGTCGTCCGGCCGCTCGGGCATCTCGTCGGACGGGACGGCCGTCGAGCCGGGGTGGCGCATCGCCGCGCGCTGGAGGTCGGCGACCTTGTGGGCGGCGATGGCGAAGACGAACGCCTCGAAGGGGCGTCCGGTGTCCTTGTAGCGCGGCAGGGCGAGCAGCACCGCGACGCAGACCTCCTGGGCGAGGTCCTCGACGAAGTGCCGGGCGTCGCCCGGCAGCCGGGAGAGACGGGTGCGGCAGTAGCGCAGCGCCAAGGGGTGGACATGGGCGAGCAGGTCGTGCGTGGCCTGCTCGTCCCCGTCGACGGCGCGGTGGACGAGCCCACCGACCGTCCCTTGATCGGGGGCCGCCTCGTCGTCACGCATCGGTCCATGGTGCCTTGCGGCCGTCCGATCCGTGGCTCCGCGCCCGTTGTTGTGCACCGAAGCGTTATGAGCAGGTGCGCCGGAACTCATCCCCTGCGCCCTCCCCTTCCGCTCGACCGACTCGTCCCCGAGGAACTCCACACCTCAAGGATGCGTCATCGGCGGCGAAACAAGCATGGGGCGTCCGGCGGGTCGCCTTGTCAGCCCCGCTCACCTCGCGATAAGCGGGGATCGCGGCATCCCCGACGGGCCCTTTCCGCCTCCACCGCACGGGGTGCCCCTAGCGGACCAGGCCCCACCGGAAGCCGAGCGCCACCGCGTGTGCCCGGTCCGAGGCGCCGAGCTTCTTGAAGAGCCGCCGGGCGTGGGTCTTGACGGTGTCCTCGGAGAGGAACAGCTCGCGGCCGATCTCCGCGTTGGAGCGGCCGTGGCTCATGCCCTCCAGCACCTGGATCTCCCGCGCGGTGAGCGTGGGCGCGGCGCCCATCTCGGCCGAGCGCAGCCGGCGCGGGGCGAGCCGCCAGGTCGGGTCGGCGAGGGCCTGCGTCACGGTGGCCCGCAGCTCGGCGCGCGAGGCGTCCTTGTGCAGGTAACCGCGGGCGCCGGCGGCGACCGCGAGGGCCACGCCGTCCAGGTCCTCGGCGACGGTGAGCATGATGATGCGCGCCCCGGGGTCGGCGGACAGCAGCCGCCGGACGGTCTCGACGCCGCCCAGGCCGGGCATGCGTACGTCCATCAGGATCAGGTCCGAGCGGTCGGCGCCCCAGCGGCGGAGGACTTCCTCGCCGTTGGCCGCCGTCGTCACGCGCTCCACGCCGGGCACGGTCGCGACGGCGCGGCGGAGCGCCTCTCGGGCAAGCGGGGAGTCGTCGCAGACGAGGACGGAAGTCATGGCCGTCCTCCGCAGCTGATGCGCGTCACGTTGAGCCTCCAGGCTGGTACGAAATCGTCACCTGTGCGGTCGACCGTCCCGGACGCCCGCCCGAGCACTTGTTCCTTCAACCGCCTCCGCACTCTCAACGACGGTCACTCGAAAGAGTTACGGGGCTGTGTGTCGTCTTCGGCACTCTACGTGAGGGGGCGGCCACGCAGCAGACATGCCCGTTGGACCCGCCCCGTTTCATCACAACCGATGCCCCATTTAGCCGCTTTTCTTCCGCTTCGCTGGTGTCTGCGGCTAGATTCGCAATGAGTCATATTTTCATCTCCTTAGATCGTAGTTGTACGGTCGTGGACGCTGTATCCCGGCTTCTACCCATATCGGCTACAAGGGGTCACGCAATGGCAGATTTCTCCCGCCTTCCCGGACCGAACGCGGATCTGTGGGACTGGCAGCTCCTGGCCGCGTGCCGCGGGGTGGACAGCTCGCTCTTCTTCCATCCGGAAGGCGAACGCGGTGCGGCGCGGAGTGCTCGCGAGAACTCGGCCAAGGAGGTCTGCATGAGGTGCCCGGTCCGCGCCGAGTGCGCGGCACACGCGCTCGCGGTGCGCGAGCCGTACGGCGTGTGGGGCGGCCTGACCGAGGACGAGCGCGAGGAGCTCATGGGGCGCGCCCGCAACCGCCTGGTGGCGGCGTCGGCGTCGGCCGGCGGGGAGGCGGCCGCACCTCACTGAAGGAACGTTTCTCTCTCCCCCTCGGCAACGCGGCCCGACGACTCGGCGCGCGGTGTCGGGGCCGCCGGTCAGCGCGCCGCCGGCTGACGCGCCCCCGCCCGGGCCAGCTCGTCCAGCGTCGCCGTCACCGCCGGCACCTGGGCCAGGTCGGGAAGGGTGAGCGCGACGATCTCCCGCCGCACCGCCGGCTCCAGCGCCACGGTGCGCGCGCCCCGGGGCCGTACGGACTCGACGGCGAGCTGGGGCAGGACGGCCACGCCCAGGCCCGCCCCCACCAGGCCGACGACCGCCGGGTAGTCGTCGGTCGCGAAGTCGATACGGGGCGTGAAGCCGGCCCCCTCGCAGACCTCGACCAGCTGCCCCCGGCAGCGCGGGCAGCCCGCGATCCAGGACTCCCGGGCGAGCTCCCCGATGGCCACGGCCCCGGTCGCCTCGGTGCGCGCCAGCCGGTGGTCCTCGGGCACCAGCGCGACCAGGCGGTCGGTCAGCAGCGGCCGTACGACGAGGTCGTCCCACTCCTCCGCGCCCGCGGCGCCCTCGTAGCGGAAGGCGAGCGCCACGTCGCAGTCGCCCTCGCGCAGCAGCTCGACGGATCTCGGCGGCTCGGCCTCCTCCAGGGAGACCCGGGTGCCGGGGTGCGCGGCGCGCAGCGCGGCCAGGGCGGTCGGCACGAGGGTGGAGCTGCCGCTGGGGAAGGAGACCAGGCGGACCCGGCCGGCCCGGAGCCCGGCGATGGCGGCGACCTCCTCCTCGGCGGCGGTCAGCCCGGCGATGATCCCGGCGGCGTGCCGCACGAGCGCCTCGCCGGCCTGGGTCAGCCGCATCTCCCGCCCGGTGCGCACGAGCAGGGGGGTGCCGACGGAGGCCTCCAGGGCCTTCATCTGCTGGCTGACGGCGGGCTGGGTGCAGCCCAGCTCGCGTCCCGCGGCGGAGAAGGAACCGGTGGATGCCACGGCGCGCAGCACGCGGAGATGACGAGCCTCGATCACACCGCCGAGGATAAGCGACGCTTTGGCCGGACGCCGAATAGTGCGTCGACGCTTTGATGAGCGGTGTTCTACCGTTCCGCCATGAAGCTTCTCTCTGTCAACCTGGGCCGCCCGAAGGCCGTGCCCTACACGGACCACCCCGACGGTGTCACCGGTATCGACAAGCAGCCCACCGACGGGATCGTGCGGGTGTCGGCGCCCGGGCCGAAGGGAGTCGGGGCGAGCGGGGTGGCCGGGGACACGGTGTGCGACACGCGCCACCACGGCGGCGACGAGCAGGCGGTCTACGCGGTGGCGCGGGAGGACATGGACGACTGGGAGCGCGAGCTGGGCAGGACGCTGCCGAACGGCGCCTTCGGCGAGAACCTCACCACCACGGGCGTGGACGTCTCCGGCGCGCGGATCGGCGAGCGCTGGCGGATCGGCCCCGACCTGGTGCTGGAGGTCACCTGCGGCCGTATCCCGTGCCGTACCTTCCAGGGCCATCTGGGGGAGGAGCGGTGGGTGCGGCGCTTCACGGAGAAGGGGGCGCCGGGCGCCTACCTGCGGGTGATCGCGCCCGGTGAGATACGGGTCGGCGACCCGGTCGCGCTCGTGCACCGGCCCGACCACGAGGTGACGGTGGCCTTGCAGTTCCGGGCGGTGACGACCCGGCGGGAGCTGCTGCCGCGGCTGCTCGCGGCGGGCGAGGCGCTCCACCCGGAGTCGCTGGCGGCCGCCCGGAAGTACGTGGCGGCGCACGGGGCCTGACCGGCCCTCACCGGGGCCGTGCGCACCGCTCCGCCGCGAGCGGCGGTCCCGCGGTGGTCCCGGTGAGCGAAGGGGACCCCGCGCGGCCTCGACCCATAATCTTGCGCCATGACAACGGCATTGATTACGGGTTCGACGGCGGGCATCGGCGCCGCGTTCGCGCGGCGGCTGGCGGCCGACGGGCACGACCTGGTGCTGGTCGCCCGTGACACCAAGCGGCTGCGCGAACAGGCGACCGAACTGCACGACCGGCACGGCATCGAGGCGGAGGTGCTCACGGCCGACCTGGCCACGGACACCGGCATCGACGCGGTGACCGCCCGGCTCGGCGAGCGCAGGAAGCCCGTGGACCTGCTGATCAACAACGCCGGCTTCGGCAACAAGGGCCGCTTCCTCGAGGTCTCCATGGCCGACGAGCTGACCATGCTCAAGGTGCACTGCGAGGCGGTGCTGCGGCTGACCTCGGCGGCGACGGAGGCGATGCGCGAGCGCGGCCGCGGCGGCGTCGTCAACGTCGCCTCGGTCGCCGCCTTCGTACCGCGCGGCACCTACGGCGCGTCCAAGGCGTGGGTCGTGCAGTTCACCCAGGGCGTGGCGAAGGACCTGGCCGGCAGCGGCGTACGCCTGATGGCTTTGTGCCCCGGCTTCGTGCGCACGGAGTTCCACGAGCGGGCCGGCATGGGCACGGACAACATCCCGAACTGGATGTGGCTGGACGCGGACAAGGTCGTGACGGCGGCCCTCGCCGACCTGTCCCGCGGCAAGTCCCTGTCGATCCCCGACCCCCGCTACAAGACCCTGATGGGCGCGGCGAAGCTGGTACCGCGGGGCATGCTGGGCGGCCTGTCGTCGCGGACGGGGCGGAAGTACGGGCCGCAGTAGGCGGGGATGAGCCACGCCCCCTCGTCATCGTCGGTCGGGCAGCCGGCTCCGGACCGGCTGTCGGCGCCCCACCTCCCCCGTCGTGGAACGATTGACGGTCGTGGGGGGGCACACGGCCGCCGTACGCACGGACGATCCCGTCATGTCAGCCCGGCTCCGGCGGGGCCCTACTGTTCGGAGATCCTCCGGCGGACCGACTCGAGCCAGGTCCGCAGGGTCGTCCCTCGCGGCGGCAGGAGGTCGAGGCCCAAGGCCGTGCCCGCGGTGATGAGTTCCTGGTCCGACGAGACCATGGTCAGAAGCTCACCGATTTCCTGGGCTGCCTGCGCGCGGTCCTCCGGTGGCGTCTCGCTGACGTACTCGCCGAGGGCCTCTTCGCGGGAGGCGTAGATGTCGGAGAAGTCCCGGTGGAAGTAGGCGCCGAGCAACTGGCCCAGGGAGGGGAAACGCTCATTCCATTCCCAGGAGCTCTGCGGATTGACCTGCGGGATGCGTGACGGGTCCCGCAGGAAGCGGTGAAGGTGGTCCCTCACCACGCGCAGACAGTCCTCGACGCTCGTGCCCATCGGCGGGCGGATGTGCGGTAGGCACTCCACCTCGTCCGCGATCTCCTCGGAGAACAGGCCGATGGAGAGCAGGTCGTCGATCTGCCGGATCGCCGTCGTGGCACGCGCGGGGTCCCGTGCGGCGGTCCGGAGGTAGGCGGAGAGAGCCGGCCCGGGAGCATCTGCCGTGTCGGAGAACGTGAAGTCCACGTTGGCGTACGACCCCAGCAGATCGCTGAGTTCGTGAAAACGCTGTCCTGGCGGAAACGGGTGACTCATCAACTGCTCCACATCTGGGTGCTAGGGCTGCGGGAACGAGGTGAGGACGCGATAGCCGGACGGAGCCGACGGATCGGCCCTGACACCGCCGGAGCCGTTCGTGGAGCCCAAGCCCGTGGAGAGCCCAGCTCCGGTGCACGCGCGGGAGCGTCACCCGAACGTGTGGTCCATTCCGGTCCCGGCCCGGCCGCGGCTGCGGGGAACGTAGCGTCGGGTGGCTGCGCCCACGCAGGGGGCGGGGCAGGCAGGCACAGGAAAGGGGCATCGGGTGAGCGCGGGCACGGGTGACCGGGGCGGACTGTTCGGCGACGGCGCCGACAGCGGGCGTGAGGGCAGGGGCAGGGCGGGCCGGGGGGCGGTGGCCGGCGGGGGGACGGTGATGTTCTCCGACGCCCCCGGCGCCGGTGGGTCGCCGTCGGCGGATCCCGCCTCCGGGTGCCCCGGTGCGGTCGGTGCGGGGGCTGCCTCCGTGCCACGCGCCCGGCCCGCCCCGCGTCCCCGGCCCGGCGGTGTCCCTGCCGGGCACCCGGGTGCGGGACGGTCGGGGAGGATCGCGCAGCGGATCGTGCCGGACGACCTCCGGCCCGAGGCGCTGCGCCTGGAGCTGACCGAACTCGGGGACGCCTTCCGCGCGTACCAGCGGCGCCCCGAACCGGACCTCGCCGTCCTCGCCGAACTCCACGACCGCAAGGCCCGCGCGTTCGCGTCGTGGGCCGACGTCACCGACGACGCGTCCCTGCGGGAGGAGGCGCAGCGGGCGGAGACAGCGGCGCGGACCACGCGCGAGATGAACGCCAACCGCCTCGGCATCGAGGTGGACGGGGGCGGGCCGGTCGTCGAGCGGTTGCTGACCCGGGGTCAGGGCGCCCACGCCCGTGGCGTGCTGGAGCACGTGCGGGTCCACGCCCCGCTCCCCGGGGCCGAGGCGCGGCTCGCGGTGCTCATGCTCTCCCTGCGGGCCGCGCGCGCCGGCACCGGGAACGTCACCGGGCAGGATCTCGGCGGCTGGTTGCAGGGCGACGCCGAGCGGGTGCTCCAGGAACTCGTCGACGTCGGTTGGCTGCGTCTGCCTGAGGGGGTCGACGTCGCCGACGCGCTGGACTCCCGGCCCGAGGAGCCCACCAAAATCACCGTCCCCTCGCTGCTGCCCGCCGAGCCGCGCCCGCTCCCCTTCGGCAAGGTCACCCGGGCGCGGCTGTCGGGGTGGGCGCAGAAAGTGGTGGGCGACCGGAAGCTCCGGAAGAAGAAGGCGGGTGCCGCCACCCGGCTCCTCGCCGTGTACACCGTCGCCCACAGCCGTCCCGACGGGCGTCTCGGTGAGCGGGTCGAAGGCGCCGAGGGCGACGGTGTCGGCCTGGACGCGGTCGCCTCGTTCTGCGGCCTGCGGCCCGAGGACATCGCCGAGCACGCCGAGCTGCTGGTCGCCGCCGGCTGGCTCACCGAGGCCGACACCGCCGGGGGCAGGTTGCGGGGGCGGCTCGCCGAACGGGTGCTGCCCCTGAGCGGGCTGGTGTGACGCCTCGCCGGTGACGGACCGCCGCCACGCCGCCTCCCCGTGGTGAGGAGCAGCCCCCTGCCGCCAAGCAGGGGGTGCGAGCAACCGCGACGGCGCCGCACCAGGCAGGAGGCCCGACGTGCGGGCGCACAACCGGCACCAAGAACAGGTGCCCAGCCCCCCGCAGGGGACCGGGCACCGTTCGGTTCAGCGCAGCGCTCAGTGGGCGTGGCCGTGGCCGTGGCCCGCGGCGGCCGGCTCTTCCTCTTCCTTCTTCTCGACGACCAGGGTCTCGGTCGTCAGGAGGAGGGAGGCGATGGAGGCGGCGTTCTCCAGGGCGGAGCGGGTGACCTTCACCGGGTCGATGACGCCGGCCTTGACCAGGTCGCCGTACTCGCCGGTGGCGGCGTTGAAGCCCTGGCCCTTGTCGAGCTCGGCGACCTTGGAGGTGATGACGTAGCCCTCCAGGCCGGCGTTCTCGGCGATCCAGCGCAGCGGCTCGACGGCGGCGCGGCGGACGACCGCGACACCGGTGGCCTCGTCGCCGGTCTTGCCGAGGTTGCCCTCGAGGACCTTGACGGCGTGGACCAGCGCGGAGCCACCACCGGAGACGATGCCCTCCTCGACCGCGGCGCGGGTCGCGGAGATGGCGTCCTCCAGACGGTGCTTGCGCTCCTTCAGCTCCACCTCGGTGGCGGCGCCGACCTTGATCACGCACACGCCGCCGGCCAGCTTCGCGAGGCGCTCCTGGAGCTTCTCGCGGTCCCAGTCGGAGTCGGTGGACTCGATCTCGGCCTTGATCTGGGCGATGCGGCCCTCGACCTCGTCGCGCTTGCCGGCACCGTCGACGATCGTGGTGTCGTCCTTGGTGACGGTGATGCGGCGGGCGGTGCCGAGCACCTCGAGGCCGACCTGGTCGAGCTTGAGGCCGACCTCCTCGGAGATGACGGTGGCGCCGGTGAGGACGGCCATGTCCTGGAGCATCGCCTTGCGGCGGTCGCCGAAGCCGGGGGCCTTGACGGCGACGGCGTTGAAGGTGCCGCGGATCTTGTTGACGACGAGGGTGGAGAGGGCCTCGCCCTCCAGGTCCTCGGCGATGATCAGCAGCGGCTTCGAGGCGCCGGCCTGGATGACCTTCTCCAGCAGCGGCAGCAGGTCGCCGATCGAGGAGATCTTGCCCTGGTTGATGAGGATGTAGGGGTCGTCGAGGACGGCCTCCATACGCTCCTGGTCCGTGACGAAGTACGGCGACAGGTAGCCCTTGTCGAAGGCCATGCCCTCGGTGAAGTCCAGCTCCAGACCGAAGGTGTTGGACTCCTCGACGGTGATGACACCGTCCTTGCCGACCTTGTCCATCGCCTCGGCGATCAGCTCGCCGACCTGCTGGTCCTGGGCGGACAGCGCGGCCACGGCGGCGATGTCGGACTTCTCGTCGATCGGGCGCGCGGTGGCGAGGAGTTCCTCGGACACGGCGGCGACGGCCGCGTCGATGCCCTTCTTCAGCAGCGCCGGGGAGGCACCGGCGGCGACGTTGCGCAGACCCTCGCGGACCAGGGCCTGGGCCAGCACGGTGGCGGTGGTCGTACCGTCACCCGCGATGTCGTTGGTCTTGGTCGCCACCTCCTTCACCAGCTGCGCGCCGAGGTTCTCGTACGGGTCCTCGATCTCGACCTCGCGGGCGATCGTGACACCGTCGTTGGTGATGGTGGGGGCGCCGAACTTCTTGTCGATGACGACGTTGCGGCCCTTGGGGCCGATCGTCACCTTGACCGTGTCGGCAAGCTTGTTGACGCCGCGCTCGAGGGCGCGACGGGCGTCCTCGTCGAACTTCAGGATCTTCGCCATGGGAGCGTGAGCCCTCTTCCGGAAATCTTGGGGTTATACGGCAAATGCGCCCCGGGCGCCCGGCTTGTTAAAGGTCGCGGGAGCCAGGGGCGCAGATGAGAAGCCAGGTACTTCGGTGAAGTGAAGAGCCGCTTCTACTTCTCGACGATCGCGAGCACGTCGCGGGCCGAGAGGACGAGGTACTCCTCGCCGTTGTACTTCACCTCGGTGCCGCCGTACTTGCTGTAGAGCACGACGTCGCCGACGCTCACGTCGAGCGGAAGACGGTTGCCGTCCTCGAAGCGGCCCGGGCCGACGGCCAGGACGACGCCCTCCTGGGGCTTCTCCTTGGCAGTGTCCGGAATGACCAGGCCCGAGGCCGTGGTCTGCTCGGCGTCGAGCGGCTGGACCACGATGCGGTCCTCGAGCGGCTTGATGGCAACCTTGGAGCTGGTGGTCGTCACGATCCGACCTCCCCCTTCGGAGATCTCACGGGGTTAACTGTCTGAGGTGGCGACCAGGTGGATCCGTCGTCGCGGGTGCCGGACCTGCCCGTCGCTGTGTTGGCACTCTCCAGTGGTGAGTGCCAGACCCGAGACTATGACCGCGATTAGCACTCGGTCAAGCGGAGTGCCAATGCCGACGGCGCGTCGGCGGTTTTTTCGTATTCGCCGGCCCAGGTGGGCACCCTGCGACGGTGCCGGGCCCGCCGGGGGCTGCCGCCCCCGGATCCCCGCTTTCGGCCTGGACGGGCCCCGCCTACAGGTAGTCCTCCAGGCGCCCCACCCTCAGCCCCTGCTCCTCGATCGTCTCCAACAGACGCGCCGTGCGGTCGCGCAGGTCCCGGCCCGTCGGGTCGTCCGGGGCGACGGTCACGATGTCGCCGGGATGGAGGCGGTGCTCGCCGCGGGTGTAGGCGAGGGCGCCGTCGGCCTCCAGGGACGCGCGCCACAGGACGATCGCCGCGATGCCGCAGTCGGCGGCGGCGCGCAGCGTCGTGGTGTCGTACGTGCCGTAGGGCGGGCGGAAGAGGTGCGGGCGGACGCCGAAGCGGGCCGTGAGCTTGGTCTGCTGGCCGCAGATCTCGGCGCGCTGGCCCGCGTGCGGCAGGCCGCGCAGGGAGCGGTGGTCGAGGGTGTGGTTCTGCAGGCTCGCGCCGACCGAGCGGAGCCGGGCGAAGTGGCCGTAGGCGGGTCCGGTGACCGTGTCGGTGAGGAACAGGGTGACCGGGAGGCGCCGTTCGCGGATGAGGGCGGCGAGACGCGGGTCCCGCTCGGCGCTGTCCTCGAAGGTGAGGAAGACGACCCGGTCGGTGGTGCGGACGTGGTCCACGACGGGCGGCAGGTTCTGCCCGCGGTCGCCGCCCTGGGCGGGCTCGCCGGCCGCCGGGCGCTGCGTGGGGCCGGCGAACTGGGCGCAGCCGGTGAGGAGTACGGCGGCCAGGGCGGCCCCGGCCGTCCGGAACCGCCCCCGCCTCACAGGTAGTCCTCCAGCCGGGCCACCGCGTATCCCTCGGCGGTGACCTTGTCGAGGAACTCGCGGACCATGTCGCGCATGGTGCCGTCCCAGTCGTCCTCGCCCCGGAAGTGGCTGAGGACGATGTCACCGGGGTGGATCTCCCGGTCCCACTCCCGGTAGTCCCAGCGGTCGGCGAAGACCTCCTCGTTCCAGATCGGGGCGTACCTGATGCCGCAGGCCTTCGCCGCGCGCAGGGTGTCGCGGTTGTAGTTGCCGAAGGGCGGGCGGAAGAGGGTGGGGCGGCTGCCGTAGCGCTTCTCGATCACGTCCTGCATGCCGCAGATCTCGCGCTTCTGCTCGGCGTAGGACAGGCCGGGCAGGTAGGGGTGGTGGAGGGTGTGGTTGTTGAGGGTGACGCCCCGGTCCTGCATCTCCTTGAAGTAGCCGTAGTCCTCCTTGACCAGATAGTCGCTGAGGAAGGCGGTGTACGGGATCTTCAGCTCGCTCATCATGCGCAGGAACGCCGGGTCCTTCTCGGCGCCGTCGTCGATGGTGAGGAAGACGATCTTCTCCTTGGTGGGGATCGAGGTGAAGACCGGCGGGAGGTCCTCCTGGCCGGTCACCTCGAAGCCCTTGCGCGCCCTGATCTCCGGCTTCCTGGCCGGGGGCGGCGGGGCCGTCAGCGGTACCTTCTTCAGCTTCCAGCGCTTCGCGGCGGCGACCCGGGCCGCCTGGGCGGCGCGCAGCTTGGACGCGTAGGCGTCGAGCGCGCGGGCGGGGGGCGCCTGGAGGGGCTGCTGACCTGAGGCGCCGCGGACCTCGGAGGCGTCCTGCGCACAGCCGGAGGCGAGGGCGGCGACGGCGAGGGCGGCGGCAGCGCCGCGCATCCGGGACCCGGGGGCGGACGTCCGGGCGACGCGGAACATCCGACTTTTGTCATTTTGTACGACTGCTCGCATGGTGCCGGATCTTCGCAGTCCCCGGCCGCCCGACCCCGTCCGACACCGCGCCGGAGGCACACCGTCCACCGACTGGCCCACAATGTCCCGGTGAACGACCTCGACGCCCTCCTCGCCCTGCTCACCCCGGAGGGCCGTGCCCTCCTCGACGAGGTGCGCGACACCGACCCCGCGCGGGAGCTCGCCGTCGCGACCCGGCTGCGGCGCACGCACCCGGCCGAGCTGGTGTCCGCGGCGCTCGGGCAGGCGCGGCTGCGGCAGCGGGCGGTGGCGAAGTTCGGGGCCGAGGACGCCGGGCGGATGTACTTCACGCCCAACGGGGTGGAGCAGTCGACGCGGGCGAGCGTGGCCGCGTACCGGGCCGAGTGCCTCCGGGCGATGGGGGTGCGGTCCGTCGCCGACCTGTGCTGCGGGATCGGCGGGGACGCGATCGCGTTCGCCCGCGCCGGTATCCGGGTGCTGGCCGTCGACCGGGACGCGTCGACCTGCGCGGCGGCCCGAGCCAACGCCGACGCGCTCGGCCTGGCGGGCCTGATCGAGGTGCGCGAGGCCGACGTGACCGAGGTGGACACGTCCGGGTACGAAGCCGTGTTCGTCGACCCGGCCCGACGCTCCTCCAAGCGTGGCCGGATCTTCGACCCGGAGGCCTACTCGCCGCCCCTGTCCTGGGCCGTCTCCGCCGCCCTCGGGGCGCCGCTGGGTCTGCTGAAGATCGCGCCGGGCATCCCCCACGAGGCGATCCCTCCGCAGGCGACGGCCGAGTGGGTCTCGGACGGCGGGGACGTCAAGGAGGCCGTGCTGTGGTTCGGCCCGGACATGACGCCGGGGGCGCGGCGGGCGACGCTGCTGCCCGCCGGCGCGGGCATCTACGTGACGCCCGAGACCATGCTCCCGGACCCCGGGGTACGGAACGTCGGCCGGTACCTGTACGAACCGGACGGCGCCGTCATCCGCGCCCACGTGGTCGCCGAGGTCGCCGAGGAGCTGGACGGCGGGCTGATCGACCCGACGATCGCCTACGTCACCGCCGACGAGCTGAGGCCGACCCCGTACGCCACCGCCTACGAGATCACCGACGTGATGCCCTTCAACCTCAAGAAGCTGAAGGCGCTGCTGCGGGAGCGCCGGGTCGGCACGCTGACGGTGAAGAAGCGGGGCTCGGCGGTGGAGCCGGAGGAGCTGCGGCGGAAGGTCAAGCCGCAGGGGCCGAACGCGGCCACGGTCTTCATGACCCGGGTCGCGGGGGCACCGACGATGCTGATCGGGCACCCTGTGCGCTGACCGGGCGGTCTCAACCGCACTCCCCCGCCCGGCGGGCCAGCAGCTCGCGTTCGCGCGCGTTGCGGGCCAGTGAGGCGGCGCGCTCGAACTCGGTGCGGGCCTCGGCGGTGCGGCCCAGGCGCAGCAGCAGGTCGCCGCGGACGCTGGGCAGCAGGTGGTAGTCGCGCAGGGCGGGCTCGGCGGCGAGGGCGTCGACGAGGGCGAGTGCGGGGGTCGGTCCCTCGGCCATGGACACGGCGACCGCGCGGTTGAGGGCGACCACCGGGGACGGGGTGCGGGCGGCGAGCAGGCCGTAGAGCGCGGCGATGCGCGGCCAGTCGGTCTCCTCGTAGGTGAACGCGGTGGCGTGGCAGGCGGCGATCGCGGCCTGGAGGACGTAGGGACCCGGGGCGCCGGAGCCGGCGGTGCGGGCGCGGTCGAGGGCGGTGAGGCCGCGGGTGATCAGCATGCGGTTCCAGCGGCGGCGGTTCTGGTCCCTGAGGAGCACCGGCGCCCCGTCGGGGCCGGTGCGGGCGGCCGTACGGGACGCCTGCAGCTCCAGCAGGGCGGCCAGGCCGTGCACCTCGGGCTCCTTCGGCATCAGGGCCGCGAGCACGCGGGCCAGCCGCAGGGCGTCCTCGCACAGGGCGGGGCGGAGCCAGTCGTCGCCGGCGGTGGCCGCGTACCCCTCGTTGAAGATCAGGTAGATGACCTCCAGGACCGAGCCGAGGCGGGCCGCGCGGTCGGGGCCGTAGGGCACCTCGAAGGCGACGTCCTTGGTGGCGAGGGTGCGTTTGGCGCGCACGACGCGCTGCGCGACCGTCGGTTCGGGGACCAGGAAGGCGCGGGCGATCTCGGGCGTGGTCAGTCCGCCGAGCAGGCGCAGGGTGAGGGCGATGCGGGCCTCGGCGGACAGCACCGGGTGGCAGGCGGTGAAGACGAGCCGCAGCAGGTCGTCGTCGATGTCCTGCGGATCGGCGGGTTCCGCGGGCGGCGGCGTCGCGGCGGGCAGCTCGCGGCCGACCTCCGCGAGTTTGCGGGCGTAGGTCTCCCGGCGCCGGATCAGGTCGACGGCGCGGCGCCGGGCGGTGGCCATGAGCCAGGCGCCCGGGTTGTCGGGCACGCCGTCCCTCGGCCACTGCTCCAGGGCGGCGACCAGCGCGTCCTGGGTGAGTTCCTCGGCGATGCCGACGTCCCGGACGAGGCGGGCCACGCCGGCGATGACACGGGGCGACTCCAGCCGGAAGACGGTTTCGAGGGCCTCGGTGGGCTGTGGTTCCACAGCCCACCATGCAACACCCTCGGGCGGGCGGGGGGCGACTCCGGTCAGCCCTCCATCAGCTCCCGCACCTCGCAGGTCACCGTCCAGTGCTCCTCGTGGACCTTGAGGAAGCGCTTGGTCCACTCGATCGCCTCGGCCTTGTCCTTGGCCTGGAGGAGCGAGTAGCCGCCGACGACCTCCTTGGTCTCGGTGAAGGGGCCGTCGGTGACGGACAGCTGTCCGCCCTCGTAGTGGACGCGGGTGCCCTCGGCGGTCGGGGTCAGCCCGGCGGTGTCGAGCAGGACGCCGGCCTTCGTCATCTCCTCCATCAGCTTCTCCATGCGCTGGATCAGCTCGGGGCTGGGACCGCCGGAGAGCGCGTCGCTCTCCTCGATCCGGATCAGGGACAGGTAGCGGGGCATGGTGACTCCTCGGGGTCGTCGGCGGCCGGGTTCCGCCGGCCTCTCACCCCTGCGTCGAACGGGAGCCCCCTGGATCGACAGCCGCCCGGAGATTTTCCGCAGGAATTCTCAGCGCAGCGATTCCCACAGGTCACCGGCGTCCGGTTCGCGGGCGACCACCCGGTTGGCGTCCCAGGGGGCCGGCACCACCGGCATCGTGACCGTGCGCACGTCGTCCGCCGACAGGCCCCCGAGGCTCCGTCCGAGGCTCATCAGCTCGCCCAGCGAGTCCAGGCCGGTGTCGGTGGTGAGGCTGCCGGTGACCGCGTCGGTGACCTGGTAGAGCCGGGCGGGGTCGGTGAGCAGGTTGGTGCCGGAGATCCGCTCCAGCAGCGCCTTGACCAGTTTCTGCTGGAGCTCTATGCGGGCGAGGTCGCTGCCGCCCTCCAGTCCGTACCGGGTGCGGGCCAGCCCGAGGGCCTCGGTGCCGTCGAGGTGGTGGGTGCCGGCGTCCAGGTGGAGGTGGCTCTTGTCGTCGTCGATGTCCTCGTCGGTGGTGACGGTGACCCCGCCGAGCGCGTCGACCAGCTCGGCGAAGCCGGAGAAGTCGATCTCGACGTAGTGGTCCATGCGGACGTCGGTGAGGGTCTCGACGGTCTTGACGGCGCAGACGGGCCCGCCCAGGGCGTAGGCGGAGTTGAACATCACGCCGCTCGCCTCCCGGGTCTCCTCGCCGGACGGCAGCGGGCAGGACGGGCGGGTGACGAGCGTGTCCCGGGGGATGCTGACCACGGTGGCGGCGGTCCGGCCCGGGTCGAGGTGGACGACCATCGCCGTGTCCGAACGGGCCCCCTCGCTGTCGCCGCCGCCCAGTTCCCGGTTCTCCTCGCCGCTGCGCGAGTCCGAGCCGAGCACCAGGATGTTCAGGGCCCCGGTGGGCACCGGGGACGCGGAGGGCGCGGCGGAGGGGGCGGTGACCGGCCGCTCGGGGCGGTCGTCGCCGAGCGCGCCGTTGATGTCGACGCTGGTGATGTTGCCGTTCAGGTGCCAGTAGGCCCAGCCCGCCGCGGCCACCCCGAGCAGCAGGGCGCCGGCCAGGGCGAGCCCGGCCGCCTTCAGCCCTTTCGAACGCCCACGGAGTGCGCCCCGCCCGTCCCGCGCATCCGGCACACCCCGCGCAGCCATGCGTCCGCCCCCGCCCGTGCCGGTCCCGTTCGCGTCCCCACGCGAATGCCCCATCGCAAGGAACATAAGTCCGAATTGTTGCGAGCGGGGACACAGGGCCGACATTCTGCGGAATTTCTCAGACTTCGGAGGACGCCGAAGGTGCCGAAAGTGCCGAAAGTTTCGCCGACGGACTGACGGGGTCGACGCACCGGCGGGGTCGACGGATCGACGGGGTCGGCGACACGACGGGGTCGGCGGCACGACGGGGTCGGCGGCACGATGGGATCGGCGCACCGGCGCACCGGCGGGTCGGCCGGGCTCCGTCAGGCCGCGGGCGGCGCCGTGCTGCTGCGCACCTCCAGGCTGGTGGCCAGCTCCACCCGGGTCGCCGCCGAGGAGCCGTCGTCGCGCCCGAGGTCCAGGACCAGCCGGGCCGCCGCCTCGGCCATCTCCATGAGCGGCTGCCGTACGGTCGTCAGCGGCGGCCCCACCCAACGGGCCACCGGCAGGTCGTCGAAGCCGACCACGCTCAGGTCCTGCGGGATGCGCAGGCCCAGCTCGCGCGCGGCCTCGTACAGGCCGAGCGCCTGGAGGTCGTTGCCGGCGAAGACGGCGGTCGGCCGGTCCGGGCGGCGCAGCAGGTTCAGGCCCTGCCGGTAGCCGGCCTCGTGGTGGAAGTCGCCGGTCACGATCAGGTCGGGATCGACCGGCAGCCCGGCCGTCTCCAGGGCGGCCCGGTAGCCGTCCACGCGGGCGCGGCTGCACATCATCCGGGTGGGCCCGCTGATCGCGCCGATGCGGGTGTGGCCCAGCTCGACCAGGTGTCGGGTGGCGGCGAGCCCGCCCTGCCAGTTGGTGGCGCCGATGGACGGCACGTCGGCGCCCGGGTCGCCGGCCGGGTCCATCACCACGAACGGGATGGAGCGGCTGGTGAGCAGCGCCCGCTGGGACCCGTCGAGGTCGGACAGGACGAGGATCACGCCGTGCGGACGGCGGGCGGCCACCTGGTCGGCCCATGTCCGGCCCGGGGTCAGGCGCCCCGCGCTCTCGGAGAGCACGACGCTGAGCCCCGTGTCCCGCGCCACGTTCTCCACCCCCCGGATGACCTCCATCGCCCAGGCGCTCTCCAGCTCGTGGAAGACCAGGTCGATCAGGGGCGAGCGGGTCGCCTCGGCGCGCCTGCGCCGGTACCCGTGGTCGCGCAGCAGCTCCTCCACGCGGGCCCGGGTCGCGGGGGCGACGTCGGCGCGGCCGTTGAGGACCTTCGAAACAGTCGGCGCCGACACACCGGCTTCGCGCGCGATCTCGGCGAGGGTCGCGGTCTGCCCGGATCGCCGTTGCGTCCGGGTTTCAGCGGGCTGCGGGGATGTCATGGCGGCGATCGTAACCCTGCGACGCCTCCTGACGCAGTCTTCGGCGGCCCCTCTCTCACCGATCATTCGCTGGAGATGGCGAAACATTCGATTCGCCGCGGGCGGTAGGAGGAGACGCGGTACGCCGGGACGCGGAAGCTCGTGGCCTCGCGGGTCAGTCCTCGGCCACCGACTCGAACCGCCACCGGTGCACCGCCCGCGTGACCAGGTCGCCGTCCGGCTCGGGCAGTTCCGGCAGTTCGGCGTCGTAGGCGGCGTCCCACCAGGTGATGACGAGGACCCGGTCCTGCGGGGCGCGCAGGATTTCCCGGCGCAGGGGGTCGCCGCCGGGCCGCTGCGCGCGGACCCAGGCCAGCAGGTCCCCACCGCGGCCGGGCACGGCCCGCGCCTCCCACATGAGCGCGACGGTCACGGGTACAGGTTCTCCTTGCTGACCTCGTGCACATGGTCGTGACCGTGCGCGTGGCCGTGACCGTGCGCGTGGCCGTGACCGTGCGCCTGGCCGTGTCCGTGTTCGTGTCCGTGCGCGTGGCCGCTGCCCGGCACGTGCGGGTCCGTCACCGGCAGCGACGAGTCCGCCGAGAGGTCCCAGTCGGAGGCGGCCCGGTTACGGGCGACCATCTCGGCGCCGAGGGCGGCCACCATCGCGCCGTTGTCCGTGCACAGCTTGGGCCGCGGTACGCGCAGCCGGATGCCGGCCGCCTCGCAGCGCTCCTGGGCGAGGGCCCGCAGCCGGGAGTTGGCGGCCACGCCGCCACCGATCATCAGGTGGTCGACCCCCTGGTCCTTGCAGGCCCGCACCGCCTTGCGGGTCAGCACGTCCACGACGGCCTCCTGGAAGGACGCCGACACGTCGCGTACCGGCACCTCCTCCCCCGCGGCCCGCTTGGCCTCGATCCAGCGGGCCACGGCCGTCTTCAGCCCGGAGAAGGAGAAGTCGTACGCGGGGTCGCGCGGACCGGTGAGGCCGCGCGGGAAGGCGATCGCGTTCGGGTCGCCCTCGCGCGCGTACCGGTCGATGACCGGACCGCCGGGGAAGCCCAGGTTCAGCACCCGGGCGATCTTGTCGAAGGCCTCGCCGGCCGCGTCGTCGATGGTGGCGCCCATCGGGCGGACGTCGGAGGTGATGTCCGTGGAGAGCAGCAGGGAGGAGTGCCCGCCGGAGACGAGCAGCGCCATCGTCGGCTCGGGCAGCGGGCCGTGCTCCAGCTGGTCGACGCAGATGTGCGAGGCGAGGTGGTTGACGCCGTAGAGGGGCTTGCCGAGGGCGTAGGCGTACGCCTTGGCCGCCGAGACGCCGACCAGCAGGGCGCCGGCGAGGCCGGGGCCCGCGGTGACGGCGATGCCGTCGAGGTCGCGGGCGGTGACCCCCGCTTCCTTCAGGGCGCGCTCGATGGTGGGGACCATCGCCTCCAGGTGGGCGCGGCTGGCCACCTCGGGGACGACGCCGCCGAAGCGGGCGTGCTCGTCGACGCTGGACGCGACGGCGTCGGCCAGCAGGGTGGTGCCGCGGACGACGCCGACGCCGGTCTCGTCGCAGGAGGTCTCGATCCCGAGGACGAGGGGTTCGTCGCGTGGGTCAGCCATGGTGGTCGGTTCCTCGTTCGGTTCCCGGTACGGAGGTGGAAGGGTCGGTCAGCCGCATGACCAGGGCGTCGACGTTGCCCGGCTGGTAGTAGCCGCGTCGGAAGCCGATGGGCTCGAAGCCGAAGCGCTCGTAGAGGCGCTGGGCGCGGGTGTTGTCCACCCGGCACTCCAGCAGCACCTCGGTGCACTCGAAGGCGGTCGCCGCCCGCAGCAGCTCGGTCAGCAGCCGCGCGCCGAGGCCGGTGCCCCAGTGGTCGCGGGCGACGGCGATGGTCTGCACGTCGGCCTGCTCCCCGGAGGTGACCAGGCCCGCGTAGCCGACGACCTGGCCGTCCTCCTCGGCGACCAGGTAGCGCCGGCTCGCCCCGGGGCCGCGCGCGTGGGCCAGCTCGGACCAGAACATCCCCCGCGACCAGGCGTCCTCGGGGAACAGCTCGCGCTCCATCCGGAGCACGGGGTCGATGTCCCACCAGCGCATCTCGCGCAGTCCGGCGGGCGGGGTCAGGGGCTCGGTCGCTTCGGTCACTTGGGGGTGACCACCTTGTAGTTCTTGGGGACCTGGGCGTCCGGCCGGCGCAGGTACAGCGGCCGGGGCACGGGCAGTTCCTCGCCCGCCGCCAGCCGCTCGGCGGCCAGGGACGCCAGGGCGGCGGCGGACACGTGCTCCGGCTCGTGCGCCTTGGGGAAGGTGTCCGGGTAGAGCAGCGCGCCCGCACCGACCGCCGGGAGCCCGGCGACCTGCTCGGCGATGTCGGCGGGCCGGTCGACCGCCGGGTCGGTGAGGCGGGTGCGGGAGTCGGCGTACCGGGCCCAGTAGACCTCCTTGCGGCGGGCGTCGGTCGCCACCACGAAGGGACCCTCCAGGTCGGTGGCGTAGGCGAGGCCGTCCAGCGTGCACACGCCGTACACGGGGACGCCGAGCGCGAGCCCGAAGGTGTCCGCGGTCATCAGGCCGACGCGCAGCCCGGTGTACGGGCCCGGGCCGGTCCCGGCGACGATGCCGGTGACGGCGTCGAGCCGCAGTCCGGCCTCGGCGAGCACCCGGTCGACGGCGGGCAGCAGCAGCTCGCCGTGCCGGCGTGCGTCCACCTGGCTCGACGAGGCGATGACGTCCGTACCGTCGTGCAGCGCGACGGTCACGGCGGGCGTGGCGGTATCCAGAGCGAGCAAGAGCACGCAAACAGCCTACGGCGCCACGGGAGGCGCGGCGGACGCCCGGTGGACGGGCCCGGCACGGCATCCGGCGCGACCACGTCGCCCACCGCGGTCATACGGTCACTTACTGCTACCGTCGCCGGGAAGCAGAAGCACGCCCTACGACGACGAGGTGGTCGGCAGTGGTCAGCAGCAGCGCCGTTTTCGTCACCGGCCTCACCGCGGCGGCTCTCGTGACGATCGGCGTCCTCACCCATCAGGCGTCGGCCGGCGCCCCGGCCGCG
The DNA here is from genome assembly GCF_043204535.1 of Streptomyces sp. NPDC047853. Taxonomy (NCBI): domain Bacteria; kingdom Bacillati; phylum Actinomycetota; class Actinomycetes; order Kitasatosporales; family Streptomycetaceae; genus Streptomyces; species Streptomyces sp. NPDC047853. The sequence goes on along the minus strand of NZ_JBIDCI010000001.1, from coordinate 196,472 downwards.
CTGGACCGGAGCCACGCGAGCAGCACGCCGGCGCCCGGTGCTTCCAAGGCCCCCCGCGACCGGCGGCATCCGGACGCGCTGCCCGCGGGGTCCGGGCGGGGTGAACGGGTGGTGTACTCGGTGGACGACGACCGGGTGTGGCTGGTCGACGCGAGCGGCACGGTGCGGCGCACCTTCGAGGTCACGCCCAGCACGGTCGACCCGGCACCGGGCACCTACGCGGTCACGTCCCGTTCGAACCGGGTCACCGGGTCCGACGGCATCCCGGTCGAGCACGTCGTGCGGTTCGCCGGCGTCAAGGACGTGGTCATCGGGTTCAGCGCGGCGGTGGACGGCTCGATGGCCGAGCCCGACCCGGGCGAGCGCACCGGCGGCATCCGGCAGACCCGCGCGGACGGCGACGCCATGTGGCGGTTCGCGACGATCGGGCAGCGGGTCGTCGTCGTCCCCTGACCAGGGGGGCGGGGCAGGGCGTCGGAGGGGCGCACGGCCGCCCGGTGCGGTCAGGCCGCCTCGCGGTGTTCCGGGGCGGGCCGGCGGGTCGCCGGCCCGGGAGCGGGGGGCGGCGTGGAGACCGCCCTCGCGGCGGCGCAGGACGCGAGCAGGTCCCGCATGGACACCCCGGCGAGCGCGGACGACTGCGGCCTCGGCCGGGCCTGCGGCTCGGTCTCCGACATGGACGCCTCCTGAAGGTCGGGGGCGGGCGCAGTTAGGCAACCCTAACCACGAGCTGGATACCATGTGACCACGGGCAAGACCCGGAACGCAATATCTTGCCGACGTCATGTCGGGACGCTCCCGGTCGGCGGCCGCCGACCGGGAGGACGAGCGCACCCCCGGCAGCCGCCGGCCCAGACGGCGAGCGCACCCCCGACGACCACCGGCCCAGACGGCAGGCACACCCCCAGCAACCACCGGCCCAGACGGCAAGCGCACCCCCGACGACCACCGGCCCAGACGGCAAGCACGCCCCCAGCAACCACCGGCCCAGACGGCAAGCACGCCCCCAGCAACCACCGGCCCAGACGGCAAGCGCCCTTGCGGCCACTCAAGCGGTGAGCGCCTCGCCCCCACCGGCTCAGACGGCTCAGACGGCTCAGACGGCGAGCGTGCCCAGGTCGGCCGTGGACCAGCGTGCGCCGACGCCCGTCAGGGTCACGTGCCGCACCTCGTCGGTGGTGTCGCCCACGGCCCGCTCGATCCGGAGCTGCAACCGGTCCTCGGTCAGCTCCTCGACCTTGCCCTCGCCCCACTCCACCACGATCACCGAGTCGGAGAGGGAGACGTCGAGGTCGAGGTCCTCCATCTCGTCCAGGCCGCCCGACAGCCGGTAGGCGTCGACGTGGACGAGCGGCGGACCGTCGCCCAGGGAGGGGTGCACCCGGGCGATCACGAAGGTCGGGGAGGTGACGGCACCGCGCACCCCCATGCCCTCGCCGAGGCCCCGGGTCAGCGTCGTCTTGCCCGCGCCCAGCTCCCCGCTCAGCATCAGGAGGTCACCGGCGCGCAGCACCGCGGCGAGCCTGCGGCCCAGGTCCCGCATCTGCTCCGGGGAGGTGACGGTGATCTCGACGTCGGGGGCGGGTGCGGGTGCGGGGGATCCGGAGGGCTCAGCCGGGCCCTGCGGTGCTGCTGGTGCTTCCATAGCCGTCAACGGTAGCCGCTGCGGGCACCGCGCCCGCGCGGGCCAGGAGGTCGGCGAGGCGGTCGGTGACCAGCTCGGGGTGCTCCAGCATCACCAGGTGCCCCGCGTCGGGGACGAGCACCAGCTCCGCGTCCGGCAGCAGGTCGGCGATCGCCTCGCTGTGCTCGCTCGGCGTGACCAGGTCCCGTACGCCGGCCAGCACCAGGACCGGCAGGCCGGCGAAGTGGGCGAGGGCCTCGGTCTTGTCGTGGTCGCTGAAGGCCGGGTAGTACTCGGCGACCACGTCGATGGGCGTCGACTCGATCATCCGCTCGGCGAAGCGGGCCACGGCCGGGTCGACCTCCCGGGAGGCGAACGAGTACCGCTTGATGATCCCCGCGAAGAGGTCCGCCGTCGCCCGCCGCGTCCTCTCCACCAGCTCGGCCCGCTGCCCCAGCGCCTTCAGCACCCCCGGCAGCACCCGCCGCACCGCGTTGACCCCGGCCACCGGCAGCCCGAAGTTGACCTCGCCGAGCCGCCCGGAGGAGGTGCCGACGAGGGCCACGCCGACGACCCGCTCGCGGACCAGGTCGGGGAAGCCGTCGGCGAGGGCCATCACCGTCATCCCGCCCATGGAGTGCCCGACCAGCACGACGGGGCCCTCGGGCACGGCCGCGTCGATGACGGCCTTCAGGTCGCGGCCCAGTTCCTCGATGGTGACCGGCCGGCCGTCCCGCGTCTGGGACACGCCCCGTCCGGACCGGCCGTGGCTGCGCTGGTCCCAGTGCACGGTGCGCACCACACCCCGCAGGGCCGCCCGCTGGAAGTGCCAGGAATCCTGGTTGAGGCAGTAGCCGTGGCTGAAGACGACGGTCACGGGGGCGGGGGCCTTGCGGCCGAACAGCCGCCGACGGCGCCGGGTGAGCGCGGACTCCGTCTCCGGGTCGACGTCGTCGACCTCGTAGTACAGCTCGGTGCCGTCGTCGGCGTAGGCCCTGCCGGGGGTGCCGCGCAGTCCGCCGTACGGTCCCGCCGAGTCGAGGGCGAGCCGTGCCTTCTGGCGCATGCCGCGGCCGACGGTGAGCCGCTCTATCGCCACACCGGCCGCGGCGCCCGCCGCGACCACGCCTATCGCGACACCGGCGACACCGGTCGCCCGGCGCCAGCCGCCGACGGCTACCTCGGTGGCGGCCTCCGTGGCGGAGGCGACGGCCGCCGCGGCCACGTCCGCGACGACCTCCGCGCTGCTCTCGCTCACGTACCGCTCCTCTTCGCCGGGCCGCTGTGCGGATTCCCCTCTAGTTCCTGATTCACCCGAACGCGTCCGTCATGCACGCCGGACCCGCCGGGCCCGCCGCTCCATGGAGGGAGGCGTGTCACTCGTTGACGTAGACGCGCGGAACGCGTGTTCCGATCCGGGTGACGATCTCGTACCCGATGGTGCCCGCCGCCTGGGCCCAGTCCTCGGCGGTGGGCTCGCCCCGGTCCCCGGGCCCGAACAGCACCGCCTCGGCGCCCGGCTCCGGCCGGTCCCCGCCCAGGTCGACGACGAACTGGTCCATCGCGATACGCCCCGCGACCGTGCGCCACTTCCCGTCGACCAGGACGGGCCCGGTGGAGGAGGCGTGGCGCGGTACGCCGTCCGCGTAGCCGAGGGGGACGAGGCCGAGGGTGGTCTCGCCGGGGGTGGTGTAGTGGTGCCCGTAGCTGACGCCGTGGCCGCCGGGTACCTGCTTGACCAGGGCCAGCGAGGCGGACAGCGTCATCACCGGGCGCAGTCCGAGGTCGGCGGGGGTGCCGATCTCGGGGCTGGGCGAGACGCCGTACAGGGCGATGCCGGGCCGGACGAGGTCGAAGTGGCTCTCGGGGAGGGTGAGCGTGGCCGGCGAGTTGGCGATGTGCCGCACGTCGGGGCGCACCCCCTCCTCCTCGGCGTACGCCGTCATCTCCCGGAAGCGGGTGAGCTGGGCGGCGATGGAGGGGTCCCCGGGCTCGTCGGCGCGGGCGAAGTGCGACCAGAGCCCGGTGACGCGCAGCAGCCCCTCGTCCTGGGCGCGCAGGGCCGCCCCGACCAGTTCGGTCCAGTCCTCGCCCGGCTGGCAGCCGCCCCGGCCGAGGCCGGTGTCGGCCTTGAGCTGCACGCGCGCGGGGGTGCCGGCCGCCCGGGCCGCCCGGGTGACCTCTTCCAGCGCCCACAGGGCGCCGACGGACACGTCGAGACGGGCCTCGACGGCCTCGCGCCAGGGGCCGCCCGGCGTCCACAGCCAGCACATGATCCGCACGTCGTCCGGCAGCCCGGCCTCCGCGCGCAGCGCGAGGGCCTCCTGCGGCGTGGCGGTGCCCAGCCAGGTCGCGCCCGCCGCGACGGCCGCGCGGGCGCACGGGATCGCGCCGTGGCCGTAGCCGTCGGCCTTGACGACGGCCATGAGAGCCGCACCGGGGGCGCGCTCGCGCAGGGCGCGGACGTTGGCCCGCAGGGCGGCCAGGTCGATCTCGGCCCGGGCCCGCAGTACCGCGTCCCGCCGAGCAGCAGTCTCACTCATCGTGCCCACAGTCTCTCAGAGCGCCCGGACGCCCCCCGAGGCGCAGCGTCCGGCGGCGACGCCGGCGCCCGCCGGTCGTTAGGGTGCCCGGCATGAGCATCATCGGGGTCGGGATCGACGTGGCCGAGGTCGAGCGGTTCGGGGTGTCGCTGGAACGTACGCCGGCCCTGGCCCGGCGGCTCTTCCTGGAGAGCGAACTGCTCCTGCCCAGCGGGGAGCGCCGGGGCACCGCCTCGCTCGCCGCCCGGTTCGCGGCGAAGGAGGCGCTGGCCAAGGCGCTCGGCGCACCGGCGGGGCTGCTCTGGACGGACGCCGAGGTGTACGTGGAGGGCAGTGGGCAGCCGCGGCTGCGGGTCTCGGGGACGGTGGCCGCGCGGGCCGCGGAACTGGGCGTGGCGTCGTGGCACGTGTCGCTGAGCCACGACGCGGGGATCGCGTCGGCGGTGGTGATCGCGGAGGGGTAGCGGCACCGCCGCTCTCCCCGCCCCACGCCGCCCCCCTCCAGCTCCCTCCGTCAGCTCCCCGTCGGCCGGACCCGGATGTGCATGCGCTCGCCCTGGGCGCCGTACAGGGCGAGCCATTCGACGGGCTGCTCACCGGCGTTGGCGAGGCCGTGCGGGACGCGGGTGTCGAACTCCGCCGTCTCGCCGGCCGTCAGCACGAGGTCGTGGTCGCCCAGGGCGAGGAGCAGCCGGCCGGAGAGGACGTGGAGCCATTCGTGGCCCTCGTGCGACCCCTGCGCGGGGCGGGGCGTCGACGCGGTCCGCGGGGTGGCCGGCGCCGGGAGGATCTGCTTGTAGGCGTGCAGCCCGTCGCCCGGGTTCCGGGTGAGCGGCACCCACGTCTGGCCGTGCCGGGTGAAGGGACGCGGATGCACCCGGGGGTCGCCGGTGCGGGAGCCGACGAGGTCGTCGAGCGGCAGCCGGTGCGCCCGGGCCAGCGGCAGGAGGTGGCGCAGGCCGGGCTCGCGCAGGCCCGACTCCAGCCGGGACAGCGTGCTCACGGAGATGCCGGTGGCGGCGGCCAGCCGGCCGAGCGTGAGGCCGCGGGCCTGCCGGATGGCGCGCAGGCGTGCCCCGAGCGAGGTCATCACCTGTGCCGTCTCCTCGTCGCCCATGGGACAACTGTCCCGCACGGGACTCGTGAACGTGCGCGGTGTACGGGGAAGACTCGACGGCATGCGGACTGCGTACAGCGTGGAGATGGTCAGGACGGCCGAGCGGGAGCTGATGGCACGACTGCCGGAGGGGGCGTTGATGCAGCGGGCGGCGGCCGGACTCGCCGCCGCCTGCGCGGAGGTGCTCGGGCGGGTGGCCGGCCGGGTCTACGGCAGCCGGGTGGTGCTGCTGGTCGGGAGCGGGGACAACGGCGGCGACGCCCTGTACGCCGGGGCCCGGCTGGCCCGGCGGGGCGCGGGCGTGACGGCCGTGCCGCTGACGCCGGAGCGCGCGCACGGGGCGGGGCTGGCGGCGCTGCGGCGGGCCGGCGGGCGGGTCGTGGCGGCCGGTGGCGGGGCGGCCGGCGACCTGATCGCGCGGGCCGACCTGGTCGTCGACGGCATCGTCGGGATCGGTGGCCGGGGCGGGCTGCGCGAGGAGGCGGTGCCGCTCGCGGACGCGGCCGCGCGGTCCCGGGCCGCGGTCGTCGCCGTGGACCTGCCGAGCGGCGTCGACGCGGACACCGGGCAGGTGCGCGGAGCGGCCGTACGGGCCGACCTGACGGTGACGTTCGGGGCGCACAAGCCGGGGCTGCTGATCGACCCCGCGCGGGAGTACGCCGGGTCGGTGCGGCTGGTGGACATCGGCCTGCCGCTGCCGGCCGACGGGGCCGCCCTGGAGGCGTTGCAGCACGCCGACGTGGCGCGGCTGCTGCCGGTGCCGGGGACCGAGAGCGACAAGTACCGGCGCGGGGTCGTCGGAATCGCCGCCGGGTCGGCCCGCTATCCGGGCGCGGCCGTGCTCGCCGTCGCCGGTGCGCTGCGGGGCGGGGCCGGGGCGGTGCGGTACGTCGGTCCGGCGGGGGACGCGGTGATCGCCCGCTTCCCGGAGACGCTGGTGTCGGACCGGGGGCCGGAGCGGGCGGGACGGGTGCAGGCGTGGGTCGTCGGGCCGGGGGCCGGTGACGACGCCGGCACCGTGGCGCAGGTGCTGGCGGCCGACGTGCCGGTGCTGATCGACGCGGACGGGCTGCGGCTGGCGGACGCGGAGGCGGTACGGGGGCGCACGGCACCGACGCTGATGACGCCGCACGCCGGGGAGGCGGCCGCGCTGCTCGGCGTGGGCCGGGACGAGGTCGAGGGGGCGCGGCTGGCCTCGGCGCGGGAGCTGGCGGGCCGCTACGGGGCGACGGTGCTGCTGAAGGGGTCGACGACGGTGGTCGCCGGGGCGGAGGGAGGGCCGGTGCGGGTCAACGCGACGGGGACCTCGTGGCTCGCCACGGCGGGCAGCGGGGACGTGCTGTCCGGGCTGGCCGGTTCCCTGCTCGCGGCGGGGCTCTCGGCCCGGGACGCGGGCAGCGCGGGGGCGTACCTGCACGGGCTGGCGGGACGGTTCGCTGCGGAGGGCGCGCCGACGGGGGCGCATGACGTCGCGGAGGCGATCCCCCGTGCGTGGCGGGACGTGGCGCGGGCGGGGTGAGCGGGCACTCCGTGGGGCGCCGGGGCGTCACGGTGACCACATGACGCCGTGACGGCGCTCGCCTCACGCCGATACGGCGCCCGCGTCACGCCGATACGGCCCTCGCACGACGTCTGCACCGCACGGCACCCCACCGCACCGATACGGTGCTCGCATGACGTCTGACCCCGCCTCGGCGCCCACGGACCCCGCCGCGCTGCCGAGGGCCGAGTTCGCCTTCCCCGGCCCCCTGCGCGACCGGCTCGTCTCGGCGATCCTGGACGGCTCGAAGACGACGACGACCGGGCTCGTCGTCGACTACGAGCACGAGGGCGAGCCGCTGCCGCGGCCCGGGAACCGCGCGGTGGTCGTCGACTCCCACGACCGGCCGGTCGCCGTCATCGAGGTCACCGCCGTACGCGTCGTCCCGCTCGGTCAGGTGGACCTCGCCCACGTGCTGGACGAGGGCGAGGGCCACACCGACGTGGCCGGGTGGCGGGCCGGACACGAGCGGTTCTGGCACGGCGAGGAGATGCGCGCGGCCCTGGGCGACCCGGAGTTCACCGTGGACGACGGGACGCCCGCGGTGCTGGAGCGCTTCCGTCTGGTCGCGGACCTCCGCCCCGCCGACGGCTGAGGGCCTACTCCACCGTCACCGACTTCGCCAGGTTCCGCGGCTGGTCCACCTCGTTGCCCCGGGCGGTCGCCAGCTCGCAGGCGAAGACCTGCAGCGGCACCGTCGCCACCAGCGGCTGGAGCAGCGTCGGCGTGGCCGGGATGCGCACCAGGTGGTCGGCGTAGGGGACGACCGCCTCGTCGCCCTCCTCGGCGATGACGATGGTGCGGGCGCCCCTGGCCCGGATCTCCTGGATGTTGGACACGATCTTGTCGTGCAGGACCGAGCGGCCGCGCGGCGACGGGACCACCACGACGACCGGCAGGTCCTCCTCGATCAGCGCGATCGGCCCGTGCTTCAGCTCGCCCGCCGCGAAGCCCTCGGCGTGCATGTACGCCAGCTCCTTGAGCTTCAGGGCGCCTTCGAGGGCGACCGGGTGTCCGACGTGGCGGCCGAGGAAGAGCACCGTGTTCTTGTGGGCGAGGGAGCGGGCGAGTTCCCGTACCGGCTCCATGGTCTCCAGGACCCGGTCCACCGCGCCGGAGATCCGCGAGAGGTCGCGGATGACGTCGCGGATCTCGTCCCCGTACTTCGTGCCGCGCACCTGTCCGAGGTAGAGGGCGACCAGGTAGCAGGCCACCAGTTGGGTGAGGAAGGCCTTGGTGGAGGCGACGGCGACCTCGGGGCCGGCGTGCGTGTAGAGCACGGCGTCGGACTCGCGCGGGATGGTGGAGCCGTTGGTGTTGCAGATGGCCAGCACCTTGGCGCCCTGCTCGCGGGCGTGGCGCAGGGCCATCAGGGTGTCCATGGTCTCGCCGGACTGGGAGATGGCGACCACCAGCGTCTGCTGGTCGAGGATCGGGTCGCGGTAGCGGAACTCGCTGGCCAGCTCCACCTCGCAGGGCACGCGCGTCCAGTGCTCGATGGCGTACTTGGCGATCAGCCCGGCGTGGAAGGCCGTGCCGCACGCGACGATGACGACCTTGTCGACCTCCCGGAGCACGGCCGCGGGGATGCGCACCTCGTCGAGGCTAAGCGTGCCGGAGCCGTCCACGCGGCCCAGCAGCGTGTCGGCGACCGCCTTCGGCTGCTCGGCGATCTCCTTGAGCATGAAGTAGTCGTAGCCGCCCTTCTCGGCGGCGGAGGCGTCCCAGTCGACGTGGTAGGAGCGGACGTCGGCCGGGGTGCCGTCGAAGCCGGTGACGGTCACGCCGTCCCCGCGCAGCTCCACCACCTGGTCCTGGCCCAGCTCGATGGCGTCCCGGGTGTGCGCGATGAAGGCCGCGACGTCCGAGGCGAGGAAGGCCTCGCCCTCCCCGACGCCCACCACGAGCGGCGAGTTGCGGCGCGCGCCCACGACCACGTCCGGCGCGTCCGCGTGCACCGCGACCAGCGTGAACGCGCCCTCCAGCCGCCGGCACACCAGCCGCATCGCCTCGGCGAGGTCGGCGCAGGCGGAGAACTCCTCGGCGAGCAGGTGGGCGACGACCTCGGTGTCGGTCTCGGAGGCCAGCTCGTGGCCGCGTTCCGCCAGCTCGTCGCGGAGGGAGGCGAAGTTCTCGATGATGCCGTTGTGGACCACGGCCACCCGGCCCGCGTTGTCGAGGTGGGGGTGGGCGTTGGCGTCGGTCGGCCCCCCGTGCGTGGCCCAGCGGGTGTGGCCGATGCCGGTCACGGCGGTCGGCAGGGGCCGTTCGGACAGCTCCTTGTCCAGGTTGACGAGCTTCCCCGCGCGCTTGGCGGTGGCGAGGCCGCCGTCCGCGAGCACGGCGACGCCCGCCGAGTCGTACCCCCGGTACTCGAGTCGCTTCAGTCCGGCCAGTACGACATCGAGCGCCGACTGAGACCCCACGTATCCCACGATTCCGCACATGACCGGCAGCCTACGATCAGATCCGGTCCTGAACCGGCCTTCCCATGCCCGAAATCGGAAATTCCCACCGGGGTACGAACGCCCCGGTGGGAACTTCGGTGCACGGTGCGCGGCGGCCCGGCCGCGTCCTCAGCCCAGCTTGGCGAGCTGCGCGTCGCTGATCTCGGCGGGGAACGGGAAGTCCTTGCCGGTGCCGGCGGAGGCGAGGTTCAGGACGGTGAAGGTGACGACGGTGGAGCCCTTCCGGGTGACGACCACCTTGACCGGGAAGGCCTCTCCCTCGTCGCCGGTCATCGTCATCGTCATCGCGACCGCCTCGTCGGCACCGCCGGGCGCCTTGTCCTCGGCCACCTTCGCGATCTTCGCCTGCTCACCCATGGCGGTGAAGGCGAACCCGCCGGCGCAGGCGCCGGCCGCCTTCTTCACGTCCGCGAGGACCGTCTCGGCGCCGCCGTCGTCGTAGGTGGCCAGGGTCACCAGCGCCTTGTCCAGGTCGAAGGCGGCACCGATGGACTCCTCGGTCGCCTCGCCCCCGGACGGTTTCTTCGGCCCCTCCGTCCAGGACCGCTTGACGGTCGCCGCCGGCGTGCCCAGGGGGACGCCGGTCTCGGCGAAGGCGAGCGCCTCGCACTCCGCCTTCTCCGCCTTGACCTTGTCCTTCGCGATGTCGTCCGTCGCCGACGCCTTGGTGACCTTGCCGTTCTTGACGTCCGCCTGCGCGAGGGCCGCCTTCTCCAGCTCCGCGGCGCTGAGCGCCTCGGCCGCCGCGGGGGCCGCCGAGCCGGCGTCGCCGTTCTTGCCCTCGTCGGACGAGCCGCCGTCGTCGCCGGAGCCGCCGCAGGCGGTGACGAGCAGGGCCAGGGCGGCGGCGGAGGCCGCGAGGGCGGTACGGCGGACGACGGTCAGTCTCACGTTGGGTTTCTCTCTTCCGGACGGCGGAGGGTCCGCACGTATGTGCGAGCACTGTCGCACAGGGAACTGACAGCCGATCACCCCTGTACCACCCGGTACCCGAACCGTGACACCGGCGTGATCATCCGCGGACACGGCGCGGCCGGGCGTGACACACCCCACCCGCCGCCGCGTTCGAACTCCGTTAACAATGGACTGTGATCTCTCCGGTCCCCTCGATGCCCCGGAGCGCCCACCGGCAGCGGCCGGAGGCGACTCCCTACGTCGACCTCACCCGTCCCGAGTGGAGCGCGCTGCGCGACAAGACGCCGCTGCCGCTGACCGCCGAGGAGGTCGAGAAGCTGCGCGGCCTCGGCGACGTCATCGACCTCGACGAGGTGCGGGACATCTACCTCCCGCTCTCCCGGCTCCTCAACCTCTACGTCGGCGCCACCGACGGCCTGCGCGGCGCGCTGAACACCTTCCTCGGCGAACAGGGCTCCCAGTCGGGCACCCCGTTCGTCATAGGGGTCGCCGGGTCGGTCGCCGTCGGCAAGTCCACCGTCGCCCGGCTGCTCCAGGCGCTGCTGTCGCGCTGGCCCGAGCATCCGCGCGTGGAGCTGGTCACGACCGACGGCTTCCTGCTGCCCACCCGGGAGCTCCAGGCCCGCGGGCTGATGTCCCGCAAGGGCTTCCCCGAGTCGTACGACCGCCGGGCCCTCACCCGGTTCGTCGCCGACATCAAGGCGGGCAAGGCCGAGGTGACCGCCCCGGTCTACTCCCACCTCATCTACGACATCGTCCCGGACCAGAAGCTGGTCGTGCGCCGCCCCGACATCCTGATCGTCGAGGGCCTCAACGTGCTCCAGCCCGCGCTGCCCGGCAAGGACGGCCGCACCCGGGTAGGGCTCGCCGACTACTTCGACTTCAGCGTGTACGTCGACGCCCGCACCGAGGACATCGAGCGCTGGTACCTCAGCCGCTTCCGCAAACTGCGCGCGACCGCCTTCCAGAACCCGTCCTCGTACTTCCGCAGGTACACCCAGGTGTCCGAGGAGGAGGCACTCGACTACGCCCGCACCACCTGGCGCACCATCAACAAGCCCAATCTGGTGGAGAACGTGGCCCCGACCCGCGGCCGGGCCACCCTGATCCTGCGCAAGGGCCCCGACCACAAGGTGCAGCGGCTCCGCCTGCGCAAGCTGTGACACCTGGGCCGGGCGCGGCCTGGCGCCCCGCCCGGAGGAACGCGAAGGGGCGGCCCGAGGGCCGCCCCTTGCGTCACGTACGGTTCCGCTAGCCCAGCGCGGACTTCACCGCGTCGGCCAGCCGGCCCGCCACCGACCGCGCCTGCTCGATGTCCGCGGCCTCGACCATGACCCGCACCAGCGGCTCGGTCCCCGACGGACGCAGCAGTACCCGGCCGGTGCTGCCCAGCTCCCGCTCGGACTCCGCGACGGCGGTCGCCAGCTCCGCGGAGGTCGTCACCCGCGACTTGTCCACGTCCGGCACGTTGATCAGCACCTGCGGCAGCCGCTCCATCACCGACGCGAGGTCCTGGAGGGTACGGCCGGTCTGCGCGACCCGCGCCGCCAGCATCAGCCCGGTCAGCGTGCCGTCGCCGGTGGTGGCGTGGTCGAGGATGATGACGTGCCCGGACTGCTCGCCGCCGAGGGCGTAGCCGTTGGCCTTCATCTCCTCCAGGACGTACCGGTCGCCGACGCCGGTCTGCACGAACCGGATGCCCTCGCGCTCCATGGCGAGCTTGAAGCCCAGGTTGGACATGACGGTCGCCACGACGGTGTCGGAGCGCAGCGCCTCGCGCTCCCGCATCGCCAGCGCGAGCACGGCCAGGATCTGGTCGCCGTCCACCTCCGCGCCGGTGTGGTCCACGGCCAGGCAGCGGTCGGCGTCGCCGTCGTGCGCGATGCCCAGGGCGGCGCCGTGCTCGATGACGGCGGCCTTGAGCAGGTCGAGGTGGGTCGAGCCGCAGCCGTCGTTGATGTTGAGGCCGTCCGGCACGGCACCGATGGTGACGACCTCGGCCCCGGCCCGCGCGAACGCCTCGGGCGAGACCCGGTGGGCCGCGCCGTGCGCCTCGTCGAGGACGATCTTCAGCCCGTCGAGGCGGTTCGGCAGGACGCCGACCAGGTGGGCGACGTACTGGTCGAGCCCCTCGTCGTAGTCCCGCACCCGCCCCACGCCGCCGCCGGTCGGGCGCTCCCAGGGGGCGCCCGTGCGGTGCTCGGCGTACACGGACTCGATGCGGTCCTCCAGCTCGTCGGCGAGCTTGTGGCCGCCGCGGGCGAAGAACTTGATGCCGTTGTCGGGCATCGCGTTGTGGCTCGCGGAGAGCATGACGCCGAGGTCGGCGCCGAGCGCTCCGGTGAGGTGGGCCACCGCGGGCGTCGGCAGCACGCCGACCCGCAGCACGTCCACACCGGCGCTGGCCAGACCGGCGACCACGGCCGCCTCCAGGAACTCCCCGGAGGCGCGCGGGTCACGGCCGACCACGGCCGTCGGCCGGTGTCCGGCGAAGGTGCCCGCCTCGGCCAGTACGTGCGCCGCGGCGACGGAGAGCCCGAGCGCCAGCTCGGCCGTCAGATCCGCGTTGGCGACACCGCGCACGCCGTCCGTGCCGAAGAGTCGTCCCACTTGTCCTCCTGAGGAAACGTCAATTCCGGGAGCCGGCCGCAAGTGCGGCTCACACGGGGTCGGCTCCCGTGGCCACGGCCGCGCTTCGCGACGCACCGCCCGACCATCCGATCACACAAGCCTTAGAGCGCCTGAACGTCTGAACGTCTGAACGTCTTGTGCCGTTATACGCCCAACGACGGGGATAAACGAACGCCCCGGCAGCACAGTGGCGTGCCGCCGGGGCGTTCGGAGTACAGGCAGCGAAGCTTAGCGCTTGCTGTACTGCGGAGCCTTGCGGGCCTTCTTCAGACCGGCCTTCTTCCGCTCGACCGCGCGGTCGTCGCGGCGCAGGAAGCCGGCCTTCTTGAGGGCGCCGCGGTTGTTGTCCACGTCGGCCTCGTTCAGGGCGCGGGCGACACCGAGACGGAGCGCACCGGCCTGGCCGGAGACGCCGCCACCCGCGATGCGGGCGATGATGTCGTAACGGCCTTCCAGCTCGAGCACCTTGAAGGGCTCGTTGACTTCCTGCTGGTGCACCTTGTTCGGGAAGTAGTCCTCGAGGGTGCGGCCGTTGATCTTCCACTTGCCGGTGCCCGGGACGATCCGGACACGGGCGATGGCGTTCTTGCGACGGCCCAGGCCGGCGGCCGGCTGGGGCTCGCCGAAGGCGGAGGCCATGGACTCCGAGGTGTACTCGCCCTCGACGGGCACCTCGGACTCGGTGGTGTAGCTGTCGATGTCGATCTCTTCGAGCGGCTGCTCGGCAGTGGTCTCGGCCACGATGCTCCTCAGATTCTGTTCAGTCTTAGGGGGTGGCCGGAACTACTGCGCGACCTGGGTGATCTCGAACGGCTGCGGCTGCTGCGCGCCGTGCGGGTGCTGGTCACCCTTGTAGACCTTCAGCTTCGAGAGCATCTGACGGCCCAGGGAGTTCTTCGGGAGCATGCCCTTGATGGCCTTCTCGACGGCCTTCTCCGGGTTCTTGTCCAGGAGCTCGTCGTAGCGCACGGAGCGCAGACCGCCCGGGTACCCGGAGTGGCGGTACGCCATCTTCTGGGTCCGCTTGTTGCCGGAGAGGTGCACCTTGTCGGCGTTGATGATGATGACGAAGTCACCGGTGTCGACGTGGGGCGCGTAGATCGGCTTGTGCTTGCCGCGCAGGATGGAGGCCGCAGTGGTGGCCAGACGACCCAGGACGACGTCCTGAGCGTCGATGACGTGCCACTGGCGGGTCACATCGCCGGGCTTGGGGCTGTACGTACGCACGGTTCGTAGCCTTCGCTTCTTCAGTGAGTGGTCCTGACATTGGTCACCGAAGACGATCACGACAGCCCTGACCGCACTGCGGTGACGCATACCGCGTGCTGGTCGCTGGTCATCGGTCCCGGTGGACCGGTGTAAGGGCCCCTCACGTGAGAATGAGCAAGCCAATACACATACGACTGTGCAGAATACCCGGGGTCCCACGGCCGGGTCAAAACGGAGCCGCGGGGGCCCGCACGGGCACCGTCGCCCGCCCGGTGACCGCGTGATCGTCGCCGTCCACCGTACCGGCCCCGGACCGCCGGGCGACCGCCACCGCCAGCACGCACAGCGTGAACGCGTCCTTGAAGGCCCGCCGCTGCCCCGACTCCAGCCAGGGCCACGTCAGCCCCGGCAGCTGGGGCACCAGGGCGATCCAGAACCAGGGCCCCCGGGCCACCGCACCGGCGTACGGCAGCCCGGCGAGCAGCAGCGGCAGGACGACCAGCAGGTAGTGGTCGTAGGAGGGCCGGGAGACGAGGAACGCCGAGAGCATCAGGCCCGCGGCGGTCTCGGCGAGCCGCGCCGGTCCGGGGTCGGCGCGGCGCCAGCGGGCGTACGCGCACAGCACCCCCGCACCGGCGGCGGCCACCGCCGCGCCCTGGGCGAGCGCCCCGGGCACCCCGAGCCGGGGCAGCACGGCGGCCGGGGAGGCCTCGTAGAGCCGTACGAAGCCGTCGTCGCCGTGGAGCAGGAAGGGCAGGGTGCGGGTGACGAAGCCCGCCGGGTCGGGCATCAGCAGCGCGGCGGCACCGCAGGCGAGCGCGGGCACCGCACCGGCCGCCGCCAGCGCCCGCCACCGCCCGGCGAACAGCAGGAGCAGACACACGGGCGCGAGCAGCGGCTTGAGCGCCACCGCGGCACCGATGACCGCGCCCGCCGCCGTCCACCGACCGCGCCCGGCCAGCAGCAGGGCCAGCGGCAGGGCCACCGCCGCCGTCACGGTCCAGTTGCCGAGGCGCACCAGGTGCCCGAAGGGAGCGAAGCCCGCCGCGAGCCCGGTCAGCCCGAGGACCGCGAACCGGCTGCGCAGGGGTACCCGGTGCAGCCGCAGCGCGGCGGCCCAGGCCAGCGCCAGCAGGACCGTCACCGCGCACGGCGCCAGCACCCGCAGCACGCCCGGGGGCAGCAGCGCCTGCGGGGCGGCGGCGAGCACCGCGCTCGGGAAGTAGAGGAAGTGGGGATCGTCGTACGGGGAGCCGCCGGCCAGCCAGGTGCGGGCGGCCCGCACGACGATCGCGTTGTCCATCCCGCCGTCCGCGCCGTCGGGGGTCACGCGCGCCGCGTGCGCCACGGTGACCGCCAGCACCGTCCCGAGCACCGCCCACAGATGCCCGCTCGCCGGTCGTACCAACCACCCGGAGATGTCGTTTTTGCCCGTCCGCATGGACGGAACGCTAGGCGCTGCAAGGCGCCGGGAGCCGCACCAGCACGCCCCGCGGCCCGTCTAAGATGCGGCCCATGAGCTTTGGGCAGGGGGGACCTCAGTCGCAGTGGGATCCCTGGAAACCGCAATCGCAGCAGCCGCAGCAGCAGCCCTGGAAGAGTGGCGACGGCGACAACTCCCCGGACTGGGCGGCCCTCGCCGAGGCCTCCGAGGCCCGCGCCAAGCGGCGCCGGCTGCTCTTCATCGGCGGCGGCGCGCTGGCCACCGTGGCGATCGCCGGTGCCGTCGCCGTGGCGGTGGTCTCGGCCAACGGCTCGGGGCAGGCCTCGGACAGCCCCTCCTCGCAGCTCCCGGCGACGGCCGACATACCCAGCGCGACGGACGCGACCCCGTCCTTCGCCCCGACCAGCGCCCCGCCGCCGCTCGACCCCAAGGACTTCATCGCCGGCGCGAAGAAGGACAAGGCCCCGCTCAGCCCTGACCTGCTCTTCTCGGGCACGCAGCTGACCATGGGCGAGACGGTCTACAAGAAGGGCCCGACGGCCGACACCCGCACCTGCGGCTCCGCGGCCCAGAAGACGCTGCCGAAGGTGCTGGCCGACAACGACTGCACCCGCCTGATGCGCGTCACCTACACCGTGGGCGACACCGCGGTGACGGTCGGCGTCGCCGTCTTCGACACCGAGGCCAAGGCCCTCGCGGCCAAGCGGCAGGCCGACAAGAAGAGCATCGTCCGCTCCCTGTCCGGCGGCGGGGTGAAGTCCTTCTGCACCGGCGCCGTCTGCCGCTCCACCACCAACTCCTACGGCCGCTACGCCTACTTCACCCTCGCCGGCTTCACCAACGGCAAGGACGTGACGGAGAAGACCACGGAGGTCTTCCGCGCCGGCGACGACCTGGCCGAGTTCACCTTCCGCCAGATCCACCGGCGCGGCGAGGCGCAGGCCTCGGCGGCGGCCGCGGGCTGACCCCGGCGGGGCCGCCCCACGACGCCGGCCCCCGGGGGCGCCTCATGGCGCCCCGCGCCCGGTCAGCAGCAGCCGGCCCCGGGCAGGGAGCGCCGGTTGCGCGCCTCCTTGTTCCGGGCCGCCAGCAGCTCGTCCGCCGGGTAGCCGACCTCCTCCAGCGTCAGCCCGTGCGGCCGTACGACGTGCACGGCCGAGTCCCGTACGCCGGCGGCGAGCACCTTCGCCGGCCAGTCGGGCGTGCGGTGGCCGTCGCCGACGAAGAGCAGCGCCCCGATGAGGGAGCGCACCATGTTGTGGCAGAAGGCGTCGGCCCGCACGGTGGCCGTGACGATCCCGTCCTCTCCGCGCACCAGGCTCAGCTCCTGGAGGGTGCGGATGGTGGTGGCCCCCTCCCGCTTCTTGCAGTAGGCGGCGAAGTCGTGCTCCCCCAGCAGCCCGCGGGCGGCCTCGTTCATGGCGTCCACGTCGAGCGGCCAGTCGTGCCACAGGACGTGCCCGCGCAGCAGCGGGTCGACGCCACCGGGGTTGTCGGTGACCCGGTAGGCGTAGCGCCGCCAGACGGCGGAGAAACGGGCGTTGAAGCCGTCGGGCGCCTCCCGGAGGGCCCAGACCCGCACGTCCCTGGGCAGCCGCCCGGCGAGCCGCTTGAGCAGCTTCTCGTGGTGCTCGGCCCACACCGCGTGCGGCAGGTCGACGTGCGCGACCTGACCGCGCGCGTGCACGCCCGCGTCGGTCCGCCCCGCCACTGTCAGCTCGTACGTCTCCCGCGACCGCGTCACGGTCCGCAGCGCGTCCTCGATCTCGCCCTGGACGGTCCGCCGCCCGCCGGCCTGCTTGGCCCAGCCGGAGAACTCGGCCCCGTCGTAGGACAGGTCCAGCCGCACCCGGACGTGTCCGGCCTCTACTTCGTCACTCACCCGGAGATCCTCTCAGCAACGCGAAAGCGGGCCCGCCCCTCGAAAGGGACGGGCCCGCGGCAGAACGCTTACGCGTCCTTCGACTCCTCGGCGGCGTCGTCGGCCTTGGTCGTGTCGACCTTGGTCTCGGCGGCCTCGGTGGTCTCGGCGTCCTTGGCGGAACGCTTGGTGGCGGCCTCGGCCTCACCGGTGGCCTGCTGCGCCACGGTCAGCGCCTCGACCAGCTCGATGACGGCCATGGGCGCGTTGTCACCGCGGCGGTTGCCGACCTTGGTGATCCGGGTGTAGCCACCGGGACGGTTCTCGTAGCGCGGGCCGATCTCGGTGAAGAGCGTGTGGACGATGCTCTTGTCCGTGATCACCTGGAGCACCTGACGGCGGTTGTGAAGGTCGCCCTTCTTCGCCTTGGTGACCAGACGCTCGGCGTACGGACGCAGCTTGCGCGCCTTGGCCTCGGTGGTCTTGATCTTGCCGTGCTCGAAGAGCGACTTCGCGAGGTTCGCGAGGAGCAGCTTCTCGTGCGCGGCGCTGCCGCCCATACGGGCACCCTTGCTGGGCTTCGGCATGGTGTTTCTCCTAGGTGTCTGCCCCGGCCGTATCAGGTACCGAGGTCAGTATCCGAGCAGGCGGTCGCCTGTCGGAGATCCGGGGCGCCGTTGCCGGCGCCCCGGAGGGTCCGCGCCCCAGAGGGGCGCGGGGAACTGCGCGACCAGCCACGCCGGACCGGCAGCCGCAGTACGGCCCTCCTCGCGGAGCGCTCAGTACTGCTCGGTCTCCACGAACCCGGCGTCCGCGTCGTCGTCGGCGCCGAAGGCGTCCGCGGCGGCGGTCGGGTCGAAGCCGGGAGGCGAGTCCTTCAGCGCCAGGCCCATGCCCGCGAGCTTGGCCTTGACCTCGTCGATCGACTTCGCACCGAAGTTGCGGATGTCGAGCAGGTCCGCCTCGGAACGGGCCACGAGCTCACCCACGGAGTGGATGCCCTCGCGCTTGAGGCAGTTGTACGACCGAACGGTGAGCTCCAGCTCCTCGATCGGCAGCGCCAGATCGGCGGCGAGCGCGGCGTCCGTCGGGGACGGACCCATGTCGATGCCCTCGGCGTCGATGTTCAGCTCGCGGGCGAGACCGAACAGCTCGACCAGGGTCTTGCCGGCCGACGCCATGGCGTCGCGCGGACGCATGGCCTGCTTCGTCTCGACGTCGACGATCAGCTTGTCGAAGTCGGTCCGCTGCTCGACACGCGTGGCCTCGACCTTGTACGTGACCTTCAGGACCGGCGAGTAGATCGAGTCGACCGGGATGCGCCCGATCTCCTGACCGACCTGCTTGTTCTGGACGGCGGAGACGTAGCCGCGACCGCGCTCGACGGTCAGCTCCATCTCCAGCTTGCCCTTGCCGTTGAGCGTGGCGAGGACGAGGTCGGGGTTGTGCACCTCGACACCGGCCGGGGGCGCGATGTCGGCGGCGGTGACCAGACCCGGGCCCTGCTTGCGCAGGTACATCACGACCGGCTCGTCGTGCTCCGAGGAGACGACCAGCTGCTTGATGTTGAGGATCAGGTCGGTGACGTCCTCCTTGACGCCCGGCACGGTGGTGAACTCGTGCAGGACACCGTCGATGCGGATGCTGGTGACAGCAGCGCCGGGGATCGACGAGAGGAGGGTGCGGCGGAGGGAGTTGCCGAGGGTGTAGCCGAAGCCCGGCTCCAGCGGCTCGATGACGAACCGGGAGCGGAACTCGTCGACGACCTCTTCGGTCAACGAGGGACGCTGAGCGATCAGCATGTGGTGTTCCTTCAGTCAGGGGCGCCCGCTATTTGACGCCCGACCAGTACTGCAAGGGTACGGGCGATACGGCCCTGAGGAGCCGTACCGCCCGGAAACCCTGGTGAAGCGAGATCAGACGCGTCGGGAGTGACGCGACGGATCAGACGCGACGACGCTTCGGCGGACGGCAGCCGTTGTGCGGCGTCGGGGTGACGTCCTGGATCGAGCCGACCTCGAGGCCGGTCGCCTGGAGCGAACGGATGGCGGTCTCACGACCGGAACCCGGGCCCTTGACGAAGACGTCGACCTTGCGCATGCCGTGCTCCTGCGCGCGACGGGCAGCCGACTCGGCGGCCATCTGCGCGGCGAACGGCGTGGACTTCCGGGAACCCTTGAAGCCGACGTGGCCGGCGGAGGCCCAGGAGATCACGTTGCCGGTCGGGTCCGTGATGGACACGATCGTGTTGTTGAACGTGCTCTTGATGTGCGCGTGGCCGTGAGCGACGTTCTTCTTTTCCTTGCGGCGCACCTTCTTGGCAGCGCCCTGACGACCCTTGGGGGGCATGTCGTTCTCCTACGGGAGGTGGTCGGTCCTACAGCGAAGACCGCTGATGAGCGTCCGCTGAGGACTACTTCTTGCCCGGCTTCTTCTTGCCGGCGATCGCGCGACGCGGACCCTTGCGGGTACGGGCGTTCGTGCTGGTGCGCTGACCGCGCACGGGCAGGCCACGACGGTGACGCAGACCCTGGTACGTGCCGATCTCGACCTTGCGGCGGATGTCGGCCTGGACCTCGCGACGGAGGTCACCCTCGGTCTTGATGTTGTTGTCCACGTACTCGCGGATCGCGACGAGCTGCTCCTCGGAGAGGTCGCGGACGCGGGTGTTCGGGTCGACGCCGGTCGCGGCCAGCGTCTGCTGCGAAAGCGTCCGGCCGATGCCGAACACGTAGGTGAGGGCGATCTCCACGCGCTTTTCGCGCGGGATGTCGACACCGGAAACGCGTGCCATTCAATGGCTCCTGGTGATCTTCGGAGGTCTTCCACAGGACCGGCTCCCCGTCCGCCGTACTAGGTACGGACAAGGTCCCCGGCCTCCGAACCGGGGGTGTCGGGCACGCGTGCCCGGGTCCTGCGTATGAACAATTCAGCTCGCGTCGCGCGAATCCCTGCGAGAAAGATGCAGAGGGTTCGGTCGGTCGAACGTCAGCCCTGGCGCTGCTTGTGGCGCGGGTTGTCGCAGATGACCATGACCCGACCGTGACGGCGGATCACCCTGCACTTGTCGCAGATCTTCTTGACGCTCGGCTTGACCTTCATGGGTGTGAGGTTCTCCGGGTCAGTTGCCGGCGGACCCGCGCGAGAGCCGCGCGGGACGTGGGCAAGATCTACTTGTACCGGTAGACGATCCGGCCACGCGTCAGGTCGTACGGAGACAGCTCCACCACGACCCGGTCGTCAGGGAGGATGCGGATGTAGTGCATACGCATCTTGCCGCTGATGTGTGCCAGGACCTGGTGGCCGTTCTGGAGCTCCACCTTGAACATGGCGTTCGGAAGAGACTCGACGACAGTGCCTTCGATCTCGATGGCACCTTGCTTCTTGGCCACGCTTCGCCCTTCGAATCGACTACCTTGATCGACCCCCGTACGCCGTACGAGCGCATGCAGACATGCGGGTGCACGAGAGCCGACGCGTCAGTCTACGTCAGTACACCCGGAAAGGCGAAACGGGGAAGTCTGCCCCGGGAGGGTGATCGTCATGCCAGCGGGTCCGGAGCCGCCGTGACACCCAGCTCGGCCAGCTTCGCCCTGCCACCGTCCGGCGACGTCAGGACCAGCGGACCCCCCTCGGTCAGGGCCACCGAGTGCTCCCAGTGCGAGGACCACGTGCCGTCGGTCGTGATGACCGTCCACTCGACCGATCCCCCACGCCCCCCTCGCGGGCTCGGCGCCGGGAGCGCCTCACAGGCTTCGAGCGGCTGCGCCGGCCTCCGACCGGCGGACGGACTCAAGGCCGTCGTCATGCCAGCGGGTCCGGAGCCGCCGTGACACCCAGCTCGGCCAGCTTCGCCCTGCCACCGTCCGGCGACGTCAGGACCAGCGGACCCCGCTCGGTCAGGGCCACCGAGTGCTCCCAGTGCGAGGACCACGTGCCGTCGGTCGTGATGACCGTCCACTCGTCCTCCAGCACCTCCGTGCGCGGGGTACCGAGGGAGACCATCGGCTCGATGGCCAGGCAGAAGCCGGGGACCAGCTTGGGGCCCTTGCCGCGCCGGCGGTCGACGTAGTTCAGCAGGTGCGGGTCCATGTGCATCTCGGTGCCGATGCCGTGGCCGCCGTAGTCCTCGATGATCCCGTACTTGCCGCCGCCGGGCTTGGGCTGGCGGCGGATGTAGGTCTCGATGGCCCGGGAGACGTCCACGAGCCGGTTGCCCTGCTTCATCGCCGCGATGCCCGCCCACATCGACTCCTCGGTCACCCGGGAGAGCTCGACCAGCTCCGGGGAGTGACCGGAGCCCACGAAGGCCGTGTAGGCCGCGTCGCCGTGCCAGCCGTCGATGACCGCGCCGCAGTCGATGGAGATGACGTCGCCGTCCTTGAGGACCACGTCGTCGGAGGGGATGCCGTGGACGACGACCTCGTTCACGGACGTGCAGATCGTCGCCGGGAAGCCGCCGTACCCGAGGAAGTTCGGCTTGGCGTCGTGCTCCGCGAGCACCTTGCGGGCGACCTGGTCCAGGTCCTTGGTGGTGGCGCCGGGCACGGCGGCCTCGCGCGTGGCCGCGTGGATGGCGGCGACGACCAGCCCCGCCTCACGCATCTTGGCGATCTGCTCGGGGCTCTTGATCTGCACCATGGGGGCTGCGGCCTTTCTGGACCTGGGGAGGGCGGGGAACGCTTCCAACGATACGGGGCGGTGACCACCCCGTCCCACAGCTCAGCCGCGGCCCTCGGGCGAGGGACCGCGGCTGATCCGTGAGGAAGAACTACTTGTCGCGCTTGAGCGCCTCCAGCGCACGGCCGGTGACCTCGTCCACCGGGCCCATGGCCGAGATGGTGACGACCAGACCCTGCGCCTTGTAGTAGTCGATGATCGGCTCGGTCTGCGTGTGGTAGACCTCGAGCCGCTTGCGCACCGTCTCCTCGGAGTCGTCGTCGCGCTGGTACAGCTCGCCGCCGCAGACGTCGCAGACGTCGTCCCGCTTCGACGGGGTGTACGTCACGTGGAAGACGTGCGCCGAGTTGTTGCGGCACACGCGCCGGCCGGCGATCCGCTTGACGACCTCGTCCTCCGGGGCCTCCAGGTCCAGCACCGCGTCGAGCGTCATGTCCTCGGTCTCGAGCAGCTCGTCCAGCGCCTCGGCCTGGGAGACGTTGCGCGGGAAACCGTCCAGCAGGAAGCCGCCCTCGGCGTCGGGCTGCTCCATCCGGTCCTTCGCCATGGCGATGGTGACCTCGTCCGGGACGAGGTTTCCGGCGTCCATGTAGGACTTGGCGAGCTTGCCCAGCTCGGTCTGCTGGCTGATGTTCGCGCGGAACAGGTCACCCGTGGAGATGTGCGGGATGTGCAGCGTCTCGGCAAGGCGGGTGGCCTGCGTTCCCTTTCCAGCACCCGGCGGCCCGACGAGGACGATTCGCATCAGCGGAGGAACCCTTCGTAATTGCGCTGCTGGAGCTGGCTCTCGATCTGCTTCACCGTTTCAAGACCCACACCCACGATGATCAGGATGCTGGTCCCGCCGAACGGGAAGTTCTGGTTTGCCCCGAAACCGGCCAACGCCATTGTCGGTACGAGAGAGATCAGGCCCAGATACAGCGAACCCGGCCAGGTGATCCGGTTGAGTACGTAGCTCAGATACTCAGCGGTCGGTCGGCCAGCCCGGATGCCCGGGATGAACCCACCATACTTCTTCATGTTGTCCGCGACTTCCTCGGGGTTGAACGAGATCGCCACGTAGAAGAAGGCGAAGAAAACGATCAACAGGAAGTACAGAACGACGTGCGGCGCCGCCTCCGGATCCGCCAGGTTCTTCTGGATCCAGGTGGCCCAGCCCGCGGTCGAGCCGGAGAACTGGACGATCAGGGCCGGGATGTAGAGCAGCGACGAGGCGAAGATGACGGGGATGATGCCCGCCTGGTTCACCTTGAGCGGGATGTACGTCGACGTGCCGCCGTAGGAACGGCGGCCGATCATGCGCTTCGCGTACTGCACCGGGATGCGACGCTGCGCCTGCTCGACGAAGACGACCAGGCCGACCATCACGAAGCCGACGAGCATCACCGTGCCGAACTCGATCCAACCGTCGGCCAGGGTGCCCTCCTGCTTGATGGCCCACAGGGCGGAGGGGAAGGTCGCGGCGATCGAGATGAACATCAGGATCGACATGCCGTTGCCGACACCGCGGTCCGTGATCAGCTCGCCGAGCCACATGACGGTGGCGGTACCGGCGGTCATGGTGATCACCATGACGACGGTGGTGAAGATCGCCTGGTCGGGCACGATCTGACCGGCGACGGTGCACCCGGAGAACAGGGCGCCGCTGCGGGCGGTGGCCACCAGGCCGGTGCCCTGGAGGATGGCGAGCGCGATGGTCAGGTAGCGCGTGTACTGCGTGATCTTCGCCGTGCCCGCCTGGCCCTCCTTCTTCAGGGCTTCCAGGCGCGGGATGACCACGGTCAGCAGCTGCAGAATGATGCTCGCCGTGATGTACGGCATGATGCCGAGCGCGAAGACCGTGATCTGCAGCAGGGCGCCGCCGCTGAACATGTTCACCAGGCCGAAGATGCCCTGGTTGCCGGACGCCTGGTCCACGCACTCCTGGACGCTCTTGTAGTCGACGCCTGGGATGGGGATGTGGGTACCGAGCCGGTACACCACGATGATGCCGAGCGTGAAGAGCAGCTTCTTGCGCAGGTCGGGCGT
This sequence comes from Streptomyces sp. NPDC047853, assembly GCF_043204535.1. Lineage (NCBI taxonomy): Bacteria > Bacillati > Actinomycetota > Actinomycetes > Kitasatosporales > Streptomycetaceae > Streptomyces > Streptomyces sp. NPDC047853. Next base: position 172,412 of record NZ_JBIDCI010000001.1, on the reverse strand, counting down.
CTTGAACGCCCGGGCGAACGCGGTGAGCACGGTGCCTCCTGCGACCCCCGCGCTACTGCGTCAAGGGTGACGGTCTTGAGGATTCGACTGACGACTAAGTAAGTAACGGTCAACTGCCGCCCAGGGTGCCCCATGTGACGCACCCGTGAAAGAGGGCAGCGCAGGCCACCTTACCGGCGGGAGTACTTTCCTTGGAACGACCAACCGGGGATACCCCTTTTGTGGGGCATCCCCGGTCGGGATCGCTCATGTCATCGAGACGCCTGAAGGGTTCAGACGAGCTCGGTGACGGTACCGCCGGCGGCGGTGATCTTCTCCTTGGCGGAGCCGGAGACGGCGTCGACCGTCACCTGCAGCGCCACGGAGATCTCGCCCTGGCCGAGGACCTTGACGAGGCTGTTCTTGCGAACGGCACCCTTGGCCACCAGGCCCTCGACGGTGACCTCGCCACCCTCGGGGTACAGCGCGGCCAGCTTGTCGAGGTTCACGACCTGGAACTCGGTCTTGAACGGGTTCTTGAAGCCCTTCAGCTTCGGGAGACGCATGTGGAGGGGCATCTGGCCACCCTCGAAGCGCTCCGGAACCTGGTAACGGGCCTTGGTGCCCTTGGTACCACGACCGGCCGTCTTACCCTTCGACGCCTCACCACGACCCACACGGGTCTTGGCGGTCTTGGCGCCCGGGGCGGGACGGAGGTTGTGGATCTTGAGCGGGTTCTGCTCACCCATGATCAGTCGACCTCCTCGACCGTCACGAGGTGGCGGACGGTGTGCACCATGCCGCGGAACTCGGGGCGGTCCTCCTTGACGACCTGCGTGTTGATGCCCTTGAGACCAAGGGAACGCAGGGTGTCACGGTGGTTCTGCTTGCTGCCGATGTAGGACTTGACCTGCGTAATCTTGAGCTGCGCCATGATTACGCACCCGCCCCGGCACGTGCACGGAGAAGAGCCGCGGGGGCGACGTCCTCGAGGGGCAGACCACGGCGAGCCGCGATCTCCTCGGGACGCTGCAGGCCCTTGAGGGCCTCCACGGTCGCGTGCACGATGTTGATCTGGTTGTCGGAGCCGAGCGACTTCGACAGCACGTCGTGGATACCGGCGCACTCGAGCACGGCGCGCACCGGACCACCGGCGATCACGCCGGTACCGGGGGACGCGGGCTTGAGCAGCACGACGCCGGCAGCCTTCTCACCCTGGATGGGGTGCGGGATGGTGCCCTGGATGCGGGGGACCTTGAAGAAGTGCTTCTTGGCCTCCTCAACACCCTTGGCGATGGCGGCCGGCACCTCCTTGGCCTTGCCGTATCCGACACCCACGGTGCCGTCACCGTCGCCCACCACGACCAGCGCGGTGAAGCTGAAGCGACGACCACCCTTCACAACCTTGGCAACGCGGTTGATCGCGACGACGCGCTCAACGTAAGCGGTCTTCTCGGCGGCAGCTGCGCCGCCGTCACGGCCCTTCCGGTCCCGCCGCTCGCCGCCACCGGCACCGCCACCGCGGCGCTGGGGTCCAGCCATTGGAATTACCTCTCTCTGTTTCCGCTAGCGATACGGAACCGGCTCAGAACTTCAGTCCGGCTTCGCGGGCGGCGTCCGCCAGGGCGGCGATGCGCCCGGCGTACTGGTTACCACCACGGTCGAACACGACGGCCTCGACACCGGCGGCCTTGGCGCGCTCGGCGACCAGGGCACCGACCTGCTTGGCCTGCGCCGACTTGTCCGCCTCGCCACCACGGATCGAGGTGTCCAGGGTGGACGCCGACGCAAGGGTGTGACCCTTGAGGTCGTCGATCACCTGGGCCACGATGTGGCGGTTCGAGCGGGTAACGACCAGACGGGGACGCTCCGCCGTACCCGAGAGATTCTTGCGAATCCGGATGTGACGGCGCTTGATCGCGGCGCGCTTGTAGGCGTCGCCCTTGAGGATCTTCTGTCCGTATGCCATGGCTTACTTACCCGCCTTTCCGACCTTGCGGCGGATGACTTCGCCCTCGTACTTGACGCCCTTGGCCTTGTACGGGTCGGGCTTGCGCAGCTTGCGGATGTTGGCCGCAACCTCGCCGACCTTCTGCTTGTCGATGCCCTCGACCGAGAAACGGGTCGGGGACTCCACCTTGAAGGTGATGCCCTCGGGGGCCTCGACCAGGATCGGGTGGCTGTAGCCGAGGGAGAACTCCAGGTTCGAACCCTTGGCGAGCACGCGGTAACCGACACCGCTGATCTCGAGCTTCTTCACGTAACCCTGGGTCACGCCGGTGATCATGTTCGCCACCAGCGTGCGGGACAGGCCGTGCAGGGCCTTGCTCTGACGCTCGTCGTTGGGGCGGGTGACGCTCAGCACGCCGTCCTCACCCTTGGCGATGTCGATCGGCGCCACGACGGTGTGAGTCAGCGAACCCTTGGGGCCCTTGACCGAGACCGTACGGCCGTCGATGGTGACGTCCACGCCGGCGGGAACCGCGATGGGGAGCTTGCCGATGCGCGACATAGCTGTTTCCTCCGTTCCCTTCCGCTACCAGACGTAGGCGAGGACTTCTCCGCCTACGCCCTTCTTGCCGGCCTGCTTGTCGGTGAGGAGCCCGTGGGACGTGGAGATGATCGCCACGCCGAGGCCACCCAGCACCTTGGGCAGGTTGGTGGACTTCGCGTACACCCGGAGACCGGGCTTGGAGATCCGCTTGATGCCCGCGATGGAGCGCTCACGGTTCGGGCCGAACTTCAGCTCGAGGACGAGGTTCTTGCCGACCTCGGCGTCCTCGGTCTTCCAGCCCGTGATGAAGCCCTCCTGCTGGAGGATCTCCGCGATGTGAGACTTGATCTTGGACGCCGGCATCGTCACGGAGTCGTGGTACGCCGAGTTCGCGTTCCGCAGACGCGTAAGCATGTCTGCGATCGGATCAGTCATGGTCATGAATTGGCCTTCGGCCTCTCTCGCCGGGGTTTCCTGGTGCGCCATCCCTCTCCCCGATCCGAGACGGGACGGGTGCGGCGCGGTGGACCTACGGCGTAGTAAGTCGTACGGGCGGCAGACGCCCAACCCCACAAGCCTAAGGCATGCGGAGCCGGGCCCCTGCCGACCCAGATGCTTACCGAGAGTCTGAATAACCCGGAATTACCGGATTACCAGGAGCTCTTGGTCACGCCCGGCAGCTCTCCACGGTGAGCCATCTCACGAAGGCACACGCGGCAGAGGCCGAACTTGCGGTAGACGGAGTGCGGACGGCCGCAGCGCTGGCAGCGCGTGTAGCCGCGGACACCGAACTTGGGCTTGCGAGCAGCCTTGGCAATCAGAGCCTTCTTCGCCATCTCGCTCACGCCTCCTTGAAGGGGAAGCCGAGGTGACGAAGGAGCGCGCGGCCCTCAGCGTCGTTGGTCGCCGTGGTCACCACGGTGATGTCCATACCCCGGGTGCGGTCGATCTTGTCCTGGTCGATCTCGTGGAACATGACCTGCTCGGTGAGACCGAAGGTGTAGTTGCCACGGCCGTCGAACTGCTTGGGGGACAGACCGCGGAAGTCGCGGATGCGCGGCAGCGCGAGCGACAGGGTGCGGTCCAGGAACTCCCACATGCGGTCGCCACGGAGCGTGACGTGGGCACCGATCGGCTGGCCCTCACGCAGCTTGAACTGCGCGATGGACTTGCGGGCCTTGGTGACGGCCGGCTTCTGGCCGGTGATCGTGGTGAGGTCCTTGATGGCACCCTCGATCAGCTTGGAGTCGCGGGCGGCGTCGCCCACACCCATGTTGACCACGATCTTGACGAGGCCGGGAACCTGCATGACGTTCTCGTAGGAGAACTCCTCACGCAGCTTGCCCGAGATCTCCTCGCGGTACTTCGTCTTGAGACGCGGAGTGGTGGTGGTAGCCATCAGATGTCCTCACCCGTCCGCTTGGCAACGCGAACCTTGTTGCCCTCGTCGTCGAAGCGGTAACCGACGCGCGTGACGACCTTGTTGCCGTCCTTCTCCACGACCAGCTGGACGTTGGAGACGTGGATCGGGGCCTCGGTGGTCACGATGCCGCCGGCCTGCGAACCGCGAGCGGTCGGCCCGGCCTTGGTGTGCTTCTTGACCCGGTTGACACCCTCGACCAGGACGCGGTCCTCGCGGGGGAAGGCCGCGATGACCTTGCCCTGCTTGCCCTTGTCCTTACCGGTGATGACCTGGACCAGGTCGCCCTTCTTGATCTTCATGCTCACAGCACCTCCGGCGCGAGGGAGATGATCTTCATGAACTTCTTCTCGCGCAGCTCACGGCCCACCGGGCCGAAGATACGGGTGCCGCGGGGGTCGCCGTCGTTCTTCAGAATGACGGCGGCGTTCTCGTCGAAGCGGATGTACGAGCCGTCCGGACGGCGGCGCTCCTTGACGGTGCGAACGATGACCGCCTTGACGACGTCACCCTTCTTCACGTTGCCACCGGGGATCGCGTCCTTGACGGTGGCGACGATGACGTCACCGATACCCGCGTAGCGGCGGCCCGAGCCACCGAGCACACGGATGCAGAGGACTTCCTTCGCACCCGTGTTGTCGGCGACACGAAGCCGCGACTCCTGCTGGATCACGTCTATCTCCTGATTGTCTGCCGGTTCCCCGGGAGCCGCTCAGCGAGCGGCTCCCGGAGCCTGGCGGAACTGACCTGCGGGGTGATGCCGCAGGAAATTACTTGGCCTTCTCGAGGACCTCGACGACGCGCCAGCGCTTCGTCGCGGACAGCGGCCGGGTCTCCATGAGGAGGACGCGGTCGCCGACACCCGCGGCGTTCTGCTCGTCGTGGGCCTTGAGCTTGCTGGTACGGCGGATGACCTTGCCGTACAGCGCGTGCTTGACGCGGTCCTCGACGGCGACGACGACGGTCTTGTCCATCTTGTCGCTGACGACAAGACCCTCGCGGGTCTTGCGGAAGCCGCGTGCTTCGGTGTTGGTCTCAGTCACGTTGCTCTCGCTCATCAGGCGCTCTCCACCGTCTCGATGCCCAGCTCGCGCTCACGCATCAGGGTGTAGATCCGCGCGATGTCCTTGCGGACGGCCTTGAGCCGACCGTGGTTCTCGAGCTGACCCGTCGCCGCCTGGAAGCGGAGGTTGAACAGCTCTTCCTTGGCTTCGCGGAGCTTCGCCAGAAGCTCCTCGTCACCCAGTTCGCGCAGCTCGGACGCCTTGGTACCGGCCGACATCACGCTTCACCTGCCTCGCGCTTGACGATCCGGCACTTCATCGGCAGCTTGTGGGCCGCACGAGTCAGCGCCTCACGGGCGATCTTCTCGTTGGGGTAGGACAGCTCGAACATGACCCGGCCCGGGTGCACGTTCGCGATCCACCACTCGGGGGAACCCTTACCGGAACCCATGCGGGTCTCGGCGGGCTTCTTCGTGAGCGGGCGGTCCGGGTAGATGTTGATCCAGACCTTGCCGCCACGCTTGATGTGGCGGGTCATCGCGATACGGGCCGCCTCGATCTGGCGGTTGGTCACGTACGCCGGCGTGAGGGCCTGGATGCCGTACTCGCCGAACGCGACCGTCGTACCGCCCTTGGCCTGACCACGGCGCTTCGGGTGGTGCTGCTTGCGGTGCTTGACCCTACGGGGGATCAGCATGTCGGTCAGGCCTCCGTTCCGGTGCTCTCAGCCGGAGCGGCAGCGGCGGCGGGAGCGTCGGCCTTGGGGGCCTCGGCAGCCGGCGCGGACTGCTGCTGCGGCTTGCGACCGCGACCGCCACGCTCGCCACCGCGGCCACCACGGGCCGGGCGGTCGTTGCCACCACGGGCCGGGCGGTTGCCGGCGCGGGCAGCGGCGTTCTCGGCGCGGACCTCGGCGATGTTCTTGACGTCGCCCTTGTAGATCCAGACCTTCACGCCGATGCGGCCGAAGGTCGTCTTGGCCTCGAAGAAGCCGTAGTCCACGTTCGCGCGGAGCGTGTGCAGGGGCACACGGCCCTCGCGGTAGAACTCCGAGCGGGACATCTCGGCGCCACCGAGGCGGCCACCGCACTGGATCTTGATGCCCTTGGCGCCGGCCTTCATGGTGCCCTGCATGCTCTTGCGCATGGCACGACGGAAGGAGACGCGGGAGGAGAGCTGCTCGGCGACGGCCTGGGCCACCAGCTGAGCGTCCGTCTCCGGGCTCTTGACCTCGAGGATGTTCAGCTGGACCTGCTTGCCGGTCAGCTTCTCCAGGTCACCGCGGATGCGGTCGGCCTCGGCGCCGCGGCGGCCGATGACGATGCCCGGACGGGCGGTGTGGATGTCCACCCGCACGCGGTCACGGGTGCGCTCGATCTCGACCTTGGAGATGCCGGCGCGCTCCATGCCGGACGTCATCATCCGACGGATGGCGACGTCTTCCTTGACGTAGTCCTTGTACAGCTTGTCGGCGTACCAACGCGACTTGAAGTCGGTGGTGATGCCGAGCCGGAACCCGTGCGGGTTTACCTTCTGGCCCATTACCGGGTTCCTTCCTTGCTGCTGACGACCACGGTGATGTGGCTGGTCCGCTTGCGGATCCGGTAGGCGCGGCCCTGGGCGCGCGGCCGGAACCGCTTCAGGGTCGGGCCCTCGTCGACGTAGGCCTCGGAAATGAAGAGGCTGTCGGCGTCGGTGTGGTCGTAGTTGTGCGCGGCGTTGGCGATGGCGCTGTCCAGCACCTTGCCGACCGGCACGCTCGCGGCCTGCGGGGCGAAACGCAGGACCGCCTGAGCCTCCGTGGCATCCATGCCACGGATGAGGTCCACCACGCGGCGGGCCTTCATGGGCGTGACGCGGATGTACCGCGCCTGGGCCCTGGCTTCCATGGTTGTCCCTTCAGTGTTTGTCATGATCTTTCACACCCCGCTGACTAGCGGCGCTTCGACTTCCGGTCGTCCTTGACGTGACCCCGGAAGGTGCGCGTCGGCGAGAACTCGCCGAGCTTGTGGCCGACCATGGACTCGGTGACAAACACCGGGATGTGGGTCTTGCCGTTGTGCACCGCGATCGTGTGGCCGAGCATCGCCGGGACGATCATCGAGCGACGGGACCAGGTCTTGATGACGTTCTTGGTACCGGCTTCGTTCTGCGTGTCCACCTTCTTGATCAGGTGGTCGTCGACGAAGGGTCCCTTCTTCAAGCTACGAGGCATCTCAACCCGTCCTTAGCGCTTCTTGTTCGTCTTGCGGCGGCGGACGATGTACTTGTTCGACGCCTTCTTGGGCGAACGAGTACGGCCTTCCTTCTTGCCCCAGGGGGACACCGGGTGGCGACCACCCGAGGTACGGCCTTCGCCACCACCGTGCGGGTGGTCCACCGGGTTCATGACCACACCACGCACGGTCGGGCGAACGCCCAGCCAGCGCTTACGGCCCGCCTTGCCCCAGTTGATGTTGCTCTGCTCGGCGTTGCCGACCTCGCCGACGGTGGCGCGGCAGCGCACGTCGACCAGGCGGATCTCTCCGGACGGCATGCGCAGGTGGGCCATCGAGCCCTCCTTCGCGAGCAGCTGCACGGAGGCACCGGCGGAACGGGCGAACTTGGCGCCGCCACCGGGTCGGAGCTCGATCGCGTGGATCGTGGTACCGACCGGGATGTTGCGGAGCGCCAGGTTGTTGCCCGGCTTGATGTCGGCCCCGGGACCGTTCTCGACGCGGTCACCCTGCTGCAGGTTGCGCGGGGCGAGGATGTAGCGCTTCTCGCCGTCCGCGTAGTGCAGCAGCGCGATGCGCGCGGTGCGGTTGGGGTCGTACTCGATGTGCGCGACCTTCGCCGGCACGCCGTCCTTGTCGTGGCGACGGAAGTCGATCACGCGGTAGGCGCGCTTGTGGCCACCGCCCTGGTGGCGGACGGTCACACGACCGGAGTTGTTACGGCCACCCTTGCTGTGCAGGGGGCGGACCAACGACTTCTCCGGCGTGGACCGCGTGACCTCGACGAAGTCGGCGACGCTGGAGCCACGACGGCCCGGCGTAGTCGGCTTGTACTTGCGGATTCCCATTTCTCAGTCCTCGTCCGATTCCGGACGATCCGGACCTCCGTCAGGAGGTCGGACCGCCGAAGATGTCGATACGGTCGCCCTCGGCAAGGGTCACGATCGCGCGCTTGCTGTCGGCACGCTTGCCGAAGCCCGTGCGGGTCCGCTTGCGCTTGCCCTGGCGGTTGATCGTGTTGACCCCGGTGACCTTGACCGAGAAGACCGCCTGGACGGCTTCCTTGATCTGGGTCTTGTTGGAGCCCGGCGCGACGATGAACGTGTACTTGTTCTCGTCGAGGAGCGCGTAGCTCTTCTCGGACACGACCGGCTTCAGCAGCACGTCACGGGGGTCCGTGAACGCCTTGCTGGCCGGGGTGACGACGGTGTTCTTGCCCTCGGCCTCGTGGCGACGCGCCTTGGCGACGCGCGCGGCCTTGGCGGCCTTGGCCGCCTTGGAGGCGATGCTCGGGTGACGCGTAGCCATCAGGCCTCGCTCCCTTCGGTGTCAGCAGCCTTGGGGCCGGACACGAAGGACTCGAAAGCGGCCTGGGTGAAGACCACGTCGTCCGAGACGAGAACGTCGTACGTGTTCAGCTGGCCCGGCTCCAGAATGTGGATCTGGGGCAGGTTGCGGGCGGACAGCCACGCGGCCTCGTCGGAGCGGTCGGCGACCAGGAGCAGGTTCTTGCGCTCCGAGATCTTGCCGAACAGCGTCCGGGCGGCCTTCGTCGACGGGCTGTCGCCCTCGATGACGCCGGAGACGACGTGGATGCGGTTGTGGCGGGCCCGGTCGGTGAGGGCGTGGCGCAGGGCCGCGGCCTTCATCTTCTTCGGGGTCCGCTGCGAGTAGTCACGCGGCTGCGGGCCGTGGACGACGCCACCGCCGGCGAACTGCGGCGCACGGGTCGAACCCTGGCGGGCGCGGCCGGTGCCCTTCTGGCGGTACGGCTTCTTGCCGCCACCGCGGACCTCGCCGCGACGCTTGGTCTTGTGCGTGCCCTGGCGGGCAGCGGCGTTCTGCGCGACGACGACCTGGTGGATCAGCGGGATGCTGATCTTCTCCACGCCGAAGATCTCCGCGGGGAGCTCGACGCTACCGGTCTTCTCGCCGGCAGGCGAAAGGATGTCAACAGTGCTCATCGGTTACCTCAGGCCCCCTTGGCCGCAGTGCGGACCAGGACGAGGCCGCCGTTCGGACCAGGAACCGCGCCCTTGATGAGGAGCAGGCCCTTCTCCGCGTCAACGGCGTGAACGGTCAGGTTCTGGGTGGTGACCCGCTCGTTGCCCATGCGACCCGCCATGCGCATGCCCTTGAAGACACGGCCGGGGGTGGCACAGCCACCGATGGATCCGGGCATGCGGTGCACACGGTGGGCACCGTGCGACGCCTTGCCACCCTTGAAGTTGTGGCGCTTCATGACGCCGGCGAAGCCCTTGCCCTTGCTCTTCGCGGTGACGTCGACCTTCACGCCGGACTCGAAGGTCTCAGCGGTGATCTCCTGGCCGAGGGTGTACTCGCTGGCACCAGCGGTACGGATCTCGACGAGGTGACGACGGGGGGTGACGTCGGCCTTGGCGAAGTGGCCCTTGAGGGGCTTGTTCACCTTGCGCGGGTCGATCTCGCCGAAGGCGATCTGGACCGACTCGTAGCCGTCGACGTCGTTCGTGCGGACCTGGGTGACGACGTTGGGGCCGGCCTTGACGACGGTGACCGGAACAACACGGTTGTTCTCGTCCCACACCTGCGTCATGCCGAGCTTCTCGCCCAGGATGCCCTTGATCTGCTTGGTCATCTTCAGATCACCGCCCTCAGAGCTTGATCTCGATGTCGACACCGGCCGGGAGGTCGAGTCGCATCAGAGAGTCAACGGTCTTGGGGGTCGGGTCGAGGATGTCGATCAGGCGCTTGTGCGTGCGCATCTCGAAGTGCTCGCGCGAGTCCTTGTACTTGTGCGGCGACTTGATGACGCAGTACACGTTCTTCTCAGTGGGCAGCGGCACCGGGCCCGCGACCGACGCACCAGTGCGAGTCACCGTCTCGACGATCTTCTTCGCCGAAGAGTCGATGACCTCGTGGTCGTAGGCCTTGAGCCGGATGCGGATCTTCTGTCCCGCCATGGCTACTCAGTAGTCCTGTCTCTCGTAACGCTCTGGACCCGGTGGCCCCTGGTACTCCCTCACCCTCCGACCCACGCGGTCGGGCGTGTCGCACTCTCGCTGACACAGATGTCCCTTGTTCGAACATCCCTGCTCTGGGAGGTGCGGGCCCTTCCGGAACCGCGGACCGGGGGCGAGAGGCCCACCGGGTGCCTGGCCGGTACCCCGCTGACACTTCCCGGAAGATTCCCGTACGTCCGCCCCTACACCTCTCGATGTAATGCGTGGGGCGACGAGTACTGTGGGACTCGCTTCCGGTCCCCCCGGCGGGAGGCGCGCAGCATCGGCACTCGACCGAGCAACTCGACCAGTCTGCCATACGGGGCACCGCGCTGGCCAATCGAAGCGGATGACTGTACCCCACGTCACCGAAGGCCACACCTGCCACGCCTCAGGACGCTCCGGCCCCGGGGCTTTGGCCCCTTTCCTCCCGGGGCGCCGGTCCGCACTCCGGGAGGGTGGGCGTGCCCCCGCGGCTCAGATGACCCCCTGCGCCAGCATCGCGTCCGCGACGCGCTCGAAGCCCGCGATGTTCGCACCCGTGACGTAGTCGCCGGGGGCGCCGTAGCGGGCGGCGGTTTCGTGGCAGGTGGTGTGGATGTTGTTCATGATGGCGGTCAGTTCCTCCTCCACCCGCTCCGCGGTCCAGGACGTACGCGCGTGGTTCTGGGCCATCTCCAGGGCGCTGACGGCGACGCCGCCCGCGTTGGCCGCCTTGCCGGGGCCGAAGGCGACGCCGGAGCGCTGGAGGAGGTGGACGGCCCCGGGGGTGGCCGGCATGTTCGCGCCCTCCGAGACGGCCTTCACGCCGTTGCGCACGAGCGTCGCGGCGTCGGTCTCGTCCAGCTCGTTCTGCGTGGCCGACGGGAGGGCGATGTCGGCGGGGACCTCCCAGACCCGTCCGCCGGGCACGAAGCGGGCGGAGGAGCCCCGGCGCTCGGCGTAGGTGTCGACGCGGCCGCGCTCGACCTCCTTGATCTGCTTGAGCAGGTCGAGGTCGATGCCCTTCTCGTCGACGACGTACCCGGAGGAGTCCGAGCAGGTCACGGCGTTCGCGCCGAGGGCGGCCAGCTTCTCGATCGTGTAGATCGCCACGTTCCCGGAGCCGGAGACGACGGCCGTCTGGCCCTCCAGGTCCTCGCCGCGCTCGCGCAGCATGGCCGCCGCGAAGAGGACGTTGCCGTAGCCGGTGGCCTCCGGGCGGATCAGCGAGCCGCCCCAGCCCGCGCCCTTGCCGGTGAGAACGCCGGCCTCCCAGCGGTTGGTGATCCGGCGGTACTGGCCGAACAGGTAGCCGATCTCGCGGCCGCCGACGCCGATGTCACCGGCCGGGACGTCCGTGTGCTCGCCGATGTGCCGGTACAGCTCCGTCATGAACGACTGGCAGAACCGCATGACCTCCGCGTCACTGCGCCCGTGCGGGTCGAAGTCGCTGCCGCCCTTGCCGCCGCCGATGCCGAGTCCGGTCAGCGCGTTCTTGAAGATCTGCTCGAAGCCCAGGAACTTGATGACGCCCAGGTTGACCGAGGGGTGGAAGCGCAGACCGCCCTTGTACGGGCCCAGCGCGCTGTTGAACTCGACGCGGAAGCCGCGGTTGACGTGGACGCGGCCCCGGTCGTCCTGCCACGGCACCCGGAAGATCACCTGCCGCTCGGGCTCGACCAGCCGCTCGACGAGGCCCGGCTCCGCGTACTCGGGGCGGGCCGCGAGCACCGGCGCGAGCGTCTCCAGCACCTCGTGGGCGGCCTGGAGGAACTCGGGCTGGGCGGGGTTGCGGTGTTCGATCTCGGTGAGGAGGTGGTCGAGCGTGTTCGTCGATGCGGATCGCGTCGTCACGGAAGCCCTTTCTGGCACGGCGGACACCGGGGCCGGGCGGCAACGCCGGGGTCGGCGTTCCGGTCCCGTCCGGTGAGGGGCGCTCGGCGCCGTTGCCGCGCGCAGGGACACGTAAGTGTTACGCGCATGTAAACACCCTGGCCAGGGTGGCGTCTCGGGCGCGACCACTATGTGAGACGCGTACCTCACATATCGGCTTCTCGGGATCATAAGGGGTGAAGGGAGCCCGACGTGCTCGGCCCCACCGCCTCCCGCACCCGGGTCACGCCCCGCCCCCGCCCCCGTCCCCGTCCCCGCTCCCGTCCCCGTTGAGCATCTCGGCGGTGAGGACGTTCCCGGCGACGCCCCAGCCGCCGTCGGCGACCTCGTCGACGAGGACGACGGTGGTGGGGCGGGCCCGTTCGCCGTAGATCTCCGCGTACAGGTCGGTGGTGCGTTCGACGATCTTCCGCTTGTCCTCGGCAGTGACGGTGCCCGCGGGGACCTTGAAGTGGGCGAAGGGCATCAGACCAGGCCCCCGTTGGCCCGCAGGACCTGTCCGTTCACCCAGTGGCCGGCGGGGCTGCCGAGGAAGGCGACCACGGCGGCGATGTCCTCCGGGGTGCCCAGCCGCTCCAGGGGCGGGGTCTTGGCGAGCTGCTCGATCTGCTCGGGGGTCTTGCCGGTGAGGAACAGGTCCGTGGCCGTGGGACCGGGGGCCACGGCGTTCACCGTCACGTCCCGGCCGCGCAGCTCGCGCGCCATGATCAGGACCATGGCCTCCACGGCGCCCTTGCTCGCCGTGTACGCCCCGTAGGTCGGGAACTGTGCGCCGACCACGGAGGTCGAGAAGCCCACGAAGGAACCGCCCGCCCGCAGCCGCCGGGCCGCCTGCTGGGCGACGACGAAGGCGCCGCGGATGTTGGTGCGGTGCATGGCGTCCAGGGCCGCCAGGTCGAGGTCGGCGATGGTCGACAGGGTCATCCGCCCCGCCGAGTTCACCACCACGTCGACACCGCCGTACTCGTCCTCCGCCCGGTCGAACAGGGCCGCGACCTCCTTCTCCTCCGCCACGTCGGCCCGGACGGCGATCGCCCGCCCGCCTGCCTCGGTGATCGCCGTCACCGTCTCGTCGGCGGAGCCCGCGTCGCGGGCGTAGTTCACGACGACCGCGAGGCCGTCCTGGGCGAGCCGGAGCGAGACCGCCCGTCCGATGCCGCGTGATCCGCCGGTGACGACGGCGACCCGGGAGCCCGACGGCGGCGGTTCCGGGGTGTGCTGCTGCGTGTTCGGGGTGGTGCTCGGGGTCGTGTTCGGTGGCGTGTTCGGAGTCATGCCTCCACGATGCGCGGCGCGCGGCGGCGGAGCCAGGGGACGCCATCCCCTGGGTCACGGTCCCGGCCCGGCGCAGAATGGACGGCATGAGCGCTGTGAAGTACGCCGAGCTGGGAGCGTTCCTGCGGTCGCGTCGGGAGCGCATCCGGCCGGCCGACGTCGGGTTCCCGGCCGGACCGCGGCGCCGGGTGCCGGGGCTGCGGCGCGAGGAGGTCGCCCAGCTCGCCGGGGCGTCGGTGGACTACTACAACGAGCTGGAGCGCGGCGCCGGGTCCCAGCCGTCCGAGCAGATGGTCGCCGCGCCGGCGAGGGCACTGCGGCTCTCCGCCGACGAGCGCGACTACCTCTACCGGCTCGCCGACCGCCCGGTGCCCGTGCAGGGCGGCGCCGCCTCGCACGTGCATCCCGGCATGCTCGACCTGCTCGGCCGCATGCCCTCGACCCCCGCCCAGGTGATCACCGACCTGCACGTCACTCTGGTGCAGAATCCGCTGGCCGTGGCACTGGTCGGGGACCAGTCCGGTCTGACGGGACCCAGGGCCAGCTTCGTGCACCGGTGGTTCACCGAGCCCGAGGCGCGGCGCCTGCATCCCGAGGCCGACCACGAGGGCCAGTCCCGCGCCTTCGTCGCCGACCTGCGGGCCGCGGCGGCGAGGAGGGACGCGAAGGATCCGGAGGTCACCTCCATGATCCGTACGCTGCTCGGCGTCTCCCCCGAGTTCGCCGCGCTGTGGGCCGACCACGACGTGGCCTTCCGACGGGACGACCGGAAACGGATCGTGCACCCCACGCTCGGCGTCATCGAGGTCAACTGCCTCAACCTGTTCAGCGAGGACGGGCGCCAGCGGCTGCTGTGGTTCACCCCGGCCGTGGGGACGGAGAGCGCGGGGCTGCTGGAGCTGCTGGCGGTGGTGGGGACGCAGGAGGTCGTCAGCCCTGCGAGGCGTACGGGAGGAAGTGCGTCCAGGCGCTCGGGGTGAGGGCGAGGCGGGGGCCGGCGTCGTCGTGCTCGGAGTCGCGGACGTGGACGGTGGCGGGGGTGGTCGCGATCTCGACGCAGGACTCGCCGTCGTTTCCGCCGCTGTGAGTGCTCTGGAACCACGCCGGCTCGGAGGCGTCCCCGGCAGTGGTCTTGCGGATCATGTTTCTCCCGGCAGTCGCTCGATGAAAGCCGGCCCGACCGCCGTGCCGTCCGGGAACTTCAGCAGCTCGACCCGGCCGTCCAGGCCGGAGTGGGTGTCACAGCTCGTCGGCACGACCTGAAGCACGACCGCGGGCACGGCCCTCACCTGCGTTCCCGCGCTCCGGTCGGCAGCGCACCGTCACAGGTCCGGACCAACCCCTTGCCCCCGCCCCTCCCCCGACGCAAGCTCCCCTTATGGAGCTGGAGTTGCGGCATCTCAGGACGGTCCGGGCCATCGCCGACGCCGGCAGCCTCACCAGGGCGGCGACGGCGCTCGGTCTCGCGCAGCCCGCGCTGAGCGCTCAGCTCAAGCGGATCGAACGGGCGCTGGGCGGCGCGCTGTTCGTGCGCGGCCGGCACGGCGTGCGGGCCACCGCGCTGGGCGAGCTGGTGCTGGAGCGCAGCCGGATCGTGCTGCCCGCGGTGACCGAGTTGCAGCAGGAGGCGGCGCGGTTCGCGCGGGCGCCCCGTACCGCGCGGCACCTGCGGCTGGGCGGCACGCACGGGCCCCTGCTGGGCGCCCTGGTGGACCGGCTCGCGGACGTGGCGCCGGACACCCGCATGACGACCTGCACCTCCTGGTCGGAACGGGCGCTGGCCGAACAACTGGCCGAGGGGCGGCTGGACTTCGCCCTGGCCGGGACCTGCGGCTCCGCCTCCCCGCCCGGCGCCGAGGGGCTGGTCTGGCGGGAGGTCGCCGTCGACCCGGTCTTCGTCATGGTGCCCGAGGGACATGCGCTCGCCCACCGGCCCGAGGTCGGCCTGACCGAGCTGGCGGGCGAGGAGTGGGCCTGCGTGCCCGGCGACGGCTGCTTCGGTGACTGCTTCACCGCGTCCTGCACCCGCGCCGGGTTCACCCCGCGCCGCATGTACGAGACGGACACCGCGTCCCTCGTGCACCTGGTGCAGGTGGGGCGGGCGGTGGGCCTGTGCCGGGCGACCTTCCCGACCACGCCCGGCATCGTCACCCGTCCGCTCACCGGCACTCCGCTGGCCTGGCGGCACCTGCTCGGCTGGCATGCGGTGGCGCAGCGGCAGGACATCGCCGCCACCGTGCTGGCGCAGGCGCGCATGGCCCACGCGGGCGTGGCGGCGGGCAGCGACAGCTACACGCAGTGGATGGCGGCGAACCGGGTGCCCTGACCCGCAGACGCCTTCCATAACACCGTAGGGAGGGTCGACCGACGGCTTATGGCCGCCGGTCGGCCCTCCCTACGGTTTCGGGACCTCCCCACCGAGACCGAGGAGATCCCCCATGCCCCACCGACACACCAGAGCCGTGGGCGCCGCCGTCGCCGCGACGGCCGCCCTGCTCGTGGCCGGGCTCAGCGGCTCCGCGAGCGCCGGGACGGCCCCCGCCGACGCGGCGCCCACCGCGGCCGAGTCCCTGCGCACCGACACCGCACCGCCCGCGCTGCTCCGGGCCATGGAACGCGACCTCGGCCTCGACCGGCGGCAGGCGGTGCTCCGGCTCGCCAACGAGGCGGACGCGGGCGCCACCGCGGGACGGCTCCGGGCCGCGCTCGGCGCCGACTTCGCGGGCGCGTGGGTGCGCGGCGCCGAGTCCGGCACGCTGACCGTGGCGACCACGGACGCGGGCGACGTGGCGGCGATCGAGGCCGAGGGCGCGGTGGCGGAGGTCGTACGGCACTCGCTCGCCGACCTGGACGCGGCCAAGGCCCGTGTCGACCGTGCCGTCGCCGCCCGGGACAGCGCCGCCGCGCCCGTGCGGTACGTCGACGTACGCGCCAACACGGTCACCGTGCGGGCCCCGCACCCCGCCGCGGCCCGCGCCCTGCTCGACGCGGCCGGGGTCGACGCCGGGCCCGTCCGCGTCGAGAAGTCGGCCGAGCGGCCCCGCCCGCTGTACGACCTGCGCGGCGGCGAGGCGTACTACATCAACAACAGCGGACGCTGCTCGATCGGCTTCCCGGTCACCAAGGGCACCCAGCAGGGCTACGCCACCGCGGGTCACTGCGGACGGGCGGGCGCGAGCACCAGCGGCGCCAACCGGGTGGCCCAGGGCACCTTCCAGGGCTCGGTCTTCCCGGGCCGCGACATGGCGTGGGTGGCCACCAACTCCCAGTGGACGGCCACCCCGTACGTCAGCGGCGCGGGCGGGCAGAACGTGCAGGTCGCCGGGTCGACCCAGGCCCCGGTCGGCGCGTCCGTGTGCCGCTCCGGCTCCACCACCGGCTGGCACTGCGGCACCGTCCAGCAGCACAACACCAGCGTCACCTACCCGGAGGGCACCATCACGGGCGTCACCCGCACCACGGTGTGCGCCGAGCCCGGCGACTCGGGCGGCTCCTACATCTCCGGCAGCCAGGCGCAGGGCGTCACCTCGGGCGGCTCGGGCGACTGCCGCAGCGGCGGGACGACGTACTTCCAGCCGATCAACCCGCTGCTCCAGAACTACGGCCTCACCCTGAAGACGACCGGTGGCGGCGGCGAGGACCCGGGCGAGCCCGAGGAGCCCGGCGGCACCTGGGCGGCCGGCACCGTCTACCAGCCGGGCGACACGGTGACGTACGGCGGCGCCACCTACCGCTGCCTCCAGGGCCACCAGGCCCAGCGGGGCTGGGAGCCGTCGAACGTACCGGCGCTGTGGCAGCGGGTGTGAGCGGCTGAGGAACCCACGGGGGACGGTCCCCGGGCGACGACCCGGGGATGTCGGGGACGGGCCCGGGTGCGCAGTGGGAGAGCGCCCGGGCCCGGTCGCGTCCGTCCTGCGCCTCGGGCGCGGGGCGGCGGCGCGCGCCCACCGGTTCAGCCCCGCAGGAACGCCAGCACCGCCAGCACCCTGCGGTGCGTCCCGTCCGCCGGGGGCAGGTCGAGCTTGGTGAGGATGCTGCCGACGTGCTTGCCGACGGCCGCCTCGGAGACGACGAGTTCGCGGGCGATGGCCCCGTTGGACCTGCCCTCGGCGATCAGGGCCAGCACCTCCCGCTCGCGCGGGCTGAGCCGCTCCAGAGGGTCCCGGCGGCGGCGCAGCAACTGGCGGACCACCTCGGGATCGACGACCGTGCCGCCGGCCGCGACCTCGGTCAGCGCGTCGACGAACTCCTCGACCTGGCCGACGCGGTCCTTCAGCAGGTAGCCCACGCCCGTGCCGTCGCCGGAGTCGAGCAGTTCGGCGGCGTAGGCCCGTTGCACGTACTGGCTCAGGACGAGGACGGGCAGGGTGGGGCGCTTCTCGCGCAGCCGCACCGCCGCGTGCAGGCCCTCGTCCTGGAAGGCGGGCGGCATCCGGACGTCCGTCACGACGATGTCCGGGGTGTGCTCCTCCACCGCCGCGACGAGTGCCTCCGCGTCGCCGACGGCCGCCACCACCTCGTGCCCACAGCGGCCGAGCAGGCCGACCAGGCCGTCCCGCAGCAGCACGCTGTCCTCGGCCAGCACTACGCGAAGCGTTCGGTCCACTCGCACGGGATCTCCACACGCAACAGGGTCGGTCCGCCCGGCGGACTGGACAGGGCGAGTCTGCCATCCAGTACGGACACCCGGTCGGCGAGCCCGGTCAGTCCGCTGCCCGCCCCGGCCTCCGCGCCGCCCCGGCCGTCGTCGCGGACCGCCAGGAACAGCCGTCCGTCGCGGTGCCCGCCGGTCACCTCCGCCCGATCGGCACCACTGTGCCGGGCGACGTTGGCGAGGGCCTCGCAGACCACGAAGTAGGCGGCGGCCTCCACGGCCTGGGGCAGCCGGCCGGGCAGTTCCAGGCGCACGTCCACGGGGACGGCGGACCGGTCGGCCGCGTCCTCGACGGCCGCCGCCAGACCGTAGTCGGCGAGCACCTTGGGGTGGATGCCGTGGATCAGCTCCCGCAGTTCCCCGAGCGCCTTCCCCGCCTCCCCGTGGGCCTTGGCCAGCTGGTCGGCGAGCGGGCCGGGCGGCGCGTCCAGGCGGGCCAGACCGAGGGCCATCGTCAGGGCGACCAGGCGCTGCTGGGCGCCGTCGTGCAGGTCGCGCTCGATCCGGCGGCGCTCGGCCTCGAAGGCGTCCACCAACCGCACGCGGGAGCGGGTCAGTTCGACGACCCGGTCGTCCGGGTCACCGCCGCGCGGGGTGCCCACGAGGACGCGGGCCAGCTCGGCCCGCGCGCCCGCCGCGAGCCCCAGCGCGTAGGCCCCGGCGGCGAGGAGCAGCAGCCCGAGCAGCGCCACGCCGAACGCGGTCGGCCAGGTGGTCACCGTCCACTGCTTGAGGACCTTCGCCTCCTCGCCGTCGCCCACGGTGGCCATCAGCAGCGGCGTGGCGACCGTGGAGAGCGGCAGGACCAGGGCGGCGGCGAGGACGAGGGCGTCCACCGGCCAGAGCAGGAAGGCGAACAGCAGCGCGTACCCGAGCTCCCGCCAGGTCGCCGGCTCCCGCAGCCGGGTGGTCAGCCAGGCCCACAGCCCCGCGGCGGCCGGCTGCCGGTGGCGGCCGGGTACGGGGTCGCGGTCGACGAGACGCAGACGGTGGCGCTCCAGGTGGGCGACGGGTATGCCCGCGAGGGCGATGAGGACCAGCAGCGGCAGACCCACCACGACGAGGGCGAGGACACCGCCGACGGCGACGGCGGTCACGGCCCCCACCAGGGTCACGGCACCGGCCACCGCCCCGGTCGCCAGGTAGGCGACCGCACGCCACGGCCAGGCCGACAGCAGGAAGCCGGGGCCCGGGCCGGACATGGCCTGCCACACGTTGCGAGGGTGCATGCGGATCACCGTAGGTCGCCCGCGCACGACCGGGCCATCGGTCCAGGGGGCGTCCTGGGGGTATGGCCGGCCCTACCCCCTTTCTCGCCCCTGCCGCACTGCGCCGGGGTGCTCGCGGACGGTTTCGTGGAGTCACCAGCCGAGAAGCCGACGATTGGGGACAGATGAACAGGAACACGGCCCGGGCGTTCGACGCGGGCCATGACCGTGCGGTCGGCGCGAACCCTGCCCGTGCGCTCGACGCGGTGGACGCGGTGGACGCGGTCCGGCTGTGCTCCGTGAGCAGACGGTACGGGTCGGGCGACAGCGGCGTCACGGCCCTCGACGAGGTCTCCCTCGCCTTCCCCCGGGGCACGTTCACCGCCGTGATGGGCCCCTCGGGCTCGGGCAAGTCGTCCCTCCTCCAGTGTGCCGCCGGTCTGGACCGGCCCACGTCGGGTGCGGTGGTCGTCGGCGGCACCGACCTGACCGGGCTGAGCGAGCGGCGGCTGACTCTGCTGCGCCGTGAGCGCATCGGGTTCGTGTTCCAGGCGTTCAACCTGCTGCCGTCGCTGACCGCCGCGCAGAACGTCGCGCTCCCCCTGCGCCTGGCCGGCCGCCGCCCCTCCCGGGCCCGGGTGCGCGAGGTCCTCGCCCGGGTCGGCCTCGCCGACCGGGCCCGGCACCGGCCCGCGGAGCTGTCCGGCGGCCAGCAGCAGCGCGTCGCGCTGGCCCGCGCGTTGATCACCCGCCCCGAGATCCTCTTCGGCGACGAGCCGACCGGTGCCCTGGACACACGGACCGGGCGTGAGGTGCTGGCGCTGCTGCGCGGCATGGTCGACGACGCGGGCCGGACGGTCGTCATGGTCACCCACGACCCGGTCGCGGCCTCCTACGCCGACCGCGTGGTCTTCCTGGTCGACGGCCGGGTCCACGGCGAGCTGACCGCGGCGGGCGCCGACGCCATCGCCACCCGCATGACCCGCCTGGAGGCCACCCCGTGCTGACCCCCGCCCCCCACACCCGCCGCCTCGGCCGCACGTCACCTCCCCGCGCCCCCCGCACCACCGCAACCGGCGCCCACCGCATCGCCCACCCCACCCCCCGGCCGGAGGCCACCCCGTGCTGACCGTGGCCCTGCGCACCCTGCGCTTCCGCTGGGCCGCCTTCACCGGCAGCTTCGTCGCGCTGTCGCTGGGCGTCGCCCTGCTCACCGTCATGGGACTGGTCCTGGCCTCCTCGTCGGACGCCCCCGACCGCGCCCCGGAACGGTTCGCCGCCGCGCCGGTCGTGGTCCGGGGCCAGGACACCCTGACGGTGTCCACGCCGATCGGCGACCGTACGGCGGCGCTCACGCAGCCCCGTGCCGTGCCGGCTCCGGCCGTGGCCCGGCTGGAGCGGCTCGGCACCGTCGTCGAGGACCGCTCCTTCCCGGTACGGGCCGACGGCGGGCCCCGCTCCCTGGTGGGCCACCCGTGGTCCACGGCCCCGTTCGCTCCGTACGCGATCGACGCGGGCCGCGCGCCCCGCACGGCCGACGAGGTCGTCGTCACCGGCGGCTGGGCGGCGCCGGGCGACCGCGTCCGGACCGACCGCGGCACCGTGCGGGTCGTGGGCACCGTCCCCGACCTCGGGTTCGAGGACGCCGTCTTCTTCACCGACCCGCGTGCCGCCCGGCTGTCCCCCGTCAGCCTCCAGCTCGTGGTGGACGCGGACCCGTCCGCCGTACGGGACGCGGTGCGGGGCAGCGCCGGTGTCCGGGTGCTCACCGGGGACGACCGCCGGTACGCCGACGCCGACCCCGGCCGGGACGGCGAGGCACTGACCGCGATGAACGCCCTGTTCGGCACGGCCGGCGGCGTCACCGCGTTCGTCTCGGTGTTCGTCGTGGCGTCCACGTTCGCCTTCACGGTCGCCCAGCGCCGGCGCGAGTTCGGGCTGCTGCGCACGGCGGGCGCGACGCCGGGCCAGATCCGGCGGACGGTGTTCGCCGAGGCCCTGCTGGTCGGCGTACCGGCCTCGGCCGCGGGGTGCGCACTCGGCGGGTACGGCGCGCCGCTGCTCGTCGCGTGGGTGGTCGACGCCGGCCTGGCGCCGGCCTGGTTCACCCTCGGCGACCACACCTGGCCGTTCCACATGGCCTTCTGGACGGGACTCCTCGTCGCCCTGTGCGGAGTGGTCGCGGCGTCCTGGCGGGCGGGCCGGACCGGCCCCACCGAGGCGCTGCGCGAGGCCGCCGTGGACGCCGGGGCGATGACCCGGGGCCGGTGGCTGTGCGGCCTCGCGCTGCTGCTGACGGCCCTGGTGACGCTCGGCATCGCCCTGGTGGACGACCCCGGCGACCTGCTGCACCGCAAGACGTACCTCGTCCGCCCGATGCTGCTGATCACCGCGGCGGCGCTGCTCGCGCCGGTCGTGGTGCGTCCGCTGGCCCGGCTCCTGGCATGGCTGCCCGCCCGCCTGCCGGGCGCCACGGGCATGCTGGTCCGCGAGAACGCGGCCGCCGGTGTGCGCCGCACGGCGGCCGTGGCGGCACCCGTACTGGTGACGGTCGCTCTCGCGGGCTCCCTGCTCGGCGCCACCGCGACGCTGAACGAGGCGAAGGCCACCGAGACGCGCGAGCGGACCGCCGCCGCCTTCGTGGTCACCGCGCCGGACGGCACGGGCTTCGACGAACGGACCGTGCGGCGGCTGCGCGCCGTGCCCGGGGTCACCGTCTCGCCGACCTCGTCGGGGGCGGTCCACGTCCTGGAGGAGGGCGTCGCGCTCGTCCGGTCCGAGGCGCGCGCCGTCGGGGGGCCCGCGGCCCTCGCCGCGACCACCCGGCTGCCGCTCGCCGCGGGGAACCCGGCCGACCTCGACGACGGCTCCCTCATCGTCAACGAGGAGTGGGAACGGCACTCCGTGGGCGAAAGCGTGCGGGTGTGGCTGGGGAACGGCACCGAGAAGACCCTGCGCATCGCCGCCGTGATGCACACCGGCACCGGCGGCAACGGCGTCTGGGTCACGCCCGCCAACGCCCCCGGCGCCCTCGTCGACCGGGTGGACGTGGCCCTGGCCGACGGCGCCGACAGCGGGGCGGTGGCCGCCGGGCTGCGCGAGGCGGTGCGCTCGGCCGGCGGGCGGGTGTACGACACGGACGAGTGGGTCGCGGCCACCTACCCGGAGACCAACCGCCCGACCCGGCTCGGTCTGCTGCTGGTCCTCGGCATCGCCCTGCTCTACACCGGCATCTCGCTGGTCAACACGATGGTGATGGCCACCTCCGACCGGGTCCGCGACCTGACGGCGCTGCGGCTGACCGGGGCCACGCGGGGACAGGTACTGCGCCTGGTGGGGGCCGAGTCGCTGGTGGTCGTCGCGGTCGGCGCGGTCCTCGGGCTGCTCGTCGCCGGGCTCAACCTGGCCGGGATGTGGGTGGCGCTGGGCCTGCTGGCGGTACGTCCCACGCCGGCGGTCCCGTGGACGGCCCTCGGCACGGCCGTCGGCGCCTGCGCGGTGCTCGCGGTGCTCGCCTCGGTCATCCCCTCGGCCCTGGCCCTGCGACGTACCGCGGTCCACCTCGCGGGCACCCGCCCGTGACCACCACGGCGTCCCGCCTCACCCCTCCGCGGGCCCGAACACCTCCGCCACCGACCCAGCCGTGATCGCCCGCGAGAACCAGACCCCCAGCACCTCAAGATCCGCGCACCCCACGATGCGCTCCCGCTCACCACCCGACACCGCAACACCCCGCCGCTCCAACAACAGCAGAATGTCCTCCGCGCGCCCCTCAGCCCGCCCCTCAGCCCGCAGGCTCTGCGCGGTCTCCGACTGGAAGAAGGAAAGGTCGGCGGCCAAGCGGCTCACTCCCCCTCCGCGGGCCCGAACACCTCCGCCACCGACCCAGCCGTGATCGCCCGCGAGAACCAGACCCCCAGCACCTCAAGATCCGCACACCCCACGATGCGCTCCCGCTCACCACCCGACACCGCAACACCCCGCCGCTCCAACAACAGCAGAATGTCCTCCGCACGCCCCTCAGCCCGCCCCTCAGCCCGCCCCTCAGCCCGCAGGCTCTGCGCGGTCTCCGACTGGAAGAAGGAAAGGTCGGCGGCCATGATCTGCCTCCAGAAGTCTGCGGCCGGCGTCTTGCCGAGTCCTTGTTCCGTGAGTTCGATGTAGATGCTTGCCGTGCTCTCGTCCTCGGCCGACAGGCCTTTCAACGCCGAGGCCAGCGCCTTCAGTATCGCATCGGCGCCCGGATCCCGGCGGTGCAGCGCCGCGGAGAGCACGGTCAGCGGGATGTCGCGCGCCGCTTCGTCGGGGCTGTCGATCACGGGCACGTGGTCGGGCCCGAGGACCAACGGGCGCACGGTGAGCGAAGGCCACTGCGGGGGCCCGAGGTCCACCTGCCGGGCGGCCCAGGAGGCGGTGCGTCGATCGGCGCAGACGACCAGCAGGACCGGCGGCAACCCGTACTTGGCGTAGAGGTGCGCCAGATAGTAGGCCCAGCTCGCGTGCTTGTCGGGGTCCTGTCTGCCCTGGGACTCGACGGCGAGCAGAAAGCTGCCGTTGTCGCTCGTCTCCATGCGCAGCAGCGTGTCCACACGTCGCTCCACCGGGCGGTTCTCGGTGAGGTCGGTCGTGAGCGGTACCGCGGAGACCGGTTCGGCGAAGGTGACGCCGAGGGCCCGGACGGCCCGGGCGAAGAGCGCCGGATCCTCCTGGAAGATCCGGTGCAGCGCCTCGTGGGATGAACTGACCATGCACCGAACGTAGAAGAGGGACGGGGCTTGCCAGCCACATATGCCAGCAATGCCGCCGATCGGGTGAAGGGCCGGGACCCGGCTTGACGTCCACGCCCAGCGCCCCCGCCCCCATCGCCACGCCCACCGCCCATGCGAAAGGGCCCGCACGACCGAAGTCGTGCGGGCCCTCTCTCAGGCATCAGCCCATGTCAGGTCAGAGACCGGACAAGCAAGCGGAGCTTACTTGTTGATCTTGGTGACCTGGCCGGCGCCCACGGTCCGGCCACCCTCGCGGATGGCGAACTTCAGGCCCTCTTCCATGGCGACGGGCTGGATGAGCTCCACCTTCATCTCGGTGTTGTCACCCGGCATGACCATCTCGGTGCCCTCGGGGAGGGTCACGACGCCGGTCACGTCCGTCGTACGGAAGTAGAACTGCGGACGGTAGTTGTTGAAGAAGGGGGTGTGACGGCCACCCTCGTCCTTCGACAGGATGTAGGCCTGGGCCTCGAACTCGGTGTGCGGGGTGACCGAGCCCGGCTTGATGATGACCTGGCCGCGCTCGACGTCCTCGCGCTTGATGCCACGGAGGAGCAGACCGACGTTCTCACCGGCCTGGCCCTCGTCGAGCAGCTTGCGGAACATCTCGATGCCGGTGACCGTGGTGGTGGTCTTCTCGGTCTTGATGCCGATGATGTCGACGGTCTCGTTGACCTTGAGGACACCACGCTCGATGCGGCCGGTGACGACCGTACCGCGACCGGTGATGGTGAAGACGTCCTCGATCGGCATCAGGAACGGCTTGTCGACGTCGCGCTCGGGCTCCGGGATGGACTCGTCCACGGCCTTCATGAGCTCGAGGACCGAGTTGCCCCACTCCTTGTCGCCCTCGAGGGCCTTCAGAGCGGAGACCTTGACGACCGGAAGCTCGTCGCCCGGGAACTCGTACTCGGAGAGGAGCTCGCGCACCTCGAGCTCGACGAGCTCCAGGATCTCCTCGTCGTCCACCATGTCGGCCTTGTTCAGGGCGACGACGATGTACGGAACGCCGACCTGGCGGGCCAGGAGCACGTGCTCCTTGGTCTGCGGCATCGGGCCGTCGGTGGCGGCGACCACGAGGATGGCGCCGTCCATCTGCGCCGCACCCGTGATCATGTTCTTGATGTAGTCCGCGTGACCGGGGCAGTCGACGTGGGCGTAGTGACGGGTCTCCGTCTGGTACTCGACGTGCGCGATGGAGATGGTGATACCGCGCTGGCGCTCCTCGGGAGCCTTGTCGATCTGGTCGAAGGCCGAGGCCTCGTTCAGGTCCGGGTACGCGTCGTGCAGCACCTTGGTAATGGCGGCCGTGAGGGTCGTCTTACCGTGGTCGATGTGACCGATGGTGCCGATGTTGACGTGCGGCTTAGTCCGCTCGAACTTCGCCTTCGCCACGGGGGTCCTCCTGAGAGTGGTTCTGGTACGCCTTACTCATCGGCGCCAGGTGATCTTTGCTGGGAAACCCGGACCCGGGTCATTCCGTCGGGTTGGCGACGGAATGACCCTTGCAGGCTCCGGGGTCAAGCCTAAAGCGTGTGAACGGGGTCCGTTGAACGGAGTAGCCCGTTACTCGCCCTTGGCCTTCGCGATGATCTCCTCGGCGACGTTCCGGGGAACCTCGGCGTAGGAGTCGAACTGCATCGAGTAGCTTGCGCGACCCGACGTCTTGCTGCGGAGGTCGCCGACGTAGCCGAACATCTCCGAGAGGGGCACGAGGCCCTTCACGACGCGGGCACCCATCCGCTCCTCCATGGCCTGGATCTGGCCACGGCGGGAGTTGATGTCGCCGATGACCTCACCCATGTAGTCCTCGGGCGTGGTGACCTCGACGGCCATCATCGGCTCCAGGAGCACGGGCGAAGCCTTGCGCGCGGCCTCCTTGAAGGCCTGCGAACCGGCGATCTTGAAGGCGAGCTCGGAGGAGTCGACCTCGTGGTAGCCACCGTCGATGAGCGTGACGCGGACGCCCGTCATCTCGTAGCCGGCCAGGATGCCGAACTGCATGGCCTCCTGAGCACCGGCGTCCACCGAAGGGATGTACTCCTTCGGGATGCGGCCACCGGTCACCTTGTTCACGAACTCGTACGAGGCGTCGCCGCCCTCGATCGGCTCGATCGCGATCTGCACCTTGGCGAACTGACCGGTACCACCGGTCTGCTTCTTGTGGGTGTAGTCCACGCGCTCGACGGTCTTGCGGATCGTCTCACGGTACGCGACCTGCGGCTTGCCGACGTTGGCCTCGACCTTGAACTCACGGCGCATGCGGTCGACCAGCACCTCGAGGTGCAGCTCGCCCATACCACCGATGATGGTCTGGCCCGTCTCCTCGTCCGAGTGGACCTGGAACGACGGGTCCTCCTCGGCGAGGCGCTGGATCGCGACGCCCAGCTTCTCCTGGTCGCCCTTCGACTTGGGCTCGATGGCGACCTGGATGACCGGCGCCGGGAAGTCCATGGACTCCAGGATCACCGGGTTCTTGTCGTCGGACAGCGTCTCACCGGTGGTGGTCTGCTTCAGGCCCATGACGGCGACGATGTCGCCGGCGCCCACCGACTCGATCTCCTCACGCTTGTTGGCGTGCATGCGGTAGATCTTGCCGATGCGCTCCTTCTTGCCCTTGACGGAGTTCAGCACCGCGGTGCCGGACTCCAGGCGGCCCGAGTAGACCCGGACGAAGGTGAGCTTGCCGAGGTGCGGGTCGCTCATGATCTTGAACGCGAGCGCGGCCAGCGGCTCGTCCTCGGACGGCTTGCGCTTGACGACGACCTCGGGGTCCTTGACGTCGTGGCCCTCGATGGCCTCGACGTCGAGCGGGGTCGGCAGGTAGCGCACGACCGCGTCGAGCAGGGGCTGGACGCCCTTGTTCTTGAACGCGGTGCCGCAGAACACCGGGGTGACCGTGGTGTCGCTGGACTTGCCGGACGCGATGGTGACACGACGGATCGCGGCGTACAGCTGCTCCTCGGTGGGCTCCTGGCCCTCGAGGAACATCTCCATGATCTCTTCGTCGTTCTCCGCGACGGCCTCGACCAGCTTGCCGCGCCACTCCTCGGCGGCCTCGGTGTGCGTGGCCGGGATGTCGACGGTGTCGTACATCTCGCCCTTGGCCGCCTCGGCGGACCACACGAGCGCCTTCATGCGGACCAGGTCCACGACGCCCTTGAAGTCGGCCTCGGCACCGATCGGGAGCTGCATGACGAGCGGCTGGGCGCCCAGGCGGTCCGAGATCATCTCCACGCAGCGGTGGAACTCGGCGCCGGTGCGGTCCAGCTTGTTGACGAAGCAGATGCGCGGCACGCCGTAGCGGTCGGCCTGACGCCACACCGTCTCGGACTGCGGCTCGACACCGGCGACACCGTCGAACACGGTCACGGCACCGTCGAGCACACGCAGGGAACGCTCCACCTCGACGGTGAAGTCGACGTGCCCCGGGGTGTCGATGATGTTGATCGTGTAGTCGTTGTCCTCGAGCGGCCAGTGACAGGTGGTCGCAGCAGACGTGATCGTGATGCCACGCTCCTGCTCCTGCTCCATCCAGTCCATCGTGGCGGCGCCGTCGTGGACCTCACCGATCTTGTACGACACACCGGTGTAGAACAGGATCCGCTCGGTGGTGGTCGTCTTGCCCGCGTCGATGTGGGCCATGATCCCGATGTTGCGGACCTTGGCCAGGTCAAGTGAAGTGGTAGCCATAAGGCTTCAGTCTTCTCTCGGTCTCGATGTGGGTAGCGACTACCAGCGGTAGTGCGCGAAGGCCTTGTTGGACTCGGCCATCTTGTGCGTGTCCTCGCGCTTCTTCACAGCGGCACCCAGGCCGTTGGAGGCGTCGAGGAGCTCGTTCAGCAGACGCTCGGTCATGGTCTTCTCGCGACGGGCGCGGGAGTAACCGACCAGCCAGCGCAGGGCGAGCGTGTTCGCACGGCCCGGCTTGACCTCGATCGGGACCTGGTAGGTCGCACCACCGACACGGCGGGACTTGACCTCGAGGGTCGGCTTGATGTTCTCGAGAGCGCGCTTCAGCGTGATGACCGGGTCGTTGCCGGTCTTCTCGCGCAGGCCCTCCATGGCGCCGTAGACGATGCGCTCGGCGGTGGAGCGCTTGCCGTTCAGCAGCACCTTGTTGATCAGGGAGGTCACCAGAGGAGAACCGTAGACCGGGTCGATGATGACCGGGCGCTTCGGGGCGGGGCCCTTACGAGGCATTCTTACTTCTCCTTCTTGGCGCCGTAGCGGCTGCGGGCCTGCTTGCGGTTCTTCACACCCTGGGTGTCAAGCGAACCGCGGATGATCTTGTAGCGAACACCCGGCAGGTCCTTCACACGGCCGCCGCGCACGAGCACGATGGAGTGCTCCTGCAGGTTGTGCCCCTCACCCGGAATGTAAGCGGTGACCTCGATCCCGCTGGTCAGACGCACACGCGCGACCTTACGCAGGGCCGAGTTCGGCTTCTTCGGGGTGGTCGTGAACACACGCGTGCAGACGCCGCGACGCTGGGGCGAACCCTCGAGTGCGGGCGTCTTGTTCTTCTCGACCTTGTCCTGCCGGCCCTTCCGGACCAGCTGCTGGATCGTAGGCACTACTTCTCCGGTTTCTGTGTGCCGAATGGTGAAGCTAACCTGGAACTTTTCCGACCCACGCGGTCGGGTGTGTCGGAGCCGCGGACTCTTGCCGCCAAAGCGGAAGGAGCGCGGATCACGGTGGCCGGTGAAGACCCCCATCGCGGTGGGAAGGCACGCACGGGAGCCAGGGCACACCCCAGGCACAAGGTCTGAGCGTACCTATCGCATTCGCTGCGGTCAAAACAAATGCGCTGGACCGACAGCGCCACCCTTTCCGTCCCGGTACGTACCGTTCGGCGCCGGGCGCCTCAGGCCCTGGGGGCGGGCACCCGCACCCCGTTCTCCCCGGCCGCGCCCTGCCCCGGTACCGGGGACGCCGGCCCCGCCGAGGGCGCGGTCGGCGCCGCCGTGTCGTGCCGGACGAAGTACGTCGGCCGGTTCTGCACGGCCGTGTAGATGCGCCCCACGTACTCGCCCAGCAGACCGACGCAGATCAGCTGCACCCCGCCGATGAACACGATGCCGGTGAACAGGGAGGTCCAGCCCGGCACCGTCCGGCCCAGCGCGAAGGCGGTGAGGGTGTAGACCAGCAGCCCCAGGCAGACGACGAACGCGCCGGCGCCCAGCCAGGTGGCGATGCGCAGCGGGGCGGCGGAGAAGCCGGTGACGCTGTCGACCCCGAGCCGGATCATCCTCCCCAGCGGGTACTTGGTGCGCCCCGCCGTACGCGGAGCGCGCTCGTACGTCACCTGCCCGCTCGGGAAGCCCAGCCAGGGCACCAGGAGCCGGTAGACCCGCTGCTGGTCCGGCAGGGCCTTCAGGGCGTCGACGGCGGCCCGGCTGAGCAGCCGGAAGTCCCCCGCCTGGGCCGGGACCGAGGGACCCGCGAGGCGCCGCATCAGCCGGTAGTAGCAGCCCGCCGTCCACCGCTTGAACCCGGAGTCGCTGCTGCGGTCGTCGCGGACGCCGTAGACGATGTCGAGGCCCTCGGCACGGGCCAGCGCCAGCATGTCGGGGATCTTCTCCGGCGGGTCCTGGAGATCGGCGTCGAGGCTGACCACGTAGGTGCCCACGGCCCGGTCCAGGCCGGCCGTGAGGGCCGCCTGGTGCCCGGAGTTGCGCCGCAGCGCGACCACACGCAGCTCCGGCCAGCCCAGCCGGAAGGCGGCGAGCAGCTCCGCCGTACGGTCCCCGCTGCCGTCGTCGACCGCCACGACCTCGTGGGCGACGCCCAGCTCCGTCAGGACCGGGCGCAGTCGGCTGACCAGCGCGGGGAGGACTTCTTCTTCGTTGTACATCGGTATGACGACCGACAGCACGACCGGTCCGTGCTGCTCCGCGTCCCGTTCCTCGGGCACCGCGCCTCCCCTCACCCTGATCCTGAGCACAGATGTGCGACTCTTGTGCGATCTTATGGCAGCAATTGACGCTTGAGCACGGACCGAGGGGGATGACAGCCATGGACACGGCTGCCGACGACACGGTGACCGACAGGCCCGCCGGCGCACCGGACGGGCAGTCCGAGGACCGTCCGGAGCGCTCCTGGCGGACCTGGCGTCCCGTCCTCCCCGACCGCGCCCGCCCCTACCTGCCCGCACTGGCCCTGTACGGCGTCACCAAGCTCGTCGGCCTCGCGGTCTTCGCGTCGCTGCTGGAGTACGCCGGTGACTACGAGGGCAAGAACCCGCGCTTCGGCGGGGGCGCCCACTGGTGGGACGTGCTGGCCACCTGGGACGGCTGGTGGTACCTCCAGGTCGCCGAGCACGGCTACAGCCCCTCCCTGGTACGGCTCGGCGGCGACGGCCTGTTCACCGTCCAGCAGAACTCGGTCGCCTTCTTCCCGCTCTACCCGGCGCTGATCCGCATGGTCTCGGAGGTCACCGGCCTCGGGCTGTACGGCGCCGGCATCCTCGTCTCCGTCGTCTGCTCGTTCGTCGCGGCCGCGGGCATCTTCGCCGTGGTCCGCCTCGTGGCCGGGGCCCGCGCGGGCACGATCGCCGCCGGGCTGTGGGCCGTCGCGCCCGGCGCGGGCGTCGAGTGGGCCGTGTACTCCGAGTCCCTGTTCGTCGCCATCGCCGCCTGGGCCTGCTACGCGGTGATGACCGGGCGCTGGGTGACGGCCGGGCTGCTGGCCTTCACCGCGGGCCTGAACCGGCCGACGTCCGCCGTCCTCATAGGCGCCGTGGGCCTGGCCGCCCTGGTGACCCTGGCCCGGCCGGCCTCCCGGCGCGAGCACGGCGTACGGGGCCCGGTGTACGCCATGGTCGTGGCGCCGCTCGGCCTGCTCGGCTACATCGCCTGGGTCGGCTACCGCACCGGCGAGGCCACCGCGTACTTCACGCTCCAGCGCGAGGGCTGGGCGCACTTCTTCGACTACGGCGCCTACACCCTGGACGTGCTGCGCAACCTCGCCGTCGGCAAGGGCGACTACGTCTTCGCCTTCTCCACCCCGGACCTGCTCTCCCTCCAGCTGGTCCTGGCGCTGCCCTTCCTGATCGCCCTGATGCTGCGCAAGAAGCCCCCGCTGGTCCTGGTCGCCTACACGCTGGCCACGATCATCACGGTCCTCGGCACCCAGCAGATGTTCGGCAACACCATGCGCTACCTGCTGCCGGCCTTCCCCCTGCTCCTCGCGCCGGCCGCGGCCCTCGCCCGCCTGAGGCTCCCGAGCCTCGCGGTCTTCTTCACCACGGCCGCGCTCGCCTCCGGCTGGTACGCGCACTACGTCATCTTCGAGCTGGGCGTGCCGTAGCCACCGCGTCCGCACACGCCGAAGGGCGGCCACCCCTCCCGGGGTGACCGCCCTTCGGCGTTCAAGCGTTACCCGCTCACTGGTTGTACGGACCGTAGTCGTAGTCCTCCAGCGGAACGGCCTGGCCGGAGCCGGTGCCGAACGGCGAGTAGTCGATGTCGTCGTAGCCGACGGCCGAGTACATCGCGGCCTTGGCCTCCTCGGTCGGCTCCACCCGGATGTTGCGGTAGCGGGACAGGCCCGTACCGGCCGGGATGAGCTTACCGATGATGACGTTCTCCTTGAGGCCGATGAGGCTGTCGGACTTGGCGTTGATCGCCGCGTCCGTCAGCACTCGGGTCGTCTCCTGGAAGGAGGCGGCCGACAGCCAGGATTCCGTCGCCAGCGAGGCCTTGGTGATACCCATCAGCTGCGGACGACCGGAGGCCGGGTGACCGCCCTCCTGGACCACACGACGGTTCTCGGTCTCGAACTTCGAGCGCTCGACCAGCTCGCCGGGCAGCAGTTCCGCGTCGCCCGACTCGATGATCGTCACGCGGCGCAGCATCTGCCGGATGATGATCTCGATGTGCTTGTCGTGGATCGACACACCCTGCGAGTTGTAGACCTTCTGGACCTCGCCGACCAGGTGGACCTGGACGGCACGCTGACCCAGGATGCGCAGCACGTCGTGCGGGTTGGTGGCACCCACGGTGAGCTTCTGGCCCACCTCGACGTGGTCGCCCTCGCCCACCAGCAGACGGGCACGCTTCGAGATCGGGAACGCCGTCTCGTCGCTGCCGTCGTCGGGGGTGACGACGAGCTTCTTGGTCTTCTCGGTCTCCTCGATCCGGACGCGGCCGGAGGCCTCGGAGATCGGGGCGACACCCTTCGGGGTACGGGCCTCGAAGAGCTCGACGACACGCGGCAGACCCTGCGTGATGTCGTCACCTGCCACACCACCGGTGTGGAAGGTACGCATCGTCAGCTGGGTGCCGGGCTCACCGATGGACTGGGCGGCGATGATGCCGACCGCCTCACCGATGTCGACCAGCTTGCCGGTGGCCAGGGAGCGGCCGTAGCACATAGCGCAGGTGCCGACCTGGGACTCGCAGGTCAGGATCGAACGGGTCTTGACCTCCTCGACACCGTTGGCGACCAGGGCGTCGATCAGGACGTCACCGAGGTCGACGTTGGCCGGCGCGATCACCTTGCCGTCGATGACGACGTCCTCGGCGAGCATGCGGGCGTACACGCTGGTCTCGACGTCCTCGGCCTTGCGCAGCGTGCCGTCCGCGTCGCGCGTGGCGATCGGCAGCTTGAGGCCGCGCTCGGTGCCGCAGTCCTCCTCGCGAATGATGACGTCCTGGGAGACGTCGACCAGACGACGGGTGAGGTAACCCGAGTCGGCGGTACGCAGAGCGGTGTCCGCCAGACCCTTACGGGCACCGTGCGTGGAGATGAAGTACTCCAGCACGGACAGGCCCTCACGGAACGAGGCCTTGATCGGACGCGGGATCGTCTCGTTCTTGGCGTTCGACACGAGACCACGCATACCGGCGATCTGACGCATCTGCATCATGTTGCCTCGTGCGCCCGAGTTCACCATCATGAAGATCGGGTTGGTCTTCGGGAAGTTCTCGTTCATCGCCTCGGCGACCTCGTTGGTCGCCTTGGTCCAGATCGCGATGAGCTCCTGCGTGCGCTCGTCCTTGGTGATCAGACCGCGCTCGTACTGCTTCTGGACCTTCTCGTCCTGAGCCTCGTAGCCCTTGACGATCTCCTTCTTCGCCTCGGGAACGACGACGTCGGAGATGGCCACGGTGACGCCGGAACGGGTCGCCCAGAAGAAGCCGGAGGCCTTCAGGTTGTCGAGCGTCGCCGCCACGATGACCTTCGGGTACCGCTCGGCGAGGTCGTTGACGATCTCGGAGAGCTGCTTCTTGCCGACCTCGTAGTCGACGAAGGGGTAGTCCTCGGGCAGCAGCTCGTTGAAGAGCGCGCGGCCCAGCGTGGTCTTCAGGGTGAAGGTGTCACCCTGCTGCCACTCCGGCTCACCCTCCTCGCGGGCCGGGGGCTCCCAGCCGCGGGGCGGGATGGTGCCCACCGGGAAGCGGATGTCGACCTTCGACTGGAGCGACAGGTCGCCCGCGTCGAACGCCATGATCGCCTCGGCGGCGGAACCGAACGCGCGGCCCTCGCCCTTGAGGTCCCGGCCCTCGCCGTCGGTGGTGAGGAAGAACAGACCGAGGACCATGTCCTGGGTCGGCATCGTCACCGGACGGCCGTCGGCCGGCTTGAGGATGTTGTTCGAGGACAGCATCAGGATGCGGGCCTCGGCCTGCGCCTCCGCGGAGAGCGGCAGGTGGACGGCCATCTGGTCACCGTCGAAGTCCGCGTTGAACGCGGTGCAGACGAGCGGGTGGATCTGGATGGCCTTGCCCTCGACCAGCTGCGGCTCGAAGGCCTGGATGCCGAGGCGGTGCAGCGTGGGCGCACGGTTCAGCAGAACCGGGTGCTCCGCGATGACCTCTTCCAGCACGTCGTACACGACCGTGCGGCCGCGCTCGACCATGCGCTTGGCGCTCTTGATGTTCTGCGCGTGGTTCAGGTCGACCAGGCGCTTCATCACGAACGGCTTGAAGAGCTCCAGCGCCATGGCCTTGGGCAGACCGCACTGGTGCAGCTTCAGCTGCGGGCCGACGACGATGACGGAACGCGCCGAGTAGTCGACTCGCTTGCCGAGCAGGTTCTGACGGA
Organism: Streptomyces sp. NPDC047853; assembly: GCF_043204535.1. Lineage (NCBI taxonomy): Bacteria > Bacillati > Actinomycetota > Actinomycetes > Kitasatosporales > Streptomycetaceae > Streptomyces > Streptomyces sp. NPDC047853. Next base: position 138,487 of record NZ_JBIDCI010000001.1, on the reverse strand, counting down.
AACGACCCTGCTTGCCCTTGAGCATGTCGCTCAGGGACTTCAGCGGGCGGTTGCCGGGACCGGTCACCGGGCGACCACGACGACCGTTGTCGAAGAGGGCGTCCACGGCCTCCTGGAGCATGCGCTTCTCGTTGTTCACGATGATCTCGGGCGCGCCGAGGTCGAGAAGCCGCTTCAGGCGGTTGTTGCGGTTGATCACGCGGCGGTACAGGTCGTTCAGGTCGGAGGTCGCGAAGCGGCCACCGTCCAGCTGCACCATCGGACGCAGGTCCGGCGGGATGACCGGCACGCAGTCCAGCACCATGCCCTTGGGGCTGTTGCTGGTCTGCAGGAACGCGGAGACGACCTTGAGGCGCTTGAGCGCACGGGTCTTCTTCTGGCCCTTGCCGGTGCGGATGATCTCGCGGAGGCGCTCGGCCTCCTCGTCGAGGTCGAAGGACTCCAGGCGCTTCTGCAGCGCGGCGGCGCCCATGGAGCCGTCGAAGTACGTGCCGAAGCGGTCACGCAGCTCGCGGTAGAGCAGCTCGTCGCCCTCCAGGTCCTGGACCTTGAGGTTCTTGAACCGGTTCCACACCTCGTCGAGGCGGTCGATCTCGCGCTGCGCACGGTCGCGCAGCTGCTTCATCTCGCGCTCGGCACCCTCGCGCACCTTGCGGCGCACGTCGGCCTTGGCGCCCTCGGCCTCCAGCTCGGCGAGGTCCGTCTCGAGCTTCTTGGCGCGGGCCTCCAGGTCGGAGTCGCGACGGTTCTCGATCTGCTGGCGCTCGACGGAGACGTGCGCCTCCAGGGACGGCAGGTCGCGGGTACGACGCTCCTCGTCCACGAACGTGATCATGTACGCCGCGAAGTAGATGACCTTCTCGAGGTCCTTCGGGGCGAGGTCGAGCAGGTAGCCGAGGCGCGACGGGACGCCCTTGAAGTACCAGATGTGGGTGACGGGTGCGGCCAGTTCGATGTGGCCCATCCGCTCGCGGCGCACCTTGGCGCGCGTGACCTCGACGCCACAGCGCTCACAGATGATGCCCTTGAAGCGGACGCGCTTGTACTTGCCGCAGTAGCACTCCCAGTCCCGGGTCGGACCGAAGATCTTCTCGCAGAAGAGTCCGTCCTTCTCGGGCTTGAGCGTGCGGTAGTTGATCGTCTCGGGCTTCTTGACCTCGCCGTGGCTCCACTGACGGATGTCGTCAGCGGTGGCCAGGCCGATCCGGAGCTCGTCGAAGAAGTTGACGTCGAGCACTATGCGTCAATCCCTCTCAGGGTTGTAAGTCTGTGGTCTGAAACGGGGGTCGCGGGATCGGCGGGGCCTCTGCGTGGGAGGCCCCGCCTGACTCCCGTCAGACCTCTTCGACGCTGCTCGGCTCGCGCCGCGACAGGTCGATGCCGAGCTCCTCCGCAGCGCGGAAGACGTCCTCGTCGGTGTCACGCATCTCGATGGACATGCCGTCCGAGGACAGCACCTCCACGTTGAGGCACAGGGACTGCATCTCCTTGATGAGCACCTTGAAGGACTCGGGGATGCCGGGCTCAGGGATGTTCTCGCCCTTGACGATGGCCTCGTAGACCTTCACGCGGCCGGTCACGTCGTCGGACTTGATGGTCAGCAGCTCCTGGAGGGCGTACGCGGCGCCGTACGCCTCCAGCGCCCACACCTCCATCTCACCGAAGCGCTGGCCACCGAACTGGGCCTTACCACCCAGCGGCTGCTGGGTGATCATCGAGTACGGACCGGTCGACCGGGCGTGCAGCTTGTCGTCGACCAGGTGGTGGAGCTTGAGGATGTACATGTAGCCGACCGAGATCGGCTCCGGGAACGGCTCACCGGAGCGGCCGTCGAACAGCCGCGCCTTGCCGGACGGGAGCACCATGCGCTCGCCGTCGCGGTTCGGGATGGTGTGCTGGAGCAGACCGGCCAGCTCGTCCTCACGCGCACCGTCGAAGACCGGGGTGGCGACGTTGGTGCCGGGCTCGACCTTGTCGGCGCCGATGGCCTGCAGACGCTGGGCCCACTCCTCCGCGAGGCCGGAGACGTCCCAGCCGCGGCTGGCGAGCCAGCCGAGGTGGATCTCCAGGACCTGTCCCGGGTTCATTCGGGACGGGACACCCAGCGGGTTCAGGATGATGTCGACGGGCGTGCCGTCCTCCAGGAACGGCATGTCCTCGATCGGGTTGATCTTGGAGATGACGCCCTTGTTGCCGTGGCGGCCGGCGAGCTTGTCACCGTCGGTGATCTTGCGCTTCTGCGCCACGTACACGCGCACCAGCTGGTTCACACCGGGGGGAAGCTCGTCGCCCTCCTCGCGGTCGAAGACGCGGACGCCGATGACCTTGCCGATCTCACCGTGCGGCACCTTCAGGGAGGTGTCGCGCACCTCGCGCGCCTTCTCACCGAAGATCGCGCGGAGCAGGCGCTCCTCCGGGGTCAGCTCGGTCTCACCCTTGGGCGTGACCTTGCCGACGAGGATGTCGCCGGCGACGACCTCGGCACCGATCCGGATGATGCCGCGCTCGTCGAGGTCGGCGAGGACCTCCTCGGAGACGTTCGGGATGTCCCGGGTGATCTCCTCCGGGCCGAGCTTGGTGTCACGGGCGTCGACCTCGTGCTCCTCGATGTGGATCGAGGAGAGGACGTCGTCCTGCACGAGGCGCTGCGACAGGATGATCGCGTCCTCGTAGTTGTGACCCTCCCACGGCATGAACGCGACCAGCAGGTTCTTGCCGAGCGCCATCTCGCCGTTCTCGGTGGCCGGACCGTCGGCCAGGACCTGGCCCTCGATGACCCGGTCGCCCTCGGCGACGATGACCTTCTGGTTGACCGAGGTTCCCTGGTTGGACCGGGAGAACTTGGCCAGGCGGTACGTGATGTACGTGCCGTCGTCGTTGGTCGTGGTGATGTAGTCCGCGGAGACCTCCTGGACCACACCCGCCTTCTCGGCCTTGACCACGTCGCCGGCGTCGGCGGCGGAGCGGTACTCCATGCCGGTGCCGACCAGCGGGGACTCGCTCTTGATGAGCGGCACCGCCTGACGCATCATGTTCGCGCCCATCAGGGCACGGTTGGCGTCGTCGTGCTCGAGGAACGGGATCATGGCGGTCGCGACCGACACCATCTGGCGCGGCGAGACGTCCATGTAGTCGACGTCGTCACCGGGGACGTAGTCGACCTCTCCGCCACGGCGGCGGACCAGGACGCGGGCCTCGGAGAAACGCATGTCGTCGTTGAGCGTGGCGTTGGCCTGCGCGATGACGAAGCGGTCCTCCTCGTCGGCGGTCAGGTAGTCCACGTCGTCCGTGACCTGGCCCTCGACGACCTTGCGGTACGGCGTCTCGATGAAACCGAAGGGGTTGATCCGGCCGTACGAGGCGAGCGAGCCGATCAGACCGATGTTCGGGCCTTCGGGCGTCTCGATCGGGCACATGCGGCCGTAGTGCGACGGGTGAACGTCACGGACCTCGAAGCCGGCCCGCTCACGGGAGAGACCACCCGGGCCGAGGGCGTTCAGACGACGCTTGTGCGTCAGCCCCGACAGCGGGTTGTTCTGGTCCATGAACTGGGACAGCTGGCTGGTGCCGAAGAACTCCTTGATGGAGGCGACGACCGGCCGGATGTTGATCAGGGTCTGCGGCGTGATCGCCTCGACGTCCTGGGTGGTCATGCGCTCGCGCACGACGCGCTCCATACGGGCGAGACCCGTACGGACCTGGTTCTGGATCAGCTCACCGACGTTACGGATGCGGCGGTTGCCGAAGTGGTCGATGTCGTCGGTCTCGACGACGATCTCCCGGCCCGACTCGCCGACCGTCTCGGTCTCACCGGCGTGCAGCTTCACCAGGTACTTGATGGTGGCGATGACGTCGTCGGTGGTGAGGACGCCGGCGTCCAGGGGCTCGTCGGCGCCGAGCTTCTTGTTCACCTTGTAGCGGCCGACCTTGGCGAGGTCGTAGCGCTTCGGGTTGAAGTAGAGGTTCTCGAGCAGCGTCTGCGCGGCCTCACGCGTGGGGGGCTCGCCCGGACGCAGCTTGCGGTAGATGTCGAGCAGCGCGTCGTCCTGGCCCTGGGTGTGGTCCTTCTCCAGGGTGGCGCGCATGGACTCGTACTCGCCGAACTCCTCGAGGATCTGCTCGGTCGTCCAACCGAGCGCCTTGAGCAGGACGGTCACGGACTGCTTGCGCTTGCGGTCGATGCGCACACCGACCATGTCGCGCTTGTCGATCTCCATCTCCAGCCAGGCACCCCGGGACGGGATGATCTTGGCGGAGAAGATGTCCTTGTCGGACGTCTTGTCGATCGAGGAGTCGAAGTAGACACCCGGCGAACGGACCAGCTGCGACACCACGACACGCTCGGTGCCGTTGATGACGAAGGTGCCCTTGTTGGTCATGAGCGGGAAGTCGCCCATGAAGACCGTCTGGGACTTGATCTCGCCGGTCTCGTTGTTGGTGAACTCGGCGGTGACGAAGAGCGGGGCCGCGTACGTGAAGTCGCGGTCCTTGCACTCGTCGATGCTGTTCTTGGGGGGCTCGAAACGGTGGTCGCGGAACGTCAGCGACATCGACCCGGAGAAGTCCTCGATCGGCGAGATCTCCTCGAAGATCTCTTCCAGACCGGACTTGGTGGGGACGTCCTGACCGGACTCCAGAGCCGACTCGACGCGAGCCTTCCAGGCGTCGTTGCCGAGCAGCCAGTCGAAGCTCTCGGTTTGCAGCGCGAGAAGGTTCGGAACCTCGAGGGGCTCCTTGATCTTTGCAAAGGAGATGCGCAGCGGGGCGGTGCTGGCAGCGTTGTTCGTATTCGCGGTCGAGGCATTGCGCGAGGCGGCCAAGAGGGGGTCCTTCCGAGGGCTCGGACTCACTACGCGCGTACCGGCCCCTCTTCCGTGCACGAAGACAGGGGGTGTCTGATGTGACCGAAGGGCCAGGTCAGACATGCTCTGGTCGTCAGTGCTCGGGCGAGGGTAGACCCCTGGTGACGGGCAGGGGGCAGCTAACAGGCAGCGCAAAGGGACAGTGTAGCCACTTGGCTCACTGATGTCCAGTGCGGTTCTCGGGGACCGTGTTCACTCCTCGTTGTTCTCACCACCTGCGGCAAGGCCTCGCCCTCAACGCACGTTGATACTGCCCTCTTCGCCGTCGATCCATGCCTCGGATTCGGATCCTTTGACGACGCCCTGAGAATTGCGCGCTGCGTGCTGTTCGTCAAGGCCCCCCTAGGCCCGAACCGGTCGCCTCCAGCGGCTCTCAGGGCCCCGGAGACGGCACGACGAAGATCACCCTACTCTCCGCCGTCACGCGTGCAAGGCAGCCGCCGCCGCACCCTCGGATACGCCGAAGAGCGACCACCCGGATGGATGATCGCTCTTCGGTGCTACGGCGTTACAGACCCTGCCGGATCCGTGGTGCCGGTGCGGTCTTACTTGACCTCGACGGAGGCGCCGGCGCCCTTGAGGGACTCGGCGGCCTTCTCGGCGGCGTCCTTGGCGACCTTCTCGAGGACGGGCTTCGGGGCGCCGTCCACGAGGTCCTTGGCCTCCTTCAGACCCAGGGAGGTCAGCTCACGCACGACCTTGATGACCTGGATCTTCTTGTCGCCGGCACCGGTGAGGATGACGTCGAACTCGTCCTTCTCCTCCTCGGCGGGGGCGGCGGCGGCCGGGCCGGCCGGGGCGGCGGCGACGGCCGCGGCGGCGGTGACGTCGAACTTCTCCTCGAAGGCCTTCACGAACTCGGAGAGCTCGATGAGGGTCATCTCCTCGAACTGGGCGAGCAGGTCGTCCTGGCTGAGCTTCGCCATGGTGGCGGTCCTTCCACTATTCGGCAGGGGGTGCCGTATGTACTGGGTGAGGCGGGCGTACGTCGGGCCCGCTGCGACCCGCGCCGCTAGGCGGCGTGAGTCAGAAAGCGAGCCGAGTTACTCGGCACCGCCCTGCTCGTCCTGCTTGGCACGGAGCGCGTCCACGGTGCGGACGAGCTTCGAGGGAAGCGCCTGGAAGAGCTGAGCAGTCTGCGTCTGCTTGCCCTTGAAGGCGCCCGCCAGCTTGGCGAGCAGAACCTCGCGGGACTCGAGGTCCGCAAGCTTCTTGATCTCGTCGGCGGACAGCGCCTTGCCGTCAAGGACACCGCCCTTGATGACGAGGTTGGGGTTGTCCTTGGCGAAGTCGCGCAGACCCTTCGCCGACACCACCGGGTCACCGGTGATGAAGGCGACAGCCGTCGGACCATTGAACTGGTCGTCCAGCGTCGTGATCCCGGCCTCGTTGGCCGCAATCTTGGTCAGCGTGTTCTTCACCACGGCGTACTGGGCGTTCTCACCGAGCGACCGGCGCAGCGTCTTGAGCTGCGCCACGGTGAGACCGCGGTACTCGGTCAGCACGGCGGCGTTGGAGCTGCGGAACTTGTCCGTCAGCTCGGCAACCGCGGCAGCCTTGTCGGGCGTCGCCATAGAGCCTCGGCCTCCTTCCGGGTGATTCGGACCGCGCGGACCCGAAGGAGGACTGGGGAAAACGAAACGCCCCGGCGCAGGCGCACGGGGCGTGGCTCGACCGGCTGCACACGCACGAGGCGTGGTCTCCGGGAGCTCATCCACAGTCACCTGCGCGGGTCGTCCGCAGTTCAGCGGATCCTTCGGCCACCGTGCCCTCCGAGGAGCACACGGCAACGACCAGCGGTCTTTGGCTTCTCGTGAAGCGTACGTGAACGGGGCAGTGTCGAGCAAATCCGCCCGTGGGGCCACCCGGAGGGCGCTCAGCCCGCCTGGGACTCCTCCATCATCTCGGCCAGGTCGACGGTGTCCTTGGCGGGCGGCGCGGTGACCTTCACGGGCTCGTTGAAGCCGAGGAAGGTGATCGTCATGTCCAGCGGTCCCTTGTCGGCCTTGCCGCGCATGCGGAACTGCTTGGTGTGGTCGTCGCCGTCGATCCACATGTCCATCGTGAGCTTGTCGAGGCCCATCTTCTTGTACTGCTCGAGGCTCTTCTGGCGCTTCTCCCGGGTGGCCTTGTCCTCGTCCCCAAGGGCCTTCTCCAGCTCGGCGAGGGTGACGGTGCCCTTGTAGTGGGTGGTCTCGACGCCGTCGACCGTCTCCGTGCCGACCTTCTCCACGTCCTTGGCGCCGGTGAGGAAGGTGGACTCGGCCGCCGGGTTCTTGTCGGCCTGGGAGGCCCCGCCCAGCTGGTTCAGCTCGTCGTCGGCCCCCATGGCGGCCAGGTCGAACTTCATCCAGCTCTTGCCGTCCATCTCCTTGGCGGCCGCGGCGCCCCCGCCGATGTACATGGCCTTGTCGACGAGCCGGATCTCGGCCTTGGCGTCGGCACCCTGGTCGAGCGCGGTCATCTTCATGCTCATCGCGAGCGTGGGCTTGATCTGCATCTCGGCCTCGGCCTCGACCCGGCCCTCTTCGGGGGCCCGCCCGGTCATGCGGTACCGGAGGGAGTCGATCTCCTCCGTGTTCTTCGCCGCCTTGGCGACGGCCGCGGCCGGCGTCATCTTCGGGGACTCCTCGCCCCCGTCGGAACAGCCCACCGCGCCGGCGGCGAGCAGCAGAGCGGTCAGACCGGCGCCCACGGGCACGCGTACGGACGTCTTCATGAGTTCCCCCCACGGAAACACGCTTCGCAGGGCACACGGACTGCGCACTGCTTCTTCACAGCAAGGACGCGAGCGTATCGGAGATGGTTCGAACGATCTTGTGTTTATGCGGGGGCCGTTCCGCGGGAGTACGGCGGCCGGCGTCCGGTCAGGAGCCGCCGCCCCGCGTCTTCAGCAGTTCCCTGAAGTCCGCCGTGTCCGCGGCCGGTGGGCGCTTCGGGACGGCGCCTGTGCCGTAGCCGCTGTAGTACGCGGTCTGGGTCAGCTTCCCGGTCTCCGTCCGGCCCCGCTCGACCTTCTTGACCAGCAGGTCCCGGTCGTCCACCCAGATGTCGACGGTGCGGGCGGTGGCGCCGCCGACCGTGCCGGTCCAGTGCGTGGTGCGCCGGCCGCGGGTCGTCTCCGCGCCGACCTCGCGCACGTCCTCGGCCGCCAGCAGGGCCTGCACCGCCAGGTGCGGGGTGGTCTCGCGCAGTTGGTCCGCGAAGCCGCCGCCCGCGTCGGACCCGAGGGCGTCCAGATCCGCGTAGGCGTACTTGATCCAGTGCCGGCCGCCCACCCGGTCGGCGAACCGGTCGCCGAGCCTGGCGTAGTACGCGTCGGGCAGGTAGCGGGCCTCCAGCGCGGTGGTGCCGAGCCGGCGCATCGTCTCGGCGGTCGTGCCGCCCGTGTATGTGATCGTCAGGGTGCCGGTGAGGCCGTCGCGCCAGCCGAGGGTGCCGGCGGCCTTCAGGGACAGTTCCCCGCCCATGACGGTCGTGGACTCAACCCTGGCCGAGCCGGCCCGTCCGGTGGCCCGCTCCACGGCCCGCAGGGGCCGGGTCGTCGGGTCGGTGGCGCGGGCGGCGTCGGTGGAGGGCGCGGACCCGGCGGCGGAGGTGCAGGCGGTGACGGAGATCAGCGCGGTCGTCACCGCGATCCGGAGGACCGTACGGCGTGCCGTCGTGCGCGTCATCCGCCCCACCCCTGTGCGCCGTATGCGAGTTCGCTGCCCGCACGCTAGCCCAGCGGGCCGGTGTCCGTACCGGAAAAGCGGAACGGGCCCCGCACCTCGGAAGGTGCGGGGCCCGTGAACCCTGGGGGATTGAGCCGTCGGCTCAGACCGCCGCCGGGTCCTCCTCGACGAGGAGGTTGCGGGTGCGGTTGGAGTCCAGCGGGATGCCGGGGCCCATCGTGGTGCTGATGGCGGCCTTCCGGATGTACCGGCCCTTGGCGGCGGACGGCTTCAGACGGAGGACTTCCTCCAGCGCCGCGCCGTAGTTCTCCACCAGCTTGGTGTCGTCGAACGACGTCTTGCCGATGATGAAGTGCAGGTTCGAGTGCTTGTCGACGCGGAACTCGATCTTGCCGCCCTTGATCTCGGTCACGGCCTTGGCCACGTCCGGGGTCACGGTGCCGGTCTTCGGGTTCGGCATCAGACCACGCGGGCCGAGGACGCGGCCGAGGCGGCCGACCTTGCCCATGAGGTCCGGGGTGGCGACGACGGCGTCGAAGTCCAGACGGCCCTTCGTCACCTCGTCGATCAGTTCGTCGGCGCCGACGATGTCGGCGCCCGCGGCACGCGCGGCCTCGGCACGGTCACCGGTCGCGAAGACCAGGACCCGGGCGGTCTTACCGGTGCCGTGCGGGAGGTTCACGGTGCCACGGACCATCTGGTCGGCCTTGCGCGGGTCGACACCCAGGCGGAAGGCGACCTCGACGGTGCTGTCGAACTTGGTCGTGGAGGTCTCCTTGGCGAGACGGACGGCCTCGAGCGGGGCGTAGAGCTTGTCCCGGTCGATCTTCTCGTCCGCAGCGCGGAGAGACTTGCTGCGCTTGCTCACTACTGCTCCTGTTGGCTACTGAGGAGTCGTGGTCCGGGCCGAGCAGGCCCTGCCACTACTACTGCTGGTGTACGGGGGTGGAGGTCAGCCCTCGACCGTGACGCCCATGGAGCGCGCGGTACCGGCGATGATCTTCTCCGCCTGGTCCAGGTCGTTGGCGTTGAGGTCGGGCATCTTCGTGGTGGCGATCTCACGGACCTGCTCGCGGGTGATCTTCGCGACCTTGGTCTTGTGCGGCTCGCCGGAGCCCTTCTCCACGCCCGCGGCCTTGAGGATCATCTTCGCGGCCGGCGGGGTCTTCGTGATGAAGGTGAAGGAGCGGTCCTCGTAGACCGTGATCTCCACCGGAATGACCCAGCCACGCTGCGACTCGGTCGCGGCGTTGTAGGCCTTGCAGAACTCCATGATGTTGACGCCGTGCTGACCCAGCGCGGGGCCGACCGGCGGGGCCGGGTTCGCGGCACCGGCCTGGATCTGGAGCTTGATGAGCCCCGTGACCTTCTTCTTCTTGGGAGGCATAGCTCTCCGGGTCCTTTCGATTCGGGTCCTGCCCGCATCCGGGGGCGACCCGGACACAGGCATACCGCACAACGATAACGGGTATGGATGTGCGGCCAAAAACCGAGCAGGTCAGGCAGGGCGCGAACGCCCGCCTGACCGGCTCGGAAGCACTACGTCCAGAGAACGACCGGTGTGCGGTGCTAGTTCTTCTGGATCTGGTCGAAGCTCAGCTCGACCGGGGTCTCGCGGCCGAAGATCTCGACGAGGCCCTTGACCTTCTTCGAGTCGGCGTTGATCTCGTTGATCGTGGCCTGCAGCGTCGCGAACGGGCCGTCGGTGACGGTGACCGAGTCGCCCACCTCGAAGTCCAGGACCTGGACCTCGACCTTGCGCTGCGGAGCGGGCTTGCCCTCGGCCTCGGCGGCCTCACGGGCGGCCTTCTCCTCGGCCTCGGGGGCGAGCATCTTGACGATCTCGTCCAGCGTCAGCGGGTACGGGTCGTAGGCGTTGCCGACGAAGCCGGTGACGCCGGGGGTGTTGCGGACGACACCCCAGGACTCGTTGGTCAGGTCCATGCGGACCAGGACGTAACCCGGCAGCTTGTTCTGGCGGATCGTCTTGCGGTCGCCGTTCTTGATCTGGACGACCTCTTCCTGCGGCACCTCGGCCTGGAAGATGTAGTCCTCGACGTTCAGCGAGACGGCGCGCTGCTCGAGGTTGGTCTTCACGCGGTTCTCGTAACCGGCGTAGGTGTGGATGACGTACCACTCGCCGGGGAGGACGCGCAGCTCCTGGCGGAGCGCCTCGATCGGGTCGAGCTCGGGCTCGGGCTCCGCGGCCTCGTCCGCCGGCTCGGCGGCTTCGTCCTCGACGGCCTCGTCGGTCTCGTCCGCGACGTCCTCGTCGGTCTCGTCCGCGACGACGGCGTCGTCGGCAGCCTCGGTCTCGGCGGAGACCTCGGTGTCCTCGTTGTCGGCGCCCTCGACGGTGCCGAGCTCGTCCTCGACGGACTCGACCGGCTCGATGGCGTCGTTCACGTTCGGGTCAGACACTGTGGCTGCTTCTTCCTGGATACATAGGGGTGGAACACGCGAAAGGGGCGCCGGGTACCTCGGCGCCCTTCGCTCTCGACTCAGCCGAAGACGTACTTGGCGGCGTGAGAGAAGCCATAGTCAATCAGAGTCACCAGGCCGATCATGATGACCACGAAGATGATCACCACGGTGGTGTACGTCGTCAGCTGGTTGCGAGTCGGCCAGACGACCTTGCGGAGCTCCGCGACGATCTGGCGGTAGAAGAGGGCGAGGCGCTTCAGGGGGCCCTTCTTGGCACGCTTGCCGCCCTTGCGAGACTTCTTGTCCGGCGCCTCGTCCTGGGCATCAGGCATGTCGATGGAGCCCACGGCGTCCGTCACTCGTCCTCACCTGATTCCGGGTCGTGGCCGTGCCGCGCCCGGTCTGAGCCGCACGGCGGTGCATTGCTGTACGTACATGCGCACACATCCTGGCGAAGGTGTGTGTAGCAGGGCCGGAGGGACTTGAACCCCCAACCGCTGGTTTTGGAGACCAGTGCTCTACCAATTGAGCTACGACCCTTTGTGTGTCCCCCAACGTACCGCATCCGCCCGGATGCTTGGTGTGCACCGAGTGACTGCGGGCCGGTGAAGGCCAACGAGGTGAGAGTGTACGTGTTCACGGGCCGGGCGTCGAACAGAAAGCACGCCCGGACTGATGTTCAGGACGGGACCCGGTCCTGTTCAGTCCGTGAAACCCCTGTGCCGGGGAGGTTTCCGGTCTGGAACGATGGGGCCATGAGCGCTGCAACCCCACCCACCGAGCGCCGGGTCTCCGCCCGAGTCGGCTCGATCTCCGAGTCCGCCACCCTCGCCGTGGACGCCAAGGCCAAGGCCCTCAAGGCCGCCGGGCGTCCGGTGATCGGCTTCGGCGCAGGCGAACCCGACTTCCCGACGCCGGACTACATCGTCGAGGCCGCGATCGAGGCCTGCAAGAACCCGAAGTTCCACCGCTACACGCCGGCCGGCGGTCTGCCCGAGCTGAAGGCCGCGATCGCCGCGAAGACGCTGCGCGACTCCGGCTACGAGGTCGACCCCTCGCAGATCCTCGTCACCAACGGCGGAAAGCAGGCCATCTACGAGGCGTTCGCCGCGATCCTCGACCCGGGCGACGAGGTCATCGTCCCGGCGCCGTACTGGACCACGTACCCGGAGTCGATCCGGCTGGCCGGCGGTGTGCCCGTCGAGGTCGTCGCCGACGAGACCACCGGCTACCGGGTGAGCGTGGAGCAGCTGGAGGCGGCGCGCACGGAGAAGACGAAGGTGGTCCTCTTCGTGTCCCCGTCGAACCCGACGGGCTCGGTGTACTCCGAGGCCGAGACCGAGGCCATCGGCCAGTGGGCCGTCGAGCACGGCCTGTGGGTGCTCACGGACGAGATCTACGAGCACCTCGTGTACGGCGACGCCTTCTCCGTCTCCCTGCCGGCCCTGCTGCCCGAGCTGCGCGACAAGTGCATCGTGGTCAACGGCGTCGCGAAGACGTACGCGATGACCGGCTGGCGGGTCGGGTGGGTCATCGGCCCGAAGGACGTCGTCAAGGCCGCGACGAACCTCCAGTCGCACGCCACGTCCAACGTGTCCAACGTGGCCCAGGCGGCCGCGCTGGCCGCGGTCTCCGGTGACCTGGACGCGGTGGCGAAGATGCGGGAGGCCTTCGACCGGCGCCGCCAGACCATCGTGCGGATGCTCAACGACATCGACGGCGTGCTCTGCCCGGAGCCGAAGGGCGCGTTCTACGCCTACCCGTCGGTGAAGGCGCTCCTCGGCAAGGAGATCCGCGGCAAGCGTCCGCAGGACTCCGTCGAGCTGGCCGCGCTGATCCTGGAGGAGGCCGAGGTCGCGGTGGTGCCGGGCGAGGCCTTCGGCACGCCCGGGTACCTGCGGCTGTCGTACGCGCTCGGTGACGAGGACCTCGTCGAGGGCGTGAGCCGGATCCAGAAGCTGCTGGCGGAGGCCAGGGACTGACTTCCCCCGCTTCCCGCAGGGCACCCCGTGGCATCACGGGGTGCCCTGTTTGTTTGTGCGAGCAAGACCACGTCCGGGGAAAGTGCTGTCGGGTCGGGCGTGTCGTGCGGCAGGATCACGGAATGGAGCGTGTACGTGATGTCTCTGAACTGCCGAAGGCCCATCTCCACCTGCACTTCACCGGGTCGATGCGGCCCGCGACCCTGCTGGAACTGGCCGACAAGCACGGCGTGCGTCTGCCCGAGACGCTGACCGAGTCGCTGGGCCGCGGGGAGTCGCCGAAACTGCGGGCGACGGACGAGCGGGGCTGGTTCCGCTTCCAGCGGCTGTACGACGCGGCGCGGTCGTGTCTGCAGGAGCCGGAAGACATCCAGCGACTGGTGCGGGAGGCCGCGGAGGAGGACCTGCGGGACGGCTCGGGGTGGCTGGAGATCCAGGTGGACCCGACGTCGTACGCGCCGCGGCTGGGCGGGCTGATCCCGGCGCTGGAGATCATCCTGGACGCGGTGGAGACGGCCGTGCGGGACACCGGGATCGGCATGCGGGTGCTGGTCGCCGCGAACCGGATGAAGCATCCGCTGGACGCGCGGACCCTGGCCCGGCTGGCGGTGCGGTACGGGGACCGGGGGGTCGTCGGTTTCGGGCTCTCCAACGACGAGCGGCGGGGCATGGCCCGGGACTTCGACCGGGCGTTCGCGATCGCCCGGGAGGGCGGGCTGCTGTCGGCTCCGCACGGCGGCGAGCTGACCGGTCCGGCGTCCGTGCGGGACTGCCTGGACGACCTGGAGGCCGACCGGATCGGGCACGGGGTGCGGGCGGCGGAGGACCCGCGGCTGCTGAAGCGGCTCGCGGACCGGCAGGTGACGTGCGAGGTGTGTCCGGCGTCGAACGTCGCGCTCGGCGTGTACGAGAAGCCGGAGGACGTGCCGCTGCGGACGCTGTTCGCTGCGGGGGTGCCGATGGCGCTGGGCGCGGACGACCCGCTGCTGTTCGGGGCGCGGCTGGCCGCCCAGTACGAGTTCGCCCGCGAGCACCACGGTTTCACGGACGCGGAGCTGGCGGAGCTCGCCCGGCAGTCGGTGCGGGGATCGGCCGCGCCGGAGGACGTGCAGCGCAAGCTCCTGTCGGGGATCGACGACTGGCTGGCCGACGAGGGCGTCGCGCCGACGTTCCAGGGCCGGCACTGACGAGGGGCTGTGGCCCGGCGGGCGGTGCCGTGCTCGAGGCGGACTCGACCGGCGGGTGAGTGCCCACTCCCTTGAATGGGCCTTGGATGAACGGGCCTTGAAAAGGTGGGAGGCGGTGCGCCGATGAGTCAGCGCTCATCGGCCGGCGCCCCTGCCCCGGACGCCGCCGCGCGGAATGGAGTACGCCATGAAGCTCACCGTCTTCGGTGCCACCGGAGGCACCGGCCGGGAGGTCGTCCGGCAGGCCCTCGACGCCGGGCACCACGTCACGGCCGTCGTGCGCGACCCCGCGCGGCTGCCCGGGAGCGGTGAGCGTCTGGAGGTGGTCCGCGCCGATCTGGACGACCTCGCTTCGGTGCGGACTGCCGTGGCCGGGCGGGACGCCGTGCTGTCCGCGCTGGGCCCCCGTCGCCGTGCCGATGCCGGTGTGGTGGCGCGGCTGACCCGCACGGTGGTCGGCGCGATGGAGGCGGAGGGCGTGCGCAGGGTGCTGGTGGTCAGTGCCATGCCGGTGGGGCCCCGGGCCGAGGGCGAGGGGCTGCTGGACCGAGGGGTGCGGGGGGTGATCTCCACGGTCTTCAAGGAGGTCTACGCCGACCTGCGCGTCATGGAGGACGACCTGGCGCGCAGTGCCACGGAGTGGACGGTGGTCCGGCCGCCCCGGCTGCAGGACAGGCCGCTGACCGGCCGGTACCGGACGGTGGTCGGCGGTTTCCCGGCCAAGGGGCGCTTCCTCGGGCGTGCCGAGGTGGCCCACGCGATGCTCGCGATGACCGGCGACCCGGGGACGGTACGGCAGGGCGTGGGGATCGCCTACTGACGCCCGGCTTCGGCTTCGGCTTCGGCTTCGGCTTCGGCTTCGGCTTCGGCTTCGGCTTCGGCTTCGGCTAGAGGCTGACGCCGACCGTCACCGGTTCGTTGACCAGCGTGACCCCGAAGGCCTCGCGGACGCCGGCGACGACCTCGCGGGCCAGGGCCAGCAGATCCTCCGTGGTCGCCTCGCCCCGGTTGGTGAGGGCGAGGGTGTGCTTGGTGGAGATGCGGGCGGCTCCGTTGCCGTACCCCTTGGTGAAGCCGGCCTTGTCGATCAGCCAGGCGGCGGACGTCTTGATGCGGCCCTCGCCCGCGGGGAAGGCGGGCGGCTCGACGGCGTCACCGAGGCGCTCGTCGACACGCGCGCGGAAGGCCGCGAACTCCTCGTCCGTGAGGATCGGGTTGGTGAAGAACGACCCCGCCGACCAGGTGTCGTGGTCCTCCGGGTCCAGGACCATGCCCTTGCCCGCGCGCAGCTTCAGCACGGTCTCGCGGGCGGTGGCCAGCGGCACCCGGTCGCCGGGCTCGACACCCAGGGCGCGGGCCGTCTCCGCGTAGCGCAGGGGCGCGGAGAGACCTTCGGCGTCCTCCAGGGCGAAGCGGACGCGCAGGACGACATAGCGCTCCGGCTCGGCCTTGAAGCGGCTGTGCCGGTAGGAGAAGGCGCAGTCGGCGTTGGAGAGGGTGACCGTCTCGCGGTACCGGCGGTCGTAGGCGGTGACCTCGGTGATCGTGGAGGAGACCTCCTGGCCGTACGCCCCGACGTTCTGGATGGGGGTGGCGCCGGCCGAGCCGGGGATGCCGGCCAAGCACTCCACGCCCGCGAGTCCGGCCTCGACGGTGCGGGCGACGGCATCGGTCCAGATCTCGCCGGCCGCCAGCTCCAGCGTCGTCCCGTCGAGGGTGAGGCCGCGGGTGGCGAGGTGCAGGGCGGTGCCGTCGAAGCCCTTGTCGCCGATGACCAGGTTGGAGCCGCCGCCGATGAGCAGCAGCGGCGTGCCGGTGTCGTCGGCCTCGCGGACGGCGGCGATCACCTCGGCGTCGGTGGTGGCGGTGACCAGCCGGGTCGCCGGTCCTCCCAGCCGGAAGGTGGTCAGCGGGGCGAGGGGGGCGTCATGGAGTACCTGCACGCGCTCAAGACTACGAGACGGCACCGACAGCCCCGGGCAGCGGGAAACGCCCCGACCGGTCGGCCGGGGCGTCCCCTCTCTCGTCCTGGGTGCTCATGTCAGGCGCCGTCGGACCTCCGCCCAGCTCACCGGCAGGTCGTCGCTGGACGCGGACCAGGTCGCGAACTCGGCGTCCCGCATCTGTGCGGACAGGCCTCGGGCGGCCGGCGCGTGGGTGCCCGAGCGGGCGAAGGCCTTGAGCGCCTCGGGCGACTCCCAGGCGGACAGGGTCCAGAAGGTCCGCCGGAAGGGCTCCGCCTTCAGGGAGGCCCCGTACGCTCCGGGCGCGCTTCTGACCTGGCGCCACACGCGCGGCGTGGCCGCCAGGAACTTCAGCGCCCCCCAGAGGGTGCGGGTCTCGAAACGGGAGGCGAAGACGTGGACCTCGGTGGCCCGCGGCGGCCGGTGCGGCTCGGTCCAGGGAAGGGTGGGCATGTCGGCTCCTTTCGGTTCCGTCGCTCGTGGACGTCAGCGGGACGCCGTGGGCCCGGTGCCGGCCAGCGCCGACTCAGCCGCGGGTACGGGCTCCGTCCCCACCTCGGCGGTGCCCGGCTCGCCACCGCGGCGGCGCCCCGGGACGAACAGGGCCGCGACGCCTCCCAGGGCCACGAGCCCGGCGCCCGCCGCGACCGCGGGCCGCAGTCCGTCGACGAAGGCCTGCGGGGTCTCGTAGCCGCCCTGGGCCGAGAAGATCGACGCCATGACCGCGATGCCGAGCGCTCCGCCCACCTCGCGCAGGGCGTTGTTGGCGCCGGAGGCGATGCCCTGTTCCTTCGCGGTGACACTGGACATCACGAGCGCGGAGGCGGGGGCGAAGTACAGGGCCATGCCGATGCCGCTCAGGATGAGGCCGGGCAACTGGCTGCCGTAGGAGGCATCGGTGGTGACCACGTAGGCGAGGTGGCCGAGGCCGGCCGCCTGGAAGAAGAGCCCGGCGGCGACGACCGGGCGCCCTCCGACGCGGTCCGAGAGGATGCCGGCGATCGGCGCGACCAGCATCGGCATGCCGGTCCAGGGCAGCATGCGCAGGCCCGCCTCGGTCGGCGAGTAGCCGAGCACGTTCTGCATGTACTGACTGAGCAGGAAGATCGACCCGAACATCCCGAGGAACATGAGCAGGCTCGCCGCGTTGATGCCGGAGAAGGCGCGGGAGCGGAAGAGGCGCATGGGGAGCATGGGGTTCCTGGCGCGGATCCCGTGGTGGACGAACCCGACGAGCAGCGCGGCCCCGGCGAACAGCGCCGTCAGCACCACCGGGCCGGTCCAGCCGTCGACGGGCCCGCGGACCAGGCCGTAGACGATGCCGAAGAGTCCGCCGCTGGCGAGCAGGGTGCCGGGGAGGTCGAGCGGTGCGCCGTTCCCGTACGACTCGTTGAGGCGGAGGCGGGCGAGCGGCAGCAGCGCGAGGCCCAGCGGCACGTTCAGCCAGAAGATCCACTGCCAGGAGACGTGCTCGGTGAGGCTGCCGCCGACCAGGGGACCGGACGCCACGGCCAGCCCGTTGACCGCACCCCAGATGCCGTACGCCATCCCGCGCCGCTCGGCGGGCACGGCGGCCGTGAGCAGGGTCAGCGTCAGCGGCATCATGATCGCCGCGCCGACGCCCTGGACCGCGCGGGCGGCGATCAGGGAGTCGAGGCCGGGCGCCATGGCCGCGGCGGCGGAGGCGCCGGTGAAGACGGTGAGTCCGACGACGAAGAGGCGGCGGCGGCCGAAACGGTCCCCGAGGGCCGCGCCGAACATCAGGAGGACGGCGAAGGTGAGCGTGTAGGCGCTGACGGTCCATTCGAGGTCGTGCATCGCCCCGCCCAGGTCCTCACGGATGGAGGGCAGGGCGGTGGTGACGACGAGGTTGTCCAATGCCGCCATGAAACCGGCGATGCTGGTGATGACGAGGGCCCAGACCGCTCCCCCGCCGCGTGAGCCGCGTTGTGTGCCGTGCTGTGACATCTCTCCCCCAGAGGGTGTGCACTGCTTGCTTGCCGTTTGGTTAGTGATCGATGACTAACTTTTGCAGCCGTGCGGGAGCGCGCTCCCGCACGCCTTCGACCGCCCCTACGCGCCTTCCCGACCCTCTTTGAGACGCGCCGAGATGTAGAAGCCGTCCCAGATCCGGTGCCCCGGCGGGAAGCCCATCCCGGCCAGCGCGTTGATGAGCATGCCGTACGCCATGAAGGTCGTCGTCTCGGAGACGTCCCCGCCCAGAGGCAGGTGCACGGCGTCCCAGAGTTCGAGCCAGCCCTTGCGCACCATCTTGCCGAACTCGTGGTCCCCGGCCGCCTCGGCGGCGGCGACCGCGACGTACACCTGCAACTGCATCTGGAGCTTCTCGGGGTGATCGGCGATCAGCTGCATGTAGGCCTCGGCCATGGCGTGCAGGGCCTCTTCGCCGTGCAGGCCGTCGGAGGCCTCCACGAAGACCTTGCGCGTGTCCTCCAGGCAGCGCTCCGCCACCGCCAGGAAGATCGCCTTCTTCCCCGGGAAGAGCCGGAAGAGGTACGGCTGGGACACCCCCACCCGCTTGGCGATGGCCTCCGTGGAAGTGCCGTAGAAGCCACCCTGGGCGAACTCGCTCGTCGCCGCCCGGATGACGCTCTCGCGCCGCTCCTCCGCACTCATCCTGACCATGGGAACGAAGTTAGTACTCAATCACTAACTTCGTCAAGGCGGGGTTGCGGAGGGTGTGATCCTCGCCGGAGGGGCGCTCTCCGTAAGGGGCGATCTCCATGGAGAACGCCCCTTACCCCGGCGGTCCGGCGGGAGGGCGGCCAGACGGTCGATCGGTCAGACGCCAGGTCACGCACACCTGACCGGAGCGCCTCAGGCCAGGCGTACGACGGCTCGGGACATGCCGAGGACCTTCTGGCCGGCGCTGGTGGCGGTGAGGTCGACGCGGACGGTGCGGTCGTCGAGCTTGGCCGCGACCTTGCCGCTGACCTCGATCACGGCGCCCTGGCCGTCGTCGGGGACTACGACGGGCCGGGTGAAGCGGACGCCGTACTCGACGACCGCCCCCGGATCACCGGTCCAGTCGGTGACCACACGGATCGCCTCGGCCATCGTGAACATGCCGTGCGCGATGACGTCCGGCAGACCGACCTCCCTGGCGAACCGCTCGTTCCAGTGGATCGGGTTGAAGTCGCCGGAGGCACCCGCGTACCGCACCAGCGCGGCGCGGTCCACCGGGAAGCTCCGCGCGGGCAGTTCGGTACCGACCTCGACGTCGCTGTACGCGACCTTCGCCGTCATGGGATGCTCACGCCTCCTCGGCCGCGCGGGCCACGAGCTTGGTCCAGGCGGTCACGACGTGCTCGCCGGCCTCGTCGTGCACCTCACCACGGATGTCCAGGATGTCGTTGCCCGCCATCGACTTGACCGCCTCGATGGTCGAGGTCACCGTCAGCCGGTCACCGGCCCGCACCGGACGGACGTAGGCGAACTTCTGGTCGCCGTGCACCACCCGGCTGTAGTCCAGGCCCAACTGCGGGTCCTCGACGACCTGCCCCGCCGCCTTGAACGTGATCGAGAACACGAACGTCGGCGGAGCGATCACGTCCGGATGACCGAGGGCCTTCGCCGCCTCCGTGTCCGTGTACGCCGGATTGGCGTCTCCTACCGCCTCCGCGAACTCGCGGATCTTCTCCCGGCCCACTTCATAGGGCGCGGTCGGCGGATACGTCCGCCCCACGAACGTCTGGTCGAGCGCCACGGGTGGCAACCTCCTGCTGCTCTTCTCTTGGCCAGTCTCTTCTTGACCAGGAACGACTCGAGGCCGCCCCCAAGCTTCGGGGACGGCCTCGAGTACGAGCCTTGATTATCGCGTTTCGCGGTGCGCGGTGTGCGCGTTGCAACGCGGGCAGTGCTTCTTCATCTCCAGTCGGTCCGGGTTGTTACGCCGGTTCTTCTTGGTGATGTAGTTCCGCTCCTTGCACTCCACGCAGGCCAGCGTGATCTTCGGGCGGACGTCGGTGGCAGCCACGTGAGTGCACTCCTTGACGAACGGATTGATGGTATTAACGCAGGAAAGAGTAGCCGATTGAAGGACCGACCCCGCAATCGGCTACTGAGAGTAGCGGTGACCGGACTTGAACCGGTGACACAGCGATTATGAGCCGCTTGCTCTACCGACTGAGCTACACCGCTGTGATGTGATCGGGCCCCGCCTCGCGGCGGGAACCTTTCACACCAGAGCCCCAATACGGAATCGAACCGTAGACCTTCTCCTTACCATGGAGACGCTCTACCGACTGAGCTATTGGGGCGAGCGATGAAGACATTACACGGTCGCCCGCCGTTCGCCCAAATCCGTTTCGCCGCCCGTGCCCCGGCCCGTCCCCATCGGCGTGCGGGCGACGGGAACCGGCCCCCACGGCCGCCCGCGGTCCGCCCCGCACGACCGCCCGGCACGGCCGCCCCGCACGCTGGGCCGACGGGTGACCGGTGGCGTGCGGGGCGGACCGCGGCCGGTACGACTATTGCCCTCCTCCGCGCCAGGGGCTGATCACCGTCCTAGGCTCGTCCCACTCTGCGTGATCTTGCGTCCCCCACTGCGCAGCCCCGAGCCCAGAGGAGTGCGATGCCCGACAGCCAGCCGCAGCCGCCCCACTCGCCCTCCCCTTCGGGCCCCGCCCGCCCCAGCTCGCTCCTGCTGTCCGGAGCACGGCTCACCGACGGCCGGACCGTGGACGTGCGCCTGTGCGGCGGACGCATCGAGGCGGTCGGCACGGCCGGCAGTCTGGCGGCCCGCACACCGGGGCCCGGAAGCCGCGTGGACCTCGCCGGCTACCTGCTCCTCCCCGCCCCCGCCGAGCCCCACCTCCACGGCGACACGGCGCTGACGGCCGACGCCCCGGCCCCTGCCTCCCACGACCCCCACACCGTCCAGCGGCGGGCCACGGAAGCCGCCCTGCTCCAGCTGGGGCACGGGGCGACGGCCCTGCGGGCGCACGTGCGCGTGGGTGACGTCGCGGGGCTGGGCGCGCTGACGGGGGTGCTGCGGGCGCGGCGCTCGCTGCGAGGGCTCGCCGAGCTGTCCGCGGTGGCGATGCCGAGGGTGCTGACCGGGGTGGCCGGGGCGGACGGGCTGGCGCTGCTGCGGGACGCGGTCAAGATGGGCGCGGACGTCGTCGGTGGGTGCCCGGACCTGGACCCCGATCCGGCGGGGTACGTGGAGGCGGTCCTGGAGGTCGCCGCGGAGCACGGCTGCCCGGTCGACCTGCACACGGACGCCGCCGACCCGGCACGGCTGGCCCGGCTGGCGGCGATGGCGGGCGGACTGCGTCCAGGAGTCGCCCTCGGGCCCTGCGACGGTCTGGGCCGGCTCCCCTCCGACGTGGCCTCCCGGGCCGCGGACGGGCTGGCGGCGGCCGGGGTGACGGTGGTGTGCCTGCCACAGGGCCCCTGCGGTGCCGAGGGCTCCCGCGACGGCACGGCTCCGGTACGGCTGCTGCGGGCGGCCGGCGTGCGGATCGCCGCCGGGAGCGGTGCGCTGCGGGACGCCGCCAACCCCGTCGGGCGCGGGGACCCCCTGGAGGCGGCGTACCTCCTGGCCTCGCGCCAGGGGCTGCGCCCCGACGACGCGTACGACGCGGTGAGCACGGCGGCGCGGGCGGCGCTGGGCCTGCCCGAGGTACGGGTGGAGGCGGGGTTCCCCGCCGAACTCCTCGCGGTGCGCGGGGACCGGCTGGCAGCCGCCCTCTCCCTGGCGTACAGCCGCGTCGTGGTGCACCGGGGGCGCGTGGTGGCACGGACGAGCGCGGTACGGGAGTACGGCGACTCGACGTCCCCGACGGATCTCGACCTCCCCCGGCAGGGACGCGGAGGACGTGGCGAACCGTCGTGACGGGGTGGGTCGGGGTCCGGCGCGGTGCTGCCCGCGGGCCTTGGCGGCGGGCGTGGCTTGAGAGCGGGGGCGTCCGTCGGCATCGGCGGCGGACGGGCGGGCGGGGCTTAGGCCGTGAGGCCGTGAGGCCGTGAGGCCGTGACTCCGGTGGCGTCCGGAGGCTGTGGCGGTGTGAGGCCGTGAGGCCGTGAGGCCGTGAGGCCGTGAGGCCGTGAGGCCGTGAGGCCGTGAGGCCGTGAGGCCGTGAGGCCGTGACTCCGGTGGCGTCCGGAGGCTGTGGCGGTGTGCGGGCGTGGGGCCGTGGGGGCCGTGGGGGCCGTGGACGCCCGGAGGATGTGGCCGCGCGCGTGGCGGGGCCCGTGGGCGTCCGAGGGCTCGGTGGGAGTGGTCGGACGCGGCCGAAGTCGTGCGGCGCGGGCGGCCGTCGGGGCGTACGGTCGAAGACATGCGCATTGTCATCGCTGGTGGTCATGGTCAGATCGCGCTGCGGCTGGAGCGGTTGCTCGCCGCGCGGGGTGACGAGGTGGCGGGCATCATCCGCAGACCCGAGCAGGCGGACGATCTGCGCGAGGCCGGAGCCGAACCGGTCGTGCTCGACCTGGAGTCGGCCTCGGTCGAGGAGGTCGCGGAGCGGCTGCGGGGCGCCGACGCGGCGGTCTTCGCGGCGGGCGCCGGCCCCGGGAGCGGAGCGGCCCGCAAGGACACGGTCGACAAGGCCGCAGCCGTCCTCTTCGCGGACGGGGCGGTCCGGGCCGGCGTACGGCGTCTCGTCGTCGTGTCCTCCATGGGAGCCGACCCGCGACACCAGGGGGACGAGATCTTCGACGTCTACCTGCGCGCCAAGGGAGAGGCCGACGCGTACGTCCGGTCGCTGGACGGGGTGGACTGGACGATCCTGCGTCCCGGCCAGCTGACGGACGACGCCGGCACGGGCCTGGTCCGCCTGGAGGCACACACCGGCCGCGGGCCCGTCGCACGCGACGACGTGGCCGCCGTCCTGGCGGAGCTGGTCGACAGCCCGGCGACGGCCGGCCTGACCCTGGAGCTGATCGGCGGCTCGGCGCCGGTGTCGGTGGCGGTGAAGTCGGTGGCCGGGAACTGACCACGCCGGAGGCCGCGAGCAGGAGCGGAACGAGCGTCAGAACAGGGGCAGCTGTCCGGGGAAGTCGGGGACGACGTACCCGTCCAGGGAGGGTTGCACCGCGCCCAGTTGCGCCGGTCGGCGTGAGCCGGGGCAGGAGACGAGTTCGCCGCTCCCGCGCGCGCCGGACGGGTCGTGACGAGCGTACCGCCCCGCGACGACGGCGATCTCGCGGCGGCACTCGGGGCAGACTCTTCGACGGGAGGGCGAGGCCATGGCACCAGTCTGCCCGGAGACACCGTCCGCCCGGAACGCACTCGCGCTTTCGGCCCCGGACATGACGAAGGACCCCGTGACCTGCTGTTCGGACAGGTCACGGGGTCCTTGCGTTCCCGTGTGGCGGCGCCAGGATTCGAACCTGGGAAGGCTGAGCCGGCAGATTTACAGTCTGCTCCCTTTGGCCGCTCGGGCACACCGCCGGGGTTCGCTGCCCTTCGAACCGCCTTGCGGCGGCGCTCCGTGGCAACGACGTAAACAATACCCGATGTGGAGGGGTGCTTCGCCACCCGATTGATCGCCACCCGGGGGACGGCGGGTGGCTAGTCTTGTCCGGATGCGGCCGAGGGCCCCCGCGGGCCCGGCGGTCGCCGACGTATGCCGGTACGGACCCGATACGCGGCCCGACACGCACCAGATACAAGGAGCCACAGGACATGGCCGACTCCAGTTTCGACATCGTCTCGAAGGTCGAGCGGCAGGAGGTCGACAACGCCCTCAACCAGGCCGCCAAGGAGCTCTCGCAGCGCTACGACTTCAAGGGTGTGGGCGCCTCGATCTCCTGGTCCGGGGAGAAGATCCTCATGGAGGCCAACTCCGAGGACCGGGTGAACGCCGTCCTCGACGTCTTCCAGTCCAAGCTGGTCAAGCGCGGCATCTCGCTGAAGGCGCTGGACGCGGGCGAGCCCCAGCTCTCCGGCAAGGACTACAAGATCTTCGCGTCGATCGAGGAGGGCATTTCCCAGGAGAACGCGAAGAAGGTCGCCAAGCTCATCCGCGACGAGGGTCCCAAGGGCGTGAAGGCCCAGGTGCAGGGTGAGGAGCTGCGGGTCTCCTCCAAGAGCCGGGACGACCTGCAGACCGTGATCGCCCTGCTGAAGAACCAGGACTTCGACTTCGCGCTGCAGTTCGTGAACTACCGGTGATCCACCGGTGACCTGCTGATCCGACGCAGCACGACGGGCAAGGTCCCGTTCGACGGGGAAGGGCGGGCGCCCGCGGGTGCCCGCCCTTCGCGTCGGCCGGGTGCCGTACCTGGTCGTCAGTCGCGCGAGTTGCCGAACAGGAGCCGGTAGGCGATCAGAAGCACCAGGGAACCGCCGATCGCCGCCGCCCACGTGGCACCGTCGTAGAAGTCCTTGCTGACCGGGTGGTCGAGCCAACGGGCCGATATCCACCCGCCGATGAACGCACCCGCGATGCCGATGAGGGTCGTGCCGACGAGCCCTCCCGGATCACGGCCCGGCAGCAGGAACTTGGCGACAGCCCCGGCCAGCAGTCCCAGGATGATCCAACTCAAGATCGTCATGCCGTGCACCTGCCCGTTCGCCCGGTACCCACGTGGTCCCGTCCGGCGGGCCGGTCTCCGCGGGTGTTCATGTCTTCCTGGTCAGGGGGACGTTCCGATCACTCCTGGTGGTTGCGTCGATCAGTAGGGTGCGACGCATGACACCTGCCGGTCCTGAGCTGCGGCGCACCCTGGGCGTGGGCGACGCCGTGTTCGTGGGACTCGGTTCGATGATCGGCGCCGGCGTCTTCGTGGCCCTCGCACCCGCGGCCCGCGCGGCCGGGTCGGGGCTCCTGCTCGGCCTCGCGGTGGCCGCCGTCGTCGCCTACTGCAACGCCACCTCCTCGGCACGGCTCGCCGCTCGCCACCCGGCCTCGGGCGGCACCTACGTCTACGGGCGTGAGCAGCTCGGGGAGTTCTGGGGGTACCTCGCGGGCTGGTCGTTCATCGTGGGCAAGACGGCCTCCTGTGCTGCCATGGCGCTCACCGTGGGCATGTACGTCTGGCCGGAGCAGGCGCACTCGGTGGCGGTCGCGGCCGTGGCACTGCTGACCGCGGTGAACTACGGCGGGATCCAGAAGTCGGCCCGTGTGACGCGGGTGATCGTGGCAGTGGTGCTGGTGGTCCTCGCCTCCGTGGTGGTGGTGTGTCTCGGGTCGGGCCGGGCCGACGCCGGTCGGCTGGACGTCGGGGTGTCGGGCGGCATCCTCCAGGCGGCCGGTCTGCTGTTCTTCGCCTTCGCGGGATACGCGCGCATCGCGACGCTCGCCGAGGAGGTCCGGGACCCGGAGCGCACCATCCCGCGCGCGATCCCGCTGGCCCTGGGCATCACGCTGATCGTGTACGGCTGTGTGGCGGTGGGTGTGCTCTCCGTGCTGGGTCCGGGCGGCCTCGGAGAGGCGACGGCGCCGCTGGCGGACGCCGTGCGGGAGGCAGGTCTGCCGGGGCTGGCTCCGGTCGTGCGGGTGGGCGCCGCCGTGGCCGCGCTGGGCTCCCTCCTGGCGCTGATCCTCGGCGTCTCACGGACGACGCTGGCCATGGCCCGGGACCGGCACCTGCCCGGAGCGCTGGCCGCGGTGCACCCTCGTTCCCGGGTACCGCACCGCGCGGAGCTGGCCGTGGGAGCGGTGGTCGGGATCCTCGCCGCCACGGTGGACGTGCGCAGTGCCATCGGCTTCTCCTCCTTCGGTGTGCTGGCGTACTACGCGGTGGCCAACGCCTCGGCCTGGACGCTCGACACGTCGCGGGCGTCGCGGGTGGTGCCGGCGCTGGGTCTCGTCGGATGCCTGGTGCTCGCCTTCTCCCTTCCGGCGGATTCGGTGATCGTGGGCGGAGGTGTGCTGGCCGCGGGCGCGGTGGCGTACGGGGGCACGCGGGGGCGAAGGGGGAGGGTCCCGCGGTAGACGCCGGCGGGGGTGCCTCGGCCGGGCGCCGGGGCTCGCGGCAGGCGTTCGCGCTACCGGACGTCCGGCGTTCCGTGGGTGGTGGACGCCGACGGCGTGGTCGGGTCCGCCCCCACCCCAGGTCCGTGGCCGTGCGTATGCGGAAGCCGGTCCCCCGGCGCCGGCTTCAGGCCCTCGTTCGGCCTTCTCGTATCCCGCCACGTGCCGTGGGCCCGGGGGCGGGGAGGGAACTCCGTCCCCAGGAGAGGGCGTTGCCCGGGTCGGTGGCCACTTGTGCGGAGGGCTGCTCGTTCTCGGTCATGCATTCATGGTGCAGGTCGCCGCTGACAGCCGGGCGAGCCTGTGGACAACCCCGCGGTTGTGGACAACGGCGGTTTCTACCAGCCGGTCCGCTGCGTGGTGCCGGTGGCCGTGAACGGCTGGTCCGTGCGCACGATCTCGCGTCCCAGCGGGAGCAGGGAGACCGGGATCAGCTTGAAGTTGGCGACGCCGAGCGGGATCCCGATGATGGTCACGCACAGGGCGATACCGGTGACGATGTGGCCGATGGCGAGCCACCAGCCCGCCAGGACCAGCCACAGGACGTTGCCGATGCACGAGGGCGCCCCCGCGTCGCGGCGCTCGACCGCCGTGTACCCGAAGGGCCACAGGGCGTAGACGCCGATGCGGAAGGCCGCGATGCCGAACGGGATGCCGATGATCGTCACGCAGAGCAGGAGCCCCGCGACCAGGTAGGCGAGGAACAGCCAGAAGCCGCTGAGGACGAGCCAAATGACGTTGAGGATGGTCTTCACTGCTGTCGACCTGCCATCTTTTCGAGTCGGGCGATCCGCTCCGCCATCGGCGGATGAGTGGAGAACATTTTCGAGACCCCCTGCCCCGGGCGGAACGGGTTGGCGATCATCATGTGGCTGGCGGTCTCGATCCGGGGCTCGGGGGGCAGCGGCAGCTGCTTCGTGCCCGTCTCGAGCTTGCGCAGGGCGCCCGCGAGGGCCATGGGGTCGCCGGTCAGCTGGGCGCCGGACGCGTCGGCCTCGAACTCCCTGGAGCGGCTGATCGCCAGTTGGATGACGGTGGCGGCGAGCGGACCGAGGATCATGATGAGGAGCATGCCCAGCAGACCCGGCCCGTCATCGTCGTTGGACCGGCCGACGGGGATCAGCCAGGCGAAGTTGACCAGGAACATGATCACGGAGGCCAGGGCGCCGGCGACGGACGAGATCAGGATGTCGCGGTTGTAGACGTGGCTCAGCTCGTGGCCGATGACACCGCGCAGCTCTCGCTCGTCGAGCAGACGCAGGATGCCCTCGGTGCAGCACACGGCCGCGTTGCGCGGGTTGCGACCGGTCGCGAAGGCGTTCGGTGCCTCCGTCGGCGAGATGTACAGGCGGGGCATGGGCTGGCGGGCCTGGGTGGAGAGCTCGCGGACCATCCGGTAGAGCCCGGGGGCCTCGAACTCGCTCACCGGACGGGCACGCATCGCGCGCAGAGCGAGCTTGTCGCTGTTCCAGTACGCGTACGCGTTCGTGCCCAGGGCGACGAGTACGGCGACGACGAGCCCTGCTCGGCCGAAGAAGCTGCCGATGACAATGATGAGCGCCGACAGTCCCCCGAGGAGTACTGCCGTCCTGAGCCCGTTGTGCCGGCGGTGCACGGTGCGCCCTCCAAGTGGTGCAGCAGGGGAACCCTTTGCTTGCAGGTGTCGCTCGCTGTGGTTGCTTCCTGGACTCCGATGCCACCGGTGCGTGGCATCACGTCCAGTGGACCCTTCCGTACTGGTCAACGCCAGGCGAGGACCGCCAGTTCCCCGGCCCTCACCGCGGCGCGCGGGTCCATGCGGGTGACGGCCGCAGCGGACACCGCGCGCCGCGGCGGGTACCGCACGCGCGCGTACTGGAAGCCGCCCCGCTCAGAAGAGGCCGGTGTCGGCGAAGCGCAGGATCAGCTGGGGCGCTCCCGAGAGGGCGACCGCCAGGAGCGCGGTCACGGTGAGCGCGGCCGTGATGGGCGCGGGGACGCGATGCCTCACCGTCGCGTCCTCGGGCGTCCGGAACAGCAGGGCCGTCCATTGGAGGTAGTAGTACAGCGCGATGACGACGTTGGCCGCCATGACGACGGCCAGCCAGCCGAGCCCGGCGTCGACGGCTGCCGAGAAGACCGTGACCTTGGCGAAGAGGCCGATGATGCCGGGCGGCAGCCCGGCGAGGCACAGCAGGAAGAACGCCAGGAGCAGGGCGGTCAGCGGGTGGGAGGCGTACAGGCCCCGGTAGTCGGCGACGCGGTTGCGGGGCCGCGTACGGCCGACGAGCACGGCGACCGCGAAGGCGCCGAGGTTCACCGCGGCGTACATGAGGGCGTAGGCGACGGTGGAGCCGATCGCCCGCTCGGGCTCGTCCGAGTATCCGGCGGCGGCGATCGGGACCAGCAGGTAGCCGGCCTGGCCGACGGACGACCAGGCGAGCAGGCGAACCGCGCTGTACGCGCGCGTGGTCCGCTGGCGGAGGGCTCCCGCGTTGCCGACCGTCATGGTGAGGGCGGCCAGCGCCGCCAGGGCCGG
This sequence comes from Streptomyces sp. NPDC047853, assembly GCF_043204535.1. Classification (NCBI taxonomy): domain Bacteria; kingdom Bacillati; phylum Actinomycetota; class Actinomycetes; order Kitasatosporales; family Streptomycetaceae; genus Streptomyces; species Streptomyces sp. NPDC047853. The sequence continues at coordinate 109,929 of NZ_JBIDCI010000001.1, read as the reverse complement.
CCCCCAGACGTCCGCGTAGGACGGGAGGGCGATGACCGTGACGAGGATCAGGCCGGAGAAGCCGACCGCCTTGCCGACCACGGAGAGGTAGGCCGCGATCGGCAGGGGTGCGCCCACGTAGGTGTCGGGCACCCAGAAGTGGAAGGGCACGGCGGCCGTCTTGAAGGCGAAGCCGACGAGGGTGAGGACGACGCCGGTCTGCGCGAGGGTGGTGAGCTGCCCGTCGACGTGTGTGATCCGTTCGGCCACCTGGGTGAGGTAGAGGGTGCCGGTCGAGGCGTACACGAAGCTGATGCCCATGAGGCTGACCGCGGTCGCGGTGACCGAGGACAGGAAGAACTTCAGGGCCGCTTCGGAGGAGCGCCGGTCTCCCTGGCGCAGGCCCACGAGGGCGAAGGCGGGCAGGGAGGCGACCTCCAGGGCGACGATGAGGGTCGCGAGGTCGCGGGAGGCGGGCAGGAGGGCGGCGCCGGCCGCGGAGGAGAGCAGCAGGAACCAGAACTCGCCCTCTGGGAGTCCGCGGTCGGCGTCCTTCAGGGCGGTGACCGACAGCAGGGCGGCCAGGAGGGCGCCGCCGAGGACCAGGAACTGGAGGGCGAGGGTGAAGGTGTCGGCCGTGTAGCTGCAGACGTCGGCGTCGCCGGTCAGGCAGAACGTCGAGCGGTCGCCGTTCACCAGGGGCAGCAGCATGAGCGCGGCGGCGGCGAGCCCGGCGACCGACATCCAGCCGAGCAGCGGCTTGCGGGTGTCCTTGACGAACAGGTCGGTCACGAGGACGACGAGCCCCACGACCGCGGCGATGGTGGGCGGCGCGATGGCGAGCCAGTCGACGGACTGGACGAGGCTCTGGGCCGGTGCCTGCGAGAGGACCTGGGCGAGGGACTGGGCCGGGGAGCTCATCGGGTGCCTCCTGAGAGGAGCTGCTGCACGGCCGGGTCGGTGAGGCCGAGAAGGGTCCTGGGCCACAGCCCGGCGACGACGGTGAGGGCGACGAGTGGTGTCCAGGCGGCGAACTCGTACGTGCGCACGTCGGTGAGGGCCGGGGCTTCCCGCGGTACGGCGCCCATGCAGACACGGCGGACCACGATCAGCATGTACGCGGCGGTCAACAGCGTGCCGAAGGCGGCGACGGCCATGAAGGTGAGGAAGGCGGGGCGGCTGAGGCCCTCGTGGGGATCGAAGGCGCCGAAGAGCGCCAGCATCTCGCCCCAGAACCCGGCGAGGCCCGGCAGGCCGAGCGAGGCGACCGCGGCGAAGGCGAGCAGGCCGCCGAGGCGCGGCGCCCTGCCGTACAGGGCGGCTCCGGTCTCCTCGGCGAGGGTGTCGAGATCGGTGGTGCCGGTGCGGTCCTTGAGCCCGCCGACCACGAAGAAGAGCAGGCCGGTGATGAGGCCGTGGGCGATGTTGGCGAACAGGGCGCCGTTCACGCCGGTCGGGGTCATGGTCGCGATGCCGAGCAGGACGAAGCCCATGTGGCCGACGGAGGAGTAGGCGATGAGGCGTTTGAGGTCGCCCTTCGCGCCCCGCTTGACCAGGGCCAGACAGGCCAGGGAGCCGTAGATGATGCCGACGACGGCGAGGGCGGCGAGGTAGGGCGCGAAGGTCTCGAAGCCGTCCGGCGCGACCGGGAGGAGGATACGGACGAACCCGTACGTACCCATCTTCAGCAGGACGCCGGCCAGCAGGACCGAGCCGACCGTCGGGGCGGCGGTGTGGGCGTCGGGCAGCCAGCTGTGCAGAGGCCACATCGGGGTCTTCACCGCGAGCCCGATCCCGATCGCCAGAACGGCGATGACCTGCACGGATGCGGTCAGCGACCGGCCGTTGTCAGTGGCGAGTGCCACCATGTCGAATGTGCCCGCCGTGAGTCCGATCAGGAGCAGGCCGAGCAGCATGACGACGGAGCCGAGGAGGGTGTACAGGATGAACTTCCAGGCCGCCGCGGCCCGTCCCTCGCCGCCCCAGCGGGCGATGAGGAAGTACATCGGGATGAGGACCATCTCGAAGGCGAGGAAGAACAGGATCAGGTCGAGAACGGCGAAGGTCGCGAGGGTGCCGGACTCGAGGACGAGCAGCAGCGCGACGAAGGCCTTGGGGCTCGGGCCCGGGGCTCGTTGTGTCAGCCGCTCGTTCCGCTGCCTGAAGTAGGAGTAGAGCGCGCAGAGGAAGGTCAGCAGCGCGGTCAGCACCAGCAGGGGGAGGGAGATGCCGTCGATGCCGAGGTGGATGCGCACGTCGAGTGCGGGGATCCAGCTGATGTCCGTGCTGGCCTGCATCTTCGAGGGATGGTCGTGGTCGAAGCCGAGCACGAGGACGATCACGGCGAGAAGGATGACGCCGGTGACGGTGACGCCGTGCCGCAGCACGGCCTGCTCGGGTGACTTCCCCTTCAGCCCGGGCGGGGCCGGGAGCAGAGCGGCGGCGGCGCCGATCAGCGGGCCGACGACGATCAACGCGAGAAGGAACTGCATCAGGGACTCGTTGATATCGATCACGCCTGCTCACGCTCCCGTGGCGACGAGGACGGCGGCGACCGCGAGGACGACGGTGCCGGCGAGCAGCGCGCTCACATAGGTCTGCACATTGCCGGTCTGGGCCCGGCGGACGGCGGTGCCGAGCCAGCGGGGCAGGGCGCCCGCCCCGCGTACGTAGGTGTCGACCACCTCGCGGTCCAGGAACCGGACGAGGCTCGCACCTGCCTGCACCGGCCGGACGAAGAGCGCGGTGTACACCGCGTCCAGGTGGAAGCCGACGGCCGCGTGCCGGTGAAGGGGGCCCAGCAGGAGCCGTCCCGGGTCCGAGGGGTCGGGGGCGTACGCGATGTCTCCGTAGGCGGGCTCGTGGCTGGCGATGGCCTCTGCCTCCACGCGGGCGGCGTCGCCCTCCGGGTGCGCCGCGACCGCCCCCAGCGGCGGGCGGTCGGCGAACGCCGCGGTGTGGCGCCAGACGGCGTAGGTGACGATGCCGCCGACCAGGGCCACACCCGTACCGAGCACGGAGGTGGTGAGCGTCGGGGTGAGGTCCTGGCCGTCGAACCAGTCGGGCAGCAGACGGAAGGCGAGCCCGCCGAGGGCGAGCGAGGGGAGGGCGAGGACCCAGAGCACGGCGTTCATGGCGAGCGGCTGTCTGCCGTGGTCGGGGGCTTCGGCGCCCCGGCCGCGGAAGGCCAGCAGCCACAGGCGCGTCGCGTAGGCGGCGGTCAGCAGGGCCGTGACGAGACCGGCGACGAGGACGGTCCAGCCCGCGGCGCCGGGCGCGTGTTCGGTGTGACCGGTGGCGACGTGCTCCGCGGCGACGAGGACGGACTCCTTGGAGAAGAAGCCGCTGAAGGGCGGGATCGCGGAGAGTGCGAGCAGCGCCACGGTCATCGTCCAGTAGGCGTCAGGGACGCGGTCGCGCAGACCCCGCATGCGGGACATGGCGGCCAGCGAGTTGGTGCCGGCGGCGTGGATGATCACGCCGGCGGCGAGGAACAGCAGCGCCTTGAAGGCGCCGTGCGAGATGAGGTGGAAGACGGCGGCACCGCGGTCGCCGGCGGCGAGGGCGCCGGTCATGTAGCCGAGCTGTCCGATGGTCGAGTAGGCGAGGACGCGTTTGATGTCGTCCTGGGCGAGCGCGGCGAGCGCCGAGCCGACCATCGTGACCGCGGCCATGACGGCGAGGACGATCATCGCGGCCCGCGAGGCCTCGAACAGGGGAAGGAGCCGGGCGACGAAGTAGACACCGGCGGCGACCATCGTCGCGGCGTGGATCAGCGCGGAGACGGGTGTCGGGCCCGCCATCGCGTCGGGGAGCCAGGTGTGCAGCGGGAACTGCGCCGACTTGCCCGCCACGCCGGCCAGCAGGAGGAGGGCGATCAGCGTCGGGTGGTCGAGGGAACCGCTCGCTACCGCGCCGAGGATCTCGGTGATGCGGAAGGAGCCGGCCTCGGTGGCCAGCGCCAGCAGGCCGATCAGGAAGGGGACGTCACCGAGCTTGGTGACCAGGAAGGCCTTGAGGGAGGCGGCTCGGGCCTCCGGGGTCTCCCAGTAGTGGCCGACCAGGAAGTACGAGCAGATGCCCATGATCTCCCAGCCGACCAGCAGCACCATCAGGTCGCCGGAGTAGACGACGAGGAACATGGCGGAGGTGAACAGGGAGACGAGAGCGGCGTACGAGGAGTAGCGCGGGTCGTCGCGCAGGTAGCCCGTGGAGTAGATCTGCACACAGGTGGCGACGCAGCCGACCAGGACGGCGACGAGGGCGGCGAAGCCGTCGATGTGCAGGGCGAGTTCGATGGGCACCGAACCCGTGGGCGTCAGTTCGGTGACGGCGTCCACGGGCTCGTCACCGCCCTGACGGGTGGCGACCAGGACGGCGAGGACGAGGGCCACCGCTGTCGGCAGGACGGCGAGCGGGCGGACGAATCCGGGTGCCGTACGGCCCAGCAGAAGGCCGACGGCTGCGCCCAGGAAGGGGAGGAGAGGGACGAGGACGGCGAGGGTGGTCGTGGTCACGCGGTGGCCTCAGCCTTCTCGGCGGCCGTCCCGGTCGCGGGGGAATCGGTGTCGGGACCGTCCGGCTCGTGTCCCTCCGCGGTGTCGCGGAGCTTGTCGATGTCCGAGGTGCCGCGGTTGCGGTGGACGGCGAGCACGATCGCCAGGCCGATGCCGATCTCGGCGGCCGCGATGGCGATCGTGAACAGGGTCAGGGCCTGGCCGGAGTGCAGGGTCTCCTCGGCGGTCCTGCTGAGCCAGACGTCGAAGGCGACGAGGTTGAGGTTGACGGCGTTGAGCATGAGCTCGACCGACATCAGGACCAGGATCGCGTTGCGGCGGGCGAGGACGCCGTACAGGCCCGTGCAGAACAGGAGGGCGGAGAGGACGGCGGGACAGGCGAGGTGCATCAGCGGTCACCGGCCTTGTCGGCACCGTTCGGCGTGGCGGTCGGCCGACCGGCCTCAGGGGTGCGGCCTGTCTCGGGGGCACTGTCCGGGTCGGCTGTGCGGCCGGGGTCGGATGTGCGGCCGAGGGCAGCCGTGGGGCTCGGGTCGGCTGCGGGGCGTGGGGCGGCTGTGCGGCCGGGGTCGGGCGTGGGGCTCGGGTCGGCTGTGCGGCTGAGGTCGGTGGCGCGGCCGGGGTCGGTGGCGCGGTCCGCCTTCGCCTTGCGGGACAGGACGATGGCGCCGACGAGCGCGGTGAGGAGGAGGACGGAGAGGGCCTCGAAGGGGAGGACCCAGTTCTGGAAGAGGCTCGCTCCGGTCACGGCGGTGGAACCGGCGGCCGGGCCGTCCAGGTCGATCCAGGTCGTGCGGAAGGCGTCGACGACGACCCACACCAGGGCAGCGGCGGCGGCCAGGGCCACGGTGAGGGCGGCCCAGCGGTTGCCTGAGTCGGCGTCCGGGGAGCGGCCGATGGGCGCCCTGGTGAGCATCAGACCGAACAGGATGAGGACGACGACGGCACCGACGTAGATGAGGACCTGCACCCAGGCGATGAACTCGGCGGTGAGCAGGAGGTACTCGACGGCGAGGCCGCCGAGGGCCACCACCAGCCACAGGGCGGCGTGGACGAGCTGCCGGGTGGTGACGGTGACGACGGCTGCGCCGAGGGTGACCAGGCCGACGAGGAGGAAGGCGATCTCGACGCCGGTCGGGGAGAGGAAGCCGTGGGATTCGGCTGCCAGGGTCGTGGGATGCACGGCGAGGTGGCCGGCGGTCGCGGCGGGCGTCATCCCCGGTCCTCCTGTTCCGGCTGGTCGGGTCGGCGGGTCTTGTCCCGGCGGTCGGGCTGGTCGGGCCGGTCGGGCTCGTCCCCCCGGTCGGGCTGGTCGGGCTCGTCCCGCTGGTCCGGCCCGGGCCGGCCCGTCCTCGGCCGGCCCGGCTGCGGCCTGGGCCGACCCGGCTGCGGCTGGTGCGGGCCGGGCTGGTTCGTCTGCTGGTCCGGACGCGGTCCGGGCTCGTTCGGCCTCGGTTGGTCCGTTTGCTGCTTGGAGTCGCCCATCGGGCGGGTGGGCTGCTCCGCTGCGCGGGCCTGCTCGTCGGCGTGCCGTTCGGTGGCCCCGGGCGTCTCCCGCGAGGCCTCCGGCTGCTGGGCCGCCTGGCGGGGCGTCTCCGGCGCGGATGACTCCTGCCGGGAAGCCTCCTGCCGGGGAGCCTCCTGCGGGGGCGCCTCCTGCGGGGGCGCCTCCTGCCGGGGTGCCTTCCGCGGGGGCGTCTCCTGCGGGGGAGCCTCCTGGGGAGGTGCCTCCTGTTGCGCGGACAGTTTGTCGGCGGTCTTGCGGGCGGCGGCGAGTTCCTTCGGTTCCTCCGCGCCGGGGTCGAGGACGGGCGGGGCCGGGACCGTCCACATCCACTCGCGGAGCTTGTCGCGCTCGTGGGTGAGGTCGCGGATGTCGGTCTCGGAGTACTCGAACTCCGGCGACCAGAACAGGGCGTCGAAAGGACACACCTCGATGCAGATACCGCAGTACATGCACAGGGAGAAGTCGATGGCGAAGCGGTCGAGGACGTTGCGGCTGCGGTCGCGCCCGCCGGGGGTCGCCGCCGGCACCGTCTCCTTGTGGGAGTCGATGTAGATGCACCAGTCGGGGCACTCGCGGGCGCACAGCATGCAGACCGTGCAGTTCTCCTCGAACAGACCGATCACACCGCGGGTTCGGGGCGGCAGTTCGGGCTGGGCGTCCGGGTACTGCTCGGTGACGGTCTTCTTCGTCATCGTGCGGAGGGTGACGGCCAGGCCCTTGGCCAGGCCGCTGCCGGGAAGGGGGGCCATGGTTACGCGATCACCACCTTGACGATGCCGGTGAGGGCGATCTGGGCGAGGGAGAGGGGGACGAGGAGGGTCCAGGAGAGTTTCTGGAGCTGGTCCTCGCGGAGCCGGGGGTAGGTGACGCGCAGCCAGATCACGACGAAGGCCAGGAGGGCCGTCTTCAGCAGGGTCCACACCCAGCCGAGGCCGTCGGCACCCCAGGGGCCGTGCCAGCCGCCCAGGAAGAGGACGGTGGTGAGGCCGCACAGGACGACGATCCCGGCGTACTCGGCGAGGAGGAACAGGGCGAAGCGCAGGCCGGTGTACTCGGTGTAGGCGCCGAAGATGATCTCCGAGTCGGCGACGGGCATGTCGAACGGAGGGCGTTGCAGTTCGGCCAGCCCGGCGACGAAGAAGACGATCGCGCCGACGATCTGCCAGGGCAGCCACCACCACTCGAAGGCGTCGAGGATGCCGACGAGGGAGACGGTGCCGGCCGCCATCGCGACGGAGGCTGCGGTGAGCAGCATCGGCAGTTCGTAGGCGAGGAGTTGGGCGGCGGTGCGCAGGCCGCCGAGGAGGGAGAACTTGTTGGCGGAGGCCCAGCCGGCCATGAGCGAGCCGAGGACGCCCACGCCCATCACGGCGAGGACGAAGAAGATACCGGCGTCGACGACCTGGCCCACGGCCCCCTCGCCGGGGCCGACGGGGATCGCGAGGAGGACCAGGAGGTACGGCAGCAGGGCGACGGCGGGGGCGAGCTGGAAGATGCGGCGGTCCGCGTCGGCGGGGACCACGTCCTCCTTCTGCGCGAACTTCACGCCGTCGGCGACGAGCTGGGCCCAGCCGTGGAAGCCGCCCGCGTACATCGGGCCGAGGCGGCCCTGCATGTGGGCCATCACCTTGTGCTCGGTCTGACCCACGATCAGGGGGAAGGTGAGGAAGACGACGAAGACGATCAGGAGTCGCAGGGCGACGTCGAGCGCGTCGTTCACTGCGTTCCTCCGGGGGAGTCGGGTCGGTTCGGGGAGTGCGGGCGGCGGTCCGGGGAGGTGGTTCCTGAGCCGTCGGGTTCGTCCGCGGCAGCGGGCTTCGCGGGAGTGTCGGGTTCGTCCGAGGCAGCGGCGCCGGCGCCGGGACGACGCGCATCGTGCTCGGCCCCGTGCGTCTCCTTGCCTCCCCCGGCCTCCCCGGCCTTCCCGATTTCCTCGGTCTCCGTCTCCTCGCTCTTCCTGGCCGTCTCAGCCTCCCCGGTCTCCCCGGCCCCCTCGGCCTCCTCAGCTTCGCCGGCCTCGTCGAAGGCGGGGCGGGCGTGGTGCCAGGGAGCGTCCGAAGTGGGCCGCTGGGATGCGGAGCCCTCGCTCGCGCTGCGTGCGCGCCGGACCGTCGGACCGGTCGAGGCCCCCTCGTCCGGTGCGGCCGTCTGACTGGCGGAACCCTCCGCCGCCGTGCGCGAACGACGAGGCGCCGACGGAGCCCCAGCCGGAGCCCCTGCACCCGCCGCCGCCTGACTGGCCGACCCCTCCGCCGCCGTGCGCGAACGGCGAGGCGTCGACGGAGCCTCGGCGCTTCCCGTCTGGCTGGCGGAGCCCTCGGTGGCTGTGCGGGTCCGGCGGGCCGGGCGGTCGCCTGCCGGGCGGGCGGGGCGCTCTCCCGCGGCGCGGCCCGCGCCGCGCGCCGGGCGGGACGGAGCGGCAGGGAGCTGGCCCTTGAGCGGGCCCCACTCGTTGGGGTCGGGGACACCGGGTGGCAGCATCTGGCGGCGTCGGGGGCCACCGTGGTCGGACTCCCCCGGCTCCTTCGCCCCGGGCCAGGCCTTGGCGACGCGGGCGGCGAGGACGAAGTCCTTCCGCAGCGGGTGGCCCTCGAAGTTCTCCGGGAGCAGCAGGTGGTCCAGCCCGGGGTGGTCGGCGAAGGTGACGCCGAACATCTCGTGGGTCTCGCGCTCGTGCCAGGCCGCGCCCGCGTACACGCCGACGGCGGTCGGCAGGGCCGGGGCCTCGTGCGGGACCGTCGTACGCAGCAGCAGCCGGCGTACCGGCCCGAGCGCCACGACGTGCGCCGCGACGCGGAAGCCGGTGCCCGGTTCGTCGACCGCGCTGAGCCAGTCGAAGTAGGTGCAGCCCAGCCGGTCGCGCGCGGTCTCCAGTGCGGAGATCCAGGACGCCGGCGGCACGTCCACGGTCAGGACGTCGTAGGACTCCTCGGCCGTGGCCTCCGTGCCGAAGAGCTCCTCGGTGTCGGCGGGCAGCCAGCCGGCGGTCATCGGGCCTCCCCCGCGTCGGGCGCCGGCGGTCGCACGAGGTCGCTCTGCAGGGCGGCGGTCGACGGACGGGGCGAGGTGCCGTACCGCTCCCCCAGCGACTCCCGGGCGATCTTCTCCTGGAGCTTGAGGATGCCCTGGAGCAGCGCCTCGGGGCGTGGCGGGCAGCCGGGGACGTAGACGTCGACGGGGATGATCTGGTCGACGCCCTTGGTCACGGAGTAGGAGTCCCAGTAGGGGCCGCCGCAGTTGGAGCAGGCGCCGAAGGAGATGACGTACTTCGGCTCGGGCATCTGCTCGTACAGGCGCTTGACGGCCGGCGCCATCTTGTCGGTCACCGTGCCGGACACGACCATCAGGTCGGCCTGGCGCGGACCCGGCGCGAAGGGGATGACGCCGAGCCGGATGAAGTCGTGGCGGGCCATCGACGCGGCGATGAACTCGATGGCGCAGCAGGCGAGGCCGAAGTTGAAGACCCACAGGGAGTACCGGCGGCCCCAGTTCAGGACGACCTTCATCGGCTCCGGGGCGAGGCGCGAGAGCGCGCCCAGCCTCTGGGGCTCGGGGAGCGGCACGGGTTCGGAGGAGGGGTTCACGTCCACGACAGGACGCCCTTCTTGTATGCGTAGAGCAGGCCCACGGCCAGGAAGCCCAGGAAGACGAACATCTCCACGAGGGTCGTCGCTCCGTATCCAGGATCGGCGAAGACCGTCGCCCAGGGGAAGAGGAAGATCGAGTCGACGGCGAAGATGACGTAGAGGAAGGCGTAGACGTAGTAGCGGACCTGCGTGTGGGCCCAGCCTTCGCCGACGGGGTCCACGCCGCACTCGTACGTCAGGAGCTTCTCGGGCGTCGGGACCACGGGCCGCAGCAGGCGGCCGGCGCCGAAGGCGACGGCGACGAAGAGCACGCCGACGACGGCGAGCAGCCCGACGACCGAGTAGGACTGGAAGTGGTCCGCGGCGAGGCCGACGGGCACTTCGGCGGCCGGTACGTCACCGGCGCTCACACCACCGACGGTCGGTTCCGGCACGTCCGTCCCTCGCTCCCTGTCGTGAACGCTGCTGTTCGACGATCTGTACGCACGGGAGTCTAGGGCCTGATAAAGGGACGGTAAGCAGCCCGTCGCACCTTGGGACGCGGGGGTGGGGTTTTCCTCAGTGCGTCCTGGCGGCCCACCTCATGGCGCGGGGCCCCGGCGCACGGCACGCTGACCCGTATGACCGAACGCCTCTCGACACCGCCCTCCGACGGGTACCCGGGCGCAGCGCCCGGTGACCGCCCGCCGCCGGCCCGTTTCGCCTACGACCGGCACACCTGGAAGGAGATCGCCCATCTGCTGGCGAACTTCCCGGTGTCGCTGCTCGCCTTCGTCTACGTGGTGACGATGCTGTCCGTCGGCGTCGGGTTGACGGTGACGGTGGTCGGCTTCCCGTTGCTGGCGGTGGGGCTGATGGGTGCGCGGCTGCTGGGCAGGCTGGAGCGGGCGCGGGCCCGGGCGCTGCTCGGGGTGCGGGTGGACGAGCCGAGCCGGCTGCCGCGCCGGAGCGGGGACGGGTTCCTGCCCCGGTTGTGGATGGCGCTGAAGGACCCGGTGGGCTGGCGCACGGTCCTGTACGACTTCATACGGCTTCCGTGGGGCATCCTCACCTTCGTCATCACGTTGACCTCGCTGTTCGTGCTGTGGCCGGTCCTGCCGTTCATCGCGCGGGGTCTGGCCAACGCCGACCGGGCGATGGTGCGCGCGCTGCTGTCGCCGTCCGACGAGCTGGAGCGGCGCATCGCCGAGCTGGAGTCGGACCGGGGGATCGTGGTCGACACGGCCGCGGCCGACCTGCGGCGCATCGAGCGCGACCTGCACGACGGGGCGCAGGCCCGTCTGGTCAACCTGGCCATGGGGCTGGGGCTGGCCAAGGAGAAGCTCCTGGAGGACCCGGACACCGCCGCGGCCATGGTCGACGAGGCGCACGGCGAGGTGAAGCTGGCGTTGCAGGAGCTGCGGGATCTGGCGCGCGGTATCCATCCGGCCGTTCTGACCGACCGTGGTCTGGACGCGGCGCTCTCCTCGGTCGCCTCCCGCTGCACCTCGCCGGTCACGGTGACCGTCGACCTGGCGGAGCGCCCGGCGGCGGCCATCGAGGGCATCGCCTACTTCACCGTCTCGGAGCTGCTCCAGAACGTGAGCAAGCACAGCGGGGCGAGGTCCGCCTCCGTGGAGGTGTGGCGGTCCTCCGACCGGCTGCTCATCCAGGTCGGGGACGACGGTCGCGGCGGCGCGAGCCTCGACGGCGGGACCGGGATGAAGGGCCTCGCCGAGCGGTTGACGGCCGTCGACGGGCTCTTCGTCGTCGACTCGCCGGAGGGCGGCCCCACCCTGGTCACGGCCGAGCTGCCCTGGCGCGACCGCACGGCCGCCGACGACGCGCCCGCCTCCGGCACGAGGTAGGGGACCGAGCGGGGGTGGGGAAAACCCCCCTCCCGGGACGCCGACGGGCTCCATGGCCCGTGGGTGTGCGGTGCAGGAGGGTGGAGTGACGACAGCAGAGCCGTAGGACGAGGAGAAGGACGGCATCGATGGCCACGGATTACGGACAGGGTTACGGGTTCGGGGGCGGGCCCGGTCTCGCCGGGGGCGCCGAGGCGCGACGCCACCGGCTGCCGGCGGGGCTGCGGGCGCCCTTCGAGGGGCGCAGCCTGCGGGAGTTCGGTTATGTGCTGCTGGGCCTGCCGATCGGCATCCTGCTCTTCACCTACGCCGTCACGATGGTGTCGCTGGGGGCCGGCCTGCTGGTGACGTTCCTGGGGGTCCCGGTGCTGGCGGCGGCGCTCGCCGGGTGCCGGGGCTTCGGCGCGATGGAACGGGCACGCGCCCGCGCCCTGCTGGGTCTCCAGGTGGCCGACCCGGAGCCGCTGCGCCGGCGGAAGCAGGGCGCGATGGGGTGGATGGGAGCGGTGCTCAAGAGCGGCGCCTCGTGGCGGAGCCTGCTGTACGCGGTGCTGCAGTTCCCGTGGTCGGTGTTCTCGTTCGTCGTCGCCGTGAACTTCTGGACGGTCGGGTGGGCGATGCTGACGTACCCGCTGTGGTTCTGGGTGTTCCCGATGTGGGCCGGGCAGGACGGGATCCAGCTGTACGGCGACGAGACGCACAGCGTCTACCTGGACAACCCCTTCGAGATCACCCTGACCGCGCTGGTCGGCCTGCTGATCACCCTGGCCACCCCGTGGATCGTCCGGGCGCTGACGACGGTGGACCGGTTGATGGTGCACGGGCTGCTGGGCCCGTCCCGGCTGGCGACGCGGGTCGTGGAGCTGGAGTCGGACCGCGGGGTCGTCGTCGACACGGCCGCGGCGGACCTGCGGCGCATCGAACGCGACCTGCACGACGGGGCGCAGGCCCGCCTGGTCAACCTGGCCATGGACCTCGGCCTGGCGAAGGAGAAGCTGCGGGAGGACCCGCGGGCGGCGGCGGTCATGGTGGACGAGGCGCACGGCGAGGTGAAGACGGCTCTCCAGGAGCTGCGGGACCTGGCCCGGGGCATCCACCCGGCGGTCCTGACCGACCGCGGCCTGGACGCGGCGCTGTCGGCGGTCGCGTCGCGGTGCACGGTGCCGGTGCGGGTGGAGGTCGACCTGACGGAGCGGCCCGCGTCGGCCATCGAGGGGATCGCGTACTTCACGGTGTCGGAGCTGCTGCAGAACATCAGCAAGCACGCCCGGGCCACGTCCGCCGCCGTGGAGGTGTGGCGGGTGCAGAACCGGCTGATGCTCCAGGTCGTGGACAACGGCGTGGGCGGCGCGGACGCGTCGGCCGGGTCGGGACTGGCGGGTCTGGCGGAGCGCCTCGACGCGGTGGACGGCATCCTCGTCGTGGACTCGCCGGCCGGCGGACCGACGCGGGTGACGGCGGAGCTGCCCTGGCGGAGCGAACCGGTCGCCAGGTGAGCGGGCGCGGGGCCGCCGCGCGAGACGCCGGCCGGGCCGGCCGGTTGGACGTCCCGGGGGCCGGCCCCCGGGACGACGTCGCAGGAACCGTCCGCCCGGCGCCTCCCCCGGCCCGGGCGACGTGACCGGCAAGCCGTCGTAGGGCGACCGGACCGGCAAGCCGTCGTAGGGCGGCCGGACCGGGCGTCCGCCCGTCCCTCCCGTCCTCTTCCCGCTGCCCCGACGCATCCGGCCCCCGATCCTGGGATGCTGGACCTGTCGCACGGACGGTTCGTGGACGCGGCGTGGGCCGCGCGGACCGTGCGGTGGACGGGCTTTGGGGGGCCGAGAGCGTGGAGGACAAGGTGCGGGTGGTCATCGCCGAGGATTCGGTGCTGCTCAGAGAGGGGCTGACCCGACTGCTGACCGACCGCGGGCACGAGGTCGTGGCCGGCGTCGGCGACGGAGAGGCGCTGATCAAGACCATCGCCGAACTGGACGCGCAGGGTGAGCTGCCGGACGTGGTGGTGGCGGACGTACGGATGCCGCCGACCCACACCGACGAGGGCGTGCGCGCCTCGGTGCAGCTGCGCAAGGCGCACCCCGGTCTGGGCGTGCTGGTGCTGTCGCAGTACGTGGAGGAGCGCTACGCCACGGAGTTGCTGGCCGGCTCCAGCCGCGGGGTCGGGTACCTGCTCAAGGACCGGGTGGCCGAGGTGCGGGAGTTCGTGGACGCGGTCGTGCGGGTCGCGCGGGGCGGGACGGCCCTGGACCCGGAGGTGGTCGCGCAGTTGCTCGGGCGCAGCCGCAAGCAGGACGTCCTGGCGGGGCTGACCCCCCGGGAGCGCGAGGTGCTGGGCCTGATGGCGGAGGGCCGGACCAACTCGGCGGTCGCGCGGCAGCTCGTCGTGAGCGACGGGGCGGTCGAGAAGCACGTCAGCAACATCTTCATGAAGCTGGGCCTGTCCCCGAGCGACGGGGACCACCGGCGGGTGCTCGCCGTCCTCACCTACCTCAACTCCTGACGCGGTCCGCCGGCGGCTCACCGTCGCCGACCTGCGCCTCATCCGAACGAGTGAGGAACGGGGCCGGTGCGCGGCGCGTCGCCACGCGTGGCGCGGGGTGCGCGAACCGTGGGTCGCCGGGGCGGCGGGCCGCCCGGAGAGTCGTGTCCATCATGCGAATGTCCACCGGAAGTAAACCCTTGCGGACGTAGGGTTGATCCTGGGACGGCCGGTGAGCGACCGGTCCCCGGGACAGCCGCCTCGAGGGAGGTCCAGTTCAGTGACCAGCCAGGTCAGCAGCCCAGCGGAGCAGGCCGACGGAACCGACGAGACCGTCGTGGGAGCGCAGCGCAAACCGGTCGGGGCGAAGGACGTCCGCCGGCTGGACCGGGTGATCATCCGGTTCGCGGGGGACTCGGGCGACGGGATGCAGCTCACCGGCGACCGCTTCACCTCGGAGACGGCGTCTTTCGGCAACGACCTGTCGACGCTGCCGAACTTCCCGGCCGAGATCCGGGCGCCCGCGGGCACCCTGCCGGGTGTCTCGTCCTTCCAGTTGCACTTCGCCGACCACGACATCCTCACCCCCGGTGACGCCCCCAACGTGCTGGTCGCCATGAACCCGGCCGCACTCAAGGCGAACATCGACGACGTGCCGCGCGGCGCGGAGATCATCGTCAACACGGACGAGTTCACCAAGCGGGCGATGCAGAAGGTCGGCTACGACACCTCGCCCCTCGAAGACGGTTCGCTCGACGGCTACCACCTGCATCCGGTGCCGCTGACCACCCTGACCGTCGAGGCGCTCAAGGAGTTCGACCTCACCCGCAAGGAGGCCGAGCGCAGCAAGAACATGTTCGCGCTCGGGCTGCTGAGCTGGATGTACCACCGGCCCACCGAGGCCACGGAGAAGTTCCTGCGGGTGAAGTTCGCGAAGAAGCCCGACATCGCCGCCGCCAACATCGCGGCCTACCGGGCGGGCTGGAACTTCGGTGAGACCACGGAGGACTTCGCGGTCTCCTACGAGGTGGCGCCGGCGGCGCAGGCGTTCCCGCCGGGCGTGTACCGCAACATCTCCGGGAACCTGGCCCTGTCCTACGGCCTGATCGCCGCGTCCCGCCAGGCCGACCTGCCGCTCTTCCTCGGCTCGTACCCCATCACCCCGGCCTCGGACATCCTGCACGAGCTGAGCAAGCACAAGAACTTCGGTGTGCGCAGCTTCCAGGCCGAGGACGAGATCGCGGGCATCGGCGCGGCGCTGGGCGCGGCGTTCGGCGGCTCGCTGGCCGTGACGACCACGAGCGGCCCGGGGGTGGCGCTCAAGAGCGAGACCATCGGGCTCGCGGTCTCGCTGGAGCTGCCGCTGCTGGTCGTGGACATCCAGCGCGGCGGGCCGTCCACCGGCCTGCCCACCAAGACGGAGCAGGCGGACCTCCTCCAGGCGATGTACGGGCGCAACGGCGAGGCGCCGGTCCCGGTCGTCGCCCCGCGCACCCCGGCCGACTGCTTCGACGCCGCGCTGGAGGCGGCCCGGATCGCGCTGACGTACCGCACCCCGGTCTTCCTGCTCTCGGACGGCTACCTGGCCAACGGCAGCGAGCCGTGGCGCGTCCCGGAGCCGGACGAGTTGCCGGACCTCACGGTGCAGTTCACGCACACCGCCAACCACACCCTGGACGACGGCACCGAGGTGTTCTGGCCCTACAAGCGCGACCCGCACACCCTCGCCCGTCCCTGGGCGGTGCCGGGCACGCCGGGCCTGGAGCACCGGATCGGCGGCATCGAGAAGCAGGACGGCACCGGGAACATCTCGTACGACCCGGCCAACCACGACTTCATGGTCCGCACCCGGCAGGCCAAGGTCGACGGCATCGAGGTCCCCGACCTGGAGGTCGACGACCCGGACGGCGCGCGGACGCTGGTGCTGGGCTGGGGTTCGACGTACGGGCCGATCACGGCGGCCGTGCGCCGGCTGCGCGCCGCCGGTCACGCCGTCGCGCAGGCGCACCTGCGCCATCTCAACCCGTTCCCGCGCAATCTCGGAGCGGTGCTGAAGAGTTACGACAAGGTGGTGGTCCCCGAGATGAACCTCGGCCAGCTCGCCACGCTCGTCCGGGCGAGGTACCTGGTCGACGCCCAGTCGTACAACCAGGTCAACGGCATGCCGTTCAAGGCGGAACAGCTCGCCACGGTCCTGAAGGAGGCCATCGATGGCTGAGACGTCCACGGAAGAGAAACCGGTCGGCACCGGCACGGTCGAGGCACTGAAGCTGGTCCCCCGGGCCGAGGGCAAGCAGTCCATGAAGGACTTCAAGTCCGACCAGGAGGTGCGCTGGTGCCCCGGCTGCGGCGACTACGCCGTCCTCGCCGCCGTGCAGGGCTTCATGCCCCAGCTGGGTCTGGCGAGGGAGAACATCGTCTTCGTCTCCGGCATCGGCTGCTCCTCCCGCTTCCCGTACTACATGAACACCTACGGGATGCACTCGATCCACGGCCGCGCCCCCGCCATCGCCACCGGGCTCGCCTCCTCCCGCCGCGACCTGTCCGTGTGGGTCGTGACCGGTGACGGCGACGCGCTGTCCATCGGCGGCAACCACCTCATCCACGCCCTGCGCCGCAACGTCAACCTCAAGATCCTGCTGTTCAACAACCGGATCTACGGTCTGACCAAGGGCCAGTACTCCCCCACCTCCGAGGTCGGCAAGATCACCAAGTCGACCCCGATGGGTTCGCTGGACGCGCCCTTCAACCCGGTCTCCCTCGCGCTCGGCGCCGAGGCGTCCTTCGTCGCCCGGACCGTCGACTCGGACCGCAAGCACCTCACCGAGGTGCTGCGCCAGGCGGCCGAGCACCCGGGGACGGCCCTGGTGGAGATCTACCAGAACTGCAACATCTTCAACGACGGCGCCTTCGACGCCCTCAAGGACAGGCAGCAGGCCGAGGAGGCGGTGATCCGGCTCGAACACGGGCAGCCGATCCGCTTCGGCAGCGAGGGTTCCAAGGGGGTCGTGCGCGACCCGGCCACCGGCGACCTGAAGGTCGTCGCGGTCACGGCGGCCAACGAGGCGGACATCCTGGTCCACGACGCCCACTCCGCGTCCCCGACCACCGCCTTCGCCCTGTCCCGGCTCGCCGACCCGGACACCCTGCACCACACGCCGATCGGTGTGCTGCGCTCGGTCGAGCGGCCGGTCTACGACACGCTGATGGCGGACCAGCTCGACACCGCGGTCGAGAGGGACGGCAAGGGCGACCTCGCCGCGCTGCTCGCCGGCGGCGACACCTGGACGGTCGTCGGCTGACACCGGCGGCGCACGACCGTGAGGAGGCCCGGGCGGGAACGTCCGGGCCTCTCGCATGCCCACGACGGTCCGCAGGCACCTCACCGGTCTGGGCACCAACCAGAGGTGCGCTAACCAGTAGGTAAGTACCTTACTTCAAAGTGGGCACTGTCATTTAGTTAGCGTACGCCGTAGGGTCGATGGCATCGCACCCCCACAAGGAGTACTGAAGCCATGAGCATCGTCGTCACCGGAGCCACCGGACACCTGGGCCGCCACGTCGTGGAGCAGCTGCTGGAGAAGGTGCCGGCCGACCGGATCACCGCCGTCGTCCGCGACCGGGACCGGGCCGCCGACCTCGCCGCCCGCGGCGTCCGGCTTGCGGTCGCCGACTACAACAGCCCCGAGACCTTCGACGGCCTGTTCGCCGCCGGCGACCGGGTCCTGCTGATCTCCGGCAACGAGTTCGACAAGGGCCGTGTCCAGCAGCACACGGTCGTGATCGAGGCGGCGCGGAAGGCCGGTGTCGCGCTGCTCGCCTACACCAGCGCCCCCAGCAGCCTCACGGCCGCGCTCGCCGACGACCACCGCGCGACGGAGGACGTCCTGGTCGGCTCGGGCCTGCCGTACGTGCTGCTGCGCAACGGCTGGTACCACGAGAACTACACCGAGCAGCTGGCCCCGGTCCTGGAGCACGGCGCCGTCGTGCAGGCGGCCGGCGAGGGCCGGATCTCCTCCGCCTCCCGCGCCGACTACGCGGCCGCCGCCGTCGCCGTACTGACCGGCGAGGGCCACGAGAACAAGGCGTACGAGCTGGGCGGCGACGAGGCCTGGGGCTTCGCCGAGTACGCCGCCGAACTGAGCCGGCAGACCGGCCGGGAGATCGTCTACACCCCGGTCTCCACCGAGGCCTACGCCGGCATCCTCACCGGCGCCGGGCTTCCCGGGCCGCTGGCCGCCGTGCTGGCGGGCGTGGACGGGGCCATCGAGAAGGGTGAGCTGATCGTCTCGACCGGTGACCTCTCCCGGCTGGCCGGCCGCCCGACCACGCCGCTCGCCGAGGCCGTCTCCGCCGCGCTCAAGGCCTGACACCCGCCGACGACCCCGCCCGGCCGCCGCGTGTCATGACCGTATGCCGATACGGGCATGACAGAGGGCCGGGTGCGGCGCTACCTTCGTCGTGGCATGCGTCCGCCCCGGCATGCCACAGCGCGAGAAGGAGGTGCCCGTGGCCGGGTCGTCGAGGAGCGAACAGCGCGTAGGCCTGCTGAACGGCTTCGCCGCCTACGGGATGTGGGGCCTCGTCCCGCTGTTCTGGCCGCTGCTCAAGCCCGCCGGGGCCGGGGAGATCCTCGCCCACCGGATGGTGTGGTCCCTGGCCTTCGTCGCCGTCGCGCTGCTGGTCGTACGGCGCTGGGCCTGGGCCGGTGAGCTGCTGCGGCAGCCGCGGAAGCTGGGGCTGATCACCGTGGCCGCCGCGGTCATCACCGTCAACTGGGGCGTCTACATCTGGGCCGTGAACAGCGGCCACGTCGTCGAGGCCTCGCTCGGGTACTTCATCAACCCGCTGGTCACCATCGCGATGGGCGTGCTGCTGCTCAAGGAGCGGCTGCGGCCCGTGCAGTGGGCGGCGGTCGGCACCGGCGCCGCGGCCGTGATCGTCCTCACCGTCGGCTACGGACGGCCGCCGTGGATCTCCCTCTGCCTCGCCTTCTCCTTCGCCACGTACGGCCTGGTGAAGAAGAAGGTCAATCTCGGCGGCGTCGAGTCGCTGGCCGCCGAGACGGCGATCCAGTTCCTGCCGGCGCTCGGCTTCCTGCTGTGGCTGGGCGCCCGTGGCGACTCCACCTTCACCACCGAGGGCGCGGGGCACGCGGCCCTGCTCGCCGCGACCGGCGTGGTCACCGCGATCCCGCTGGTCTGCTTCGGTGCGGCGGCGATCCGCGTGCCGCTCTCCACCCTGGGGCTGTTGCAGTACCTGGCCCCGGTCTTCCAGTTCCTGCTCGGCATCTTCTACTTCGGCGAGGCCATGCCGCCCGAGCGGTGGGCCGGTTTCGCGCTGGTCTGGCTGGCGCTGACGCTGCTCACCTGGGACGCCCTGCGTACCGTCCGCCGGACCGCCCGGGCACTGAGGGCGCAGCTCGACCGGACGGGCACCGGGGTGCCGCCGGTGAAGGCGGGTGCCGAGCGTGAGTCGGGGATCGTGGCCTCCGGGACGCCCGCCCCCGGCGGAGCACCCGCCCCCGGCCCTGCGGGCCCCGCACAGCGGGACGCGCCGGTGGCGAAGCCGTAGCCCTTCCCGCCCGGCGTCGGATCAGCGCGCGTCGGGCGTCCGCCGTGCGCGGTGCGCCCGCGCCTTCTCCCGGTTGCCGCAGTGCTCCATCGCGCACCAGCGGCGGCGCCCGGGGCGCGAGGTGTCCACGAAGAGCAGCAGGCAGTCGTGGGCACCGCACTCGCGGATGCGGTCCGCGTACGGGCCGGTGAACAGCTCGATCGCGTCACGCGCGACCGTGGACAGCAGGCCCACACCCGTGGCACCCGGGGCCCAGCTCCGGGTGCCGTCCGGTTCGGCGCGGATGACGAGCGAGGGCTCGGCCGCGGCTGCGTTGACGGTCTCCAGGGCGCCCGGCCGGAGCGGCCGTCCGTGCGCGCGGTCCACGGTGAGGGTGAACAGGGCGTCGCGCAGGTCCCGGGCCCGCCGCACGTCCGCCTGGTCCACGGCCGGTTCCAGCCCGCCGGGCAGCCGGCTGCGCCCGGCCCAGTCCACCAGGTCCGCGGGCTCGTGCAGGACCTCCCAGCGCGCGTAGACGCCCGGGCCGCCGGTCGTCAGCAGTTCGAGACAGAGGGCGCCCGGGTCGAAGCGGTACGGCTTGCCCTCGCGCGTCACGAGCGTCAGCCCGGGGGACGTTTTCGGCGATGTCGCCGTCCACTCACTCACATAACCAGTATAAGTGGTTACATGACATCGACCTCGTCACCCGCCCCCGTGCACTTCAAGATCGTCATCGACGCCGCGGCTCCGCACGCGCAGGCGGACTTCTGGGCCGCCGCCCTCCACTACGAGGTGGAGGACAACAGCGCCCTCATCGGGAAACTGCTGGGCTTCGGGGCTGTACCGGCCGAGTCGACCGTCGAGTCCCACGGCCGCCGCGCCTGGCGGGACCTGGCCGCCGTACGGCATCCGGACGACCCGTACCAGGAGGAGAGCGGTACCGGGCTGGGGCGGCGCCTGCTGTTCCAGCGCGTGCCGGAGGTCAAGACCGGGAAGAACCGGCTCCACCTGGACCTGCACCCGGGCGAGGGGCGGCGCGAGGCGGAGGTCGCCCGGCTGGAGGCGCTCGGGGCGAGCGTCCTGCGGCAGGTGAAGGAGCAGGGCGGGGAGTGGGTGACGATGGCGGACCCGGAGGGGAACGAGTTCTGCGTCCACTAGGGCGGGCCGGCCAGGGGGCTCCCGATATCCGCAACGCGGTGGCCGGATACCGGTCTTGACGCCGGGTCAGTCCCGGCCACACCATCCAGGCACCCCATTCACTGCGGAGTCCCCTCCCCAGGGCCTCCCTAGGAATCCGGAGCCCCCCACATGAAGCTCCCCCTTTCCGGGCGTTCCCTGACGGCCGGCGCCGTCGCGGTCGCCACCCTCATGACCGGTGGTTCGGTGGCCGGCGCGGCCTCCGCCTCCGAGCACCCCGCGGCCGTCGCCGCGGCTCCCGACATACCCATAGCCAACGTCAAGGCGCACCTGACCCAGCTGCAGTCGATCGCCGCGGCGAACGGCGGCAACCGCGCCCACGGCCGCCCCGGCTACCAGGCCTCGCTGAACTACGTGAAGGCCAAGCTGGACGCGGCCGGGTTCACCACCACCGTCCAGTCGTTCACCGCGTCCGGCCGGACCGGGTACAACCTGATAGCCGACTGGCCGGGCGGTGACGCGAATCGGGTTGTCATGGCCGGGTCACATCTGGACAGCGTCTCCTCCGGCCCCGGCATCAACGACAACGGCTCCGGCTCCGCGGCCGTCCTGGAGACCGCCCTGGCCGTGGCCCGCTCCGGCCACCAGCCCGCCAAGCACCTGCGCTTCGCCTGGTGGGGCGCGGAGGAGCTGGGCCTGGTCGGCTCGCGCTACTACGTCAACAGCCTCGGCTCGGCGGGCCGCGCGAAGATCAGCGGCTACCTGAACTTCGACATGATCGGCTCCCCCAACCCCGGCTACTTCGTCTACGACGACGACCCCACCATCGAGAAGACCTTCAAGGACTACTACGCCGGCCTCGGCGTCTCCACGGAGATCGAGACCGAGGGCGACGGCCGCTCCGACCACGCTCCGTTCAAGAACGCGGGCGTCCCCGTCGGCGGCCTGTTCAGCGGGGCCGACTACCGCAAGACGTCGGCGCAGGCGGCCAAGTGGGGCGGCACCGCGGGCCAGCCCTTCGACCGCTGCTACCACTCGTCCTGCGACACGACGGCCAACATCAACGACACGGCCCTGAACCGCAACAGCGACGCCATCGCGTACGCGATGTGGGAGCTGTCCCGGTAGCGCGGACGGCCCGGCACCGAGGCCGTCCGGTCAGCCGGTCGCGGCGCGGGCCCGTTCGGTGAGGCGGCCCATGCGGTTGCGGGCGGTCCGCAACTCCTCGGCGTCGTCCGCGGCCGGGCCCTCCTCGTCGGCGAGTTCGCTCCACAGGCCGAGCAGTTCGCGGCCCAGCTCCAGGCCCCGTTCCGGGTCGCGTACGGCCCGCCAGGCGGTGGCCGCGCTGCGGACGTTGCCGTAGGCGGCCTCGGCGTCGCCCGCGCGGCGGTGTATCCGGGCCAGGTCCATGGAGAGGTGGAAGGCACGGTCCGGGTCGCCGGACAAGTAGGCGATGTAGGCGGAGAGTTCGCGGAGCCGGAGCACCTCGGGGTGCTCCGGCCCCAGCGTCGTGGAGGCCTCCGCCACGGTCTGCTCGGCCAACCGGGCCGCCTCTTCCGTACGCCCCTCCTTGACGGCCTCGTTGATACGGCCGGTCGGCTCCGCGAGGAGCGAGGGGGCGGTGGCGTCACCGGGCGCGGTGAGCGGCCCGTCCCCGAGCACGGCCTCGGCCACGGCGTCGAAGCCGCGGGCCGGGGTGGGGGCGGACCTGGGCGCCGGTTCGGCCGCGGCGGCGAGGCCGAGGTCGATGACAGGAGCGGGGGCGGGGGCGGGAGCGGGGGCGGGAGCAGGGGCGCGCGGCGGCTCGGAGGCCGTGGTCGGCTCGGGCTCCGGCTCGGGTACGTGGAGCGACCCGGACGCCTGGTACCGCTCGGGCTCGCGGTCGTCGACCGGCTCGGGCCAGGCGACGGGCGCCGGCGTGGGTGTGGGCGTGGGTGTGGGCGTGAACGGGGACGCCGAGGCGTGCCCGGGAGGCGACACCGGCGGGGGCGTGACCGCCGACGCGCGCGTGATCGTCAGCCCGGATGCGGCGGCCGGTCCCGGTGCGGGCCGGGGGTGCGCGGTCCCGGTGGTCGTGGCACCGCCGTCCATCCGGGGCGGCGGCCCGAAGACCCCCGTCGGCGCCGCGACCGTACCGGGCACCGGGCCCCCCGCCGGCGCCGCGACGGTACCGGGCGCCGGGCCCCCCGCCGGTGCGGCCGGGGCGCGCGGGGTGAACGTCGGCGCGGCATCACCGGCCGCCGTCCGCCGCTCCTCGGGCCCCGTCGGCCGGTGGGCCGTGGGGGCGCCGTCCCGTACCGGTTCCACCGCGCGCAGCACGTGCGTGGACCGGTCCCGTCGTACGGGCCTCTCCGCGGCGCCCGTCGGGACCGGTTCCGCGGCGAGGTGGCTGGAGCCGTCGGGATCGACCCGGAGGGGGACGGAGCAGCCGATGCGCTCGTCGTGGATCGTGGCGAGGACGGGCGCGCCGACCGCGAGGGCGAGGCGGTGCAGGCGGTTCAGGACGGCGTTCTGGATCTCCTCACCGGGCGCCGCGACGACCACCGCGCCGTCGACCGAGGCACTGCGTGCGCCGGGCCCCGCCGCCGGTACGCGGACCTCGATCGGCGTCGCCGCAGGGGCGACCGGGGGCTCGGCGCCCTCGTGGTCCCGTTGCTCCTCGCGACCGAGTCGAGACATCGTTCCCCCACTCATCTGCGGCTTCCGTCGGCGGTTTCGGTTCCCGTACCGTCCAGAGCCTGTCATGCCCGTCGTACACCTGCTGACGAGTCTCTCCGCTCACTCGCCCTGCGCGCGTCACCGGGGTGTCACAGGCTCGTTCCAGGGGTCACTCCGGGGAGACCCCTGGACAGGTAAATGCGTACGCATATAATGCAGGTGCTGGTATCCGCTCACGACAACCGTTCTGGGGGACCCGATGACCCGCCGCTTCCTCTTCCTGCTGGGCAGCAGCCGGCCCGACGGCAACACCGAGCTGCTCGCCCGGCGCGCCGCGGAACAGCTGCCCTCCGACGTCGAGCAGCGATGGATCGACCTGGCCGCGCATCCGCTGCCCGAGTTCGGGGACCTGCGCCACGACAGCGACCACACACGCCCCACCGAGGGAAACGCCGGCCTGCTGCTCGACGCGACGCTCGACGCGACCGACCTGGTGATCGCCTCGCCGCTGTACTGGTACTCGCTGTCCACCCCGGTCAAGCGCTACCTGGACCACTGGTCCGGCTGGCTGCGCACCCCCGGCCTGGACTTCAAGGAGACCCTGTCCGGCCGCACCCTGTGGGGCGTCACCGCGCTCGCGCACGAGGAGCAGGAGGTCGCCGACCCGCTGATCGGCAGCCTCAACAACTCGGCGGCCTACATGGGCATGCGCTTCGGCGGGGTGCTGCTCGGCAACGGCAGCAGGCCCGGGGACGTCCTGCGGGACACGGACGCGCTGACCCGCGCCAAGACCTTCTTCGCGCGGGAGGCGCCGCTCGCCCGCTTCCCGTACGAGGACACGGCTACGAAGTGATGTCCTTCGTGGTGAACCGGGCCCAGGCCGCCGAACCGAACACCGCGGCGTAGAGGGCCTGGAGGCCCAGGTTCTTCACCAGGTCGTCCCAGTAGACCGGTTCGCGCATCAGGTCGGCGAAGGACAGCCAGTAGTGCGAGAAGAAGTACGGCTGTACCGCGTCGAGCTGCGGGATCTGGTCGAGGATCTGGACGGTGATCAGCAGCCCGACCGTGGTCGCCATCGCCGCGATGCCGCTGCCGGTCAGGGTCGACACGAACAGGCCGAGGGCCGCGACCCCGAGGAGCGAGGCGGCGACGACCAGGGCGATCAGCAGCGCGCGCCCCAGGCCCTCGGCGTACGTGATCCGGGTGCCGGAGATGGTGACCAGGTCGCCGACCGGGAACAGCAGCGCTCCGACCGCGAGCGCCGACACGGCGACGACCAGGGTGGCGGCGAGGCAGAAGGCGATCACCGTGGCGTACTTGGCGAGCAGCAGCCGGGTGCGGCCGGCCGGGGCGACCAGCAGGTAGCGGAGCGTGCCCGCGCTCGCCTCGCCGGCGATCGCGTCGCCCGCGACGACACCGACGGCCATCGGCAGGAAGAACGGGAGGGTCGCGGCGAGCGCGGTGAAGACCAGGAAGAGACCGTTGTTGCTGATCTGCGAGATGAAGGCCGGCCCCTGACCGCCGCCTCCGCCTCCGCCGCCGCCGAAGGACGCGCCGTCACTCGTCTCGATCTTCACGGCGATGCCGACCAGGACCGGCACGGCGGCCAGCACGCCCAGCAGGGCGAGGGTGCGCCAGCGCCGGAAGGTGATCCCCAGCTCGCTGCTGAGCAGCCCGAAGGTCCACAGCGGGCTCGGTGCACGCACCGCACTCGGCGTCTCAGCCCGCGACATCGAAACCCTCCCCGGTGAGCGCCACGAACGCGTCCTCCAGCGAGGCCCGCTCCACCGCGAAGCCCCGGACCCGGACCCCGGCCGACACCAGCGCCGCGTTCAGATCGGCGAGGTCGCGGTCGGGGGGCGGCTCCGCGCTCGCCCGGTCCTCGGCGATCAGCACGTCCGCGGCCCCCTGCTCCTTCAGCACCCGCGCGGCCTCCCCCGCGTCCGGGGTGGTCACCACCAGCCGGCCGCGCGCCCCCGCCGCCAGGTCGGCGACCGGGCCCTGGGTGATCAGCCGCCCCTGGGCCATCACGGCGGCGTGCGTGCACACCTGCTCGATCTCGTCCAGCAGGTGGGAGGAGAGGAAGACGGTGGTGCCGTCGGAGGCCAGTTCGCGCACGAGGGCGCGGATCTCGCGCATGCCCTGGGGGTCGAGGCCGTTGGTCGGTTCGTCCAGGACGAGCAGGCGGCGCGGCTGGAGCAGTGCCGCGGCGAGCCCGAGCCGCTGCTTCATGCCGAGCGAGTACGCCTTCGCCTTCTTGCCGGCGGCGGCCCCGAGGCCGACCCGGTCCAGCGCCGTGGCGACGCGCTCGCGCCGGGTGCGCGGGTCGGCGGTCGGGTCGGCGGCGTCGTAGCGCAGCAGGTTGTCGCGGCCGGAGAGGAAGCCGTACAGGGCGGGGCCCTCGATGAGGGCGCCGACCTGGGGCAGCACGGTGCGGGCGGCGCGCGGCACGGGCCGGCCCAGCACGCGCGCCGTCCCCGAGGTCGGCTCGATCAGCCCCATCAGCATCCGGATGGTGGTGGTCTTGCCGGAGCCGTTGGGGCCGAGGAAGCCGAAGACGCTGCCCGCCGGGACGGTCAGGTCCAGACCGTCGACGGCGAGGTGTCCGCCGCCGTAGCGCTTGGTCAGCGCGCGGGTGGCGATGACGGCGTCCTCCACGCTCCCCCGGTCCGGGCGCTTCGGCTGCGCGGCGGCCGGTCGGGCCATCGGCTCCCTCTCCTGTCGTACGGGCTCCTGTCGTACGGGGGCGGCGGTGCCGCTACTTCGCGGCGTCGGCCGCCTCGACCAGCGCGTCCTTGGTGACGGCACCGGCGTAGACCTGCCCGTCGTCGGTGATCAGGGCGTTGACCAGGCGGGTCTTGAAGACCGTGCCGGTGCCGAAGTCGCCCTTGACCTGGTCGCCGAAGGAGCCGAGGAAACCGCCGAGGCCACCGCCCGCGGCAGCCGTGGGCAGGCCGCCCTGGCCACCGGTGTCGAAGGTGGCGATCGCGTTCCAGCCCTCCCCGATGACCTTCAGGCCGTCCGCCCCTTCGGCGAGACCGCCCCCGGCCCGGTGTTCCCGCTCCGGCGCCCCGGCCGCCTCGTCGCCCTCGGTGACCTTCGCGCCCTTGGGCGGGGTGAAGTCGAACGTCGACGCGTCCGGCTTCGCGAAGTCGACCTGGGTGAAGCCCGCGTCCACGACGGCGGCGCCGCCGCTCGCCGGGGTCAGCGTGAACTTGAGCGGCATACCGGTCCCGGCGTCCACCGCGACGGTGACGGCACCGACGGTGGACCCGGACTGCTTGGGCTTGATCACCAGCCGGTAGGCATCGCGGCCGGCCACCTGCGCGGTGCCGTCCACGGTCACCGAGGTGGTGTCGTCGACCGCCTCGAGCGCCTGGTCGGCGAAGTCCTTCGGGGTGACCGGCATCTCCTTCTCCCGCTGGCCGGTGGTCTCGGGGGCGGTGGAGTGGAAGACCTCGTTGGACGCGCTGTCGTAGCCCCAGACGTCCTTGCCGTCGTGGATCAGGCTGTACTCGGCGGCGTTCTCCAGCAGGGACAGCTTCTGCCGGTCGGGGCCGTCGGCGGCGACCCGCAGCGTGTGGGTGCCGGAGACCAGCCCGGTGAGCTTGGCCGACGGGTCGGCCGCGGAGCCGTCCTCGTCGCCGCCGGCGCCGGGGCCACCCGACATCCCGGACAGCAGGCCGCTCTCCAGGCCGCCGAGGTCCGGCAGGCCCAGATCCGTGCTGATCCTGACGGTGCCGGACAGCTGCTCGACGTCCGACGCGGCGATCTTCTGCAGCAGTTGCTCCGCCGTGATCTTCGGGAGGTCGGGGTCCCCGGAGTCGGCGAGCGCGGGGACGAGGCCGATCGTCGCGGCCGCCACTCCCATCACCGCGACCGGGACGACGTACCGCGCGGCCTTTCGCCGTCCGGCGCGCGTCTCCTCGCCCTCCCCGGCGGCGGTCGTGTTGTCGTCGGAATCGATCGGTGCCATGTGTGCCCTACCTCCGTCGTCGGCGGCGGCTGTCTCGCGACCTCGCACTCGTTCTCTCACCCGTGAGCCGCCATTCTCACCCGAATCGGTGAGGATTGGTGTTTTCCGTGGTGACCATCTGACCAAATACGCCGGGCGGAAGCGTCAGACCGCGGGCTCAACTCCGCGTACTCCTGCGGGATGACACGCAGGGGCGGCGACTCCCCCGGCCCGTAGGGGTGGGGTGCACCCTCCGGTACAC
The DNA here is from genome assembly GCF_043204535.1 of Streptomyces sp. NPDC047853. NCBI lineage: Bacteria > Bacillati > Actinomycetota > Actinomycetes > Kitasatosporales > Streptomycetaceae > Streptomyces > Streptomyces sp. NPDC047853. The sequence goes on along the minus strand of NZ_JBIDCI010000001.1, from coordinate 82,448 downwards.
GCCCCCCGCGGGAGCGGGTGCGCCGCCGACCCGCTCCGGGCCGGCCCTCACGGGCGGCCCCTACCGGGCGGCGACACCGGCGCCGGCACGCGTGGCGGCGCCGACCCGGCCGGCGAGGCTCAGCCGGCCCGGTGCACCACGGCCTCGCACAGCTCCACCAGCGCGGTCTTCGCGTCGCACTCCTTGAGCGGGGCCAACGCCGCCCGGGCCTCCTCGGCGTACCGGACGGTGTCCCGGCGCGCCTGCTCCAGCGCGGGGTGGGCGCGCAGCAGGCGCAGCGCCTCCGCGTGCCGGGCGTCGTCGCTCAGGTCGGAGTCCAGCAGCTCGCACAGGGCGACGTCCTCGGCCAGCCCCAGCCGGGCCGCCCGCTCGCGCAGCCGCAGCACCGGGAGGGTCGGAATGCCCTCCCGCAGGTCGGTGCCGGGTGTCTTGCCCGACTCGTGGGAGTCGGAGGCGATGTCCAGGACGTCGTCCGCGAGCTGGAAGGCGACCCCGAGCCGCTCGCCGTACTGGGTCAGCACGTCCACGACCGTCTCGTCGGCGCCGGACATCATCGCGCCGAACCGGCAGGAGACGGCCACCAGCGATCCCGTCTTGCCGCCCAGCACGTCCAGGTAGTGGTCGACCGGGTCCCGGCCGTCCTGCGGGCCCGCCGTCTCCAGGATCTGGCCGGTCACCAGCCGCTCGAAGGCCAGGGCCTGCACACGGACCGCCTCGGGGCCGAGGTCGGCGAGGATCTGGGAGGCGCGGGCGAACAGGAAGTCGCCGGTGAGGACCGCGACCGAGTTGTCCCAGCGGGTGTTCGCGCTGGGCACGCCGCGCCGTACGGCGGCCTCGTCCATCACGTCGTCGTGGTACAGCGTGGCGAGGTGGGTCAGCTCCACGACGACCGCCGAGGGCACGATGCCGGGGGCGTAGGGGTCGCCGAACTGGGACGCGAGCATCACCAGCAACGGGCGGAACCGTTTGCCTCCCGCCCGCACCAGGTGCTGGGCGGCCTCCGTGATGAAGGGCACCTCGCTCTTGGTTGCCTCGAGCAACCCTTCCTCGACAGCCACCAATCCGGCCTGGACATCGGCTTCCAGAGCCTGGTCCCGCACGCTCAGCCCGAACGGCCCGACGACGGTCACGAGGGGTCTCCTGTCTGCTGGTGTCTACTGGCGATTACCTGGTTTGTCGATAGGTCGCTGCCACCACTCAAGTCAGCGTATCCGGTCACGTTTCGATCACCGCTAGCGCCCACCGTTACAGGCCGGTCGGTATCGGATCATGCGCGGCAAGTTTTTGATCAGGCGATATGAGCAGATATTGATCGACATCGCTGGAGGGACGCGGCCCGGAACACGAGCGGACCGGGAGCCGCCACGGAAGATCCCATCACCCCTCCCAACGGCCCGCACTCCGAGAACGTCACCCACTCGGCACACCCCCTCCCGTGCCGAACGGATGCCCGCACGGCGCACGGGAACACCGGACGGGACGGGGCGCGGAGGGCGGCCCCCATGAGGGGAGCGCGCGAAGGCCGGTGCCGTCCGAGCGGCAGCCGCCCGGCGAGCCGTCCCGCACCGCACTCCCCACCCACGGCCGGTTGGCGCATAGTTGGGATTAATGCCCGATTTGCCGCTCTTATTGAGTCCCGTGAGTTGGCTCACTCCGTCCCCCCTGTGAGCAACCGCGTCGCCGACTGCGCCCTCCCTTTGCCCCGCAAGCCAGTTGAGGCTTGGCAGACGCAAAGGATCAAGCACCTCAAACGCCCCAGATCAAGGTCAACAGGCGCGTTGGGTGATTCCTGCACTTGTTCCGGACATGTGCTCTCGCATACGTTCCCGGCCTGTCGGGCGGACGCCGAATCCTGCCACCGCCCGAACGCACAGTCATCCACCAACAAACTCGCAGGCAGGAGCGGGGGACCCAGGTAAGTCGCCGCACCGGTCACCACCGGAGCGGCTCGGGGTGAAGCCGCACCCGTCAGGGCGCGGCCGGGCACCTCCCCGCCCGAACCCGACAGCTCACCTCGCAGGCGTAAGGAGAGGGACTCAAGCATGTCTGCCAACGGTCAGAACCGTCACACCCGGACCGCCCGCATCGCCCGCAAGCTCGCCGTCGCCGGCACCGGCGCCGCCGTGCTCGCCCTGCCGCTCATCGGCGCCACCGGCGCGTCCGCGGCCACCCCGGCCGCCGCCCCGGCCGCCGCCACCGCCGCGACCACGTACCCGAACACGCTCGACGGCTGGATCCGCGAGTCGCTGGACGTCATGGCGCAGCACGGCATCCCCGGCTCCTACGAGGGCATCCACCGCAACATCATGCGGGAGTCCTCCGGCAACCCGCTCGCGATCAACAACTGGGACATCAACGCCATCAACGGCACCCCGTCCAAGGGCCTGCTCCAGGTGATCGACCCGACCTTCCAGGCGTACCACGTGCCCGGCACCTCCTGGGACCCGTACGACCCGGTCGCCAACATCACCGCGGCCTGCAACTACGCGGCCGACCGGTACGGCTCGATGGACAACGTCTTCGGCGCGTACTGAGCCGTACCGCGTCGTAGTGAGTCGTAGTGACTCGTACCGGCTCGTACGGACTCGCACAAAGGGGTGCCCCCCGCGGCGGCGGCCGCGCTAGGAGGTACCGAAGATCCGCTCGAGGACGACGGCCACGCCGTCGTCCTCGTTCGTGAGGGTGACCTCGTCCGCCACCGCCCTGAGTTCGGGATGGGCGTCGGCCATGGCGACACCGCGGGCGGCCCACTGGAACATCGGGATGTCGTTGGGCATGTCGCCGAAGGCGATCGTCCGCCGCCGGCTCTGCCCGAGGTGTTCGGCGGCCAGCGCCAGGCCGGTCGCCTTGGTGATGCCGCACGGCTGGAGCTCCACCGTCCCGGGCCCGGACATCGTGACCGTGGCGAGGGAGCCGACCACCGCGCGCGCCGTCGCCGCCAACGCGTCGTCGCCGAGGTCGGGATGGCGCAGGAGCACCTTGCTGATCGGCGCCTCCCACAGTTCGTCGCGCCGCTCGACCCGCACCGCGGGCAGCGTCGGGTGGGGCATGAGGTACCCCGGCTCGATGAGCGTGAGGCCGTCCACGCCGTCCTGGTCGACGGCGGCGTGCACCTGCCCGACCTCGGCCTCGATCTTGCCGAGCGCGGTCTCGGCCAGCTCCCGGTCCAGGGTGACCGACCACAGCATCCGGTGCGCGCCGGCGTCGTACACCTGCGCGCCCTGTCCGCACACCGCGAGCCCCGTGCAGCCGAGACGGTCGAGCAGGGACCGGACCCGGGGGGCCGGCCGGCCGGTCACCACCAGGTGCCGCGCACCCGCCTCGGCCACCCGTGCCAGCGCGGCCAGCGACCGGTCGGAGACGGTGTCGTCGCCGCGGAGCAGCGTGCCGTCGAGGTCGGTGGCGACGAGTGAATACGCGGTGCGGTCCATGATCAGAGAATACGGACACCGGACCTGTCCGACTCACCCGCGACCGCATCCGAACGAGGACGCGCGAGTACGGCACAAGTGCGTACGAGTAGGGCGCAAGTACGCGCGAGGACGCACGTTCGTGTCCGGAACCTGGCACATCTCCCCTAAGGCCGGTTCAAGGCCTGTGCACCGATTGGCAACAAGATGGCCCGCCGCCTACCGGCCGGGCCCCCCGGGGGGTACCTTCCTTCTGTCCAGGGGGACTTGATCGGGGGGTCGGGTTGAACGGCGGACGTGTGCGCGTGCTCAGGCCACAGGAGCTGGGCGAGGGGGAACGGGAGCACTGGCGGGAGCTGCGCGCCAAGTCGACGGCGCCCCGCAATCCCTTCATGGAGCCGGAGTTCACCGACGTCGTGGGCCGGGTACGGCCGCGGGCGCGGGTGGCCGTGGTGTACGAGGGCGGCGAGGCGGCCGGTTTCCTGCCGCACGAGCGCGGTGCGCTGGGCCAGGGCCGGGCGATCGGGCTCGGGGTCTCGGACTGCCAGGGCGCGGTGCTGCGCGAGGGACTCGTCCCGGACACCCGCCGGCTGCTCAGGGCCTGTTCCCTGTCGAGCTTCGCCTTCGACAACCTGGAGGCGGACCAGGCGTTGTTCGTCCCGTTCGCGGCGGAGGAACACACCACGTACGTCGTCGACGTGGCGCAGGGGTACGAGGCGTACGAGGGCACGCTGCGCGTCCGGTCGCCGAAGTTCCTGAAGACCACGCTCGCCAAGGAGCGCAGACTCGGCCGCCAGGTCGGGGAGGTGCGCTTCGTGTTCGACGAGCGCGAGCCGGCCGCCCTGCGCACGCTGATGGAGTGGAAGTCGGCGCAGTACCGCAGGACGGGGCGCCGGGACCGGTTCGCGCGGGAGTGGATCACCCGGCTCGTGGCCCGGCTGGCCGAGACCCGGGCACCGGAGTGCACGGGCACGCTGTCCGTGCTCTACGCCGGCGGCCGGCCGGTCGCCGCCCACTTCGGGCTGCGTTCGGCGACGGTCCTGGCCTGCTGGTTCCCGGCGTACGACCCGTCCTTCGCCAAGTACTCGCCGGGGCTGGTCCTGCATCTGCGCATGGCCGAGGCGGCCGCCGCCGGGGGGATCGGCATGCTGGACCTGGGCCGGGGTGCGGCGGAGTACAAGGACGCGCTCAGGACCGGTGGCATGCCCGTGTACGAGGGCGCCGCCACGCGCCCGGGGGCGGGCGCCGCGCTGCACCGGCTCGGCCGCGAACCGGCCCGCCGCGCGCACGGCTTCGTGCGCGACCGTCCCCGGCTGGCCTCGCTGGCGGTACGGACGCTCAGGGGCGCGGCCCGGCTGCGCCGGTCATGACCAAGGGCAACCACGAGGGGGTGGGCGCATGGCCGGTGTACGGCGTGCGCGGCAGGAGACACAGCGGGAGATCGCGGAGTTCCTGAGCATCGGGCCGGTGCAGGTCGCCGAGCTGGACCTCGGTGCCGAGGGCCCCGTCCTGAGACCGGGGCCGGGCAGCGCGGCGGTGACGTCCGGGACGGTGTTCCTCCTGGTCAGGCGGGCGGGGCGGCCGGTGGGGACACTGCTCGGGGAGGTGCCCGAGGGCGCCGATCCCACGGAGGTGCTGGCGGCGCTCGCCCGGGAGGTGCCCGGCGGGACGACGCCCGGGCCGTCGCCCGCGCCGCCGTCCGCCGGTGTCGTGGTCGCCACCCGGGAACGCGCGGACCAGCTCGCCCGCGCGCTGGACTCCCTGCTCGCGCAGGACCACCCGGACTTCGAGATCGTCGTCGTCGACAACGCCCCCCTGACCGAGGAGACCCGGGATCTGGTCGAGCGCAAGTACGGGGAACGGGTGCGGTACGTCCGCGAACCGGTCCCCGGGCTGGCGAGCGCGCACAACCGGGGGCTCGCGGCCGTACGCGCCGAGGTGGTCGCCTTCACCGACGACGACGTGGTCGCGGACCCGCGCTGGCTCAGCGAGTTGACCGCGCCCTTCACCGCCGACCCGCGCCTGGGCTGCGCCACGGGGCTGATCCTGCCCGCACGGCTGGGCACCCCCGCCCAGGTGCTGCTGGAGAGCCACGGCGGCTTCGCGAAGGGCTTCGCCCCCCGGACCTACGACCCCCGGCACCCACCCGCCGACGAGCCGCTGTTCCCGTTCACCGCGGGACGCTTCGGCTCCGGCGCCAACATGGCCTTCCGTACGGAGGTGCTGCGCACGGTCGGCGGTTTCGACCCGGCGACCGGCGCGGGCACCCGGGCCCGGGGCGGTGACGACCTCTACGGCTTCGTCCGCGTCCTCGCCCAGGGGCACGGGCTGCGCTACACCCCCTCGGCCCTGGTCTGGCACCACCACCGGGAGACCTGGCGGGACCTGGAGACCCAGGCGTACGGCTACGGCGCGGGCCTCACCGCCTACCTCACCGCGATCCTGGTGAACCGGCCCGCGCTGCTGCCCGCCTTCCTCGCCCGGGTGCCGGGCGGGCTCGCGCACGCGCGGGCGCTGACCGCCGTCCGTGCGGCCGGGGCTCGCGCCGCCGACGCGACCGCGGCCGGTGGTCCCGCCGCCGGGGGTCCCGCCGCCGGGGGTCCCGCCGCCGGTCGTGGCGTGGGTCCCGTGACGGGGGCGCCGGGTGGGCACGACTCCCGTACGTACCCCTGGCCGCGGCGTCTGGCGCGGCTCCAGCTGCGGGGCCTGCTGTACGGGCCCGTCGGCTACCTGCATGCCCGTCGCGCCCTGCGCACGGTCGGACGGGAGGCGGGATGAACGAGGGTGCGGGAACGGGCGGGGCGCGCGGGCGCGTATGGGTGGCGGCCGGGCACATACCCGTCTTCCTCTACCACGCGGTGATGGACGACCCGCCGTCCTGGATCGCCGAGTTCACCGTCTCTCCCCAGGAGTTCGCGGCGCACCTGGACGCGATCGTCGACAGCGGCCGGACGCCCGTCACCATCAGCGTGCTCGCCGACCATCTGGCCGGGAGGGCGGTGCTGCCGGCCCGGCCCGTCCTGCTCACCTTCGACGACGGCTTCGCCGACCTGCCCGGTCCCACGGCCGAGGCGCTGGCCGGGCGCGGGCTCCCGGCCACCGCGTACCTCACCACCGGGGCCATCGCACCGGGCGGTCGCAGTCTGCTGCCGCCCGCTCCGATGATGACCCTGGACGCGGTGACGGAGCTGGAACGTTCCGGCATGGAGATCGGCAGCCACACCGTCACCCACGCCCAGCTCGACACCCTGTCCGCCCAGGGGCTCGCCCGTGAACTGCGCGACTCCAAGGCCCTGTTGGAGGACGCGCTCGGACACCCGGTCCGCCATCTCGCCTACCCGCACGGCTACAACAGCGCGCGGGTACGGGCCGCGTCGGCCCGTGCCGGGTACGAGACGGCGACCGCCGTGCGGCACGCCCTCAGCTCGGACCGGGACGAGCGGTACCGCATCGCCCGGCTCATCGTGCGGCGGAGCCACACGGTCGCCGACGTCCAGGCGTGGCTGGCGGGAGGGGGCGCCCGCATCGCCCCCTACCGGGACGGGCCCAGGACGGTCGCCTGGCGCTGGTACCGGCGGGGGCGGACCGTGGTACGGGGGCCGGAGTTCGCGGGGTGACCCGGGCCCCCGGCCTCCGTCAGCCCCGCGGCTGGTTGAGGTGCGGGTCGGCGGCCGCCTCGCGCAGGGCCGCCCACGACCGGTCGCCCGCCACGGCCAGGTCGCAGTGGGGACCCGGGTCGCGGTAGTTCCACTGGAGGGCGGCCTTCACGCCCTCCAGGTCCTTGAGCACCCCGGGCACCTGGGCGTACCAGTCCGCCTGCCGGTCCGGGCGCTCCGGGTCGGACGCGCTGCCGAACTCCGAGAGCATCAGGGGCTTCTCGTCGGTGAGGTGGGCGCGGACCCAGTCGTGGGTGGCGTGCTGGGTCTGCGCGAAGCTCAGCCAGTCCGCCCGGTGGCAGCGGTAGTAGTTGTACTGGTTGTAGCCGATCCAGTCGACGTACTCGTCCCCGGGGTACATCCGCTCGAACAGGTCGGCGTGGTCCAGGTAGCCGGTGATGATCCAGGTCCACACGACGTTGTCGACGCCCAGCTCGCGGAACCGGTCGTGGATGTGCCGGTGGGCCCGCACGTAGTCGGCCGGGGTGCCGTTGTCCGGGGTGCGGGTGTCCATCTCCAGGTCGAAGGAGAGGAACACCTTCTTCCCCGTGCGCTGCCCGTACTCCGCGATGCGCCGGGCCTGGACGTCGATCACGGTGTCGTCCAGCTCGCCGGCGGCGATCTGCTTCCAGGTGGGCTGCTGCTCCCTCGTACCGCCCCACCACTTGCTCTCCCAGGAGAGCAGCAGCATGCGGTCCGCGCCGACGCGTTGTTCCTGCTCGGTCAGGAGCTGGCCTTCCAGCCGGGTCTCCGTGACCGCGGACATGTCGTGGTACGTGTAGACGATGTCGAGCCCGCGGCCGACCTTCCGCTCGTAGGCGTGCACCTTCTCGGCCAGGTCGGACTTGTCGTGCGGCACGAAGGCGCCGAACCAGGCGCCGCAGGGGGGTTCGAGGAGCGCGGTCGGCCGGCACTCCTCGTCACCGGCCGGGCCGGCCGGGCCGGCGGCGTCGCGCAGGGCGAGCACCGCGATCAGGACCGCGCAGGTGGCCGTGACGGACAGGGTCAGCAGCCGGCGCCGGCTGCCGTGGGCCCCGGGGACGCCGAGGCGGCGGTGCTGTCCGGTCGTCGTCGGGTCCGCGGACGTGCGGCGAGCGGGACGGGCGAACCTCACAGAGTGGAACCCTTCCGTGTCCTCGGCGCCGCCCCCGGCGCCGTCCTGGGCGTCGGGGAGGCGCGCAGGCGTGGGCAGAACGCGGCGAGCGTGGTCAGCAGGGTCAGCGTCAGCAGCACACGGTCCCCGCTGAAGGCCCGCGCGGCGATCAGCACCGTGGCGACCAGCATCGCGGCGGCCACGCTGAGCAGGACGGCCAGCATCAGCCCTTCCAGCAGCTCGGAGTGGCGTTCGAAGTCCGGGTCCCGGCGCTCCACGGGGCCCTCGGCACGGCGGGCCCGCAGTGCGGGGCCGCAGACGCCGACCAGGGCGGCGCCCGGGCCGACGGCCAGGAAGGCCGCCACCGCGGCGCCGCGCAGGGGCGAGCCGCCGGGCAGGGCGAGCGCGGCGAGCGCCAACCAGCCGCCGAACGGCGGCAGCATCCGGATCACGAGGTCCTGGGGTTTCATCACTCGCTCCTCTCTCGGTCTCCTCGGTCCGGCGGCTCAACTCGCCGGTCTCAGGGCGTAGAGCACGCCGGCGCCGTTCTCCGCCAGGAGCTCGAACCGCGACGACGACGCCACGGACTCCCGGACGCGTCTCAACTGGGCCGCGTCCAGCTGTCCGTTCATCTCGGAGTTGGCCACCTGGCCCTTGGTGAGCAGGAAGTAGGCGCGGGCCGGCGCCTCCACGGCCGCCATGTCGCGGGCGAGGACGGTGGCCGGGTCGCGCACGATCTCGTCGACGTGGCGCCGCTCGTCGTCGAGGAACCAGTAGTGGTCGACCCTCCAGTACTGCTCGTAGGCGAGCGGGTAGTTCCGGTTGGCGGCGACGACCAGGGAGTCGTCGGGCGCCCGGTCGAAGAGCTGCCGGACGAGGGCGACCTCGGCGGGCGGGAAGTAGTTGATGCGGTCCTTGCCGGAGTAGCTCGGCACGAAGGCGAAGGTCCCGGCGAGCAGCGCGGGCAACGGCGCCCACGCGGCGTACCGCAACGGGGGCAACGAGGGCAGGGGGAGGCGGCGGCGCCGGGCGGGGGCGACCGGCGCGTGTCCCCCCGCCTCCCGCGCGGCGGCGTCGCCGGCCAGCGTGCGGACCTTCGGCAGCAGCGCGGCGGCGGCGAAGAAGGCGGCACCCGGCAGCATGAACAGCAGGACCCGGAAGATCATCTCGCTGCCGTAGCTGCTCGCCACGAACATCGGCAGCGGTGCCGCCGCGACCAGCAGCAGCGGCAGCGCCCGGCGCCGCAGTACCCGCTGGCGCAGGACGCCGGCCAGCGCGAGCAGCAGCACGGAGCCCGACAGCAGCCGGGCCGCCCAGGAGGTCGCCACCGCGCCGGTACCGGTGGGTGTGGCCCCGTAGCCGGTCTCCACGTTGGCCCCGACGTCACCGATGGAGCGGATCATGTCCGGCATGGCGGCGGACAGGAAGGGCAGCGCGGCCGTCAGACACCAGGCCAGGAAGAGCACCACCGTCGTGATCACCGGGACCCAGTGCCGGTGGCGGCGGGTGAACGCCAGCGCGACGAGCGTGACGACGAGCATGCCGGGGGTGAGCTGGTGCGAGACGACCACGGCGGTGACCAGCACGCTGAGCAGTACGGTCCACACCGCCTGCCCCGACCGTCCGCGCCGTCCGCCCCGGCCGCCGAAGCGGCGCAGGACGACCGCGATGACGCCGAGGTGCAGGGCGAAGGCGACGGACTGCGGTGAGAAGTAGTCCTGTCCCACCCAGTTGCCGACGCAGAACAGCCACACGGCGGTCCAGATCAGCCGCCGGTCGGCGGTGAAGGTGCGGTAGATCAGCAGCAGTGGAAGCAGCAGCATGACGCTGGAGACCAGCGGCCACCAGGCCATGTACATCGCGGCGTTGTCCACGCCCAGCAGCCGCACCAGCGCGGCCTGGGCGGCGAAGAAGCCGGGCCACTGGTCGTAGACGGCCATGTCCCCGAGCTGGTCGGCCGTCTGGAGGCCGCCGGAGGTGAGCAGGTGGTCGATGACCGCGTCGTGCTTCCACGCCCACGCGTACAGGGGGGCCGGGTAGAGGACGGCCTGGGTGGCCCGCTCCATCACCAGCAGGCCGAGTACGTACGCGAGCGACCAGCCGTCGCGGCGGCGCGGATCGCGCACCGTGGACCAGAACCCCGCGGTGAGCACCCCGAGGCCGGCCCAGAAGGTGGGGTGCAGGGCGCTGAGCAGACCGAAGTCGTCCAGGGCGGAGACGTCGGTGTGCCGGATCGCGTAGGCCCACAGGGCGAGCGCGGCGATCAGGGGCACGGCCGGCCAGGCGGCCGCCGCGCGGGCCGGCCAGGCGGCGGGGGCGAGGTCGGCCAGGTCCGTCACGGGCGGCTCGGCGGCGGAGCCGGTGGGCTCCGGGGCAGGGGGGCGGTGGGCACGTACGGGGGTGCTCCGGACCGGGCGCGCGGGGGTGCTCCGGGCCGGGCGCGCGGACGCTTCCTGGGAGGGCGCGGGGGGTGACTCCTGCGAGGCGGTGGTGGCCGGGTCGGCAGGGGTGGCGTCGGCGGGCTCGGGCGGGGTGGGGGCATCGGGGACGCGCGGGATGGCGTCGGCGGGGCCGCGCGGGGTGGCGTCGGCGGGCTCGGGCGGGGGCGGGGTGACCGGCTCGCGCGAGGTGCGCTTTTCCCGGGCCTCCCGGGACTCCCGGGCCTCCCGGGACTCCCGGGACTCCCGGGACTCCCGGGACTCCCGGGACTCCCGGGCTTCCGGGGCTTCCCGGGCGTCCGAGGGCGTTGGTGCGTCCTGGGGCGTCGGTGCGGTCCGGTTCGGCGCGTCCGAGGGCGTCGGTGCGTCCCGGTCCGGTGCGTCCGGGGATTCCGGCCCGGACGCGGGCTCTGGTGCGGATCTCTCCCGCGGAGTGGTTGGCGGACGCACGACGGTTCCCCCCTGGCGATTCGGCTCCGTGCTTGATCAGTCCCTGGTCATGCCGTTCGGTCTGGTGCGGTGCGGGGACTCCGCCTGGCCCGCCGGGTCAGCCGGGTCCGTCAGGTCCGCGGGGTCCGTCAGGTCCGCGGAGTCCGCGGTGTGCGCGGGGTCCGCGGGGGAGGCCGGGTCCGCCGGGGAGGCCGGGTCCGCCGGGGAGGCCGGGTCCGCCGGGGAGGCCGGGCGGCGCAACGACAGGAGCAGGACGACGAGAACGAGCAGCAGGAGGAGGGGCGGCGCGACCGGCGCGAGCTCCTGACGCCAGACCCAGCTCCCCACCGCGGCGAGATACAGAACCCCCCAGCGTGCCTGCCACGGCAGCCGACCGCCCGCCTCGGCGAGCAGCGACCACAGCGGTACGAGACACAGCAGTTGCAGGACGAGCGGAACCCAGCGCAACAGCGTGCCGGGTCCGTCGAGACCCGTCGCGTCCGCGAGGAACCGGGCCGCCTCCGCATAGAACGTCCCGCCCACCGGCTCCGGTTCGTGGCCGAGGGCGACGGGGGCCGCGTGGAGGGCGACGACGACGGCCCCCAACGCGGTGCCGGGCAGCCAGGGGTCAGGCGAGGCGCACAAGGTCACGGACGCCACGAACACCACGAGCAGCAGGGCCCCCGCGACCAGCGCCGGCAGGGGCAGGCCCCGCAGCAGCGCCCGCCCGGTCAGCTCGGCCCCGGCCCCGGACGCGCCGCTCAGCCAGGGCAGCCCGCGCGACGCCACCAGAAGGACCATCGCGGCGACGCCGACCAGCAGCCACAGCACCGGCCGGAGCCGCCGCTCCGCCACGGCGCTGTCGTCGCCTACGGGGCTGTCGGCGTGGCCGGTCACGGGGCCGCCGTCAGGGCCGCCACTGCCCGGGCCGGCCTCGTCGTGCCGGACGTCCGGGCCGGGCCCGGAGCCGGCGGCGGTGCGGGCGCCCGCGCCGGGGCCGGGCTCCTCGGCCGCCGGTGCGGGCCCCGGGGCCCGCTCGACGCGGGGTTCCGGGGACGCCGGTCGCGCTTCCCCCTTCTCAGCGGCCTCGGCCTCGGCCCCGGGGTCCCGGGGGCGCCGGACGATCACCGCGAGGGTGTCCGCCTCCAGCGCCTCACGTTCGTAACCCGGGCGCCCTATGAACAGCGCGACCGTGTCCTCCCGCGCCGCCCCGCCGGACTTCCCGTCCTCGTAGGCCGCCCGCCGCGCCCAGCTGGTCCCGTACCCCGCGGTGGCGTTCAGCCGCGCCCAGCGCGTGCCGTACGTACTGCCGGGAGCGGCCTCGCGCTCGCCGCCCGGACCGGGGCCGCCGGAGACGCCCGGGCCCCCGGGACCGCCCGGCCCCGGACGGCCGGCCCCGTCGGCGCCCCGCAGGGTGGCGCGCAGGCCGGGCACGCAGCCCACGGCGACCACGGTCATGCCCCCCAGCACCGCCCAGCCGGCGCCCGCGATCCCGGCCGACGTGAACAGCAGCGTGGCGCTGCCCAGGACGAGGACGCACATGGCGCCCTGCACGGCGGCGAGCATGCCGGTACGCCCCTGGACGCGCAGCACCCCGATGTACAGCTCGACCACGATCCGCGGCAGCGCCCCGAGGGCCAGCAGACGCAGCACCGTCGAACCGTGCTCGGCGTAGTCCGCGTCGAAGGGCGCGAGGATCTGCGGGGCGAAGACGACCAGGAAGAGCACCACCGGCACCAGCAGCAGCGTCATCCGGCGCAGCGCTCCGCGGACGCCGTCGGCGAGGCGGCGCGGGTCGTGCGAGGCGTGCGCGGTCAGGGAGGAGGCCATGTTGATGGCCATGAACTCCATCGTGCCGCCCACGGTGTACGCCACGTAGAAGTAGCCGTTCTGCGCGGCGCTGAAGTTGACCGCGACCATCACCGGCAGCAGGTTGATCATCGCCAGGCTGAACAGCGCGCCCAGCGAGTCCCCGGCCAGGAACCGACCCATCTCGCGTGATCCGGGCGGTTCCACGTCGTGGTCCGCGGCTGCCTGGCGCGGGATGAGCCGGCGGAAGATCAGCCAGCCGAGCGGCAGAGTGGAGAAGGCGATGGCCACGGCCCAGGACACGAAGATGCCGAGCACCGGGAGCGTGGTCGCGAAGACGGCGAGCAGGATCAGCTTCCCGAGCGAGAACACTGCGTTCCCGGCGGGCACCCACTCCGCCTTCCGCAGCCCGGTCAGGACACCGTCCTGGAGCGTGAGCAGCGCCCAGGCCACACACGCCGCGACGAACAGCGTGCCCGCCGCCGCGGTGCCCAGCGGCGCGTAGGACGCGCCCCACAGGTCCAGGGTGAGCAGGAAGACGACCGCGGCCACGGCCACGACCACCGAACTGGCCGCGTACGCGCGCCACACCAGCGGCCCGGTCGCACGGCCCGCCCGGGGCACGAAGCGGACCACGGCGCCGATCATCGTGGTCGCCGTGATGCTGGCCAGCAGCCGCATGGCGGCGATGGCGGCGGAGCCCTGTCCGACGGCCTCCTCCGAGTAGTAGCGGGCGGCCACGAGCCAGAAGCCGAGGCCGAGCACGGCGGAGACGCCGGTGCTGAGCATCAGGAAGTAGGCGTTCTTGAAGAGCGAGTCGCCACCGTGCCCGCTTCCGGGCAGCGTCGAGCCGCCGTCGGCGGATGCCGCGGCGGTCTCGTGCACCCGCGTCTCAGCCACCGGACGGAACCAGCCCCTCCGGCAGCTCGGCCGGTCGTGCTCCCGACTCCTCCAGCGCCGCCACGGCCGCACGGGCGCGCAGCGGATCCACGGGCAGCGCGTGCCGCGCGAACCAGCGCGCCCCCTCGGGGGACGGGGAGGGGTCGGTGAAGTCCGCGCCCGCGTAGTCGTCGAGCGGCGGGTCGTAGAGGTAGCCGACGACGATGCCGCGCCGGGCCAGCGCGCGGACCGCCGCGTCCCGGTCCGCCACCAGGAGCGGCACCCGGAACAACGGCTGCGTCCCGCCGGGCGCCTCACCGGGTGCCCCGCCCCTCGGCGCGTCCCACCCGGCCGGCCTCGCCCAGCGCGTCGAGAGCAGCAGCTCGGTCCCCGACCGGCACCGCGCGAGTACGTCGTCCAGCCCGTCGAGCCGCCGCGCGATGCGCCCGAGCCGGAACCGGCCCGCCCGCAGCCGGTAGTCGTGCATGTCGACCCGGACCCACGGGTCGTGCGCGGCCAGGTCCGGCGCGGAGGCGAGCGCGCGGGCCAGCTCCCGCGGACGCAGGGGCATCCGGATCTCCTCGCGCTCCATCCACCCCAGCAGGCGCATCGTGGCCCAGGCGGCCCTCCGCAGCCGCAGCCCGCGTACCGCGGCCTCCGCGTACGGCCGCACGGCGTAGGCCACTTCGGCCGAGGTGCGACGGGGCAGCAGGAGGTCCTCGCAGGTCTTCCCCAGTGCTTCCCGCAGCCCCGGATCGGCGAACGCGAGGATTCCTCCGGCCTTGGCGCCGACGTGCTTGGACAGGCTGAGGACGGAGGCGTCGCCCCAGGCTCCGACCGGGCGCCCGCCCACCTCACTGCCGATGGCGTGCGCCGCGTCCTCGAACAACGGGATGCCCAACGCGTCGCAGCGGGCCCGCAGTCCGGGCGCCGGGTCCGGGTTCCCGTACAGGTTCGTCGTCAGGACGGCGGACAGCGAGCCCCACGTCTGCCCCGGCACGGCATCGATGTCGATGGAGGCGTCCGAGGGGTTCAGCGGGGCCTGGACCGGCCGCAGTCCGGCCGCCAGCACGACGAAGAAGACGACGTCGTCGTTGACCGGCGACATCAGCACGCGGCCGCCCGGCGGGCACCAGTGACGCAGTGCCGCGTACAGCCCGAAACGGCATGACGGTACGTACACGCATTCCCGGCCGAGCCGGCCGCGCATGGTCTCCTCGAGCCGCTTCCTCGGCCGCGAACCATCCCGCACCGCACCCGGACCGGCCTCCCCAATGGCCATCCGCCCCCCTGGTGTGCCCTTGAGAGCCCCCTCCCCGAGGCCCTCCGGCACCCGCCCAGAGTCGCCCCGTTCGCACCGCTCCGTCAAGATTGCGTACCGGCCTGTGGACAACCTGCCGTGTCCGAACGGAAGCGGAGCGCCACATCCTTCGGCGTTCACGCGGGCGTGCGCCCGCGGCGAGGGCGCCGCCCCACCGGCCCCACCGCATCCCCGGCGTACCGGCCGACGGACCACTCCCCGCACGTCAGCCCGCCTGTGCACGCCCTCCCCCACACCACACAGCCCCCTCACGGCACACTGCCCAAGACCGGTATGTCACCCGTAACGTGTGGCCGGGCCACGAACCGCGTGGCGCACCCGGCGCGCACGGCGCACATGGCGAGCACGAAAGCGAGGCACCACCCGATGCCCCCCTTCGACGTCTCCGAGGGCGACCCCTTCGGCCCGCACAACCTTCCGTACGGCGTGTTCTCGATCCCCGGCACGCAGGAGCGGACGGTGGGCGTCCGGCTCGGCGACCACGTCCTCGACGCCGGCGCGGCGGCCCACGCGCTCGGGTCGCCGTACGCCTCCCTGCTCGCGCGGCCCACCCTCAACCCGTTGCTGGCGGCCGGCCGTACCGCCTGGTCCGACGTGCGGCGCGCGCTGACGGCCTGGGTGACGGTCCCCTCCCACCGCGAGACCCTGGCGCCCCTGTTCCACCCGCTGTCGTCGGTGACCCTGCACCTGCCCTTCGAGGTCGCGGACTACGTCGACTTCTACGCCTCCGAGAACCACGCCCGGAACGTCGGCCGGATGTTCCGCCCCGACGCCGCCGACTCCCTCACCCCGAACTGGAAGCATCTCCCCATCGGTTACCACGGCCGCTCCGGCACGGTGGTCGTGTCCGGCACGGACGTCGTACGGCCGTCCGGGCAGCGCAAGGCCCCCACCGACCCCGCGCCCGTCTTCGGACCGTCCGTCCGCCTCGACATCGAGGCGGAGGTCGGCTTCGTGGTGGGCGTGCCGTCCGAGCTGGGCAGCCCGGTGGCGCTCGGCGACTTCCGCGAGCACGTCTTCGGGCTGTGCCTGCTCAACGACTGGTCCGCGCGGGACGTCCAGGCCTGGGAGTACGTCCCCCTCGGCCCGTTCCTCGGCAAGTCCTTCGCCACGTCGGTGTCGGCCTGGATCACGCCGCTGGACGCCCTGGAGGACGCGCGGGTGACGCCTCCGGAGCGCACGCACGAGCTGCTGCCCTACCTCGACGACACGAGCGGGGAAGCCGACGAGCCGGGCGGCTACGACCTGCGGATCTCCGTCGCCGTCAACGGCCACGTGGTCTCCGAGCCGCCCTTCTCCACCATGTACTGGACGGCCGCCCAGCAACTGGCCCACATGACCGTGGGCGGCGCCTCGCTGCGCACCGGCGACCTCTACGGTTCGGGCACGGTGAGCGGGCCGACCGAGCGCGAACGCGGGTCGCTGCTCGAACTGACCTGGAACGGCCGCGACCCGCTGGACCTGCCCGACGGCAAGCGCACGTTCCTCGAGGACGGCGACGTGGTGACCCTCTCGGCCTGGGCGCCGGGGCCGGGCGGGGTCCGGGTCGGCCTCGGCGAGGTGACCGGCCGGGTGGTCGGGCAGGCGGCCGACCGGTAACTCCCACTGTCCGGATCCGACGCCCTCGGCAGCTGACTCGCACCGCCCGGCACCGTCATACTGGCGTCGGGCGGTGTGCGCGCGGCACGTCCGCCCGCCTCCGGCCGAGCAGGAGCGGTACCCGGCCCGGAGCCGCACCTCGCTCCGGGACCCGCGAGACCCGCGAGACCCGCGAGACCCGCGGGTCCCCGGCGACCGGCCGCAGCCACAACGCACCGCGCACCGCGCACCGCGCACCGCGCACCGACCGCAGTGCCGCACAGCACAGCACCAGACCAGCACAGCACAGGGCCAGACCAGCACCACCCCGCATTGGATCAGCACCGCCCCGCACCAGACCAGCACAGCCCGTACAGCCAGAGCCGCCCTTCCGACACCAGGATCCGGAGCCCGTGGCATGACCGTCTGCCTGCTCCTGCTGTTCGTCCTCGCCGTGACCGCCGCGGTACCGGTGCCGCGCGCGCTGACCCGGTCCGCGTGGCCCGAGCGGGACCCCGTGGTCGCGCTGTGGGCGTGGCAGTGCCTGGTCGCCACCGTCCTGCTGTGCTGCCTGACGGCCCTCGTCCTCGGGGTCGCCGCCGTCTTCGGCACCGTCCGCGCCCAGCTCTTCGCGCCGGCGCCACCCGCGGTGACCGCGGCCTACAACCTCTCCGCCGGCCCGCCCTGGGCCGCCGCCCTCACCCTGCTGCTGGCCTGCGGGGCCGCCTGGACCACCGCCATGCTCGCCCGGGAGCTGGTCGAGGCTCGCCGCGGTCGCGCCCGGTCCCGCGCCCAGCTGCGGGAACGCGCCCCCGACCTGCCCGCCGGTCTCCCCGCCGCCCGCGGCCCCCTGCTGGTCCTGGAGGACGAGTACCCGGACGCCTGGTGGATGCCCGGCCACCCGCCCCAGCTGATCGTCACCACCGGCGCCCTGCGACGCCTCACCGACCACCAGCTCGACGCCGTCCTCACCCACGAGCGCGGCCACGCCCGCGCCCACCACGACTGGCTGCTGCACCTGTCCACCGCCCTGGCCACCGGCTTCCCGCGCGTCCCGCTCTTCGCCCACTTCTGCGACCAGACCCACCGCCTGGTCGAGCTGTCCGCCGACGACACCGCCTCCCGCCGCTGCGGCCACCTGACCACGGCACTGGCGCTGATCGAACTGAACCAGCACCGGGGCGTCCTGTCCTGCGCCTCCAGCCACCGCCTCCTCGGTGAGCGGGTCGACCGCCTCCTCGAACCGCCGCCCCGCCTGACACCCCGGCACCGGGCCCTGACCACGGCCACGGCCGCCCTCGTCCCCCTCCTCCCGCTGCTGATCACCTTCGCCCCGGGACTGACGGCGCTGGCGTAACCCCGGCGCGGCCCCGGCTCCGGCCCCGGCCCCGGCTCCGGCGCGGCCCGGCTGCGCCGCTGCTCCGGCACCGGCACCGGCTCCGGCGGGGTGGCCGGCTCCGGGACCGGGTGGCGGAACTCGCTCCCAAAGCGGCGAAACCGCAGCTCATCCCCCTGGCCGACGAAGCCCCCGGTGGCGCAACAAAGCAGCAACACCACTGACGCCACCCGCTCGGTATGGTCCAGCCCATGCCCCCCTCCGAACGCCTCCGGGACCACGTCGGCCAGGGCGCGACCACCGTCGCCGCCCACCGCACGCGGCGTCGGCTGCGCGCCGACCGGGCCCGTCAACTGGCCGACCTGCTGCGCCGGCAGCTGCTCACCGACGCCTTCCCCGACGGCGCGCTGCCCCACGAGGACGCCCTCGCCGCGGAGTACGACGCCACCCGGAACACCGTCCGCCAGACCCTGGACCTCCTGCGCGCCGAGGGTCTCGTGACCCGGCAGCCGGGTGGGACGCGGAGGCGTTCGGCGACCGGTGCGGGGGCCGGGACGGGGACCGTGGCCCGCACCTCGTTGGTGACCCGCCCGTGTTCGTGCAGGGTCTCCGCGAGGCCCATCAGGCGGTCCAGGCCGTGGGCGTACTTGCGGGTGGCGAGCACGGTGCCGACACTGCCGCACGGCGCCGGTGTCCGGTCGTCTATATCCAGTCGTCCGGCTCCGGCTCCGGCTCGGTCTCGGGCCAGTCGTCCGCGGCAGGTCGGGAGCCGTCCGCCGACGGGTCGGCCTCGGGGGCCGCGGGCGCCGCGGCGGCGTCCGGTCCCTGGAGCCCGGCCAGTACGGCGAGCACACCCTCCCCGTACGTCACCAGCTTCTTCTCGCCGACCCCGCTGACGCCCCCGAGCTGCTCGACCGAGGTGGGCCAGGCGGTGGCGATCTCCCGGAGGGTGGCGTCGTGGAAGATGACGTACGCCGGGACGCCCTGCTCCCGTGCCTGCTCCGCGCGCCAGGCGCGCAGTGCCTCGAAGGCGGGGACCAGCTCCTGGGGCAGTTCGGCGGTGGCGGCCTTGGCCTTGCGGTCGCCGCGTCCGCCACCCGCCGCCCGGGCCCCGGCCGGCTTCGCGGGCTCCTTGCGCAGCGGCACGTCCCGCTCGCGCCTCAGCACCGACCCGCTGTCCTCGGTCAGCACCAGCGTGCCGTACTCGCCCTCGACGGCGAGCAGGCCCTGGGCCAGCAACTGCCGGGCGACGCCGCGCCACTCGCCCTCGGTCAGCTCCTCGCCGATGCCGAACACGGAGAGCTGGTCGTGGTCGAACTGGATCACCTTGGCGGTGCGCTTGCCCAGCAGGATGTCGATGATCTGGCCCGCGCCGAACTTCTGCCCGCGCTCCCGCTTCAGCCGCACCACCGTCGACAGCACCTTCTGTGCCGCCACCGTGCCGTCCCAGGTCTGCGGCGGGGTGAGGCAGGTGTCGCAGTTGCCGCAGCCGGCCGGGTCCGGTTCCTGGCCGAAGTAGGCGAGGAGCTGGCCGCGGCGGCACCGGGCGGTCTCGCACAGGGCGAGCATCGCATCCAGGTGGGACTGCGCGCGGCGGCGGAACGCCTCGTCGCCCTCTCCGGACTGGATCATCTTGCGCTGCTGGATGACGTCGTTGAGGCCGTAGGCCATCCAGGCCGTCGACGGCAGCCCGTCCCGGCCGGCGCGGCCCGTCTCCTGGTAGTAGCCCTCGACCGACTTGGGCAGGTCGAGGTGCGCGACGAAGCGCACGTCCGGCTTGTCGATGCCCATGCCGAAGGCGATGGTCGCCACGACCACCAGGCCCTCCTCGCGCAGGAACCTCGACTGGTGCGCCGCGCGGGTGCCCGCGTCGAGTCCCGCGTGGTACGGCACCGCCTCGATGCCGTTGCGGCAGAGGAACTCGGCGGTCTTGTCGACGGAGTTGCGCGAGAGGCAGTAGACGATGCCCGCGTCACCCGCGTGCTCCTCGCGCAGGAAGCTCAGCAGCTGCTTCCTGGGGTCGCTCTTGGGCACGATGCGGTACTGGATGTTGGGCCGGTCGAAGCTGGCCACGAAGTGCCGCGCGGCCGGCATGTTCAGCCGCTCGGTGATCTCGCGGTGCGTCGCGTGCGTGGCCGTCGCCGTCAGCGCCAGCCGGGGCACGTCGGGCCAACGCTCGCCGAGCAGGGACAGGGCGAGGTAGTCGGGCCGGAAGTCGTGGCCCCACTGCGACACGCAGTGCGCCTCGTCGATCGCGAAGAGGGAGATCTTGCCCCGGGAGAGCAGGTCGAGGGTGCCCTGCAGCCGCAGCCGCTCGGGGGCCAGGTACAGCAGGTCCAGCTCGCCGGCGAGGAACTCGGCCTCCACCACGCGCCGCTCGTCGAAGTCCTGCGTCGAGTTCATGAACCCGGCGCGCACACCGAGTGCGCGCAGGGCGTCCACCTGGTCCTGCATGAGCGCGATGAGCGGCGAGACCACAATGCCCGTGCCGGGCCTGACCAGGGACGGAATCTGGTAGCAGAGCGACTTGCCGCCGCCGGTCGGCATGAGCACGACGGCGTCGCCGCCAGCCACCACGTGTTCGACGATCGCCTCCTGCTCGCCGCGGAAGGCCTCGTACCCGAAGACCCGGTGCAAAGTGGCCAGCGCCTCGCCGCCCACGCCCGTCGCCTGTGCCGTCTCTGCCATCTCGCCGATCACGCCCGTCCCGCCCATCGCCTGGTCCCCCGTACGCCTTGCCTCGCCCGTCTGGTCCGTCGTGCCCCGACCACTGCCTCCACGATAGGGGGCCGCGCCGACAGCCCCGGAGTTATCCACAGGCTCACCCGCCCTTACGGCCGTCCTACCGTCCCTTCGCGTCAAGGACACGACAGTCGTTCACACGTTCGCGGGAGACTCGCCCGTTTTCGGCGGATAGTCTGATGGCACCCGCGAGACTCCGTCCCATGGGAGCACTGATGAGCGTCGCACCGAGGGCGTCCACACCCGACTGGCCTGTCCCGCCGGAGGGCGGCTGGACGGCGGACGACTTGGACCGGCTTCCGAACCTGCCTCCGCATACGGAGCTGATCGACGGGAGCCTCGTTTTCGTGAGTCCGCAGACCCTCTTCCACTCACGCGCGGTGAGCTTCTTCGAATGGCAGCTTCAATCCCTCGCCCCGGCGGAGTTCGAGGTCATTCGCGAGTTCACCATCGACATCGACCGGCAGAACCGGCCCGAGCCGGACGTCATCGTCGTGCACGGCGACGTGGTCGACGACCCTGAGCAGACCCGCTATCCCGCCGAGTCCGTCACCCTGGCCATCGAGGTCGTCTCCGCCGAGTCCCTCTCCCGCGACCGCGAGACCAAGCCCCTGAAGTACGCCCGCGCCGGCATCACCCACTACTGGCGCGTGGAGAACGAGAAGGGTCTCGCCGTCGTCCACGCCTTCGAGCTGGAGCCCGCCACCGGCGCCTACGTCGGTGTCGGCATCTTCCGTGAGCGCATGAAGGTGAGCGCCCCCTTCCCGATGGACCTGGACCTGACCGCCATCAAGGCACGCCGGAACGGGGAGTAGCCCTCACACGCACGCGGCGGCCCGGCACCCCCCGAGGGTGCCGGGCCGCCGCGGTCCGCCGTACCGGCGAGAGGCGCGTCAGCGCACGAAGACGCCCGCCTGTCCCGCCAGGTCCAGGAAGTACTGCGGCGCCACCCCGAGCACCACCGTGACCGCCACGCCCACGCCGATCGCCGTCATCGTCAGCGGCGACGGCACCGCGACGGTCGGGCCGCCCGGCCGGGGCTCGCTGAAGAACATCAGCACGATCACGCGGATGTAGAAGAAGGCCGCGATCGCCGACGAGATCACACCGATCACGACCAGCGGGGCCGCGCCGCCCTCCGCCGCCGCCTTGAACACGGCGAACTTGCCGGAGAAGCCGGACGTGAGCGGGATGCCCGCGAAGGCCAGCAGGAACACCGCGAACACGGCCGCCACCAGGGGCGACCTGCGGCCGAGCCCGGCCCACTTCGACAGGTGCGTCGCCTCGCCGCCCGCGTCGCGCACCAGCGTGACCACCGCGAAGGCGCCGATCGTCACGAAGGAGTACGCGGCCAGGTAGAAGAGGACGGACGAGATGCCGTCCGGCGTGGTCGCGATGACGCCGGCGAGGATGAAGCCCGCGTGCGCGATCGACGAGTACGCCAGCAGCCGCTTGATGTCCGTCTGCGTGATCGCGACGATCGCGCCGGCCAGCATGGTGACGATCGCCACCGCCCACATCACCGGCCTCCAGTCCCAGCGCAGGCCGGGCAGGACGACGTACAGGATGCGGAGCAGGGCGCCGAAGGCCGCGACCTTGGTGGCCGCCGCCATGAATCCGGTCACCGGCGTCGGCGCGCCCTGGTACACGTCCGGGGTCCACATGTGGAACGGCACCGCGCCCACCTTGAACAGCAGACCCATGACGATCAGCGCGGCGCCGACGAGCAGCAGCGCGTCGTTGCCCATGGTGTCCGCGAGCGCCGGTGTGACGTTCTGGACGGTGCCGTCGACGACCTGCGCGATCGTGCCGTACGACATGGAGCCCGCGTAGCCGTAGAGCAGGGCGATGCCGAACAGGGTGAACGCGGAGGCGAACGCCCCGAGCAGGAAGTACTTGACCGCGGCCTCCTGCGACATCAGCCGCTTGCGGCGGGCCAGCGCGCACAGCAGGTACAGCGGGAGGGAGAAGACCTCCAGGGCCACGAAGAGGGTCAGGAGGTCGTTGGCCGCCGGGAAGACCAGCATGCCGGCGACGGCGAACATCAGCAGCGGGAAGACCTCGGTGGTGGTGAACCCGGCCTTCACCGCCTTCTGCTCGCTCTCGCTGCCCGGCACGGCCGCGGCCTGCGCGGCGAAGGAGTCGACGCGGTTGCCGTGGGCCTCCGGGTCGAGCCGCCGCTCGGCGAAGGTGAACAGGCCCACCAGGCTCGCCAGCAGGATGGTGCCCTGCAGGAACAGGGCCGGTCCGTCGACGGCGATGGCGCCCATCGCCGCGATGCCGGCCTTGGTCGTGCCGTATCCGCCCGCCGCGAGCGCGACGACCGCAGCGAACGCGGCGACGAGCGCCACGGCGGCCACGAACATCTGCACGTAGTAGCGGGACCTGCGCGGTACGAAGGCCTCGATCAGGATGCCGACGATCGCCGCGCCGATGATGATCAGGGTGGGCGACAGCTGCCCGTACTCGATCTTCGGCGCGTCGATCTTCGAGATCGGATCGGCCGCCGTCGCCGCCGTTGTCCACAGGCTGTGGACGGCTGTTGCGCTCACTTGGCCGCCTCCACCTCAGGCTGGGGGTCCTTCTTGTGTACGTCGGACATGGTCTGCTCCACCGCTGGGTTGACGATGTCCGTGAGGGGCTTCGGGAAGACGCCCAGGAAGATCAGCAGCGCCACCAGTGGCGCCACGACCACCAGCTCCCGCACCCGCAGGTCGGGCATCGCGCTCACCTCGGGCTTCACCGGACCCGTCATCGTCCGCTGGTAGAGGACGAGGGTGTAGAGCGCGGCGAGCACGATGCCGAAGGTGGCGATGATGCCGATCACCGGGTAGCGCGTGAACGTGCCGACCAGGACCAGGAACTCGCTGACGAAGGGCGCGAGGCCCGGCAGGGAGAGCGTCGCGAGACCGCCGATCAGGAAGGTGCCCGCGAGCACCGGGGCGACCTTCTGCACTCCGCCGTAGTCGGCGATGAGCCGCGAGCCGCGCCGGGAGATCAGGAAGCCGGCGATCAGCATCAGCACGGCGGTGGAGATCCCGTGGTTGACCATGTAGAGCGTCGCGCCGGACTGGCCCTGGCTGGTCATCGCGAAGATGCCCATGATGATGAAGCCGAAGTGCGAGATCGACGCGTAGGCGATCAGCCGCTTGATGTCGCGCTGGCCGACCGCGAGCAGCGCTCCGTAGATGATGCTGATGACCGCCAGGACGAGGATCACCGGCGTCGCCCACTTGCTCGCCTCGGGGAAGAGCTGGAGGCAGAAGCGGAGCATCGCGAAGGTACCGACCTTGTCGACGACCGCCGTGATGAGCACGGCGACCGGCGCGGTCGACTCCTGCATGGCGTTGGGCAGCCAGGTGTGCAGCGGCCACAGCGGCGCCTTCACCGCGAAGGCGAGGAAGAAGCCGAGGAACAGCCACCGCTCGGTGCTGGTCGCCATGTCCAGCTCACCGCTGGCCCGGGCCGCGGCGATCTCGGTGAGGGAGAAGTTCCCGGCGACCACGTACAGCCCGATCACCGCGGCCAGCATGATCAGTCCGCCGGCCAGGTTGTAGAGGAGGAACTTCACGGCCGCGTACGACCGCTGCGTCGCCGCCGTCTTCTCGCCGTGCTCGTGGGCCCGGTCCCCGAAGCCGCCGATGAGGAAGTACATCGGGATCAGCATGGCTTCGAAGAAGATGTAGAAGAGGAAGACGTCGGTGGCCTCGAAGGAGATGATCACCATCGCCTCGACGGCCAGGATCAGGGCGAAGAAGCCCTGCGTCGGCCGCCACCGGCTGCTGCCGGTCTCCAGCGGGTCGGCGTCGTGCCAGCCCGCGAGGATGATGAACGGGATCAGCAGGGCGGTCAGGGCGATCAGCGCCACCGCGATGCCGTCCACGCCCAGTTCGTACCGGACGCCGAAGTCGGCGATCCAGGAGTGGGACTCGGTGAGCTGGTACCGGTCGCCGCCGGGGTCGAAGCGGACCAGCACCGCGATCGCCAGCGCCAGCGTGCCCAGCGAGACGAGCAGCGCCAGCCACTTGGCCACCGTGCGTTTCGCGGCCGGCACGGCGGCCGTGGCGATGGCCCCGACGGCCGGGAGCGCCGCCGTGAGCGTCAGCAGGGGAAAGGACATCGGTATCAGACCGCCCTCATCAGCAGGGTCGCGGCGACGAGGACCGCCGCACCGCCGAACATCGAGACCGCGTAACTGCGCGCGAACCCGTTCTGCAGCTTGCGCATCCGCCCGGACAGGCCGCCGACGGAGGCCGCCGTGCCGTTGACGACCCCGTCGACCAGGGTGTGGTCGACGTAGACCAGCGAGCGCGTGAGGTGTTCGCCGCCGCGGACCAGGACGACGTGGTTGAAGTCGTCCTGGAGCAGGTCGCGCCGGGCGGCCCGGGTGAGCAGCGACCCGCGCGGGGCGACGGCCGGGACCGGACGGCGGCCGTACTGCGCCCAGGCGGCCGCCACGCCGATGACCATCACGGCGACCGTGGAGATGGTGACCGTGAGGGCGCTGATCGGCGCGTGCCCGTGGTCGTGCCCGGTGATGGGCTCCAGCCAGTGCACGAACCGGTCGCCGATGCTGAAGAACGCGCCGCCGAAGACCGAGCCGACGGCCAGCACGATCATCGGGATCGTCATGAGCTTCGGCGACTCGTGCGGGTGCGGCGGCCCCGCCGCGGCAGCGGCATGAGCGGAAGCGGTCTCGCCGCGGGTCTCCGCCGCGGACTCCACGTCGGGGGCCGCGGGCGACGCCGTCGGAGCGTTGCGCCAGCGCTCCTCGCCGAAGAACGTCATCAGCATCACGCGCGTCATGTAGTACGCGGTGATGGCCGCGCCCAGCAGGGCCACGCCGCCGAGGATCCAACCCTCGGTGCCGCCCTTGGCGAACGCCGACTCGATGATCATGTCCTTGGAGAAGAAGCCGGACAGGCCCGGGAAGCCGATGATGGCGAGGTAGCCGAGGCCGAAGGTGACGAAGGTGACCGGCATGTACTTGCGCAGGCCGCCGTAGCGGCGCATGTCGACCTCGTCGTTCATGCCGTGCATGACGGAGCCGGCGCCGAGGAAGAGCCCGGCCTTGAAGAAGCCGTGCGTCACCAGGTGCATGATCGCGAAGACGTAGCCGATCGGGCCGAGCCCGGCCGCCAGCACCATGTAGCCGATCTGCGACATGGTCGACCCGGCCAGCGCCTTCTTGATGTCGTCCTTGGCGCAACCGACGATCGCACCGAACAGCAGCGTGACCGCGCCGACGATGACGACGACCAGTTGGGCGTCGGGCGCGCCGTTGAAGATCGCGCCGGAGCGGACGATCAGGTACACGCCCGCCGTCACCATGGTCGCGGCGTGGATGAGGGCGGAGACCGGGGTCGGGCCCTCCATCGCGTCCCCGAGCCAGGACTGGAGCGGGACCTGGGCGGACTTGCCGCAGGCGGCGAGCAGCAGCATCAGGGCGATCGCGGTGAGCTTGCCCTCGTCGGCCGCGCCCGCGAGCCCCGCCTCCCCGTGGCCGCCGAGCACCGGCCCGAAGGCGAAGGTGCCGAACCACAGGAACATCAGCATGATCGCGATGGACAGGCCCATGTCACCGACGCGGTTGACCAGGAAGGCCTTCTTCGCGGCGGTGGCGGCACTCGGCTTGTGCTGCCAGAAGCCGATCAGCAGGTAGGAGGCGAGGCCGACGCCCTCCCAGCCGACGTACAGCAGCAGGTAGTTGTCGGCGAGGACGAGCAGCAGCATCGCCGCGAGGAACAGGTTGAGGTAGCCGAAGAAGCGGCGCCGCCGTTCGTCGTGCTCCATGTACGAGACCGAGTACAGGTGGATCAGCGAGCCGACGCCGGTGATCAGCAGGACGAACGTCATCGACAGCTGGTCGAGCCGGAAGGCGACGTCGGCCTGGAAGCCCTCCACCGGGATCCAGCTGAACAGGTGCTGCGTCAGGGTGCGGTCCTCGGCGCCGCTGCCGAGCATGTCGGCGAAGAGGACGACGCCGATCACGAAGGACGCGGCGGCCAGCAGGGTGCCGATCCAGTGGCCGACGGCGTCCAGCCGGCGTCCGCCGCACAGCAGCACCGCCGCTCCGAGCAAGGGCGCCGCCACCAGCAGCGCAATCAGATTTTCCACGATTCAGCGACCCCTCACAGCTTCATCAGGCTGGCGTCGTCGACCGAGGCCGAGTGGCGGGAACGGAACAGCGACACGATGATCGCGAGCCCGACCACGACCTCCGCGGCGGCGACGACCATCGTGAAGAAGGCGATGATCTGGCCGTCGAGGTTGCCGTGCATGCGGGAGAAGGCGACGAACGCGAGGTTGCAGGCGTTGAGCATCAGCTCGATGCACATGAAGACCACGATCGCGTTGCGCCGGATCAGCACGCCGGTGGCGCCGATGGTGAACAACAGGGCCGCGAGGTAGAGGTAGTTGACGGGGTTCACTTCGACGCCTCCTCGGACCGCTTGGAGTCGGCCGGCCCGACCGCCTTGCGCCCCAGGCGCTCCTCGGCCCGCTGCTCCAGCGCCTTCAGATCGTTGAGCGCCTCCCTCGACACGTCGCGGATCTGGCCCCGCTCGCGCAGCGTCTTGCTGACGGTGAGCTCGGACGGGGTGCCGTCGGGCAGCAGGCCCGCGATGTCGACCGCGTTGTGCCGGGCGTAGACGCCGGGGGCGGGGAGCGGCGGCAGGTGCGTGCCCTCGCGGACGCGCCGCTCGGACAGTTCGCGCTGGGTGGCGGCCCGCTCGGTGCGCTCCCGGTGGGTGAGCACCATGGCTCCGACGGCGGCCGTGATGAGCAGGGCGCCGGTGATCTCGAAGGCGAACACGTACTTGGTGAAGATGAGGGAGGCGATGCCCTCCACGTTGCCGTTCGCGTTCGCCTGGGCGAGGCCGGTGAACTCCGAGACGGACGCGTTGCCGATGCCGCCGATCAGGAGGATGCCGAAGCCGAGCCCGGACAGCAGGGCCAGCCAGCGCTGGCCCTTGATGGTCTCCTTCAGGGAGTCCGCCGCGGTGACGCCGACGAGCATCACCACGAAGAGGAACAGCATCATGATCGCGCCGGTGTAGACGACGATCTGCACGATGCCGAGGAAGTAGGCGCCGTTGGCGAGGTAGAACACCGCCAGGACGATCATGGTCCCGGCGAGGCAGAGCGCGCTGTGCACGGCCTTCCTCATGAAGACGGTGCACAGGGCGCCGATCACCGCGACGGTGCCGAGGATCCAGAACTGGACGGCCTCTCCGGTGGAGGTGCCGGCGGAGAGGGTCGCCGCGGCGGCGAGCTGCCCGGTCATCGGCGGACCACCCCCTCCGACGCCGGCTCGGTCCCGCCGAAGGTCGAGTCGCCCTCCTGGACGACCTCGCCCCTGGAGTGCGCGACCTGCTGCTCGGTGCCGGGGGCCGCCTCGGTGACCAGGCCGCGGTAGTAGTCCTGCTCGTCCGTGCCCGGGTAGATGGCGTGGGGCGAGTCGACCATGCCCTCCTCCAGACCGGCGAGCAGCTGGTCCTTGGTGAAGATGAGGTTGGCGCGGCTGGAGTCGGCCAGCTCGAACTCGTTGGTCATCGTCAGCGCGCGCGTGGGGCACGCCTCGATGCACAGGCCGCACAGGATGCAGCGGGCGTAGTTGATCTGGTAGACGCGGCCGTACCGCTCACCCGGCGAGTAGCGCTCCTCGTCGGTGTTGTCCGCGCCCTCCACGTAGATGGCGTCGGCGGGACACGCCCAGGCGCACAGCTCGCAGCCGACGCACTTCTCCAGGCCGTCCGGATGGCGGTTGAGCTGGTGCCGTCCGTGGAATCGCGGAGCGGTGGTCTTCTCCTGCTCCGGGTACTGCTCGGTCAGCCGCTTCTTGAACATGGCCTTGAAGGTCACGCCGAAGCCGGCCACGGGGTTCTGGAAACCGGGGGTGGTCTCCTTCGGTTCCTCAGCCATCGGACGCCTCCTTTCCATCCGTAGATCCGCCCAGAGATCCGTCACTCTGAGTGTCGGGCCCGCCACTGACAATCAGCTCCCGCTCCCGGCGCGGACGGCGCCTGGGCACCGGCGGCAACTCCTGTCCCGGCATCGGCGGTACGGGGAACCCGCCGGCCATCGGGTCGAAGGCGGCCGGCTCCCCGGCCTCGCCCCCGTCGGGGCCCTCGCCCTTCCCGCCCTTGTCGCGGTACATGTCCACGACGAAGGAGAGCAGCAGCAGGACCAGGACGCCGCCGCCGATGTAGAGGGCGATCTCGGCGAAGTCGTAGTTCTCGTTCCTGAGGGCCCGCACCGTCGCGACGAGCATCAGCCAGACCAGGGAGACCGGGATGAGGACCTTCCAGCCGAGCTTCATCAGCTGGTCGTAGCGGACCCGGGGGAGCGTGCCGCGCAGCCAGATGAAGAAGAACAGCAGCAGTTGGACCTTGACCACGAACCACAGCAGCGGCCACCAGCCGTGGTTGGCGCCCTCCCAGAAGGTGCTGACCGGCCAGGGGGCCCGCCAGCCGCCGAGGAAGAGGGTGGTGGCGACCGCCGAGACCGTCACCATGTTCACGTACTCGGCGAGCATGAACATCGCGAACTTGATCGACGAGTACTCGGTGTTGAAGCCGCCCACCAGGTCGCCCTCGGACTCCGGCATGTCGAAGGGGGCGCGGTTGGTCTCGCCGATCATCGTGACGATGTAGAGGATGAAGGAGACCGGCAGCAGCAGGATGTACCAGCGGTCGGTCTGCTGGGAGACGATCTCCGAGGTCGACATCGACCCCGAGTAGAGGAACACCGAGGCGAACGCGGCGCCCATCGCGATCTCGTAGGAGATCATCTGCGCGCAGGACCGCAGACCGCCGAGGAGCGGGTACGTCGAGCCGGAGCTCCAGCCCGCGAGCACGATGCCGTAGATGCCGACCGAGGCGACG
Source organism: Streptomyces sp. NPDC047853 (assembly GCF_043204535.1). Lineage (NCBI taxonomy): Bacteria > Bacillati > Actinomycetota > Actinomycetes > Kitasatosporales > Streptomycetaceae > Streptomyces > Streptomyces sp. NPDC047853. The sequence goes on along the minus strand of NZ_JBIDCI010000001.1, from coordinate 52,872 downwards.
GCCAGGATGAAGAGCATCGCGATCGGCAGGTCGGTGAGCTGCATGGCGGTGCGGTGGCCGAAGATCGAGACCTCGTTGCCGGCCGGGCCGAAGGGGATCACGGCGATCGCCATGAAGGCCGGGATGGCCGCGACGACCGGCGCGAGGACGTACACGGCCTTGTCCGCGCGCTTGACGACGAGGTCTTCCTTGAGCATCAGCTTGATGCCGTCGGCGAGCGACTGGAGCATGCCCCAGGGGCCGTGACGGTTCGGGCCGATGCGCAGCTGCATCCAGGCGACGACCTTGCGCTCCCACACGATGGAGAACAGCACGGTGATCATCAGGAAGGCGAAGCAGAACACCGCCTTGACGACGACCAGCCACCAGGGGTCGGTGCCGAACATCGAGAGGTCTTCCGCGGCGAGGTACGGGCTCATGCCTCCACCTCCTTGGGGGCCGTGCCCGCGAGCGTCGCCGGGCCGATGCGGACGAGGGAGCCGGGCAGCACCCCGGCGTCCGAGGCGACGCCGTCGCCGGCCGAGTTCAGCGGGAGCCAGACCACGCGGTCGGGCATCTCGGTGACCTGCAGCGGGAGTGCGACGGACCCGGCCGGGCCGGTCACCGCCAGGAGGTCGCCGTCCTTGACACCCGCCTCGGCGGCCGTGGCGGCCGACAGGCGCGCGCGTGCGGCGTGCCGGGTGCCGGCGAGCGCCTCGTCGCCCTGCTGGAGGACGCCCTGGTCGAGCAGCAGCCGGTGCCCGGCCAGGACGGCCTCTCCGGCGGCCGGCCGGGGCAGCGCGCCCGCGGTGTGCAGCGGATCAGTGGCCCGCGGCCCGCCCCAGGGACCGAGCCGGTCGATCTCCGCGCGCGTGGTGCGCAGGTCCGGCAGGCCCAGATGCACGTCCATGGCGTCGGCCAGCATCTGGAGGACGCGGGCGTCGGTGGGCGCGAGACGGCGGGTCATCTGGTCGGGCTTGAGCGCGGCCTCGAAGAAGCGCACCCGGCCCTCCCAGTTGAGGAAGGTCCCGGCCTTCTCGGCGACCGCCGCGACGGGCAGCACCACGTCGGCGAGTGCGGTGACCTCGCTGGGCCGCAGCTCCAGCGACACCACGAACCCGGCCTCGGCCAGGGCCGCACGCGCGCGTGCCGGGTCGGGCAGGTCGGTGACCTCCACGCCCGCCACCAGCAGCGCCTGCAACTCGCCCCGGGCGGCGGCCTCGACGATCTCGCCGGTGTCGCGCCCGTAGCGGTGCGGAAGGTCGGCCAGGCCCCAGACGGCGGCGACCTCCTCACGCGCGCGGGGGTCGGTCGCCGGGCGCCCGCCCGGCAGCAGCGACGGCAGCGCGCCCGCCTCGACGGCACCGCGCTCACCGGCCCGCCGCGGGATCCACACCAGCCGGGCGCCGGTCGCGGCGGCGGTGCGTACGGCGGCGGTCAGGCCGCCGGCCACGGACGCCAGCCGCTCACCGACCACGATCACGGCCCCCTGGGCGCGCAGCGCCTCGGCGGCCCGTGCTCCGTCGTCCGCGAGACCGGCCCCGCTCGCGAGCGCGTCCAGCCACTCGGTCTCGGTGCCGGGAGCGGCGGGCAGCAGCGTGCCGCCTGCCTTCTCCAGACCCCGCGTGGCGTGGGTGGCCAGGGAGAACACCTTCTGTCCGTGTCCCCGCCAGGCCTTGCGCAGCCGCAGGAAGACGCCGGGCGCCTCCTCCTCGGACTCGAAGCCGACGAGCAGGACGCCGGGGGCCTTCTCCAGCGCGGTGTAGGTGACGCCCGTGCCGTCGAGGTCCCGGCCGCGGCCGGCGATCCGGGAGGCCAGGAAGTCCGCCTCCTCGGTGCTGTGCACGCGCGCGCGGAAGTCGATGTCGTTGGTGTCGAGCGCCACGCGCGCGAACTTGCTGTACGCGTAGGCGTCCTCGACGGTGAGCCGGCCGCCGGTCAGCACACCGGTCCGGCCGCGCGAGGCGAGCAGTCCCTGCGCGGCGATCTGCAGCGCCTCCGGCCAGGAGGCCGGTTCCAGGTCGCCCTCGGCGTTGCGCACCAGGGGCGTCGTCAGCCGGTCCCGCTGCTGCGCGTACCGGAAGGCGAACCTGCCCTTGTCGCAGATCCACTCCTCGTTGACCTCGGGGTCGTCGGCCGCGAGGCGCCGCATGACCTTGCCGCGCCGGTGGTCGGTGCGGGTCGCGCAGCCGCCGGAGCAGTGCTCGCACACCGACGGCGAGGAGATCAGGTCGAAGGGGCGGGAGCGGAACCGGTAGGCCGCCGAGGTGAGCGCGCCGACCGGGCAGATCTGGATGGTGTTGCCGGAGAAGTACGACTCGAAGGGGTCGCCCTCGCCGGTGCCGACCTGCTGGAGCGCGCCGCGCTCGATCAGCTCGATCATCGGGTCGCCCGCGACCTGGTTGGAGAACCGGGTGCAGCGGGCGCACAGCACGCACCGTTCGCGGTCGAGGAGCACCTGCGTGGAGATCGGCACGGGCTTCTCGTAGGTCCGCTTCTTCCCCTCGAAGCGGGAGTCGGCCTGGCCGTGGGACATGGCCTGGTTCTGCAGCGGGCACTCGCCGCCCTTGTCGCAGACCGGGCAGTCCAGCGGATGGTTGATGAGGAGCAGCTCCATCACCCCGTGCTGCGCCTTCTCCGCGACGGGCGAGGTGAGGTGGGTCTTCACCACCATCCCGTCCGTGCAGGTGATGGTGCAGGACGCCATGGGCTTGCGCTGGCCCTCGACCTCGACGATGCACTGCCGGCAGGCGCCGGCCGGGTCGAGGAGGGGGTGGTCGCAGAAGCGGGGGATCTCGATGCCGAGCTGCTCGGCGGCCCGGATGACCAGGGTGCCCTTGGGCACGCTGATCTCGACGCCGTCGATCGTCAGCGACACGAGGTCCTCCGGCGGGACCGCCGCCTCTCCCCCGCCGGAGGGAGAGCTGGTGGTCACAGTCATGCGTTCACCTCCGTACGGTGGTCCGCCCAGGCCGTCGACCTGGCCGGGTCGAAGGGGCAGCCGCGGCCCGTGATGTGCTGCTCGTACTCCTCGCGGAAGTACTTGAGCGAGGAGAAGATCGGCGAGGCGGCACCGTCGCCGAGGGCGCAGAAGGACTTGCCGTTGATGTTGTCGGCGATGTCGTTCAGCTTGTCGAGGTCGGACATCGCGCCCTTGCCGGCCTCGATGTCGCGCAGCAACTGGACGAGCCAGTAGGTACCCTCGCGGCAGGGTGTGCACTTGCCGCAGGACTCGTGGGCGTAGAACTCGGTCCAGCGGGTGACGGCGCGCACGACGCAGGTCGTCTCGTCGAAGCACTGGAGCGCCTTGGTGCCGAGCATGGAACCCGCGGCGCCCACTCCCTCGTAGTCGAGGGGGACGTCGAGGTGCTCGTCGGTGAACATCGGCGTCGAGGAGCCGCCCGGTGTCCAGAACTTCAGCCGGTGGCCGGGGCGCATGCCGCCGCTCATGTCGAGGAGCTGGCGCAGCGTGATGCCGAGCGGGGCCTCGTACTGGCCGGGGCCCGCGACGTGGCCGCTGAGCGAGTAGAGCGTGAAGCCCGGGGACTTCTCGCTGCCCATCGACCTGAACCAGTCCTTGCCCTTGTGCAGGATCGCGGGAACCGACGCGATGGACTCGACGTTGTTCACCACAGTCGGGCAGGCATAGAGGCCGGCCACAGCGGGGAAGGGGGGACGGAGCCGCGGTTGACCCCGGCGGCCTTCGAGCGAGTCGAGCAGCGCGGTCTCCTCACCGCAGATGTACGCGCCCGCGCCCGCGTGCACGGTGAGTTCGAGGTCGAGTCCGCTGCCCAGGATGTTCTCGCCGAGGAAGCCGGCCGCGTAGGCCTCGCGCACGGCCTCGTGCAGCCGCCGCAGCACCGGTACGACTTCGCCGCGCAGGTAGATGAAGGCGTGCGACGACCTGATGGCGTAGCACGCGATGACGATGCCCTCGATGAGGCTGTGCGGGTTCGCGAAGAGGAGCGGGATGTCCTTGCAGGTCCCCGGCTCCGACTCGTCGGCGTTGACAACAAGATAGTGGGGCTTGCCGTCTCCCTGGGGGATGAACTGCCACTTCATCCCCGTCGGGAAGCCGGCGCCGCCGCGTCCGCGCAGACCTGATTCCTTGACGTACGCGATCAGGTCGTCCGGCGACATCGCCAGCGCCTTGCGGAGCCCCTCGTACCCCTCGTGCCTCCGGTAGACGTCCAGGGTCCAGGACTCGTCCTCGTCCCAGAAGGCCGACAGCACGGGTGCGAGCAGCTTCTCCGGGCTGGTGTCCTTGATCTCGGCTGCCACGGTCATCACTCCCCCTCCTCGGCGGTGGGCCCTGCCGGGTGGGAAGGGTCGGACGCCGATGTGTCCTGCGGCGCGTCGTGCGAACTGAGGTGTTCCGTCGGGGACGGGTCGTGCGCGGCGCGGTCCTGCGACGCGTCGTGCGGCCCGCCGTCCCGCGGGTGCACCACGCGCGCGGCGGTCGCCTCGCCCTTGGCCAGCTTCAGTCCGGCCAGGGAGGCGGGACCCGCGCTGCCGCCGGCCGCGACGGCGCCGTCCCGCTCGTCGGGGAAGCCCGCCAGGATCCGGGCGGTCTCCTTGAAGGTGCACAGGGGTGCGCCCCGGGTGGGCGTGACCGTCCGTCCCGCGCGCAGGTCGTCGACGAGGCGCCGCACGCTCGCCGGGGTCTGGTTGTCGAAGAACTCCCAGTTCACCATCACGACCGGCGCGAAGTCGCAGGCCGCGTTGCACTCGATGTGCTCCAGCGTGACCTTGCCGTCCTCGGTGGTCTCGCCGTTGCCGACGCCCAGGTGCTCCTGGAGGGACTCGAAGAGCGCGTCGCCGCCCATGACCGCGCAGAGCGTGTTGGTGCAGACGCCGACCTGGTAGTCGCCGCTCGGCCTGCGCCGGTACATGGAGTAGAAGGTGGCGACCGCGGTCACCTCGGCCGTGGTGAGGCCGAGCACGTCCGCGCAGAACCGCATGCCGGTGCGCGTGACGTGGCCTTCCTCCGACTGCACCAGGTGCAGCAGCGGCAGGAGGGCGGACCGGGAGTCCGGGTAGCGGGCGATGACCTCGCGCGCGTCGGTCTCCAGCCGGGCCCGGACGTCGTCCGGGTAGGCGGGCGCGGGCAGTTCCGGCATGCCCAGGCTGACGCCCCGCTCCGAAGAAGAGGTGGTCACCGGTCGACGCCTCCCATCACGGGGTCGATGGATGCCACGGCGACGATGACGTCGGCGACCTGGCCGCCCTCGCACATCGCCGCCATGGCCTGCAGGTTGGTGAAGGACGGGTCGCGGAAGTGGACCCGGAAGGGGCGGGTGCCGCCGTCGGACACGACGTGCACCCCCAGCTCGCCCTTGGGCGACTCGACCGCCGTGTACGCCTGTCCCGGCGGTACGCGGAAGCCCTCGGTGACCAGCTTGAAGTGGTGGATCAGGGCCTCCATGGAGGTGCCCATGATCTTCTTGATGTGGTCGAGGGAGTTGCCGAGCCCGTCCGGGCCCAGGGCGAGCTGGGCGGGCCAGGCGATCTTCTTGTCGGCGACCATGACCGGGCCGGGCTGGAGCCGGTCCAGGCACTGTTCGACGATCCGCAGCGACTGGCGCATCTCCTCCAGCCGGATCAGGAAGCGGCCGTAGGAGTCGCAGGTGTCGGCGGTCGGGACGTCGAAGTCGTACGTCTCGTAGCCGCAGTACGGCTGGCTCTTGCGCAGGTCGTGCGGCAGGCCGGTGGAGCGCAGGACCGGGCCGGTGGCGCCGAGCGCCATGCAGCCGGCCAGGTCGAGGTAGCCGACGTCCTGCATGCGACCCTTGAAGATGGGGTTCCCGGTGGCGAGCTTGTCGTACTCCGGGAGGTTCTTCCTCATCGTCTTCACGAACTCGCGGATCTGGTCCACCGCGCCGGGCGGCAGGTCCTGGGCGAGTCCGCCCGGCCGGATGAACGCGTGGTTCATCCGCAGGCCGGTGATCAGCTCGAAGATGTCGAGGATCAGCTCGCGGTCGCGGAAGCCGTAGATCATGATCGTGGTGGCGCCCAGCTCCATGCCGCCGGTGGCGATGCAGACCAGGTGCGAGGAGAGCCGGTTCAGCTCCATCAGCAGGACCCGGATGATCGAGGCCCGGTCCGGGATCTGGTCCTCGACGCCGAGGAGCTTCTCGACGCCCAGGCAGTACGCCGTCTCGTTGAAGAACGGCGTCAGGTAGTCCATGCGCGTCACGAACGTGGTGCCCTGCGTCCAGGTCCGGTACTCGAGGTTCTTCTCGATGCCGGTGTGCAGGTATCCGATGCCGCAGCGGGCCTCGGTGACCGTCTCGCCGTCGATCTCCAGGATCAGACGGAGCACGCCGTGGGTGGACGGGTGCTGCGGGCCCATGTTGACGACGATGCGCTCGTCGTCGGCGCGGGCCGCGGACTGGACGACCTCGTCCCAGTCGCCACCGGTGACCGTGTAGACGGTGCCCTCGGTGGTCTCGCGCGCCGAGGCCGCCGACGCTGACTGTGTGCTGCTCACGAGTACGACCTCCGCTGGTCCGGAGCCGGGATCTGGGCGCCCTTGTACTCGACGGGGATGCCGCCGAGGGGATAGTCCTTGCGCTGCGGAAAGCCCTGCCAGTCGTCCGGCATCATGATCCGCGTCAGGGCCGGGTGACCGTCGAAGACGATGCCGAAGAAGTCGTACGTCTCGCGCTCGTGCCAGTCGTTCGTCGGGTAGACGGGGACCAGCGACGGGATGTGCGGGTCGCTGTCGGGGGCGCTCACCTCGAGGCGGATCAGCCGGTTGTGGGTGATCGAGCGCAGGTGGTAGACGGCGTGCAGCTCACGGCCCTTGTCGTGCGGGTAGTGGACGCCGCTGACGCCGGTGCACAGTTCGAAGCGCAGGGCCGGGTCGTCGCGCAGGGTGCGGGCGACGCGGACCAGGTGCTCGCGCTCGATGTGGAAGGTCAGCTCGTCCCGGTCGACGACCGTCTTCCCGATGGCGTTGGCGGGCAGGAGATCCTGCTCCTCCAGCGCGCCCTCCAGCTCGTCGGCGACTTCGTCGAACCAGCCGCCGTAGGGCCTGCTCGCCGGTCCGGGCAGCCGCACGGAGCGGACCAGGCCGCCGTAGCCGGAGGTGTCGCCGCCGTTGTTCGCGCCGAACATCCCGCGCTGGACGCGGATCTCCTCGCCGCCCTGGCCGCGCTGGCCCGGGAGGTTCTCCGCGGACAGCTCCTTCTCGGGGTTGACCCCGTTCGCGTCACCCGCGGTGTTGTTCGCGTCGCTCACCGCAGCAGCCCCTTCATCTCGATCGTGGGCAGGGCCTTGAGCGCCGCCTCCTCCGCCTCCCGGGCCGCTTCCTCGGCGTTCACGCCCAGCTTCGAACCCTGGATCTTCTGGTGGAGCTTGAGGATGGCGTCCATCAGCATCTCGGGCCGCGGCGGGCAGCCGGGGAGATAGATGTCGACCGGGACGATGTGGTCGACGCCCTGGACGATCGCGTAGTTGTTGAACATGCCGCCCGAGGAGGCGCAGACCCCCATGGAGATCACCCACTTCGGGTTCGGCATCTGGTCGTAGACCTGCCGCAGCACCGGCGCCATCTTCTGGCTGACCCGGCCCGCGACGATCATCAGGTCCGCCTGCCGGGGCGATCCGCGGAAGACCTCCATGCCGAAGCGCGCCAGGTCGTAGCGGCCGGCGCCGGTGGTCATCATCTCGATGGCACAGCAGGCGAGGCCGAACGTGGCGGGGAAGACGGACGACTTGCGCACCCAGCCCGCGGCCTGCTCGACGGTGGTCAGCAGGAAGCCGCTCGGCAGTTTTTCTTCGAGTCCCATGTCAATGGCCCCTCAGTCCCATTCCAGGCCGCCGCGCCGCCATACGTACGCGTACGCGACGAAGACGGTGAGCACGAAGAGCAGCATCTCCACGAGCCCGAAAATCCCCAGGGCGTCGAAGGTGACGGCCCAGGGGTAGAGGAAGACGATCTCGATATCGAAGATGATGAAGAGCATCGCCGTCAGGTAGTACTTGATGGGGAAGCGCCCGCCGCCGGCCGGCGTGGGGGTCGGCTCGATGCCGCACTCGTAGGCCTCGAGCTTCGCCCGGTTGTACCGCTTCGGACCGATCAGCGTGGCCATGACCACGGAGAAGATCGCAAAGCCTGCCCCGAGGGCTCCCAGTACGAGGATGGGCGCATACGCGTTCACCGCTCCTCGCTCCTCTCAGTCGGCACTGACTGCTGGCGGTTGCATCGGACTCGCTCCCTCCCGCCCCGACAGCCCCACGAGCCCCGCTCGTCCCGGCGAAGATCGCGAACATGTGAAGCAGGTCACAAGCCCAACTGCCTCGCATCTTATGCCTGCCGCTCTGTGATCTGCGACACGGGGTATTGCACAAGCTTTGTGATCTCCACCACCTGACGAAGGATCATGAAGTCGGATGAGCGGTGATCTTCACACAAGAAGCGTTCAGCTGATCACCAGAGGTGACATTTCCGATCGTCGCCGCTGGCCAGAGGGGTGCGGGCAGGGGCGTCTCCATATCAAGATGCTTCCCTTGCATGCAAACTGGCGCCGGACACGATCACTTGATAGAGGGCGCGTTCACACATCAGAGGGAGGAGCCGGTGCGATGTGGACACGTGCACGCGTTCACGAACTCCGCGACGCCCGGGTCGCACGCCACGGACGCGGCGGGCGGGACAACCGTTCCGTGACGTGCGCCACATTCATGAGAGGCGTCTGAGAACCGGGCTTGGCCAACTGCCTCAACCAGTGGTAAGCGCGGGGCAATTCGGGCGTAACGATCAAAGGCCGTGATCACAGGCCGGTTACGGGCCGCCCGCAATGTCCGTTAGGGCGTCAATAAGGAGCGACACGCCCGGGATTCGGGGCCCGATTGAACAACTGTGGCGCAGCCCACGTTTCTTGAAGGTATGGAGGAGCTCCTGATACCGGTTGTCCCTATGTCCCACACCGCTCACATACGCAGCCACCGGAAGCCCCGCCGCAGCGCGTCGACCATCGCGATGCGGGCCGGAGTTGCCGGTGGCGTCCTCAGCACCCTGGCAGTGGCCGGGGCGTCGGGTTCGGCCCACGCGGCAGAACCGGTGACGCAGACCCTCGAACTGCCCACCCTGACGGCCGACCTGGCCGCTCAGGTCGCCCAGTCCGCGGACGCCACGCAGCAGGCGGCCGCGAACTACGAGCTGGTGGCCGAGCGCGACGCGGCCGCCGCGAAGGCGGCGAAGCAGGCCAAGGCAGACCTCGCGCAGGCCAAGAAGAAGGCCGCGGAGGAGAAGAAGAAGGCCGAGGAGGCCGAGCGCAAGGCGGCCGCCGAGCGTGCCGCCCGCAGCGCCGAGCGCGCCACCCTGAGCGCCTCCGCGGACACCGGGTCCTCGGACAGCACGGGCAGCACCAGCGCCGGCAGCACCAGCACCTCCACGGCCACCGGCTCCGCCGCCGCGGTCGTCGCGTTCGCGCAGGCCCAGGTCGGCAAGGCGTACGTCTCCGGTGCCACCGGACCGTCCGCCTACGACTGCTCCGGTCTCGTGCAGGCCGCCTTCAAGCAGGTGGGCATCAGCCTCCCGCGGGTCTCCCAGGACCAGTCGACCGCCGGCACCCAGGTGGGCCTCGACAACCTCCAGCCCGGCGACATCCTCTACTGGGGCGGCGCGGGCAGCGCGTACCACGTGGGCATCTACGTCGGCGACGGCATGTTCGTCGGCGCGCAGAACTCCTCCACCGGCGTCGTCAAGGCGTCGCTGTCGTACGACCCGCCGAGCGGCGCGGTCCGCGTCCTGTAGCCGGACGCCGCACAGCACGTACCGCAAGGGCCGCAGCCGCTCGGGGGCTGCGGCCCTTCGGGCTCTCCTGGCATGCTCGGCGCGGGCCGGACTCCCCCGGCCCGACCGCCAGCCGAAGGAGAACGTCATGCCCAGTGTGTTCGTACAAGGGCGGCCCGCCGCGTCCTGTCCCCCGCTCGCACCGGAGGCCCTGCGCGGGTCGGTGCGGCGGATCACGGAGTTCGGCGAGGAGGTGCTGCACAGGCCGTGCCGGGACGTCACCGAGTTCGGGCCCGACCTCGCCGCGCTCGTCGACGACATGTTCCGCACGATGTACGTCGCGGAAGGGGCCGGCCTGGCGGCGAATCAGGTGGGGGTCGCCCTGCGCCTGTTCGTCTACGACTGCCTGGACGACGACGGTGTCCGACATGTCGGGCACATCGTCAACCCGGTGCCCGAACCCCTCGGTCCCGCCGCGCGACGGCTGCTCGACGAGGGCGAGGGCTGCCTGTCGGTGCCGGGCGCCACCATGAGCGTCCCGCGCCCCGACCGGGCCGTCGTCCGGGGCCTCGACAAGGACGGCGCCCCGCTCCTCGTCGAGGGCACCGGGTACTTCGCGCGCTGCCTGGCCCACGAGACCGACCACCTGGACGGGCACGTCTACGTGGACCGGCTCTCCGCGCGCGACCGGAAGGCGGCGCTGCGGCAGTCGGCGGACCGGCGCGAGGAGGTCCTCGCCCGCCGGGCCGCAGGCGCCCGGGCCCTCGACGGGGCGTCCGGGGACCTCACCCGGCCCCGCCCGTCCCGCGGCTGATCACGCCTTCGGCGCGACCTTGCTCAGCCCGTTGATGATGCGGTCCATCGCGTCGCCGCCCGTCGGGTCCGTCAGGTTGGCGAGCATCTTGAGGGTGAACTTCATCAGGATGGGGTGGGTGAGGCCGCGCTGGGTCGCGATCTGCATGACCTTCGGGTTGCCGATGAGCTTCACGAAGGCGCGGCCCAGCGTGTAGTAGCCGCCGTAGGTGTCCTTCAGGACGCGCGGGTAGCGCTGGAGGGCGATCTCGCGCTGGGCCGGCGTGGCCCGGGCGTGGGCCTGGACGATGACGTCGGCGGCGATCTGGCCGGACTCCATGGCGTAGGCGATGCCCTCGCCGTTGAAGGGGTTCACCAGGCCGCCGGCGTCACCGACGAGCAGCAGGCCCTTGGTGTAGTGGGGCTGGCGGTTGAAGGCCATGGGCAGGGCGGCGCCGCGGATCGGGCCGGTCATGTTGTCCGGGGTGTAGCCCCAGTCCTCCGGCATGGAGGCGCACCAGGCCTTGAGGATCTCGCGCCAGTCGATCTCCTTGAAGGACGAGGAGGTGTTCAGCACGCCGAGGCCGACGTTGGAGGTGCCGTCGCCCATGCCGAAGATCCAGCCGTAGCCCGGCAGCAGGCGGTCCTGGGCGCCCCGGCGGTCCCACAGCTCCAGCCAGGACTCCAGGTAGTCGTCGTCGTGGCGGGGCGAGGTGAAGTACGTACGGACCGCGACGCCCATCGGGCGGTCCTCGCGGCGGTGCAGGCCCATCGCCAGGGACAGCCGCGTGGAGTTGCCGTCGGCGGCCACGACCAGCGGCGCGTGGAAGGTGGCCTCGCGCTTCTCCTCCCCGAGCTTGGCGTGGACGCCGGTGATGCGGCCGGTGCGGTCGTCGACGATCGGGGCGCCGACGTTGCAGCGCTCGTACAGGCGCGCGCCGGCCTTCTGGGCCTGCCGGGCGAGCTGGTCGTCGAAGTCGTCGCGCTTGCGGACGAGTCCGTAGTCGGGGAAGGAGGCCAGATCCGGCCAGTCGAGCTGGAGGCGGGAGCCGCCGCCGATGATGCGCAGACCCTTGTTGCGCAGCCAGCCGGCCTCCTCGGAGATGTCGATCCCCATGGCGACGAGTTGCTTGACCGCGCGCGGGGTGAGGCCGTCGCCGCAGACCTTCTCCCGTGGGAAGGCGGTCTTCTCCAGCAGGAGGACGTCGAGTCCCGCCTTGGCCAGGTGGTACGCGGTCGTGGAGCCGGCTGGCCCCGCGCCCACGACGATCACATCGGCGGTGTTGTCGGAGAGGGGCTCGGTCACGGCGGGATCTCCCCAGAGATTCGAAATCTGCGTGCCGACGGGCACTGGACATGGGCAGTCTATTCAGCGTCACCGATCACCCGGCTGAAGGGCTGCCCAGTGAACCGAGCTCTGCCCGTTGTACGGTTGCGCGTCCCCACCGACGAGGACGCCGTCGCCTGGCACCGGATCTTCGACGACCCGGACGTCATGGAGTTCCACGGCGGGAGGTCCGCGGAGCTGTCCGTCTACGAGGAGCTCACCGCCCGCCAGCGCCGGCACGACGCCGAGCGCGGCTTCTGCCTGTGGACGATGGTGGACGAGGACGGCCGGGTGGTCGGCTTCACCGGCGCCCAGCCGTGGCCGGGGGAATGGGGCCCCCAGGGCGAGATCGAGATCGGCTGGCGCCTCGGCCGGGAGCACTGGGGCAAGGGGTATGTCACGACGGCGGCCCGGCAGACGCTGGAGCGGGTGCGGGCCGCGGGCGTGTCCGAGGTCGTGGCGATGGTCGACGCGCGCAACGCCCGGTCCATCGCGGTCACGGAGCGGCTGGGCATGCGGCTCTCCGAGGTCTTCACGACGCCGGTCTCCGCGCGCCAGGGGCACTGCTACCGGCTGCCCCTGCCGCGGACGGACGACACCGGTCCCCTGAAGTAGGGGCGTGTCTCAGTCGGTCACGCAACCCTTCCGGGTGGTTCCCGGCGGAGCCGGTCTGCCGGGTACCGGCGGGGGTGACGCGGGAGCGGGCCGGGCCACGGGCGGCCGACCCGCCCCGCCGCGCGGCCTCAGCTCTCCTTGAAGGCGCGGTGCAGCGCCACCACGCCGCCGGTCAGGTTCCGGTACGCCACCTTGGACCAGCCGGCCTCGGCCAGGCGCCGGGCGAGCGCCGGCTGGTCGGGCCAGGCGCGGATGGACTCGGCGAGGTAGACGTACGCGTCGGGGTTGGACGACACCGCGCGGGCCACCGGCGGCAGGGCGCGCATCAGGTACTCGGTGTAGACGGTCCGGAACGGCGTCCAGGTCGGGTGCGAGAACTCGCAGATGACGACCCGGCCGCCCGGCCGCGTCACCCGGTGCATCTCGCGCAGCGCGGCGTCCGTGTCCTGCACGTTGCGCAGCCCGAAGGAGATGGTGACCGCGTCGAAGGCGTCGTCCGCGAACGGCAGCCGGGTCGCGTCGCCGGCGGTGAACGGCAGCCAGGAGTGCCGCTCCTTGCCGACCTGGAGCATGCCCAGGGAGAAGTCGCAGGGGACGACGTAGGCCCCCGTGCGGGCGAAGGGCAGCGAGGAGGTCGCCGTGCCGGCCGCGAGGTCGAGGATCTTCTGCGCGGGGCGGGCGTCGACGGCTCTGGCGACCTCCTTGCGCCACGCCCGGTCCTGGCCGAGCGAGAGCACGGCGTTCGTCAGGTCGTACCGCTGCGCGACGTGGTCGAACATCGAGGCGACTTCGTGCGGCTGCTTGTTCAGGGAAGCGCGGGTCACGGGCCCATTGTTGCAGCACGGGCTCAGGGCAGCAGGCGCGGCCTCCTCCGCGCGGCGACGTCCTCGACCCAGCCGAACAGCAGCACGAAGACCGCGATGAGGGCCCAGGCCACCCCCAGCAGGAACCACTGGCTGTCCAGGGGCAGGTGGGCCTCGAAGGCGGGCACCTCCCAGAGCCGGTCGATCAGCGGGACGGCGGCCACCAGGGCGATCTCGTGCCAGAGGTAGACCGTGACGGCCCGCGCGTTGAGGACCCCCACCAGCCGGGCGGGCCACCGCAACCGCGACTGCCACCGCGACTGCCACCGCAACCGCCACCGCCACCGGGTGAGCCCGGCGCGGCCGGTGTCGAGGCGGGCCCTCGCGTACATCAGCGGCGTCACGAACCCGGCCGACCAGAAGGCCTGGGCGAGCGGGATGTCGTCGAGGTCGTACGTGCCGTACGCGGCGCGGTGGGCGAACGCGTACCAGCCGCCGCACGCGAGGGCGGCGCAGGACAGGGCGACGACCGCGGCCGGCCGGAGGCGCCCCAGCACCCCCTCGCGGTGCGCGAAGCCCAGGACCCAGCAGAAGAGGTACGTCGCGAGGTCGAGCAGCCCGGTCCCGAGGCGGTTCTCCGGCGGCCGCCACACGCACTGCAAGGCGACGACCGGGGCGAGGGACAGCAGCAGCACCGGCACCGGAGCGAGCCGGAACACCCGCAGCAGGAGCGGGGAGAGCAGGACCAGCCACAGGTACGTCCGCAGGTACCAGAGGATCTCCCAGGCCTGCTCGGCCCAGGCGCTGCCCGGCGGGTCGCCGAGCGGCACGACCCAGAAGACGATCCGCCACCCCGGCATCCAGCCGCGCACCAGCATCGCGCCCACCACGAAGGCCCCCCAGCACCACAGCGGGGGGAGCAGGCGGCGCAGCCGGGCCCGGACGACCGTCGCGGCGGGGCGCCGGAGCGACCGGGCCATCAGGGTGCCGGCCAGGCAGAACATGACACCCATGGAGGGGAACACCAGCCCGGCCCACGGCCAGCCGAAGGCGTGGTACGCGACGACCCGAACGAGGGCGAGGGCGCGCAGGGCGTCGAAGTAGCGGTCCCGGCCGCCGCTCGCGGCCCCTGGTACGGCGGCCGCGGGCGGCGCGTCCGCGGCGGGAGCGCGGCGGGCCGTCCCCTTGCTGTGCGCACCCATCACCCGGCCCCCGAGGACCCGGCCGGCGTCCCCACCTCGCCGGTCCGCTTCAGCTTCTGCCAGCGCAGCCGGCCGCCGGTGAGGGCGGTGACGCAGGAGTGGATGAGGACGAGGTACATCATCTGCCGGTACGCCAGCTGCTGGAGCGGCATCATCAGCAGGTACCGGTACTTCTCCCGGTCGAGGCGGAAGGCGTAGGCCGCGCACCCGAGCTGCACGGCGAGGACCGCCAGCCAGGCGAGCAGGGCCGCCCGGAAGTCGACGAAGAGCATCGAGTAGACGGTGAACACGTCGATGAGCGGCGCGAAGACCGGCGTGACGACCTGGAAGAGCACGACCAGCGGCATGCCGACCCGCCCGAAGCGGCCCGACGGTCCCTTGTCGGTCAGGGAGCCGCGGTGCTTCCACAGCGCCTGCATGGTGCCGTAGGACCAGCGGTAGCGCTGCGACCAGAGCTGCTTCAGGGAGCCCGGCGCCTCCGTCCAGGCCCGGGCGTGCTCCTGGTAGACGACCCGCCATCCGGCACGGTGCAGGGCGATGGTGATGTCGGTGTCCTCGGCGAGGGTGTCGTCGCTCATGCCGCCGGCCCGGAGCACCGCCTCGCGGCGGAACGCGCCGATCGCGCCGGGGATGGTCGGCATGCAGCGCAGCAGGTCGTACATGCGCCGGTCGAGGTTGAAGCCCATCACGTACTCGATGTGCTGCCAGGCGCCGATGAGGGTGCGCCGGTTGCCGACCTTGGCGTTGCCCGCGACCGCGCCGACGGCAGGGTCGGCGAAGGGCTGCACCAGGTGCCGTACGGTGTCCGGCTCGAAGACGGTGTCGCCGTCCATCATCACGACGATGTCGTACCGGGCGTGCCGCACCCCGTTGTTGAGGGCGGCCGGCTTGCCCGCGTTGGCCTGCCGGACGACCCGCACGCCCGGCAGGCCCAGGGACTCGGCGATCTCGGCGGTGCCGTCCGTCGAGCCGTCGTCCACGACGACGATCTCGATCGGGTGGGTGCTGTCCGCCAGCGAGCGGAGGGTGGCCGCGATGCACTCCTTCTCGTTGTACGCCGGCACGATCACGCTCACCGGGCCGGTCACCGGCGGGCCCCAGCTGAAGCGGCGTCGGTTGCGCCGCCGGTGGTGGCGGCGGGCGAGGAGCAGCATCAGCCCGAACCGGCCCATGACGGCCACGCCCACGACGACGAGTCCGGCCGACAGCGTCGGCACCACCCACTCCGCGACGGCGACGGCCGCGACGAGTGCCTTGCCCTCGTAGAGGGTGGTGCCGGTGGCCTCGTGGTGGGCCGCCTGGAGGCCGCCCCCGGGGCCGGCCGCGCCGCCCGCCTGTCCGGCGGGCCCGGCGGCGGGCCGCTGCTCCGCCATGACGCCGCTGACGGTGGTGAAGGTGTAGCCCTGCGCCTGCATCTTCTCGATGTACTTCGGCAGCGCCTCGATCGTCTGGGACCGCTCGCCGCCGGAGTCGTGGAAGAGGACGGAGGCCCCCTCGTCGTCCTCCGGAGTGGCCCACTCGACGATCTTCGAGACGCCGGGGCGCTTCCAGTCGTCGCTGTCGGTGTCGATGAAGACGCTGGTGTAGCCGTCCTCGCCGAGCTGCTCGTAGACGGGCCAGCTGTAATTGTCGATGGCGTTCGTCTGGGAGGAGTACGGCGCCCGGAACAGGGTGGTCGTGATGCCGGCCGCGCCCGCGAGGGCGAGCTGGGTCTGCTCGATCTCCCGGGTGACGCGGGACTCGCTCTGGTAGGAGAGGTCGATGTGGGTGAAGGTGTGGACGCCCACCTCGTTGCCCTGCTCGACCAGGTCCCCGACGATGTCCGGGTAGCGCGCGATCATCGAGCCGACCAGGAAGAACGTGCCGGGCACGTCGTACTTCTCCAGGATCTCCAGCACCTGCGGCGTCCAGGTGGGGTCGGGGCCGTCGTCGAAGGTCAGGGCGATCGTCCTGTCCGGGACGGAGACGGTGGTGGCCCGTCCGCCGGGGAAGGTGAGGATCGGCCCGCCGTCGAGGACCTCCTCGGGTACGTCGCTCGCACTGGCGCCGGTGCGGACGCGCTGGTCGCCGCCGACCTCGGCGCGCAGATAGCCGTCGAGCAGCATCACGCAGGTCAGCGCGAGCAGGAGCAGCAGGGCGAGCAGGACGCGCGGGCGTTGCAGCGCGGCGGCGCGGCCGGCGGCCCGCTCGATGCGGGAGGGGGCGCGGCGACGGCGCCGGGCGGGCGGGGAGGGGGGTGGGGGCGTGGTCATGGGGTGAGGGCGTTCCCGGTCAGTCGGTGGTGGCGGCGCCGGGAGCGGTGGCGCCGGACGTGGCGGTAGGGGGCCCGGCCGTCGCTGCGGGCGGGGCGCCCGTGGGGCCCGGGCCGCCTTGCGGACGCGTGCCGCCGCCGGGTCCCGGACCGGCCTCCCGTCCGCCCCCGAAGGGCAGCAGCGAGGACGGGTTCACCGAGGTGCCGACGCCCATGAAGGCCAGGCCGAGGACGGCCGCGTAGCCGAGGCAGACCGCCCCGACGAGGAGGCCCAGCCGGCGCAGCAGCCGGGCCCGGCGTCCGGAACCGTCGACGAAGACGGGCCCTTGCGCGGGTCCGTTGCCGCGCTTGCGACGGCGACCGCGCGGGGCGGCGCGGGAGGGGAGGGCAGGCTCGGAGTGCATTCCCCGGACGCTAGGGAGCTTTGTCCGGCGCGGACTCGGACCGCGCTGTGGGATTCCGATGAATGGCGCCGCAGCCTGTGCGCGTCCTGTGGGACGACGGGAACACGGCCCCTTTCCTCAGGAAAGCCCCAGCAACGCGTGAGACGTTCACTCGTCCGACGACGAGAACGGGAGCGTGCCGCACATGAGGGCATACCGGAAGACGGCGGCAGGGTGCGCCCTGCTGCTCGCCCTGGCCACCGCGGGCTGCGCCGGACAGGACGACGGCGCGGGCGGCGGCACGGAGGGCGGCGCCACCACGGCACCGTCCGAGTCGTCCGCGCCGGTCACCGCCTACGCCCCCTACGTCAGCGCCACCACGGCCTCCGCGACCGACTCGGGCGGTTCCCCGGCGACGTACAACCTGGCGTTCGTCCTCTCCTCCGGCGACGACTGCGTCCCGCGCTGGAACGGTGTCCAGGACATCGACGACCCCGCCGTCGCCTCGCGTGTCGCGCGGCTGACGGAGTCCGGCGCCGACGTCCGCGTCTCCTTCGGCGGCGCCTCCGGGACGGAACTGGCGGCGGCCTGCGACAGCGTCTCGGACCTGGCGGACGCGTACGGCGCGGCCCTGGACGCGGCCGGCGCCACGCGCGCGGACTTCGACGTCGAGGGCGACGACCTGACCGACACGGACTCCGTCGCCCTGCGGTCGGCGGCGATCGCGCTGCTCCAGGAGGAGCGGAGCGACCTGGAGGTCTCCTTCACCCTCCCGGTGATGCCCTCCGGCCTGGACGCCGACGGCCTGGCCCTGCTGGCGTCCGCCAACGACCACGGCGCCCGGGTCTCGACGGTCAATCTCATGACCATGAACTACGGCGAGTCGTACGACGGTGACATGGGCGCGTACGCCCTCGCCTCGGCCCGGGCCGCGCACCCGCAGCTCCGCGAGGTCTTCGGCACCTCGGACGCTGACTCCTGGCGCGGCATGGCACTCACCTCGATGCTCGGCGTCAACGACGTCGCCGGCGAGACCTTCACCCTGGCGGACGCGGCGGAGGTGCGCGCCTTCGCCGAGGAGAAGGGCCTCGCGTGGGTGTCGGTGTGGGCCGCCTTCCGGGACCGGCGGTGCGGCGAGGAGGCGTCGGCCGACGACGCGCTGACCACGTGCAGCGGCGTGGAGCAGGAGGACGGGGCGTTCGGGGCGGCGTTCGGCGCGTAGGCCGGCCAGCGCGCCTCGCGGGACCGCGCGCTCGGGCCCCGGGACCGCCCGCTCAGCGCCCCCGGTACACCAGACGGCCGCCCACGACGGTGGCCACGCACGTGGCCGCGCCGTCCCGCACGAGCGCGGCCCGGTCGGGTACGTCGAACACCGCGAACCGGGCGGGCTTCCCGGGAGCGAGCCCGGGGAGCAGCACCAGCGGCTTCGGCGAGAGGGACGCGGGCCCGGGCAGGGTGGCCGGACGCGCCGCCACGGCGAGCCCCGCGCCGCGCACCGCGTCCAGGGCCGCGCGGCCCCGCAGCTCTCCGGCGACGGCGACCGTGCCGTGCGCCAGCATGCGCTGCACCCCTCGGCGCGCGCTGGCGCCCCGCGCGGACGGGTCCGCGCCGAGGAGGGCGAGCGCGCGCTTCCCGAAGATCGGTTCGGTGCCCAGCCGGTCCGCTTCGCGCGGGTCGGGGTGGTAGGCCTGCTCCAGCAGTTCCGGACCGTACGGGTTGAGCAGGCCGGGCGTCAGGAGGCCGGGCCACCGGCGCACCCGCGCCCGCGGATGGGCGGCGGCCAGTGCCTCGTACGGGCCGACGGCGGCGAGCAGCGCGCCGTCGACGACGACGGCCGCCTCGGGCGAGGCTTCGGAGACGTGGATCGTCAGCACGGCGGCGTCAGTTGGAGGCGAGCAGCTTCAGCTCGGGGTGGGCCGTGCCGCCCTCGATCGCCGTGGACGAGATGTGCGAGACGACTCGCTCGTCGACCGGGTCGTTCGCCGGGTCGTCGTGCACGACCAGGTGCTCGTACGTCGTGGCCCGCTGCGCCGGGACGCGCCCCGCCTTGCGGATCAGGTCGATGATCTCCAGCCGGTTGGAGCGGTGCTTGGCACCGGCCGACGACACGACGTTCTCCTCCAGCATGATCGAGCCGAGGTCGTCGGCGCCGTAGTGCAGGGAGAGCTGGCCGACCTCCTTGCCGGTGGTCAGCCAGGAGCCCTGGATGTGGGCGACGTTGTCCATGAACAGCCGGGCGATGGCGATCATCCGCAGGTACTCGAAGAGCGTGGCCTGCGTACGGCCCTTCAGGTGGTTGTTCTCGGGCTGGTAGGTGTACGGGATGAAGGCGCGGAAGCCGCCGGTGCGGTCCTGCACGTCCCGGATCATCCGCAGGTGCTCGATGCGCTCGGCGTTGGTCTCGCCGGTCCCCATGAGCATGGTGGAGGTGGACTCCACGCCCAGGTTGTGCGCGATCTCCATGATCTCCAGCCAGCGCTCGCCGGACTCCTTCAGCGGCGCGATCGCCTTGCGCGGACGCTCGGGCAGCAGCTCGGCGCCGGCGCCCGCGAAGGAGTCGAGCCCGGCGGCGTGGATACGGGTGATGGCCTCCTCGACCGACACCTTCGAGATCCGCGCCATGTGCTCGACCTCGCTCGCCCCCAGGCTGTGGATGACGAGCTGCGGGAACTCCTTCTTGATGGCGGCGAAGTGCTTCTCGTAGTACTCGACGCCGTAGTCCGGGTGGTGGCCGCCCTGGAACATGATCTGGGTGCCGCCCAGCTCGATCGTCTCCGCGCAGCGGCGCAGGATGTCGTCGAGGTCGCGGGTCCAGCCCTTGGCGGTGTCCTTGGGCGCGGCGTAGAAGGCGCAGAACCTGCACGCCGTGACGCACACGTTCGTGTAGTTGATGTTCCGCTCGATGATGTACGTCGCGATGTGCTCGGTACCGGCGTACCGCCGCCTGCGTACGGCGTCGGCTGCGGCGCCCAGCGCGTGCAGCGGCGCGTCCCGGTAGAGGTCGAGCGCCTCTTCGGGGGTGATCCGCCCACCGGCGGCGGCGCGGTCGAGGATGGGCTGAAGGTCGGCCTTCTCGGTCACCGGCGTCCCTTTCGCAGAGTTCGTAAGGGGTTGTGGACGGACGCGACCCAGCGTACGCCAGGCCTTTCACGGGTCCGCGCTCAGGCCGCACCGGCCCCGGCCAGGACGCCGAGGAACGCGCCCGCGAGCAGGAACGGGCCGAAGGGGATGGCGGTCTTGCGGCCGGCCCGCCGGGCGACGACGAGGGCACCGCCGTAGAGCGCGCCGAGCAGGAAACCGGCGAGGGTGCCGAGCATGACCGCCGACCAGCCGTACCAGCCGAGGGCGGCGCCGGCCGCGAGGGCCAGTTTCACGTCGCCGAAGCCCATGCCGGCCGGGTTGATGAGGAACAGCACGCCATAGCCGGCGCCGAGCGCGAGGGCGCCCAGCAGGGCGGTGGTCCAGCGGCCGGCGTGCTCGGGCAGGAGCGCGGCGAGGCCGAGGAGGGCGAGGGCGGCACCGGCGAGCGGCAGGGTGAGGGGGTCGGGCAGCCGCCGTACCCGCAGGTCGACCACGGCGAGCAGGACGGCGGCGGGGGCGAGCAGCAGCCAGACGGCCAGCTCGGGACGGGTCCCGGCGGCGGCGGCGAGGGCGGCGCAGACGAGGGCGGTGACGGTGGCCGGGATGGTCGCCCGGGGACCGTAGGACGCCGCCTCGGCCGGGCACTGCCCGCACCGGGCCCGGCCGAGCCAGCCCGCGACCGGGTGCTCCCGCGGGCAGCACTCGCGCCACGCCTCCCCCGGAGGGGCGGAGAAGCGGTAGGCCGCCCGGGGCAGGAGCGCGCCGGTCGCCGCGCCCCAGAGCGCGGCGACGAGGACGAGCAGCAGGGCGGTGCTCATCCGGCGGCGGCGACGCCCTCGCGCCAGGTCGGCAGCAGTTCGTCGAGCAGCGCCTCGGTGCGCGGCGGCAGGCCGCGCGCGCCGCTGCGCCCGACGAGGTCGGCGGCGAGGGCGTGCAGCCGGTCCGGGTCGCCCGTGGCGTGCGTCGCGCGCAGCAGCTCGTGCCACAGCCGCTCGTCGGCCGGGGCGGTGCGCAGGGCCGCGTTCAGCGCCTCGATCGCCTTCTCGGCGCGGTCCTTCTCCAGGTGGAACTCGCTGAGCGCCAGCCCGGTGTCCGCGACGAGCAGCGGCAGTTGCGCGTCGACGATCTCGTGGGTGAGCCAGCGGTAGCGGCCCTCGGGCCGGTCGGCGAGCAACGGCCCGCGCACCAGCACCAGCGCGTCGGTGAGGAGCCGGCCGCGCACCTGGCGGCTGCCGACGCCCCGACCCTGGGTCGCCTCGTAGTAGAGGGAGCGCAGGACGTCCAGGTCGGAGACGACGGACTGGGCGAGGGTGAGCCGCCCGGTGGCGTCGGTGCCGAGCCTCGGCGTGCCGTCGGGGTCGGTGCCCAGCCAGGCCTGCAGGCGCTCCAGCAGCGCGTCGCGCACGTCCGGCGTGACCCCGCGCGGCCAGAGCGCGGAGGCCAGCACGCGCGGGTGGACGCCCTCGCGGTGCAGCAGGAGCAGGGCGAGTGCCTCGTGCAGCTGGGCGCTGCGCTCGCCGTCGGGCGCCTCCAGGCCGATGATCTCGTACGACCCGACGAGGCGGGCGTACACCGCCGGGCGGCCCTGCTCGCTGATGTCGACCAGGAACGGCGGGGTGTGGGGCGGTCCGCCGGGGCCGCCGGGGCCGTGCTCCGGGTCGGCGTCGGTGAACAGCTCGACGACGGCCCGCTGCTGGGCGGCCGGCAGCAACTGGGCCTCCAGTTCCAGGCCGAGGAGCGGCGCGAGCAGCCTGCCCTCGCCGGTGATCTCCATCTCCCAGGCGGCGCCCGGCAGTTCCGCTCCCTCGGTGCCGACCAGGTAGCCGATGCCGAGGCGGCTCGCGTCGGCCGCGAGCTCGGCCAGGCGCAGGGCGTCCTCGTCGGACGGCTGGGCGGCGAGCAGTACGAGGTGCGGTGCCCAGCGCGTGTGCTGGGCGGGACCGGTGCGGCCGGTGAGGACGGAGTCGTGCCCGGCCGCGCCGAGCGCGCCGCGGCGCTGCCGGGTCTCGGCGGACATGGTCTCGAAGAGGTCGTCGAAGCCGTCGAGGTGCCGGATCCGGTTGGGCGCGAGGGGCGTGAGGTCCTCGCCGAACCCGACGAGGGTGATCGTCATGCGGTCCGACCAGCCGTTGGTGGCCAGTTCGGCGGCGACCGACGCGAAGACGGCGGCCCGGTCGGCCTGCGCACCGCTGAGCGAGACCAGGCCGGGCACCGACTCCAGGTTGAGCAGCAGCCGGGAGTCGTCCATGGTGCCGAGGCTGACGAGCCCGGGGTACGGCGCCGCGGTGTCGACGTCCTCGTACCGCTCGGCGTCGGCGCGGGCCAGCAGCCAGAAGGTCTGGTCCTGCCCGACCTGCCAGGGCGCCGGCGGCTTCCCGGCGGGCTGGGCGAGCTGGAGGTGCAGGTCGCCGTTGCCGCCCATCCAGGCGGCGTAGACGACCGGCAGCGGCCGCGACTCGGCGGCGAGCGCGCCGGCCAGCCCGCGCAGGGACCGGTCCAGCAGGCGTACGCCCTCGGGGTCGGCGCCCACCAGCAGCGCGTCCTGCACGTCCTGGGCGTCGCCGCTCGGCGTGGGCGGCTCCATGCCGCGCCGTCCGCCGATGCCGCCGAGCGCCGACTGCCACAGCGCCTGCCGGCGCCGGCGGCCGAGGGCACCGAGGAGGCCGGCGGCGAGGAGGGGGGCGGCCAGGAGAGCCTCGGGGAGCCCGAAGGAGTCCCCGAACCGGCCGTCCTGCGCGGTCGGTCCGGCCTCGGCGGGGGTGGTGTGCTCCTGCCCGGCGCTCGGGGCCGCCGGTGCGGGCGCGGGTCGCTGCTCGGGGAGGGAGACGTGGGCGTCGCCGGCCCCGCCGCCCTGGGCGCCGCCGCTCCCCTGCGCCTGGTCCCCGGTGCGCGCGTAGTCCTGGATCTGCTGCTGCACCTGCTCGGAGACCTTCGGCGCCTCGTCGGGCATCTCGACCAGCTCGCCGCCGCGGGCGTCGCCGGGCATCTCCATGATCCATCCCGGCCGGATCAGGGAGGCCTCGGACAGCTTCGAACCGTCCGGCTGTACGCGGTCCTTGTTGAGCTCGAAGATCTCGTGGTACCGACGCCCGTCCCCGAGGTGCCGGTCGGCGATCTCCCAGAGGGAGTCGTGGTGACGCCCCTCGGGCGGCTGGATGCGGTAGTACTTCGTGTCGCCGTGCGCGGCGGAGGCTCCGTCGGCGCGGGCCGCTGCCTGACCGGCCTGTTCGGCGAGGGCGCCCGCGGCAGCGGCGGCCTGCTCCTGCTGCTGGGCGAAGAGTCCCGGCGTCTGCTGGGCGGCCGCCACGGACGGCTTCTGGTTCCCCTCCAGGCTGTGCCCGAGCTGCGAGAGCCCCGGCGTGAGGCTCGCCGCGGTGGCGCCGACGAGCAGCAGCGCGGCCACGAGCTGCCGGGCCAGCAGCTGACTGGGTCCGGCCCCCGGCACCCGCCCCGGCACCCCCACGCCGGACAGCGCGGCCTTGACCTCGACGAGCACGCAGGCGGCGAACTGCGCCCAGGCGAACCAGACGATGACGGTCAGGATGCTCAGGAAGGTGTCGACGGTGATCTCGCGCTGCAGCCAGTCCAGACCGGGCGCACCGTCCGGGAACGGCCACCCGACGGTCACGGCCAGCCCGAGGGGCACCCCGACGACCAGCCCCACCAGCGCCACGAAGGCCAGGAACGCCTTGACGAAGTCCCCGAACGACCGCCGCCGCACCCGCACCGGCTGAGGCGTCCGGTTTCTCGGGGCCGGCGAACTTCCCGTCGAGCTTGACGAGCTGGGGGTGCGGCGTCGCGGCATGGCGGGTTTCCCGGATCGTGTGGTGAGTGTGAGCAGGGGTGGTCGGGGTGGTCGGTGTACCAGATATGAGGTCGGTGCACCAGGTATGAGGGGTGTGCTGAGCCTACAGAGATCTTATGGACTCATACCGACAGCGTCGAAGGGCCGGCGGGGGCCGACCTCACGACCGCCGCCCGCTTTACGGTCTTTGCCCGTTGGCGCCGGGACCTCTTCACCGCCCCCGCACAAGCGACGGCGGAGCGACGGGCCGGTGAGCCGACGCGCCACGGCCGACGGGGCGTCGCCGCCCCGTCCACCGGCCGGCATCAGCGGTTCACCGACTGGATCTCCTGGACCGTCACGTCCTGCGTCGCGCCGAACGTGCCTTCCGGGAGCTTGCCGCCCTCGCCCGTGGTGCTGGTCCACGAGATCTTCCAGGTGACGGTCGCCTGCAGGGGGTACGCGCCGTCGGCGCCGGAGGCGCGCAGGTAGGTGACGCCGCAGGGCGGGGTGTCGTCGGCCTTTCCGGCCGCGTAGGGCTCACCGATGCTGCCGTCGCCGTTGATCCCGCAGTCGCCGGAGGCCGGGTACGTCTGGGCGTCGCCGGTGCCCGGGTCGATGTGCAGGGAGACGGGCTCGGCGGTGGTGGTCGCGGAGAGCCCGGTACCGGGGAGGCTGGCGGTGACGGAGATCTTCTTGAACTTCGCCTTGTCCAGCCAGATCCAGGTCGGCAGGTTCACCTTGGTGGCCCCGGCCGGCGCCATGGTGATCTCGGTGCCTGGGACGGGGAGTTCGTCGTAGGCGTATTCGGCGAGCACCTGGGGGGTGAGAGCCAAGGGCTCTTCAGGAACCTCGCCCTCGTCCACCCAGAAGGGCTGCTTGTCACAGGAGTTGGCCTCGGGATCGTCCTTGCGGTTGGGGTTCTTCACCGCCGCCCAGAACATTCCCTCGCCCTCTTTGTCGAGGTTGTAGTTTTTGTAGGGCTCTCCGTCCTTGTAGTAAGCATCCAGAGAGTCACCGACGAAGTCCCCGACGCCACCAAGGAACGGCAAGCCGTCAATACTCCGCCACAGCTTTACGGTTTCCTCGATCTCCTTGGGCGAGAAGGCGGGCTCGTACCAACACGCCGGCGGCGTCCAATCGCTGTTGTCCGGTGTGAGTGTCCCCGTGCCGGTAGTCCGAGAGCTGCCGTTCACAGTGGTCGTGACCTTGGTCTCCGCCCTGATGACGCCCTCCTGGGAGGACGCGCTGGAGCTGGCCTCCGTGCCACCTCCGGCGTCGCGGCCGCCACCTGCCACGGCTACGGACGGCACCGCGCCGATTCCCAGGGCCAGGACAGGGACCAGGAGCAGGCGGGTCGAGAAAGCAACTCGCATCACATGCACCTCTTGGCCGCCTCGGTCGAGGACACACTCGTCGTCTGCCACACGCCTTGGGCGTTCTTCTCCAACCGGGTGTTGTAGAAGGCGTAGTCACTGGGTGACGCCTTGACCGAACGGTCCACTTTGCCGGTCTTGCGATTCTTCGGGTATGTGCCGGTCGCGTCCATGCAGTACGTGACGGTTGCCGATCCGTCCTTAGCGAACGTGACCTCACGGTCGTAATAACGGGTCTTGCCCGTGAAGCTGCGGTCGTTGTCGTAGAACGACTTGATGTAGGTGGCGGCCGACATGAGGGCGTCGCCCTTCGAGTAGAACTCCAGCGCCGGATGCTTGTCCGCATCCACGACGATCGCCTCGTCGATCGAGTTGACGCGCCTCTCGTTGTCCGCCAGTACGGCGTCCTTCTTCGTGTCACCCGTCGAGCCGTCCTCGAAGATGTTCTCGACGTCGGACGGCAGCCTGACCTCCGGCCGCTCGATCCCGTCCCCGCCGGCGGGCGCTGAGGCGGTCGGGGACGCCGAGGCCGAAGCCCCCGTGTCCGCGCCCGCGATCTTGTCCTTGCCGGAGTCCTCGGTGTCGGAGCCGCCGCAGCCGGACAGCATCAGGGCGACCGCGGCCGTCAGGGCGGCGGCCGCGGTGGTGGTCGGGCGTGTGCGCATGGGAGTGGTACCTCCGTTGGTGGGGGGATGGGGCGCGGGGCGGGAGGGAAGGAGAGGCGTCGGGTCAGCCCACCTCGTTCTCCGCCACCGCCTGCCCGTGGACGACCACGTCGCCGCCGTAGAACATCCCCGTGAAGACCGGGGAGTAGGTCAGCTGGACCTCGACCTGCACCTGGGCGACGTCGGCCGTCACGCAGTGCGTCGCGGCGATGTCCTGGCCGGTCATGTCCATCTCCGCGGCGAAGGACTTGACCCGGGCGTCGCAGTTCTCGTAGTTGATGGGGGCGGGGCCGCCCACGTCGTCGTAGAGGGCCTCGCGGTCGATGTCCTGCGCGGCGTAGCGCGCGGCCTGTTCGGCGATGTCCGCGGCACGCTCCCGCTTGGAGATGGACATGCCGCCGTCGATGACGAAGGCCGAGAGGGAGAGGAAGACCAGGGCGAAGACGATCACCGCGCCGGCGCCCGAGCCGCGGTCGTCGAGGCGGGCGCGCCGGTCGGTGAGCCAGGTGCGTACGGGGGCCCTCACGCCGTCCTCCGGTAGGGGTCCAGCGGGGAGCTGAAACTCGCCGTCAGCGTCGTCGGGATGTTCAGGCCGATGGAGGCCAGGCCCCGCACCTCGCAGCTCACCTCGACCGTGAAGAGGGTGTCGGGCTCGAAGCCCGCGCTCTTCTGGAGGACGGAGACCGGGCCGGCGCAGACGTCCGCCAGGTTGGACTCGGCCGCCTTCTTCGCCTCGGCGAGGGCCGTGCCGTGGTCCTTCTGGATGGAGCCCGCGCGGGCGGCGTCCCGGGCCGCTCCGTCGAGCGCGCCGCGGCCGTCCACGAGCTGGCCGAAGGCCACCAGGACGAGGATGAAGAGGATCATCACCGGGGCCAGGATCACCACCTCGATGGTGGACAGGCCCTCGTCACCGGTGGTCGGACGGGAGTCGTCCATCTAGTTCTCCCCCTCCTGGACGAACCGCTCCACCGGCCCCATCGACTGGGCGTGCACCGTCAGGTCCAGGCCCGGGAAGACGGTGGGGATGCGGGCCGTGATCTCCACACCGACCGTGTCCTGCTCCGGCTGGAGCAGCTTCACGTCCGGGGAGAGGACCAGTTGGGGGCCCAGCTGGCGGATGTAGCTGTCGACCACGTCCTGGGCCTCGCCCCGCCAGCCGCCGGGCTGGTCGTGCGCCGTGGCGCGGGCCTTGCGCGCGCCCGCCTGGGCCGCCGCCTGCGCCACGTGGTCGGCGAAGAAGTACAGCCCGAACTGCACGGTCGCGAAGATCATGAAGAAGAGGACCGGCGTGAGCAGCACGAACTCGATCGCGGTCATGCCGGAGTCACCGCGCGCGGAGGCAGCCTCCACGCGTCGGCGCACCCAACCACGTACGCGCACTGACACCCCGTATCCCCCTGCTTCCCGTACTGCCTGCCGCGGCGGAACCCGTGCCCGCGGTCAGCAGGTGCTGCCCGCGTCCGCGCCCTTGATGCACTCGCCGACCTTGTTGGCGCCCTCGCTGAGCGCGGCGTTGATGATGGCGGCCACCACGCCGACGATCGCGACGACGACAGCGGAGATGATGACCCACTCGACCGCGGACGCGCCGCGGTCCAGCTCGCCGGAGCGGGCGCGGTCCACGCGGGCCCGCAGGAAGGTGATCAGGAAGTCCACGGGCACGATGCCGGTGGTGCCGGTGCGGAGGTTCCGTCCGTTCATGGTGGCTTGTGTCCTTTCGTATCAGTTCTGGGGTGGAAGCGGCTCGGAGCTGCTGAGCCGAAGGAGTCGAAGGAGCCGCAAGAGGCGAGGGCGGGGACGGGGCGTCACACCTGGAACACCCGCATCGCCGCCGGGTAGATGAGGAACACCAGGAACCCGGCGCACAGCAGGAGCTGGGCCACGAGCATCGACTGGGACTTCTCGCCCGCGCTGCCCTCGATCTCGGAGAGTTCGCGGTGGCGCATGGTCTCGGCGCGGGAGGCGAGGGACTCGCGGACCTTGGCGCCGTCGTCGGCCACCAGGGCCAGCGAGGCGGACAGGTCCTTGAGTTCCTCGACGCCGAGGTCCTCGCCGAGCTGGCCCAGTGCCTGCCACTGGCTGATGCCGGTGATGCGCGCGTCGGCCAGGGCGTTGCGGATCCGGTGGGTGGCCCAGCCGTCGGACACCTCCGCCGCCGCCATCAGCGCCTCGGGCAGGCCGCGCCCGCCGGCCAGGCTCATGGAGACCAGGTCCAGGTAGGCGCCGATCACGCGGCGCAGGTCGCGGCGCTTCTCGGCCGCGTCCCGGCGCACCTCCAGGTCGGGGAGGAAGAAGAAGACCGCGGCGCAGAGCAGCGCCAGCCAGACCGGGACGATCGGGCTGTCGTTGAAGCCCAGCGTCCAGACGATGGCGAACAGGAACGGCCCGAAGAACAGGCCGCCCGCCGCCAGCAGCGCCTTGGTCGCCAGGAACTTCTCCCAGCTGCGGTCCAACACCGCCAGGTCCGCCCGCAGCGAGCGCTGTTCCCAGCCCTGCTGCATGTACAGCTCGGCGACGCGTGCGCCGACCTGGGCCCGCAGCGAACCGAGGCGGCCGGAGTCCTGGACCGTCCGGGCCGACTCGTACGCCGTCCCACGGGCCCGCATCGCGTCGATGCGGGCGACCTGCTGGATCGGGCTCCGCCTGCTCGGCATCAGGGCGCGGACCAGGGCGTAGACGCCCAGGCCGATGACCGCGCCGACCAGGACCGGCATTGTCAGGTTCATCGTCGTACCCCCTCGTCCCCAGACGCCTGCGACGGCTGGGACGGTTGCGGCAGGCGCTGCGCGGGCTGGCCCTGGGCGCCCGTACGGTCCGCGGTGCGGGGGCGCACGAACTGGACGTCGGAGCCGTCCCGGACCAGGAAGCGCTCCGGCGTCTCGATGGTCGACAGCTTGCGCAGCCACCAGAAGCCCAGCGCGAAGAGTCCGCACACGCAGGCCAGGACGAGCTGGCCGACGGGTGAGCCGTACGGCTCGACGAAGTCCCGGTTGAAGACGGACAGGCCTAGGACGAACAGCACCGAGACCGCGACGACGATCTGGACCGACCGGCGGGTCGAGGCGCGCTGCGCCATGACCCGCTGACGCATGTCGACCTCCTCGCGCGCCGACTTGGCGAGCGCGCCGAGGACCTGGCGCAGACCCGGGCCGCGCAGCCGCGCGTTGAGGATCAGCGCCGCGACGATGATGTCGGCGGACGCGTCGTCGATCTCGTCGGCGAGGTGCTGGAGCGCCTCGGGCAGCGGCGTGCGGGAGCGCAGCCGGTCGACGAGCGCGTCCAGGTGCGGACGCAGGACGGGGGCGGCGGCACGGGCCGAGGCGGGGATGGCCTGCTCCAGGCCGACCGCGCCGGCGATGGTGTCGCGCAGCGACTCCGTCCAGGAGGCGAGGGCCTCCACGCGCTTCATGGCGGCCCGTTCCTCACCGGCGCCGCCGAAGAGGCGGTCCCAGAAGAAGACGAGGACGCCGGCCGCGATGCCCAGCACCGCCCAACGGGTCAGGAGCAGCACGACGAGGCCGACGATGGCCGCGAGGGAACCCCGTTGACCGGCCCAGCGGATCAGCTCGCTCGCCCGCTCGGCCGCCTGCCGCTTCTCGTGCTCGGGCTTGGCGGGCAGGCCGCGCACGGCGAGGAGGAGGAGGGCGAGGCCGCCGCCGACGGCGACACCGCAGCCCAGCGCGTACAGGACGGTGGTGGAGAACAGGCCGCCCATCGAGCCGAGGGAGTCCAGTGCGGCGAGCGGCACGCCGGTGGTGTGCGCGGTCACGTCCGCGGAGTACGCGGTCACGTCGGCGGAGTACGTGCTCACGTCCGCGGAGTACGCGGTCACGTCCGCGGTGGGCGTGGTGACATCCGTGGTGTACGTGATGACATCCGTGGTGTGCGTGGTCATGTCCCTCACCCCCAGGTTCCGTTGGGCCGGTAGCCGTAGGCGATGAGTTCCTCCAGGCAGGCTATGGGGGCATGCGGCACCACCCGGCCGTCGGGCGTCTCGGCGAAGACCTCGCTGGACAGCACGCGTCCGTCGACGCCGTTGACCTCGCGGACCGAGGTGACCATGCGCTGGAGGCGTCCGCCGCTCTGGAAGTTGTTGCGCCGCTGGACGAAGACGACGAAGTTGACGGCGCCCGCCACCAGCATCTGGCTGGCCTCGATCGGCAGCCGCTCCGTGGCCTGGAGGGCGTACGTCGAGATGCGGTTGAAGACCTCGTGCGAGCTGTTGGCGTGGATCGTGGAGAGCGAGCCGTCGTTGCCCTGCGACATCGCGTTGAGCATGGTCACGATCTCGTCGCCGAGCACCTCGCCGACGATGACGCGGGAGGGGTTCATACGGAGCGAGCGGCGGACCAGCTCCGCCATGCTGATGGTGCCCTGCCCCTCGGAGTTGGGCAGCCGCTCCTCGAACGCCACCACGTTGGGGTGCAGGTCGGGGAAGGTGTCGAGCCCCAGCTCCAGCGCCCGTTCGACCGTGATGAGCCGCTCGTGCGGCGGGATCTCGTTGGCGAGGGCGCGCAGCAGCGTCGTCTTTCCGGCGTTCGTGGCGCCGGCGATCATGATGTTCTTGCGGGCCCGGACCGCGCAGGCCAGGAAGTGGCCCAGCTCGGGGGTGAGGGTGCCGTTGCCGACCAGGTCGGAGATGAAGACCTTGCCCATGCGGGCGCGG
This sequence comes from Streptomyces sp. NPDC047853, assembly GCF_043204535.1. Classification (NCBI taxonomy): domain Bacteria; kingdom Bacillati; phylum Actinomycetota; class Actinomycetes; order Kitasatosporales; family Streptomycetaceae; genus Streptomyces; species Streptomyces sp. NPDC047853. The sequence continues at coordinate 22,206 of NZ_JBIDCI010000001.1, read as the reverse complement.
CGGATGGACAGCGCCGGGCGCCGCGCCACGTCCATGACCGCCGACAGACGCGAACCGTCCGGCAGCCTGAGGTCCAGCTGCGGGTTGGCGGAGTCGAAGGGGCGGGACGACAGGCCCGAGTAGGCGCCGAGGATCTGGATCAGCTCGATCAGTTCCTCGTCGGTCTCGGCGACCGGCTCGCCGCGCTCCTCGCGTCCGTCGGAGTAGCCGACGAAGACGTGGTCGCAACCGTTGATGTCGATGTTCTCGACCTCGGGGTCGTCGAGCAGCGGCTGGAGCCGCCCGACGCCGAACAGGGCCGCGTGTACGGCGGCGGCGTACGCCTCCTCCGTCTCCGCGTCCAGCGGCGTGCGCCCGGCGTTGATCTCCGCGCGGGCGTACTCCTCCAGGATCTGCGCGATGACGGCGCGCGCGTACTGCCGCTCGTCCTCGGTGGACATCGGCGTGACGCCGCTGACCTGGTCCTGGCGGCGCTGCTCGGCGATGCGGTCGCCGGCGTCCTGCCGGAACCGCTTGACCAGTGAGTGGTCGACAGCGGTCATCGGCCGGCCCCCGCGTGGCCGGACAGGTCGGTGCCGGCGGGTCCGACGGGCATGGACCAGGCCGCGCCGAACTGCTGGTACAGGTCCGAGGTGACCTTGCGGGCCGAGCGGATGAGCAGCGACTTCTCCAGCCGGCCGCGCCTGCGGCCGGCCAGCTGGTCGGCGCCGGCCGGGTCGTCGGCGATGGTGCCGACCACGCGGGCGCCGGTCTGGGCGTGCACGAGCATGTCGTTGACCTGGCCGGAGAGCTTCGCCGCGTCGTTGGTGTCGGCGACGAGGACGACGCCGATCATCGGCATGCCGAGGGTCGCGGTACCGCGCGGGCCGCCGTGCAGCTTGGCGGACAGGGCGGCGGCGCGGTCGCGGACCCGGGCGATGGCCTCCGGCTCGGTACGGGAGACGAGGAGCACGAGCGCGGCGTGCGGGAACAGCTCGGTGGCCGGCGTGTCACCGCTGATGCGTCCGCAGTCGGCGATGACGTCCGCGGGGGCGTTCGGCGAGTCCGCGAGCGAGGCGAAGGCCCGGCCGAGGGTGGGCCACAGGCCCGCGAGACCGGCGGCCTGCTCGGAGATGCCGAGCCCGACGAGGACTTCGAGGCCGCCGCTCAGCGGCTGCACGTGGTCCCAGAGCTGGTCGGGGACGAGGCCGCGCCGGGCGGTGGCCGCTATCGACAGCATGCCGGTGTTCGGGTTGAGCGGTCCGCCGTGCGCGGCGGCGGAGCGGTACACCAGGTCGCCGCCGGCCGGGTCGGTCTCGGCGAGCAGGACACGGCGCGGCCAGACCGCCGCGAGGGCGACGGCCGCAGTGGTGACGCCGGGGGAACCCTTGTCGGCGGCGAGGGCGATGAGGGCCATGGGATGGGGGTCGCCTTCTAGTTGCCGGGGATCAGGACGACGGCGACCTCGCCGGCGGAGGCGGCCTGCGCGACGGCGGCCGCGTCGCCGGCGTCCACGGTCAGCGTGACCGGCAGGGCGGTGCTGCTGATCGTGTCACTGTCGGTCGACCCGGCGGACACGACGACCGCGCGCTCGACCAGCAGGGAGCTGTCGGCACCGGACGAGCCGGAGGAGCCGTTCTGCTCGCTGCCACCGGAGGAGGCCTTGCTGCCCACGCGGTAGACGGCCACGTTGTCACCCGATCCCAGACCGGCCGGGTACTGGCCCTCCTTGAGGGACACGCCGACCGTGGCCTTGCCCTGCTCCATGCCGGTCTTGTCGGCGAACATCTGGCCGACGACGACCGTGCCGCCGTAGATCGTGGACTTCGCCTGGAGCTTCATCAGGCTCGCCCGCTGCTCCCACAGCACGAAGTCGGCGCCGGAGTCGTCGTTGACCATGACGGGCTTGATGTTCTTCCCGGTGAGGGACTCTCCGGGCTTGATGTCGGCGGTGACCTGCACCGCCTCGATCCGGTCCCCGGCCCGCAGCACCAGCATCGTGGCCCCCAGCGCTCCCACCAGGATCAGCAGCACCGCCAGCGCGGCCAACGCCGGTTTGCGCTCGCGAGGGGGGCTGGGAAGCCGGTCACCGACCGACGGCTGAGCCGGAGCCGCGGAACGTCCCGCGCCCGCCCCCGTACGCTCCTGGATCTTCACGCAACCGCTCCCCGTACACCCAAGATTCGTCTCCGCGCACTACTCAGCGCGCGAAATCACCTGAATCGCCTGCATTCTCGGACACTTCACCCGCGCCGCCCGGTCGGTGACGTCCAGGGACATCCCCTGACGCACCCGTCCGACCTGGGCGAATATCCAGCGCTGGGGCGAGTGTCAAGCCATGGCACCGTATCAGCAGCACATAAGCCCCTCAAGGCACGGCCACCTCCTCGAACCCCTCTCCACCCGGTGTTACCCGTCCGCAACTTCGCAGGGCCACAACCCCATTGAGCGCCGCCCTGCGTACGACCGGCCCGACTGTGCGCGTGCGAATTCAGGAGCGGAGCCCGGGAGCCTTCCGGGCGTGCGATCCGTCACGGTGCCGCCATCATGCCTGCACGAATCACTCACGAGGGAACGGATCGACCGTGCCAAGATCTTCGCTCGGAACAGTGACGCCCCCCACGCAGGAGCCCGCATGAATCGCGCCACCTCGGCCGCGCTCGCCACCCTGTCCCTGCTCGCGGTCGCCGCGCTCACCGCCTGCGGCGGCACCGGGGACGTCGACTCCGGCTCGGACTCGGCGGTCGGCGAGCCGGCGACGACCGCGCCCTCGACGAAGGAAACCAGTGCGTCGGAGCGCCTGGCCCGGACGATGGTCACGACGTCCGACGTGAAGGGGCTCAGGGTGGCGGAGCCCGACGAAGAGTTCCGCTTCGCCCGGACCCCGGACGAGGTGACGCTCGACAAGCCCGTCTGCGCACCGCTGGCCCACGCCATGAACCAACTGCCCCTCGGCGACCCCGAGGCGGACCTCACCCGGGTGGTCTCGGGACAGCGGGACACCGGAGCGCCGGAATCCGATTCGGCGAACGGCATCGGCTTCACCTACATCACCCTCACCGCCCACCGGTCCGGGGATGCGAAGTCCGCCTTCGCCGGCGTACGCAAGGCCGTGGAGTCGTGCGGCGGCGGCTTCACGGCCGAGGCGAACGGGGCGAAGACCCCCTACGACTCCGTCACCCCGGAGCAGGTCACGCCCGCCGGGGACGAGTCGCTCGGCTTCAAGGCCACGATGACCTCGCTCGGCGTCCCGCACGTCCTGCACACCGAGGTCGTCCGCAGCGGCGACGTCCTCGCCGTCCACTTCTCGGTCGACGGCATGGCCATCGCCAACCGCAGGCCGAGCGACGCGAAGCTGTCACCGACGGTGGTGAACGCGCAGAACCGCAAGCTGGGGTGAGGGGCGCCGAGCACCTGCCGGTCGGGGGCCGGAAGCGCGTGCGCCGCCGGCCTCCGGCCTCGGACGGTTCGCTCTGGCGAAACCATGAACCCCACCGATAGCGTCTGTTCTCTTGACTGAACCTTTGTCTCACGGGGAGCCCACAGTGAAGCGCCGCTCTTTGCCCGTTGCCGCCGCACTCACCGCGACGGCAGCCCTGCTGCTGACGGCCTGCGGAGGAGGGGACGACGACTCGGGCGAGAACGACAAGATCGCCGGTGCCGACCAGAGCTCGTCACAGCCGACGAAGTCACCGAGCCCGTCGGGCGCCCCGGCCGCGGACAAGCCGGACGGCGTGGACGTCTCCCTGCCCAAGGACATGAACCTGGTCTTCGACTGGGAGAAGCCGAAGGACAAGAACGAGGCTGCGGCGATGGAAGATGCCGCGAACTTCTTCCGCGCCATCTATCGGGGCGTGGACAAGCGCACCTCCAGGGAGGCCGCCGTAGCCGCTTACGCGACGGGCGAGGGGCTGCATTACGCGAAGACGCAGATCGACGCGTGGATCGAGGGCGGTTGGACCGCCACCGGCACACTGCGCCACTACGACGCCACCACTCGTTCGGCCAGCAATGGCAACTCAGTCGAGGTCGCTTTTTGTGCGGACTCAGGCAAGTTCTACGGAAAGGAGATCAAGACCGACAAGATCCTGACGACCGAACCAAGCATTGAGGACTTCGACCATTACAAGATCATCATGGTCAAGTACCCCACAGGTAACGGGCTCTGGCAGGCCTCCAAGGTGTTCGTCGAGACGAAGGCGGCAAAGTGCCAGTGACGACATCCCTTCGTGCATGTATCGGCACCGCGACACTCACGCTGATTCTCAGCACGGTCGTCCTGACGGGGACCGCCCATGCGGCGAAGCCGGTGGGTTCCGGCGAGGGAGCCAGCGCAGAGCAGACAGCCGGCAGCGACAAGACCGGCATCTACGCTGCCGCCCGCATCCAGTACTCGGGGTCCGTCGCCAAGGGCGGCGGCAAGGGCAATGTGACGTCCACGGACGTCAACTGGACGCCTCCCCCATGCTGGTACGCCCCGTACCTCGGAGCCAAGGACTTCAAGAAGAAGATGTCCGCGGACCTCGAGAAGGCAGCGAGCACTCCCGGTATGACCGGACACGCGGGTGCGGCGATCGGCCAGGCGAGGAGTCACTACGAGGACGAGTTCGGCTGGACCGACACCCCCGGCTACAGGGACTACAACGTCGAGAAGGACGGCGAGGGCATGTTCTGGGCCGGCGTCGAAAACCCTGACGAACCGGACATCCTCAAGCGCAGCGCCTGCACCGACCTCCCCTTCTGGGTGGAGAACGGCGAGGCCCCGCCGCCTCAGCACGAGGAAGCCATCAGGCCGGAGATCCTCGCCGCCCTCGCCTACCAGCACATGCAGCTGCCGGACACCAAGGTCAGCCTCGCTCCCGAGCAGGCCACGAAGGTGAACCTGCCGACCTGGGCGTGGCTCGACAAGGCCGTCTTCGACGAGGTCCAGGCCACGGCCGAGATCAACGCTCCCGGCTTCGCCCTCACGGCCACGACGACCGCCAGGCCGGTCTCCCTGAAGCTTGAGCCGGGCACGCCGGACGCCGAGACCTACCCCGCCTCCGGCGCATGCACGATCAACGCCGACGACTCCATCGGCGAGCCGTACGCCAAGGGCAAGGCCGACCGGACCCCGCCCTGCGGAATCAAGTACCTGCGTTCGTCCGGTGACGGGACCTACAACCTCCAGGCCACCATCACCTGGGACATCGCGTGGACCGGCTCCGGGGGCGCGGGCGGCGACCTGCCTGACGGAACCTTCGGGAACGCACAGGCGGTCACGGTCCAGGAGATCCAGTCCGTCAACCGGTGACGTACGGCAGTAGCAGTCGGATGAGGAAAATGCGTTACGTAGAGAAGACCCCGAAGACCTGGTCGGCGATCTGCATCGCCGCGTATGCGGCCGGTATGGCGTACATGGGACTGGACACGATCCCCGACGAGTTCGGCCTGTGGCTCGGCATGTGCGCGCTCTTCCTCCTGCTGTTGCTGCCCTGCCTCGCCGTTCCGTTCTCGAAGTTCGTCTACCACCGCATCCAGGTCGACGAGGAGACCCTCCGTGTCGGCCGTGAGCGCATCCCGCTCACGGCCCTCGACCCGGCGTCCGTGCAGGCGGCCGCCCAGGCCACGTACCCCACCCTTCGCGAGCAGTACGCGACATCCCTGAACGCCGTGGACGCCCCCGTGCCCGGCCTCCGCACTGCCGACCACGGCGAACCCCGCCTGGTCGGCGGCGGCTGGAGCGTGCCGATGGGTATGGACAGCGTCGTGCTCCGCACCCACGGGGCCGAACCCCTCCGCGTCGCCACCCGCGACCGCACGGCCTTCCTCACCGCGCTGGCCCACGCGGTGACGCCTTCGGTCCAGCGCCGCTGAGCACGTGCAACACAGCGTGCGGGAAACTGCGTGACATGCCTTCCTTCGACAGTTCCCGGGGCCGCTTCAAGTTCGCCGACCGCCACATCGCCGTCTTCGCCCACCTGCTGGACAAGGAAGTCCCACCCGCGGAGCTCCACCACTCCCTGACCGAGTTGCAGCGGGCCGGCCTCGTCGGCCCGGAGGGAGAGCTCGCACCGATCCTGCGGGAGCTCCTGACCACCTTGGCCCGTCCGGTGGTGCTGATCCAAGCCGAGGTCACCGGCCGGCACGGCCTGCTGACCCACGGCCTGGTCGTCGGACGGAACTCCGTCTTCTCTCACGACGCGTGGCCGGGTGAGGAAGAGTCGGAGTACGTCCCCATCGAGCCGCAGACGCTGGTGTGGGAGATGGCCCGCAAGGTCAAGCTGCGGCGCGTCGCCCTCGACGATTCGGACACCACCACGGTCTCCGAGATCAAGACGACCATGGGGGTGCTCGACGAGATGTTCAAGGCCGTGGAGGGCACTTCCGACGACCCGGCGACCGCGAAAGCGATTGCGCTCGAAGCCCTCTCCGCACCAGCAGTCCTTGCCGAACCACAGCTCTCGGACCTCGTCGATCTGGTCCTCTCCATGGACTCGTCGTGGAGCGTCACCGCGGCCTGGGAGGACAAGCGGGGCGGCCAGGCGCTGCGGAGCATCACGGTGTGGGACTGCGGTCGCCACGGCTACTGGCTGCGCACCCGGCCCCAGGAACCGACCGAGGACGGGCAGGTCGGCCCCGAGAGCATCCTGACGGTCGTACGATCCAGCGTCGGCGAGATCTGGGACATGCTGACCGACCTGCTGCCGGACTCGGCCGAACTCGCTGCCGCAGGCGCATGACCAGGGGGGGCCACGATGCGGACCGTCAACCCGGACGACCTCGACCACCTCGCCAAGCTCCTGGACGGGAGAGGGGGCCTGGCGGACAAGCTCGACGAAGCATTCCGACGGGCCTCCAGCCTCGGTGTCTCCGACAAGCTTGCCCCCATCAGACCGATGCGGGCCTGGGTCGTGGAGACGCCGACCGATCTTCGCAGACGAGCCCAACTGGTGCGAGCCGACGAGCTCTTCGAGCGGGGCCCTCGGGAAACGTACAGCGAATGGCTGGCCCGCATCGAGGCTCACTATCTCGCCAAGGTTCCCGGGCTCGAGAGGATCGGCGAGAAGGGGATCGCGACGTTCCTGACTGACGTCGGCGATGCCGCAAGCATGGTCAAGATCGGCGGGGTGACGCTCGCCTCGGGGGCCGGCATGACCAATGTCCTGTTCCGGAATTCCTGGTACAGCGGCTGGCTGCGAGGCGCCATCGAATCCAACTGGTGGAGCCGCGGGGGCGCGCTGCGTGCAATGGCCGGCCACAGACTGGTCAGGCTGCCGACCGGTGAACTGCGATCCCTTGCCGCGCCCGGTAGCTGGCTCCCCGGTCAGTTGGGCAATGCATTCACTCGAAGCTCCGCCTACAGAAGTGTCAGTAGAGTTCCGTTCACTGCGACGATGCGGTCGACGGCGTTGGGCCACGCCTGGGACGCCTTCCGAAGGCTTCCAGTGGTGCGCTCCCCACTGGTCACCAGGGGCATCAACACACTGGTCGGTTCCGACGCGCTGGCCATACGCTACGGCGGACTGACCCACTCCGGCGCATTCGTCGCTCGCGCCGGCAACGCGAACCTTCTGCGGGTCGCCCGAACCGCTGCTCACTTCCAGAAGCTGAGTAACGCGCGGCCATCGGTCATTGCCGCAGGTAAGACCGCATCCCCTCTGTTGAAGGGACTCGGCGCAGCCGGGAAAACGGCCGGAGTCTTCCGCGTCGCGGGTATCGGCACGAGCGCTCTCTCGACGGGCCTCAGTGCCGCAAACGTTGCGGCGCAGGGCAACCCCGCGGAAGCCTTCAAGCGGAAGGGCGCCGGCTACGTCGCCGATGTCGCGGAAGTCGGGTTCAATGCCTCACTGACCGCAGCGATGGTGGCCCCGACCCCTCTGACCATCGGCCTGACAGTTGGCACAGGCCTCGTGTACGGCGGGGCGAAGGTGGTTGAGCACTGGCCGGAGATCAAGGCCGGCGCCGGCAAGGCGGCCGATTGGGCGGGCAACAAACTGACCAAGGCCGGGGAAGGAATTGCAGACGGCGCAAAGAGCATCGCCAAAGCGGCCAATCCCATGAGCTGGTTCTGAAGCGAAGCCGATCCCAACCGGAAGGAAAGATGACAGATTTCAGTTTCGAGCTCACACCCTTCTTCCTAAAGAAGGTGTACGGCCACAGCGGGGTCGTCGGGGGCTTTGGGGAAGTGACGGTAGAGGTTGAGCGCAGGAAGGGGTTCAGCAAGACACCAGGAGTTCACTGCGAGGTACGCCTGCGGGGGGACAGGATGCCGGAAGTCACCTACCGAACGGTGGGCCCCGGTCGGCCGACGCTCAAGAACTCCCGACTTACAGCTGACGGGCATCTCTGTGAGATGAGTTACAACAGCAAGGGTTTGAGTAATTCCTCACGCGCCCTCCGCCTGATCTGTCAGGAACGAGTTTATGAATACTGCGTCACTTCTCACGGCAAAGGTGCCACCTTGCGCCGCCCCGGCGTTGCGGTGACACTGAACCGAGCGAAGAGTACCGCCGGTAAGGGAATGAGTAGCTTCGGCGCCGCCACGGGTGAGGTCGACTCGCTCGATCTGGCCTTGGCCGTGGTGTTCGAAGGCGTCGACACCCTCGAACTGACCACGGTCGGTGCAGTATCCGAGACTCTCAACAGACTGCTTTACAGCCCCCGGCGGAACGAACCTACTGTCGATTGACGGACCTCCTATCCCCCCAACCGGTCCGCCAGCCGTCCCGGTCCCGAGAGCAGTGCCCCGCTCAGTGACAGGTTGCGGGTGTACACGCCCTCGAAGAGGACGGCGAGGCTGATGTCGATGGAGTCCACGGCGCCGTGCGGGGTGCCGGAGAGGACGTCGGGGCGGGCCCAGCCGGAGCGGGCCATCTCGATCCGGGCCTCGGCGCGCTCGAGCACGTGGTGCCGCCGGCCGCGCGTCTCGACGTACCGGTACTCCCGGCCCACGGCCCGGATCCGCAGGGCCCGCCCCTGTCGGCTGGTGCTCAGGGCGCTGCGCTCGAAGGCGGCCTGCTGCCCCGCGACGTTCAGCCGCCCCGAGGCCAGCCGGGGCCGCCCGCCGTACGGCATGCCGGTGAAGTAGGAGGTCGGGACGCTCTCTCCAACTACCATCGCGCCGCAGGTTCGCGTCTGGTCCGCGACCGGCACGACCTCCAGGGCGGGGACCACGAGCTCGACGGTGCCCAGCCCGCCCACCTCGCCACGCCAGAACGTCACGTGGTGCTGGATCTGTGACGTCACGGAGTTGGTGAGACGTCGCAGTTCGAACGATCCTTGGGACATGGTCCACCTTGGCTGTAGCGCCGACTGTCGCGGTGGGTCAATCGAACGGATTGAGCGCGCTGCCCAGCTTCTTGGCGCCGTCCGCCAGCTTTCCGGCGCCCTCCGCCACCTTCTTCCCCGCCCATGCTCCTGCGTCCGCGACCTTGCCGGGGAACTGCTTGACCGTGTCCCAGTTGTCCACGATGGAGGAGACACCGTAGACCGCGCCGGTGACGACGGCCGCCCCGATCGTGATCGGGTTGGGGGCGACCATGGCCGCGGTGAGCGACGCGTTGAAGGCCACGCCGGACACCTTCGAGACGTAACCGGCCTTGTCCCTCTTGAAGGCCTCTACCGGGTTGCCCTCCTGGTAGACGTCGTACGCCCCGATCACCGTGGACACCGCGCTGCCGCCGATACCGGCGGCCCGCCACCAGCCGGCGGTACGCAACGCAGCGCCCGCGCCGGACTTCAGCGCCCCCAGACGGCTGGCGCCCGCCACCCGGGAGGCCTTACCGACGTTGTTGCCCACCCTGAGGAGGTTGGCCTCCCAGGCATACAGCCTTCCGCCATGGAGCTGAGCGAGCTTGTCCGAGCCGGTCAGGACGTCGAGGACGACCGTGGGTGTGCTCCGGCCGATCTGAGCGCCCAACCTGGCTATGCGAGCCGGCAGCAGGGACGGCGGACGCCCCTTGAGGATCTGCGCGAGAGTGGTGCCCGGCGCTTTCATGAAGTCACCGTGCTTGAACCGCTTGACCAGACTGAGAGTGCCCAGGGTCGCCATCTTGAAGGCGCCCGGGACCGTGGACGCCAGGGCGGTCAGTTCGATGTAGTCACCGACCACCTCGCCGAGATTCTCGTCGCCGCTGACCTTGGCGACAGCGTCTCCCGGGATGCGCTGCAACCAGTCCTGGTACGTCTCGCCGGGCTTGCGCTTCAGCCAGGCGGCATCGAACTTGTCGCCACTGGCGATGGACGCGTTCGCTATCAACATCGCGTCCGGCGGTAGGGACAGACCCTTGAGGTCCTCCGGCTTGAAACCCGCATACAGCGCTGCGGCTTTGGGGTCGCCCTTTTCAGCCCGCAGAATCGCCGCACGTCGCCGCAGGTCCACGGCCGTATCGCCGGTCCAGGACTGCATCGGCCTGATGGCTGCCAGCTTGTCCCCGACGCCCAGCCGAGAGGCCCGGGTGAAGGCCTCGTCCAGCTTGTCCTTGATATGTCCCCTGCCGTCGAACAGCTTCGCCAAGTGCTCGAGGTCCGACGGGTTGGCCATTCGCTTCGAACTGTCGCTCATCTGTCCCCGTTTTCGTCAGCCGTGCCCTGCACGCGGTCTCGCTCGGTAAAACGGCACGCGGAAACTCTGGAAGGAACCCGAGCGGTGCCGAGATTCGCCTGCTCCGGGCTCAGTAAGCCGACGGACGAGCGGCTGCGAGCTGCGTCTCGTCAGGAAGCAAGTCCGTGATCATGCGCCAGAGTTCCTTGGCCGAGGTACGCCGTACCCGCAGCTCGCTGCTCTCGTCCACGTCGCCGTCGCTGACCGGCTCGGCGGGCAGTTCCCGCAGCCAGTAGCCCTCGATCCCGCAGTCCCAGACCCACAGCGCCGACACCGACAGTCCGTCGGGCCCCGTCGCCTCCCCGCCGCCCTGCCAGACCACCGTCATACGCCACATGCAGTTCAGTTCCGCGAGGATCTCGGTGAGACGCAAGGGAGCACCGGTCGTCTCTGCGACGGCCTCCGGCTCCTCGGACCCGCCCGCCTCCATGCGTGTGACGACCTGGTCGAACATGCCCATGGTGGATGCGATCGTCTCACCGCTGTCGGCCTCACCAGTGAGGTCACGGTGCAGGTCCACCATTCTCGCCAGTGACCACACCAGGGTCTCGGGTTCCGCGGGAACGTACTCCGACTCCGCTGCACCGGGCCAGGCCTCGTGGATGAAGATGAACTCATCACCGATGACGGCCCCGTTGCTGGTGACCCCCTGCGGTCCAGTCACTTCGACGCGCGCAATGACGCGCGGCGCCATGAGTGTGGAAACGAGCGGGTAGAGATCGGCGACGATCTTCTCGTTGTCGATGAGCCCCGCGTCCCGCAGTTCGGCCTGCGCTTGTGTCAGCTCCTCCGGCATCCGGGCCTCGTCGACGAGCAGTCCCAGCACGCTGATGTGAGCGTCGGACAACCGCAGTCGACGCCGTGCCGCATCCAAAGAAGGCATTAGATCCTGTCCCCCGAGTTCAAATGAAGTTGCACCGGTTCAGAAAGCGTCCCGGCATGGAGACCAGAGCTCCGGGCGCTGAAAGATTCCGTGTGTACACGGCCTCCAGAACAACCGCGACAGCAATGTCAAGCGAGTCCGCAGCGCCGGAACAGGTCCCGGACAGTGTTCGCGGATTATTCCAACTGGAACGCCTCATGCGGACGCCCGCGCCGGCCCGGCTCAACTCGTGACTGCACTTGCCGCCGACCTGCGCGTACTCGTACGAGCGGCCCTTGACCTGGATACGAAGAGCGCGCCCCCGCCGTCCCCACCAGTAGAGGTTGCGGGACAAGTCCGCCGGGTCCCAGTCGACCCGCATCTCACCCCGCGCGAGGAGGGGTCGCCGCAAATACCGCAGACCAAGATAGGTGACCAGCGGGAAGCTGTCTCCGGTCACCGCCACTTCGCAGTACTCCGCCGGGTAGTCACTGTGTTCCGTGGGGAAGCTCAGCTCGATACGGCCGAGACCGCTCACCTCGCCGATCCACGAATAGATCTCACCCTTGCGCCCTCGGGTGGATGCCGCGCGTTGGAGCTCAAAGGAAACCCCGCTCATTCGCTTGACACCTTCCTGTCCTCGGTTCACTCCGACGGCGCCCGTTCTCCCGGCCACGGCCATTCCCCGCACATGCCGTGAATCCGACATGGGCGGAACGGGGCCCCGTTGGCGCCTGATCTCGCGCCCCGTGCCGGTTGCCGCGTCATGGAACAGTAAAGCAAAGGCAATCGAAGTGCCGTGAGTCAGCCGAGGGGCCGATGTGACGACCCGGTGACCGTGAGGAGTTCATCTTTGCAACCGCGTGAAGAGCAGCCGCGCCACCACCGGGACCGGGCCGCTGCGGTCGGCCACTCCACGCAGCCCGGGAGTGCGCCTGGGTAACCTGCCCCCAGCGAAGCTCGGCGTGAGGGGAGGGAGCCGTCGTGGGACGGGCGGGGGACCATGGGGCGAGCGCGGCCGGCGCACCGCTCGGGCGGGCGGTGACGTACCGTGAGAAGCTGCCCATGCGCTGGGCCGTCACCACGTCAGTGGTTCTGGCCGCATGGGTGGCCTATCAGGGCAGCGTCCTGCTCCCCCACGACAGCACGGTCTGGTTCGTCGTTCTCGGGTTCTCGACGTTTCTCGGGCTCGTGTTCAATAGTGTGCCGATCTCCAAGCGCATCTACTACAAAGTCCGCATTCAGGACGGTCGATTGACCGTGGGACGGGAGACGGTCGCGGTGGCGGCGTTGTCGGTCGAGTCGATTCGCGAGGCCCGCGAGCAGCCCACAGACGCTGAGTTCGCGGCGCTCCTCGCCTCGCGGTCCCGTGCGGAGCTCGCGGAGTTGCGGCGGAGCAGCCACGTGATCGGGCCGCCGCGGATCATGGGTGGCGGCTGGGGCGTGCCGATGGGCATGCACCAGATCGTGGTCGAGACGGATGAGGGCGAGGCGCTGCTGATCGCCACCCACGACCGCGAGGCTCTGCTGGACGCCCTGACACGGGCCCGGCGGGGTTCCGAGAGCCCGCGGGGTTGAACCCCGGGCACGCCCTCGGCGAGATGCGCGAAGGGAAGGAAGCATGCAACCGCACACGTACAGCCTCGACCACTGGGAGGACCGTTCGGGTCACCGGCTCACCTGGAAGTTCGGGTACCGGGGGACGGCGGGCGAGTTCGGGCGGATCGAGGTGACCTACCCGGCGCGACGGCACGGGGACCGTCACGTGGCGGAGGTCCGGGGGGACACCGTTCCCACGACCTCGTTCGACGGATGGGCCTACGGACGGAAGCCCTCGCTCTTCAGTGGACGGCTCAGTGTCGGCCGGGACGGCATCCGCCTCAAGCGCAACCGCTGGGCGCAGACCAGAGCCGGGCGTGCCCTGCGGATGCGGGTCGCCGGGCGGGAGTACCGCTACTTCGCGACCAGCGCCCGGCACCGGGACCGCGCCCTGGTCCGGGACGGTGTGGAGATTCGTACGCGCCGGCACGGCAAGGGGTCGCGGAGGAAGGCCACCTTCACCGTTCTGGGCCCGGCGGACGCCACCGATCTCGCCCTCGCCGCCGTGATGTGCGGCGTCAACACCCGCAACCTCACCCGGGGTGGAGCGGTGCGCGCCTTCTTCGGCAGGTCGCTGGGCTGGCTCGAGATCTTCCAGTGACGCCCGGCCATTCCCGAGGCCTCGCCGGGGCAGCTACTCCGCCCGGTCCTACTCCGCCCGGTCCGAGAAGTGCTGCATCAGGGCGAACGGGGAGGACAGCGCGGCGCCGCCGAGGGTGAGGACGTCGGTGTCCACCTGTTCCAGCACGATGGCGATCGCCAGGTCCACGGCGTCGGCCGGTCCGGTGGCGGTGCCCGTGGTGCCGGTTCCGGCCGACGGGACGAACCGGCCGGGCTGCATCGAGACCCGGACGCCCTCCCGCTCCAGGACCTTCGCCTTGCCCAGGCCCTCCACGGAGTAGACGTACTCCCGGCCCTCGTAGGCGATGCGCAGGGCCCGGTCCTCCCTGCGCAGGGCCCGGGGGTTGAAGCGGAGCTCGGCGGGGCCGCCGTCCAGGGTGAGCTCGGCCTTGAAGAGGGAGGGCATCCCCGACCTGCGCTTGCCCCGGAAGACCGTCTCCGGGAAGGCGGGGCCGGTCAGCCGGACGGTGTCCATGCCCTTCGCCTGCGGCCGGTGCAACGGGCAGCGTTCCACCGCCACGGCTCCGAAGCGGCCCACGTCTCCCCTGATGCCGGTCGTGGGCAACGCCTTCTTGGGCCGGTCCGTGTACGGCGACAGCTCGAACTTCAGGGGCTCGCTACTCGTCTCCATGGCGGTGAGGTGCTCGTTTCCTATGTAGGGGCTAGTCGAACGGGTTGAGGGCGCTGCCCAGCTTCTTGGCGCCGTCGGCGATGTCGCCGCCGATGTCGCTCGCCTTGTCGCCCACCCAGTCGGCGGCCTTCTCGGCGCCTTCCGTGATGTCGTCCCAGTGCTCGACGACCTTCAGTCCGCCGTAGACGATGCCGGTGCCCACGGCGAGGCCGATGGTGAGGGGGGTGGGGGCGACCATAGCGGCGGTCAGGGAGGCGTTGAACCCGACCTCCGCGTAGTTGGCCAGGTAGCCGGCCTTGCTCTTCTCCCACTCCTTCCCGTGGTCCATCGTGGCGATGTTGGCCACCGAGAACGCCGTCGCGCCAGCCGACCCGACGATTCCGGCCCCTCGCCACAGTCCCGCGGTCTTCGCCGCCGCGCCGAACCCTCCCGCCTTGCCCACGGTGATGAGGCTGGCCTGCCCCGCGCGGGTGACCGCCTGCCCGGAGTGGGTCAGCCCGCCGTACATGCGGGCCAGGTCGTCCGACCCGGCGAAGAAGTTGATGGCCTGGTTGGGAGTGACGCCCAGCAGCTTGGCGTTCATGAACCCGCGTCGGCGCAGCATGTCCCATCCGCCGCCCCAGCGGTCACCGAGGAAGCCGGAGCTCAGGGGGACGTTGGCGACCCGCTGGTACGTCTGACTCCGGGAGGCCATGTTGCCGAGCTGACCGGGGAACCAGCTGCCCGGCGCGGACAGCGAGCGGATCGGCGGGTTGTAGTTGCCCAGCTTGGTGCCCGCCCAGTTCAGGAGGGGGTTGCTGCCGGGCGCGGTCCACCGGGCGGCGAGGGCGTCCTTCATCGGACCGAGCTTGCCGGTCTTGATCGCGTTGCCCAGCAGGACCTTGGTTCCCGAGAAACCGGTCGCGCCCACGACCTGGGCCGCGGCGGCGACGTTGAACGCGTCGCTGCCGAACTTGATCATCTCGGTCAGGGTCTCCTCGTGCGGCTCCAGACCGGGGATCTTCGACAGCGCGTGCGCCTCCAGCCGGGCCACCCAGTCGCCGAGCTTCTCCCCCGGCTGCCGCGCCAGATCCTTCGCCGCCGGATCACCGCTCGCCGCCACCGAGTTGGCCAACAGCAGCGTCTCCGGCTTGATCCCCTCGCCCTGGTACTTCTCCAGGTCCTCCGCCGTGAACCCCGCCCACAGCAGGCCCGCCGTCGGATCACCGTTCTCCAGCCGCAGGATCACGGCACGCTTGCGCAGGTCCCTGGCCCCGTCGGCCGACCACGCCCGCATCGGCTTCAGTACCGCCAGCTGCCCGCTCACCCCCAGCCGGGACGCCCGGGTAAAAGCCTCGTCGAGACGCTCCGCCGTCCCACCACGCCCGTCCAGCAGCTTCGCCAGATGCTCCAGATCCTCGGGGTCCGCCCCTCGGAACGCCATGCCTGTCCCCCGTCCGTCGATCACCGGCTCCGCCCCGCGGGAGGCGGATCACCTCATGGTGCCAGGCGGAGCCCGGCTGTCGCAGGGTGGCCGCGAGGGCTCCGAGCCGGCCGGCGGGGTATCGCGCCCGTGCCGGAACGGCGCGTCGCCGGCCTCGGCCGGGGCGCAAGTGTGGTGGTTGTGCGTCATCCGTGGAGACGAATCGCCCCCACCTGGGCCCTGGTCCCCCGCCCCGTATGCTGCACCAGCGGTGTCATGGCTCCGTCGAGCGAGCCCGGCGCCGTACGGAGAAGGCGAACGGGGGAGGATGCGGACGTGGGGCCCAGCGAGGACGCCGCCGAGTTGAAGAAGCGCGCCAAGCAGCTGCGCGAGTGTGCCCGCGAGGCGCGCATCCTGGCCCGTCACCTCGGGCCGTATCTCGACGACGCGGTGAAGAAGGCCTCCCCGCGCGCCGCCGGCTTCCGTACCGGTGACGACAAGGGTGCGATCTGGCAGGGTCCGTTCGCCGACGAGTGCACCGGCACCCTGCAGCAGCGGCAGCGCACGCTCAACGGCATGGGTACGGCCCTGCTGGCGGACGCGACCCGCTGGGAGAGCCAGGCGGAGGAGCTGGACCTGCAGGCCAAGGAGAAGGACAAGGCCAAGGCCGGGACGGGCGGCAACTGATGGCCTTCCGAGGTTTCGACGCCGCGAAGCTGCGGGCGCTGGCCGGTGATCTCGACAGCCTCGCCGGGCACTCGGGGCAGCTGCACAGCCGACTCGCGACCCTGCTCACCACCGCCCAGCAGAACCTGCCGGCCGGGCAGAGCGCCTCCCGTGACCCCGATCTCCAGGGGCTGGTCGGCGATCTGATCCCCATGCCGTCGTTCTTCGGCGGCCGCCGGCGCCTGCCCGGTTCGCTCCAGGGCGAGCTGGGCGACATGCAGGCGTCCATGAAGCGCCGCGTCAAGCAGCTGGAGGGCCTGCAGGAGCTGGAGAAGCGCGGGTACCCGGTCAGTGACGGCAGCGTCTTCCTGGACGAGAAGCCGCCGGACGCGAAGAAGATCGACTCCGCTCTGCGTGACCTGCGGGCCCTGGACGGCAAGGACTTCGGCAGCAACGGCAACCGGGAGGACCTGGAGAAGTTCTCCGGGGAACTGGACGGCCTGACCGCGGCCGAGCTGGACGCCTTCATGACGAAGGCCTCCCCCAAGGACCTGGCCTTCTACAACGAGCTGCTCACCGACACCGACGACTCCAACTGGAGCCCGTTCGACCACAACGGCCTGCCCGAGACCGCGCGCCGGGACACGCTGAGCCTGATGCTGTCCAAGATCAGTCCGGAGAACGTGGGCAAGTTCCAGGCGGCCTTCCCCGGCATGCAGCCGACGTTCACCAACACCGACGCCTACGAGAGCGGCGGCAACAGCCAGAACGGCCAGACCAACAACGGCATCCACTGGGCGCCTCCCTCCGACCCGCTGTTCCAGAACGGGGTCTCCGCCGACGACGTCAGCCAGAACCAGTTCGGCGACTGCTGGTACGTCGCCTCGCTGGCCGGCCTGGCGCAGAAGGACCCGAAGTTCATCCAGGACGGCATCAAGGAGAACCCCAACGGCACGGTCAGCGTGCGTGTCTGGGACAAGGAGGGCAATCACCACTGGGTGACCATGACCTCCGACCTGCCCACCGACCAGAACGGGAACCCGATCAGCACGTACGGCAACGGTGAGACCTGGCCGGCGTACTACGAGAAGGCCTTCGCGATGACCTACTCGGAGGACGGCGAGGGGGAGCGCGGGTACGGCGGTATCGAGGGCGACGACCCGAAGAAGGCCGCCCCCTACCTGACCGGCCGGGAGGGCGACGACCTCGAGTCCGGCGGCTTCCTCGGCATCGGCAAGGACGACGACAAGGACATCGACTCGCTGCGCAGCGCGTACGAGTCGGGGAAGGTCGTCACCCTCTCCACCCCGGACGACGAGGGTCTGGACAAGGACCATCCGCAGGAGTGGGGCAGCACGTACCACAGCAACCACGCCTACTACGTGCGCGGCTTCACCGACGACGGCAAGATCATCCTCGGCAATCCCTGGGGCGTGCAGGGTTACCCTCCGATCACCGTCAGCCAGGACCAGCTCGACAAGTACTTCCAGGGACCCGAGGCCTTCGATGTCCCGTGACGATGCCCCACAGGTGAGTGCAGTGCCCGACCGACCCCAGGTGAAGTACCCCTTCGAGTTCGACGGCCGGTGGGTGCTCCGGTACCACGTGCCGTACACGGTGCGGCACGACGGGCTCCCGCACCGGATCGTCGCGACGGTCTTCGCGCAGCCCTCGGTGCACGGCCGCATCCAGGTCAGCTGCGAGGGCCGGCCGCCCGTGGAGTACGACGGACTGACCGCGGGCGACACCGTGGAGATCACCGGTGACACATGGCGGGTGGCGGAGGTCGACTACCGCACCCGTGTCGTTCTGGAGCGCCCGACCGAGGTCGTGGCCGAGGAAGAGAGCGGTGTTCAGGCCGGTGAGTAGTACGCGATACGGGGTTTCGGGGACGGCGGCAGCGATCGTCGCCCTGGCCGCGCTGGCGCTGGCTGGCTGCGGTTCGTCGTCCGACGGCGGTGACGAGGGCGGCGACGGCGCGAGCCCCGCGGCCCGCGACAAGGGCCCTGCCTGCGTGGGGACCGCCCCGGCCGACGGCGTGCACGTCCTGCGCGGGGGCGGCTTCCGGCTGCCCGGCGGTGGCGGCGTGCAGTACGCCGGAGCCGACGCGGACGGCACGAAGCGTACGGCGACACTGCGGGACGGCGCGACGTACGCGTCAGGTCAACGGCAGTGGAACGTCGAGCCCGGAGCGGAGCTCACCGTCGCCGGCCACGACTACACCGTGCGGCAGATCTGCACCTACCGCGTGGTCCTGGAGCCGAAGGCCGCCGAGGACCGCGCGGCCCTCGCCACCGCGCCGGAGGTCCTCGAATCCCGGCAGGGCCCCGCCGACGACGGCCTCTGCTTCACCACCAACCGCACGGTCCTGACCACCGCCGCGGGCGGCTTCCCGCCCAAGGGCGCCACCCTCTCCCTCCTCGACAACGGCGGCGTCCAGCGCTTCCCCACGGGCCTGTCCCTCACGGCCTCCTACGTCGACACCACCACAGGCACCGCGGGCATCGCCGCCAACTGCGCCGGAATCCCGGTCGCCCTCTACAAGGACGTACGCAGCGGGGAGACGGTGGAGTTCGCGGGGGTGCTGTTCGAGGTGACGGGCCTGACGGAGCAGGGCGTCGAGCTGACCCGGACGAGCGCGTAGCGGGCCACGCCATCCGCGAAGTGTCTCGGTAGAGTCGTTCGGCGAGCGTGGGGAGAGGGCCCCGAGAGGCCTGGAGAGGCAGACATGGCGTTCGGCAGGAAGAAGGTCGACGAGCCCCCGGTGGAGCCGATCGAATGGGTCGACGTCCAGACGTTCGTCATCTCATCCGTGGAACGCCCCGCGACCGTCAAGCGCAAGTACGCCGTGCGTGGAACGCCCGCGGTGCGGGTGGTGCAGGGACCCGATGCTCTGCGCGTCATGGCACCCTGCGCCTTCCTGGGGAACGCCGAGGCACATCCACCCGCGCTGTCGTCCCGTCCTGAACACACCCTGTACGAGGATCCCGGGCTCCGTCGCCTCCTGTGCCACGTGGAACCGCCCGTCGACGAGGAGGGCGAGCAGCGCCACCTGGTGCGCGACGGGCGAGGACAGGTCCTCGGCAAGCTCACGCGTGTGCCGCCGAAGCACCGCCCTCTGCGACACACCTGGCGCATCGAGCAGCCGGGCCACCCGGCCATCGTGGGGCGCAATGAGTGGGTCAGCGGAGACGCCAAGGAGATCGCCGGTCGTGTGGCCGGCCGGTTGCTCGGAACCGTCGTCAGCGCAGTCGCCGACTTGGGTGCCGAAGGCGGTGACCAGCGCTCCAAACCCCGCTCGCTCGACTGGCGGGTAGGAGATGAGGTGGTCATGGCGTCGGAGGGCAGCGAACAGGTGACCGTGCATGCCGACTGGATCGACCGGCGCCTTGCGTTCGCCTTCGCGCTCGTAGGGGATCGCGTGTAGGACCGCTTCCTGCGTCGACCCGATCGAGCGTGCCGTCAGCTCAGATGCGGCGGTGCCTCGTCGTGCCGTCGGCGCCGGTGCAGTCTGCCCAAGACGGCGCAGGTCTCCAGGGCGGTGAGGAGGCCGGCGAGTGTCCACAGGAGGTAAGGGGCGACTCCGTCGGCCTTGTCGGCCAGGCGTGGGGCGAGGCGGCCCTCCGGGTCGTCGACGAGGGTGACGTGGGTGCCCGGGGTGAAGTCGCGTGTGCAGCCGCCGGTGTCGCCGACTTCGACGGTGCGTCCGCGGTCGGTGTCGGTGTCGGTGTCGGTGAGGGCGACCGTGCACACGGGGCGCCTCTCCCCGCCCTTCCCCCGGTAGGTACTGACTTCCGTGATCACGGCGTCGTCGTGCCGTACTCCGCGCTCCCGCATCGCGTAGTCGCCGAGGGCGGGGCCCACGAAAAGGAGAAAGGCGAAGCCGAACACAGCGACGCCGGCGCCCGCCTTCGCGCCGCACAGGATCCAGGCCGCGGCGAGCACCAGCAGGGCCACCACCACACCGAGCAGCGTCGCAAGCAGGCCGGCGTCCTGTCCGAGCCAGCCGCAGCCGGCCAGCGCCGACGGGGTGCCCAGGGTGACCCAGAGGGTCGCCGGCCACCAGCGTCGTCCCGGCCCGCGGGCGGGGGGCACCGCCCCCGCGGGGACCGTGTGGGCGGTGGTCACGCGGTGCTGCCGCCGCCGACCAGTTCCTCCCGGTCGGGGATCAGGGCGGTGATCTTCCGCCAGACCTCCGCCGCGTGGGAACGCACCAGGACCAGCGGGCTCTCGGGGCCGACCTGCCCGGGCAGGATCGGCTCCTCCGGCTGTTCGCGGATCCAGTGGCCGAGAGGGCCGCAGTCCCAGACGGCCAGGGCGCGGACCATGGCTGCCCGTTCGCCCTCGTGCTCGCCGTCCCAGCTCGTGGTGATACGCCAGGTCGCGTTCAGGGAGACGATCAGGTCGCGGAGGGTGGTGAGTGTCTGGTCCCGGTCCGCGAGCGCGGGGTCCGCCTCGACGAGTGCCGTGCGGACGAGGTCGCGGGTGGCGTCGTCGTCGGGGCCCGGTTCCTCCAGGGCGACGAAGGCGGCGTCCAGGGCGGCCATCGTCGTACCGACACGGAACTCGGGGGCGCCCTCCTCGGGCCGCTCCCCGCGGTGCAGGTTGACCTTGCGGGCCAGCTCCCAGACGAGGGTGTTGGGCTCGATCGAGACGTACTCCGACTCCTCCTCGCCCGGCCAGCCGTCGTGGGCGATCACGGCGTCCTGACCGACCACCACCCCGTGGTTCAACGGGCCGTGCGCTCCGGTGATCTCCACCTGGATCATCATGACCGGGTCGGCGAGGGTGCGGAGCAGGTCGCCGAGGAGCGGGGCGAGTTCGCCCTCCTCGCCCACCAGACCGATGCGTTGCAGCTCGGTGAGTGACTGCGTCAACTCCTCCGGCGGTGTCTCACCGTCCACGAGGTGGGCGAAGACCGCGATGTGGCGGTCGGCGAGACGGAAGCGGGCACGGGAGCTGTCAAAGGAGGGCACTGGTCTCTTCGCCTCTTACTTCTTCTTGTCCTGCAAGTCCTTGGCGTCCTGAGAGCATTTCTGCGCCTCGTCGCGCAAGGTCTTCGCGACCGTGCCGCACTTCGTCTTCCAGGTTCTCAGCGCGCCTCGCACGTCGTCCGCGTTCGGACCCGACCAGGTCTTCATGCCGGTGGTGCTGTGGTTCTTCGCGGTGTCGACGAGTTCGTCTATGTGGTCGGCCAGCGACCTCAACTGGCTTGCACGCTGATTGAGTTCCTGTATGTCAGGATTTGCCATAGCAGCTCTCCCCCGCTGTCTCCGGAACCCCAGGATACTGTCGCATCCCCCGCGCCACGGCAGGAGTCTGACCTGCCCTGCCACACGCCGTACACACCGGTCGTTCACCGGAAGATCCCATTCGCAACAGCGGTGGACGGGAACTGCAGGTGGTGTTGTAGCGTCCACTGTTGCGAACGGACAGTCCGCTTGCCTTTGATGACACGGGGAGGAACGCCCATGGATCGCGGTGCAGATCTCACGAGGCTCCGGGAACTGTCGAAGCTGTACGCACGCAAGGCCCACGACCTGCAGCTCCTGATCAAGGACCTGCAGTCGGCCACGGCGGACAGCTCCGGCTACTGGAAGGGTCCGAAGGCCGACCGGTTCCGGGACGACTGGCGCGATGTGAAGCCGACCTTCGACAAGTGGGTCGACACGCTGAACGACGCCAGCAAGTCCGCGAACACCAGCGCCGACAACATCGAGCGCGCCACCTGATCGCAGGCGTGTCCAGCGCAGCGGGGTGACCGGCCGGGGGGGCGGGGGCCGGGGCCGGGGGGCCCCGGCCCCCCCCCCCCCCCCCCGCCCCCCCGGCCGGGGGGGGGGGCCCCCCCGCGCCCCCCCCCC